>JAUSID010000072.1:0-210000 GCA_030648295.1 Opitutaceae bacterium | reverse complement strand
TTTGTCGCGCAAAGAACGAAGCGCTTCGCCTCCCTCGCTACACCTTGGTCCCATGTATCGGCTGCGAGAAAATGAAGGGACGCGAAACATGAAACGATCCGTGCGTCGTTCAAGTCTTTTTCACGTTGATGAATGAAAGTTCAGCTCAACCACCATCGTCGAGATTTGCGATAGCGGTCTTCCCTCCTCATGCCCAGGCTTGACGGCTCTCCGTCAGGGTTGGCGCCCACTGAGGCTCGTGTATTCACTTATTGGATCGCTAGGCCGCACACGGATTCGTTGCGCGGCAACCGCACGAAGAAGCCTTGCATGTAATCGCGCGCGGAAAAAGTCTCGATGACGCATGTTTCGCACGCTCGTTTCCGTGCCTCCAGGACTGGATCGATTCCTGAGATTCGGGTCGGCCACTGGCCGCGGGCTAATCACGCGGGACATCCCGCACGCTTTCATTTCCAGTGATCCGGCGGGCGAACGACTCGGTTCGGGTGGCGGAAGCGTCGCGTTGCTGCACGGCGCCTGGCGCGCCGGGCCGCGGCCCGGAACGCCACTCATCGACTGGTTGAACACCGGTCGTGCGCTGGTCGTACATGCCGGCGGCGAAAGCCGGCGGCTTCCTGCGTATGCCGCCATTGGCAAGGCGATGCTGCCGGTTCCGCCGTTGGAGGAATACGGTCGGCATCGCTTCGACCAAACGCTAGCAGACTTTCAACTGCCGCATTACGGCCAGGTGCTGCGGGAAGCCGGACCGAAGGCATCAGCGCTCGTTGCATCTGGCGATGTTTGGCTCGATTTCAATCCGCTGCGGATCCGGCCCGTCGACACCGATATCACGGGAATTGGCATGCGGGTGACGCCAGAGGTGGCGCAGCATTTTGGCGTCTACTTCGTGGGCAAACAGCCAGCGGATGGAAACACGCCGCTCCCCATCGCTTTTTTCCTCCAAAAACCGGCGCCGGAAACCATTTACCATCACCTGCCGCGCTATGATTTCTTCGTCGACACTGGCTTGTGGTTGCTCAGCACGATGGCATTGCGGTTCCTGTTCAGACTTTGTGGTTGGGATGAAAGCCGTCAGACGTTCAGAACCGGCAGCGGACATCCTCGATTCCTGGACCTGTATTCAGAAATCGGACCCATTCTCGGTCAGCGACGCGCAATACAGGCGCGTTTCCAACGCGCTGGCTGGTCGAAAATCACGACGAGCGTCATTCCTCTGGAGAACGCCCGATTCTTCCACCTCGGATCGAACCGGCAGCTATTCGAATCTTTCGAACATCTCACTGGCGGAAGCGCGACGACGAAGCTCTACCGTTCCGCGAGCCCAGCGCCAAAAGTCGTGGCACAGCCTCGGTCACCCGTCTGGCTTGACGGTGTTGCGACTCAGTCGGAAGTGGAACTGCACGGCTTTAACATCGTCACCGGGGTTCCTGTCGAAGCCGCCGCTCTATGCCTCGAGCCGCACTGGTGTCTCGACGTGGCGCCAGTGGGCCGCAATGCGTTTGTGTTCCGACCATATGCGCTCGACGACACGTTGCGCGGCCGTGCCGGTGAAGGTGCCACGATTTGTGGACAGGACGCGGCGCAATGGATGAACGCGCGCGGCTTGGAGCACTCGGAAGCGGATTTATTCGATGTGGAAATATATCCGCTAATCCCGGCGACCGGCATCAACCAGTCGCTGCTCGACTGGTTCTTTGCCCCGAAACCCGACCCCAACATCACCAAACGAGTCCTGCGATCGCGTCGGCTGTGCGCAGCGGAGATTCCAACGCGCTTGAATTTTCGCCGGTATTTCGCGGATCGGGTCAAGAACCATGCGACCGCACTCGTCGGCGAATTCGTGGCGTGTCGCGATCGCGGCGACACGCGCGTGTTCGCGCAGGACTTTACGGCCATGGCGCGGTTATCACGGCAGGGTGATCACCAGCTCGTGCGGTGGCTTTCGCGCAACAAACCAGCAATCGCGCGACCGGAGTACCGCTCCCGGTATCTTATGCTCGCGGGCCAGATTCAACGTGGCAAAAAATCCGCTTTATTCGTCGCGGAAGCCCATCAGCAGCTGCAGACGGCCATCGTCTCGTCCGCGCAACTTTCCGCCACGCGTCCCCGGCTGGCGCTGAAGGAGGATCAGATAGTGTGGGCGCGCAGTCCCGTGCGGCTGGACCTTGCGGGCGGTTGGACCGACACCCCTCCTTACTGCCTCGAGTTCGGTGGTGCCGTGCTGAATGTCGCGGTATTGCTCAATGGGCAGCCACCAATCCAAGTATTCATCCGTCCCGTCAAAGAGCCGATTATCCGCCTCCGTTCCATCGACCTCGGGGTGGGCGAAACCATCGCGACCAATGCGGACCTCGCCGGTTTCCGGGATCCGCGGTCAGGTTTCAGCCTGGCCAAGGCAGCCTTGGCACTCGCGGGGTTTCTACCCCGGTTTTCCAGCGGCAAGGCAGACCGGCCCCTCAAGGATCGGCTCAGAGCGTTCGGCGGCGGATTGGAAATTTCCCTGCTGAGCGCGGTACCAAAAGGGTCGGGGTTGGGCACGTCGTCGATCCTCGGAGCAACTCTCTTGGGCGCCTTGAACCGGACCTGTTCATTGGGCTGGGACGAAGTAAACTTGTATCGCCGTGTCCTTGCGGTGGAGCAGCTCCTCACCACTGGCGGCGGCTGGCAGGATCAAGCCGGTGCTCTTTTCCGCGGGCTGAAGCTGATACAAACCACCCCCGGACTGACGCAGACGCCAAGTGTTCGTTACTTGCCGGGTCATGTGTTTGACGCCGACCACGCTAATCGGACCCTGCTACTCTACTATACGGGAATCACACGCCTCGCGAAGGGTATCCTGAAAGAAATCGTGCATGATATGTTCCTAGGCCGGTTCGAAACGCTCCAGACGCTGAATCTCATTCGACAAAACGCACTCGAACTCTTTGGCGCGATCCAACAGGACGACGCGGTCGGGTTTTGCCGGTGCATCGCCCGCTCATGGGATCTGAATAAACGATTGGATCCCGGCACGAGCACGCCGGCGGTTGAACGCCTCTTGCTTCAGTGCGGTGACGATCTTGCAGCGGCCAAGCTGCTAGGCGCAGGCGGTGGCGGATATATGCTTCTCTGTGCTCGCGACGCGGCCTCGGGACGACGGATCAGAGAGCGGCTCGAAAACCGGCCGCCGAATCGCCGCGCCCGGTTTATTGGGTTCGAGCTCGCCGATCGCGGACTCGAGGTGACGGTCAGTTGAGCCAAACTCGCATCCGCCCCTCCGCGAAGAACAGTCACGTCGCCGAAATCCCTGAAAATCCGGAAAAGACGGGTCTGAGAATTATTGGCAAGACGCACGATTTTGGCCAAAAAATGTGCCGTTTTCAGCGTTTTTCCGCGATTTGTGCGCGTTTTCCGACGATTTGGGCCGAAACGCGGAAATTCAATGATTGCTTGGTTGCCTGCATTACTTTTGAACGGCCGACCTCGAATTCCAACTAACCTTTCCAGCCTACTCAACTCAACCAAGGCACCCTTTTGGACCTCAAACAGATTAAGCAGATCATCGAACTCATGAAGCGCTCGGAGCTCACTGAGTTCGCGGTCGAGGAAGAAGGTTTTAAGCTGAAGATTCGCCGAGGGACAAATGGATTGCCGGTAGTGACGAGTTCTCGTGGTTCGAGCGCGCCATTTCCAACTGGCGACACCACACCACCAATGGTTCCGTCTCAGCAGGTTCCGGCGACGCTTCCCGGAGGTCCTGCTGGTGCGCCGCGCGACGAACCAGGAGTAACGTACATCAAGTCACCCATGGTTGGAACGTTCTACCGGGCGGCATCCCCCGAAAGTAAACCGTTCGTCGATGTCGGCGCCAAGGTCGTGGAAAACACCGTCGTCTGCATCATCGAGGCGATGAAGATCATGAACGAGATACAGGCAGAGGCAAAGGGAGCCGTGATCGAGATCCTCGTCGAAAACGGTCAGCCGGTCGAGTATGGCCAGCGACTCTTCAAGCTGAAGCAGGGCTAAGAGCCTTCGCAGCCCGCCCTTGTCCGGAGCGCCGTTCTGACGTTTCTGGCGCGCGGGGGCGAAAGCATCGTCACCTTCCAGCAGCCCGATGATTCAAAAAATCCTCATCGCCAACCGCGGTGAAATCGCCCTTCGCATCGTTCGAGCCTGTCGCGAACTGGGCATCAAGAGCCTTGCGGTTTACTCCGAGGCCGACGTGCAGTCCCTGCATGTTCAACTTGCCGACGAAGCGATCTGCATCGGCGGCCCGAAGAGCAGTGACAGCTATCTACGCGCCGATCGGATCATAAGTGCGGCAGAAATTGCGGACGTGGACGCAATTCACCCGGGGTATGGTTTCCTTTCAGAAAACGCGAAGTTCGCAGAACAGTGCGAGTCATGTAACATCAAGTTCATTGGCCCCAAATCAAAATCCATCAAGATGATGGGCGACAAATCCGTGGCGAAGGACACGGTAAAAAAAGCCGGCGTTCCCATTGTTCCCGGATCCGACGGGCCGGTCGAAAGTGAAGGCGATGCCGTTAAAGTCGCCCGCAAGATTGGTTATCCAGTTATCATCAAGGCCGTCGCCGGCGGTGGTGGCCGCGGCATGCGCATCGCGCACAACGACGTTTCCTTCGCGAAGGAATACCACGTCGCCCGCGGCGAAGCGGAGAAGGCGTTCGGCAATGGCTCCGTTTACATCGAGAAGTACATCGAGAAGCCACGTCACATCGAATTTCAGATTCTGGCCGACAGTCACGGCAAGGTGCTGCATCTGGGTGAACGCGACTGCTCCGTCCAGCGTCGGCATCAGAAGCTGATCGAGGAATCTCCGTCGCCGTTCCTGACCTCGGATCTCCGGAAGCGGATGGGCAAGGCGGCGGTGAAAGCCGCCGAAGCCGCCGAATACGAGAACGCCGGCACGATCGAATTCCTCGTCGATGCCAAGGGTAATTACTTCTTCATCGAGATGAACACGCGGATTCAGGTCGAGCATCCGGTCACCGAGGAAGTGACAGGGATCGATCTCATCAAGCAGCAGATCCGGGTGGCGAACGGCGAGAAACTCGATTTCGACCAAGGCGACATCAAGTTCGAGAAGCACGCGATCGAGTGCCGGATCAACGCCGAGGATCCGGCGCGCAATTTCGCGCCGTCGCCGGGCACAATTGGTCTCTACTATGCGCCCGGCGGACATGGCGTGCGGGTGGATTCCCACGCTTACAGCGGTTACACCATACCGCCGTACTACGATTCGATGATTGGAAAGCTGATCTGCTTCGGCTCGACCCGCAAAATGGCGCTCGAGCGGGCGTACCGTGCGCTGAGCGAATACCTGATCCGCGGCATCAAGACCACGATTCCCCTCCACCGCGCCATCATGGCGGATCCCGTTTTCATCGAGGGCAAGGCAACGACGGGGTACATGGAAGAGTTCCTGAGCCGAACCGCGTCGGATTTGTTCTCGTAGAAATTGCCGCTCACACCGGCCGCGGAGCCATCCGTGCTGGCCGCCGGCATCATCGAGCATCCTCGACTGTGCGATCTGGACTCAGCTGAAGATTGTCCTGGCCATTAGCCAGTACAGCCCGGCGAGCGCGATCACACTCGAGATCGCCGGCACGCCAACACGCGCGAAGACCGGTTTGCGGTGCGCCCGCCAAAGCAGCGGAAGCACGACGGTCGCGATGGCAACCTGTCCGACTTCCACACCGACATTAAAACCCAAGAGCGGCATCGTGATTCCTTCGCCGCCACGTCCCACGCCCAAGTCGCGCAGCACCGTCGCAAACCCAAATCCATGGATGAGCCCAAATGCGAACGTCACCCCCCACCTCCCGGGCGGCTCGCCACCGCGACGCCACAAGTTTTCCGCTCCGACGAAAACGATCGAGGCGGCAATCAGCGGTTCGACGACTCGGCCTGAAAGATGAACCAGATTCGCGGTCGCCGCTGCGAGCGTCAGTGAATGCGCGACCGTGAAGCACGATATGATCGCCACGCTCGAGCGGAAGCTCCGGCAAACGATCAGAAGCGCGAGCAGGAAAAGCAGGTGGTCATATCCCGTCCAGATGTGCTCAACGCCCAGTCGCACAAATCCCCAGAATGTGTGCCCTCCCGAATTGACCGACGGCGCTTCGGTCGCCGTGGCGGCGCCTGCAAGCGGCACCTCGATCAGATTATCACGGGCGCTGAGCAACTTCTTGGTTATCGTCGATCCGCGCTCGTCGGAAACGATGACAAACTGACGGTGTCCGCTTGGAAGCTCGCCCAGCTTTCGCGCCCGCAGCGTGAGCGTTGCCGAATCCACTCGCGGATACTCGAGGTGGAAATTCAACGCGTCACCCGTGCTTAGTTCCAAACGGATGCGCCGCGGCGGATGGAGTTTGCCGCCTGCGCCGACATCCCACAGTTGGCTCGCGATCGCGTGAAGTGCATCGCGCGCAGTTTCGAGCTGCGCCTCCGTCCACGTATCGCCGGTTCGCAGCTTCTCGGGCAGCAGCGTCTCGGCGTCGGCCGGCGCAAACCCGGTCGTGAGGTCAATGCGATCGGCGAAGAGCTGCACCTGCGTGGTGCTGATCCCCGGATCGTGGGCGAACAACGCGACACCGGAGTTCAGTGCAATCAAAACGACAACGCGCACGCATCCTCGCAGCACCTTCACGGCCAACCAGCCAACCGGTATGACGGCGGCGACCGATATCGGGAGGTGCTGCGAGTCTCTCATTTCGGTCGCAACGAAGGTAACCGCGCCCAAATCACGCAAGGATTTCCGCGTGAGGGCATGCCGCTCCGCCAAGTTCGACCACCGGCGCGCCCCACGACGAAACCAGGTTGGTGCCAAGTCAAACTGCGACGTCAAAAATCATTCTGGCGGCGCCGCGAACACGCGGCAGATTCTCGGCGATCCGTGATGGCTGCGCCCCAGATTTCCTGGTCTGCCCCCGACCCGCGAGACGAGCTCGGGCTCGTCGCGCTTGATTACAACCTGACCGCCGAAAGGATAATCTCCGCGTACCGGCACGGCATCTTTCCTTGGCCCGATTCAACGCCGTTCAGCCCCATTCCCTGGGTGTGTCCACCGCGCCGCGCGATCCTTGAATTCGACACCCTGCACGTGCCGCGAAACCTGCGCCGCTCCGCGCGCGCGCTGGCGCGATTGCATTTCAGCATTGACCGTGATTTCGCCGGCGTCATTCGCACATGCGCCGCGTCGCCGCGAGCGGGCCAGCGTGGAACATGGATCACACCACCGATGATCGCCGCCTACATTGAAGTGCACCGCCGCGGCTTGGCGCACAGTGTCGAGGCGTGGGACGGCGACGTGATGGTGGGCGGGCTCTACGGCGTCACCGCCGGCGGCGTGTTTACCGGCGAAAGCATGTTTCATCGGATCACCGATGTATCAAAGCTTTGCGTGCTTCATTTGGTTGAACACCTGCGCGCCCGCGGTGCCACCTGGCTGGACATCCAGCAGCTGACCCCGCATTTCTCGCTGCTCGGGGCGCGCGAAATCCCACGCGAGGAATTCCTGCGGCGGCTCGCTGACGAGCAGCACACCAATCGCGTTCTGTTTCCCTGAACCGCCGCGGCTACGTCCGCGGCCTGACGAGGAGGACGTCGCTCCATTCACCCATGGTCCGGGCATTGATCGACCAGTTCGGCGTCAACGCTTCGAACGTGGTGCGGACGGCAGCGTTTTCAGCCGCGAGAATGCCACTGAGCACGAGCGCGCCGCCGGGAGCAACCGCCCCGACGAACTCGCGCGCAAATCGCATCAGCATGTCGGCCTGGATATTGGCCAGGAGCAAATCCGCCGGTGCACCCTCCAGTCCGGTCGCGAGATCAGCGATGAAAAACCGCACCCGCTCGCTCAGTCCGTTCTGCGCCGCATTCTCCTGGCTGACGCGAATCGCCTCGGGATCGTTGTCGAATCCCGTGACATCAGCGAAGCCGAGCAGTGCGGCCGACAAAGCGAGTATTCCGGAGCCGCATCCGGCATCGACAACCCGGCCCGTGATCCCGCGCTCCTGTGCAAGCGCGACCAGCCGTTCGACACAAAGCCGCGTCGTCTCGTGGTTGCCGGTGCCAAAGGCAAGCCCCGGGTCGAGCCAGAGCACGGAATGTCCCGGCGGCAGCGAGTAGTTTTCCCGCTCCCACACTGGCACCCAGTGCAGCTCGCCAAATTGCCAGGCGTGAAAATGCGCCTTGTAACTTTCCTTCCAATCGGCGTCCGCGAGATTCTGGAATTGCGGAATGGATACGTCGTCGATCCCTGCTTGCTGGAACGCTGACTGCACTTCCGTCCAGGCATCGCGGGCCTCCTTCTCCCCCGGCAGAATTCCGACGACCCAGGCGCGCTTCGCCGGCACATCCTCGAGGATGCTCCAACGCTCGAATCCCGCTTCGAGCAAAGCCTGATCCGCCGCATCGGCAGACGCAGCGCCGATTTCCGCCTTCACTTGCATCAGACTCATCCGCTCAACGTCTCCGTCGCGGCGGCCAGCGCAAGCGAATCAGCATTTGTCTTTCGGCGGCAATCGTTGGCGTCGATGCGGACGGTTGGGCACGGCCGTGGTCGCTGCCGGTGGTGGTAACCGCGGCGTTTCGTTGACCGATGCTGCGGCGTCGCGGATGCGCGTGACGTTCGTTCCATCCAGCGGCAGCAGCCCCTGCAAAGCGCACCACAGCCGCAGGAGTCGTTTCGGTCGTGGGGTCATGTTCGTGCCGCGGTCGCCGCTGCCGTGGCCACATCGTCGCCGCGGTCGAGCCGCCGGGTCGCGTACATCACGGCGGCGAGGAGCGCGAACAGCGCCGTCGTCCCGGCGAGCAGGGCGAAATCCTCCATCTGAAGCACGAAATACAAATAACCGTAGACTCCACTCAACATGACGGCGACGAGCGCCGCTCGCCTCGCGCTGTGCAGCACGCTCCAGCTATACAGCCCAATCATCCCCACGGACGCGGCGGCTGCGCCCACATAGGCCGTCACAAAGCCGATGAATTCCGCCAACGAAAGCAGGCCGAGGTAGAACAGGCAAAGCGCGGCGCCGACGAGCAGATAGTTGAGCGCCTTCAACCGCACCGCACACACGGTCTCGAAAAGAAAAAACGTCGCGAACAGCAGCGCCAGGAACAACACGCCGTATTTGATCGCGCGCTCGACGGTGCGATATGGCGTGACCGTTCGCATCAGGCTGACCCCAAACGCGGACGCTTCAATGGTGGCGACGGACGGCGCCGGACCGCCGCCCTGAGTCGCCCAAAGTTGCGGAAAATCCCGGCCGTAATGGCTCACCTGCCAGGTGGCATCGAAGCCGGCCGCGCCAATCTCGCGCTGCACCGGCAGGAACGCACCGAGGAAACCTGGATCGGGCCACGGCGAACTCAACTGCACGCTCGTCTTCCTGCCGCTCGGAACCATCGTCAGGGCGCCGCTGCCGTTGAGCGTGAGCTCGAGCGCAAAATCGATCCCCGCGCCACCCTTGGCCAGCGCGATCGGGGCATGCAGCCCGGAGCCAAATCCCTCGAGCCGCGCACCCGTTTGCAACGGCAGGTCGGCATCGCCCCACCGCAACGTGAGAGTCTCACGCGTGCCGCGCAGATCGCTGATTGCGACACCCACTCGCGAACGCGTCCACTGTACGTCCGAACCGGCCGGCACCAGCGCGCTCAAATCCGGCGGCGCGAACCGGCCCGCGATCCTCAGGGTCGCGGCGTAGACATTCGTTCGGTAGATTCCGCGCGCCCGCTCCGAAGACTCGAGTGCACCGCGGACATCGAGTTGCTCCGGCAGCAAAAGAGCTTCGGCGGCAACCGTACGAACGACCCGCTCCCGCGTGCGCCGGCCGTCCGGAGCGGTGACATTCGTCCACTCGTCGCTCTCCTGTTTGAACGTGTAAGGCACGACGAGCACCGGTCCGAACAGCCGCTGTGATTTTCCCCACGCCTGGGTGATCGATGCGACGGCCGCGTCGTGCCGGGCGAGCCGTTCACGGAGTGTCCTTTCCACCATGCTCAACGGCACGAGCAACAACCCGACCAGCAAGGCGACCAGCAGGAGCTTGAGGACGGTCGCATTCTCGCGAACCGTTTGTTTGATCGGGACAAGAAGTGGCGGCTGGTTCACGCGCCAAGTAAACCGCCCCCAGATGAAGCGCGCGTGAAGTCAGCGTGAAGTCGCGGTGAAAAATGCCGCGACCTCCGCCGCTGCCGCCCGCGGCTCGATTCAGCCCAGCGGAAATTCCACGACCGCGCGCACTCCGCCGGTCTCACGATTCTCCAGCCTGGCCTCGCCGCCATGCAGATGCGCGATTTCCCGGACGATGCTCAAACCGAGTCCACTGCTCTTGCGCCCAGTATCCGGCCGCGGCAGCGAATAGAACCGGTCGAACACCCGCTCCAGCGCGAAGGCTGGAATGCCGGCACCGGTATCCTCGACGACGAACGCCGCACATCGCGCGGTCGTCGTCACTTGAACCGTGACCGTGCCGCCAGCGGGAGTGTGCTCGAGCGCATTTTGCACCAAATTGCCGAGTGCCTGGGTGAGCAGGAATTTCTCGCCGCGGATGCACGTCTGCGCGCCGGGCGCGACGACCAATTCGACCTGACGCTGCGTGGCTGCGCCCATTGCGGCTGCCACGACTTCCGCCGCGATCTCGCGCAAATTAACCGGGGCAAACTCGACCCGTCCATGTCGCGCCTCGAGAGCCGCGAGTTCGAGCAGTCGATCGACCAACAGTTGCATCCGTTCCGATTCCGCGCGCAGGTTGGCGATGAAGCGGGCGCGCTCCTCCCGCGGCATGTCCTCGCCCAGCAACTCGGCCGCACCGCGGATGCTGGAAAGCGGCGCCTTGAACTCGTGGGCCAGCGCCTGCGTGTACCGTTCGACGTAGGCTTTGCCCTCCAGCGCCGCCCGCATCTCCTCGAAGGCACGCGTCAACGCCGCGATTTCCTTTGCCCGCGACGCCGGTGGGTTTGCGCGCCGGCCATCCCGCACGGCGACGGCATAATCGGTGAGTCGCTCGAGCGAACGCGTCAGCCGCGAGGCGATCCACCAGCCGGCCGCCGTCATCACGAGCGCGATGCCACCCGCCGACCACAGCAGTTCCGTGCGCGCCCGGCTGATCCCCTCCGTCGCCGTCGCGAGCGGCCGGCCCACCCCAACCCACCCGATCAGTTCGCCGCCACGACGAACGCTCGCTCGCACACGCAGTTCGCCATCGACGATGGCCACGTTCGGAACGGAATAATTCTCCGACGCGATTCTGCCTCCGCCTCTCATCGGCCACTCGTAAACCTGCCCCACGTCGCGCCCGGCGGCCGAATCGAAGTGCACGCGTCCATCCGCGTCCGATGCAAAAACGCGCAACCGCTCCGTTTGCGCCGGCAGGGCCGCGAGCCGTTGCGTCCACTCGGCGCCATCCGTCGCGCCTTCGGCCGCAAATGTCGCCAAAAATGCCGCGGTGTCGCCGAGCGTGCGCCGCATCGATTCGATGTAACGAAGCCGCACGTCTCGCAGCACGAGCCCCATCAGGATGGCAAAGCCAACGGCCGAAGCGGTGACATATACGCCGAAGATTGCGGTGCGAATTCTCATCCGGCAGCCCGGGCTACGCCGAACACAGCGAGTAGCCGAGCCCGCGATGGGTTTGGATCGGATCGCGATCGCTCGCGACGGCGTGGAGCTTTGCCCGCAAGGTCTTGATGTGCGCGTCCACGGTGCGATCCAGGCTGGCGCCAGGGTCCTCCCATGCCGCGCTCATCAACTGTTCGCGTGAAAATACCCGGCCCGGTTTAGCCGCAAGCGCTTTCATCAGCCGATATTCGTAGCGCGTCAGTTGCAATTCCTGCCCGCGATAGCGAACCAGGCAGCGCTCTTCATCGATTTCGATTTCGCGCGCCTGACCTGTCGGCGAAACACCGCGCGCCTCCGCCGTTTCCGCGTGCGTCCGGAGCGGGCCGCCGTTCGTCCGCCGCAGAATGGCTTTCACCCGGGCGGTGAGCTCGCGCGGACTGAAGGGTTTGGTCAGGTAATCGTCGCCTCCGAGTTCCAGCCCGAGCACGCGGTCGAGCTCGGTGTTGCGCGCGGTGAGGAAGAGGACCGGCACCGCGGATCCGGCGCGAATCTCCTTGCAGAAATCGAACCCGCTGCCGTCGGGCAGCCCCACGTCGAGCACCACGAGCGCAAAAGGCTTGGCCCGCAGCGCTGCCAGCCCGGCGCGGCCGGTGGCGCACCACTCCGGTGCGAACCCCTCCGTCCTCAGCGCGTAGACGAGCGTATCGGCGATCGCCGGTTCGTCTTCCACGATCAGGATGCGCAGGCGCTCATCCATGGGGAATCACAAAGGCTTTTCGCTCAATCGTGCGATCACCGACGGCAGCAGCGCGTGTTCGGCGGCGTGCACCTTTTCGGCCAGCGATTCGACTGTATCATCGTCTTCGATGCGGACCGGCTCCTGATCGATGATCGGCCCGCCATCGACGTCCAAGGTAACGTAATGGACCGTGCAGCCGGTGATCTTCACGCCGCGCCGAAACGCTTGGCCGATGGCATCCAGTCCGGGGAAGCTCGGCAGCAGGCTCGGATGGAGATTGATGATCTTCCCCTCGAACCGGCTGACGAACGGCAGCTTCAACACACGCATGAACCCGGCGAGCACAATCAGGTCTGGTTTGCACGCCGTGATCGCCGCGATGTAATGCTGCTCGCCTTCGCCGTCGAGCTTCGTCTTGAACGGCGACGGATCGAGGAAATCGGCCGGGAGGCCAAAGCGAGGTCCCAGGGCCAGGATGCCGGCGTCCGGCCGGTCCGAAAAAATCTGGACCACGCGCCCGCGGCCTAGTTTGCCGGCCTGCTGGACCTGCAAAATCGCCTCGGCATTCGAACCGCGGCCGGAGCCAAGTATGACGATACGCATGGCAGCTTAAATTTCCGCGGCGGCTTTGATTTTCGCAATCAAATCGGTGGTGCTGAATCCTGGCAGGAACGGCAGGAAACGAATCTCGGCGCCGACTTCCTGCAAGGCGGCGCGTTCCTCCGCGTTGAGTTTTTCGAGCGTGTAGTCACCCGCCTTGCAATAAACGTCCGGCTGCAGCGCACGAACCTCTGCCGTGAGCCGCGGCTGGTTGAAAACCACGATTGCGTCCACGCAAGTAAGCGCGCCGAGCGCATATGCCCGCTGCTGTTCGTCCTGAATGGGCCTGGTCGGACCCTTGAGCGTGCGCACGCTCACATCGCCGTTCAGCGCGATGAACAGCGCGTCGCCCAGCGCGCGCGCTTTCTGAAGGTAGTACAAATGCCCGGGGTGCAACAAATCGAACACGCCGTTGGTCAGGACAACGCGCCGGCCGGCGGCACGCAATCGCTCGCGCTCAACCATGGCCCCCGGCAGTGTCAGCAATTTTGGGTTGTCCAGCGTCACGCGTTCACAAGCCTCACGATTCACCCGCGGTTGTAAATCCGCTTATCCGCCCCGAATGAAAACCCGGCTCACCGTCCTCCTCTCGCTTTTACTCGCCGCCACCGCGCTCGCCTCGCGGGACAAACCCGTCATCGGGCTGTCGCTCGACACGCTCAAGGAGGAACGCTGGCAGCGCGATCGCGACACCTTTATCGCCGAAGCCCAGAAGCTCGGCGCCTCCGTCATCGTCCAGTCGGCCAACAGCGACGACACCCGGCAGGTCCGCGATGTCGAATCGCTCATCAGCCGCCGGGTCGATGTCCTCGTCATCGTGCCGCACAATGGCGAGGCGATGACACGCGCGGTGAAATCCGCCAACGAGGCGAAGATTCCGGTCATTGCCTACGACCGGGTGATCCGCAACGCGAACATCGATTACTACCTGTCGTTCGACAACGTGAAGGTGGGCGAGGCCCAGGCGGGATACATCGCGGCGCGGCTGCCCAAGGACCGCAAGGCGCGCATCGTGCGCATCTACGGCGCTCCCACCGACAACAACGCGAAGATGTTCAAGGAGGGGCAGGACAATATTCTGCTTCCGTTGATCAACTCCGGTAAAGTCGAGGTCGTGCACGAAGACTGGGCGCTCGACTGGAAGCCCGAAAACGCCAAGAAAATCATGAACGCCGCCATCACCAAGGCCGGCCGCAATCTTGACGCCGTCGTGGTCTCCAACGACGGCACGGCAGGAGGCGCGATCCAGGCGCTGCTGGAGGAAGGCCTGGCCGGCAAGGTGCTCGTGTCGGGCCAAGACGCCGACCTTGCGGCCTGCCAGCGAATCCGGCGCGGTACGCAATCGATGACCGTCTACAAGCCGCTCAAGAATCTCGCAGCGCTGGCGGCACGCGTGGCCGTCGACGTCGCGAAGGCCAAACAACCGCGCACCAGTGCCGTGCTCGACAATGGCGTCAAGAAAGTGCCATCGATCTTCGAGGCGGTCGTTCTCGTCGACAAAGAAAACCTGATGTCGACTGTGGTCGCGGATGGATTTCACAAAGCGTCCGACCTGCGCTGACGAATGCCCGCGGTGAATGGCTCAATGGCTGAAAACAGGCCTCGCTCGTGTCCGCCGCTGACCCTTCGTCGTTAGCCACTCTTCCCTCGTCACCCGGCGTGCCGCTGCTCGAAGCGCGAGGCCTCGTTAAGGAATTTCCCGGCGTGGTGGCGCTCAGCCGCGTCGATTTCGATCTGCACGCGGGCGAAATCCACGCGCTCTGCGGCGAGAACGGCGCCGGCAAGTCGACGCTGATCAAACTGCTGGCCGGGATTCATCCCCGCGGCAGCTACGAGGGCGAATTGCGGATCGACGGCGAGCTGGCGGCGTTTCGCGGTATTTGCGATGCTGAGACAGCGGGGATCGCCGTCATCACGCAGGAATTCGCCCTGGTCGATGAACTCAGCGTGGCCGAAAACATCTTCCTCGGCCGCGAGCCACGCCGCGGAATCCGAATCGACTGGCTGGAGATGCACCGGCGCGCGGCGATGCTGCTCGAAGATTTTGGCCTGCGGATTTCGTCCGAAGCGCGCGTCGCGACGCTCGGCATTGGGCAGAAGCAGTTGGTCGAAATCATCCGCGCGATGGACAAGCAGTCGCGCGTACTGGTGCTCGACGAGCCGACGGCCGCGCTGACCGAAACTGAAGTCGCAATTCTCCTCGACCACCTGCGGCGTTTGCGCGCGCAGGGCACGGCCTGCATCTACATCTCGCACAAACTGGAAGAGGTGCTCGCCATCGCGGATCGCATCACCGTGCTGCGCGACGGCGCGAGTGTCGCGACGCTGGCGGCGCGTGATGCGTCGGTTCCGCTGGTGATCAAGCACATGGTTGGCCGTGAATTGGCGGAGTTGTTTCCGCGCCGGGCCGCGCCTGCGCGCGACGAACAACCGGGACCGGCACCGGTTCTTTCCGTGCGACATCTCACCGTCGCGCGCGCACGCGGTGAATCGGCGTTCCTGCGTGACCTCTCCTTCGAGCTTCGCGCCGGCGAAGTCCTCGGATTCGGCGGGCTCATGGGCGCGGGCCGGACGGAATTGGTCATGCATCTCTTCGGAGCCTGGGGTGACCGCGTATCGGGCGACATCCGGGTGAAGGGCGAGCCCTACCTGCGGCCGACACCCAGGGAATCGATTGCGCGCGGCCTGATTCTCGCGACGGAAGATCGCCGGCGCTACGGACTGGTGCTGGAGCAAACCGTCGGATTCAACCTCTCGCTCTCGAGCCTGCGAAATCTTCGCACCGCCGGCGGGCGAATCGACCAACCGGCGGAGTTCGTCCGCAACCAGCATTGGTTCGACGCGCTACGCGTCAAGGCGCCAAGCCAAAATGAGCGGGTCGGAAAGCTCTCCGGTGGAAATCAGCAGAAGGTCGTGCTCGGGAAGGCGCTGATGACGCAGCCGGCGGTGATCATACTGGACGAGCCGACGCGCGGGATCGACGTTGGCGCGAAGGTCGAGATCTATGAACTAATCAACCAGCTGGCCGTCGAGGGCAAAGCCGTGATCCTCGTATCGAGCGAACTGCCGGAACTGATCGGCATGTGCGATCGCATCATCATGCTCGCGAGCGGACGGATCGGCGGTGAATTCGTCCGCGGCCAGTTTTCGCCCGAGCGGCTGCTCGCCGCCGCGATGGCGGCGCGGCGCGAGGCGCCGCGCGGCGAATGACCAATGACCAAGGATCAAGGCCCAAGGATAACACCAATGAAACACCGGATTTTTGATCTGGAGGAACGCACTGCGCGCTTTGGCGAAGCCGTCATCGAGTTCTGTCTGGAGCTCAGCTTTAACCCCGTCACTACACCCATAATCACACAACTGGTGGCATCCGGGACAAGTGTTGGCGCAAATTATTGTGAGGCTGATGAGGCGGAGTCGAAAAAAGATTTCCGCCACAAAATTGGTATTTGTCGCAAGGAGGCGAAGGAAACCAAGTATTGGCTCCGGATGATCGCCAAAGCCCTCCCTGCGCAGAAAACCACGGCTCGGGAATTGTGGATCGAGGCAAAGCAACTGCACCTGATTTTTTGCGCGAGCATCCGCACGACGGACCGACACATTCGTGAAGAACGCGCGATCCCCAGCTGAGCAGCACAACGCGATTCAATTGGTCATTGGTCCTTGATCGTTGGTCATTCATCATGCGTCTCCAAAACCTCGCCATGCCGCTCGGTTTGATCGCGGTCGCCGCGTTTTTCGCCCTGCGGCTCGATCGCGGCGCGCTGTTCGGCGACGAAGCGTTCGTCTTTCTCGGCCCGCGCAACCTCACGCAGCTCATCGTCGAGTTTTCGATTATCGGGACGCTTGCGCTCGGGATGTTCATGATTCTGCTCACGGGCCAAATTGACTTGTCCGTTGGCAGCGGCGTCGGGCTGATTGGAGGCGTAGCGGCCGTGCTGGTGTTCCAGCAGGACTGGCCCGCGGCCGCCGCGATGGGCGCGGCGCTCGGCGTTGCCATCATGCTCTGGACACTCATGGGCACGCTGATTGTCCGGCAGCGGATTCCCTCGTTCATCATCACGCTCGGCGGACTGCTCATTTTCAAGGGCCTCTTCTGGCTCGTGATTCAGAACTCGACCGTGCCCGTGTCGCGGGGTGACCAGTCCAACCTGTACTCGCTACTCACGACGTATTACCTTCCAACATACATGGGGCTTGGGCTCGCGCTCGCAGTTGGCGCGCTGCTGGCGGTGATTGCCTGGCACAGCCGCGCCGCGCGGCGGCGGCACGGATTGCCCGTTCGTCCGTTCGGCACGGAGTTCGCGCTTTGGATCGGAGTGAGCGCGGCGACCCTGGCGCTCGTTATCATCTGCAACCACTTTCGTGGCGTCCCCCTCACCCTGATCGTCCTGAGCGGCACCGCGGCGATGGTGTATTTCCTCACCCGACACACGCCGTTCGGCCGTTATCTGTATGCCATCGGCGGCAACGAGGAGGCCGCGCTGCTTTCCGGCGTGGCGGTGAACCGAGTGCTCATCGGCGCTTATCTGCTCATGGGCGTAACCGTCGCGCTCACCGGATTCATGACCACGGCGTACTCCGGTGCCGCGACGACGACGGTGGGCGATTTGATGGAGCTCGACGCGATTGCGGCATGCGTGATCGGCGGCACGGCATTGAAGGGCGGGCGCGGCTCCGTCGGCGGCGTGATCTTCGGCGCGCTCATCATGACCACGCTGCTCAACGGCATGACGCTGCTCGCTGTCGCGCCCGAGACAAAATTCATCGCCCGCGGCGTCGTGCTGACGCTCGCAGTGTGGATGGACGTTGGTTTTGGGCGGGCCAAGACCTGATTGTTTTCCGCCGCCGGCCCGGATCGGGGTTGAAGGTTGTCGCGAGGAGCTACAACCGCTGGCGGATGCCGCCGACTCAGCGTGGTCGGCCCAACTCGAAAACGTCGATGATTTCGCGCGTCGCCTGAATCAGGCGAACGGCTTTGCCTTCGATTGTGACGGTAATCATGCCGCGCGGTGGCGGTGGCAGCTAACCCAGTTTTCCGCAGCAGCGGAAAACTCTCAGAAAAACTTCTTCGCCTTTTCGAAAAACGTCCGCGAGGTCGGCTCGTTCGCATCGCCGCTAATGCGCGCGAATTCCTCCAGCAGCTTGCGCTGCTCCGGCGTCAACGTTTGCGGCACCTCGACGTGCATGCGCACGAGTTGGTCGCCCTGATGGCCACCGCGCAGGCTCGGCATCCCCTTCCCGCGCAGACGAAACGTCGTGCCGCTTTGCGTCCCGGTTGGAATCTTGAGCGAAGCCTTTCCGAAAAGCGTCGGCACCTCGATGTTTCCGCCGAGCGTCGCGAGCGTAAACTTGATCGGAATTTCGCAAAACAGGTCCTCACCCTGGCGCTCGAACAGCTCGTGCTCCTTCACGGAAAGTACGATGTAAAGATCGCCCGCCCGGCCGCCGGCAATCCCCGCTTCGCCGTTGCCGGTCGAACGCAGCCGCGAACCCGTGTCCACCCCGGCCGGAATCCGCACGTTCAGCTTCGTCGTTTTCGGCACGCGGCCTTCGCCGCGGCACACGGTGCACGGCTTCTCGACCTTCGTGCCGACGCCGCCGCAAGTGGGACACGTCTGGGTAAAGGTGATGATCCCGCCCGAGCGCCGGATTTGTCCCGCGCCGCGGCAAGTCGAACACGTGACGCGTTTCGAGCCCGGCTCCGCCCCCGTTCCATCGCAACGCTCGCACGTGACGTTCTTGCGGAATGAAATCTCCTTCTCGAGCCCGCGGGCCGCATCCTCGAGCGTGATCTCGAGGTCGTAGCGCAAATCGGAGCCGTCGCGGCTGCCATCGCGCGCACCGCCCGCCCCGCCAAACATTTCCTCGAAGATGCTGCCGCCGCCTCCGCCCTGCTGCCCGAACACTTCGCGGAAGATGTCGAACGGATCGTGAAAGCCTCCACCCATTCCGCCCGGACCGCGCATGCCGGCTCCCGCGCCCTCGAATGCAGCAGCGCCGTAACGATCGTAGGCCGCGCGCTTGTCGGGATCGGTCAGCACCTCGTAGGCGTGCGAGATCTTCTTGAACATCTCCTCCGCCTCCTTGTTGCCCGGATTCTTGTCCGGGTGATACTGCACGGCTTTTTTGCGGTACGCTTTTTTCAGCTCGTCCGCAGTCGCACCCTTATCAACACCGAGCAGTTCGTAATAATCGTCCTTCGCCATGTGCGGAATTGTCATTCTGGGCGGAGCGAAGAATCCAGCGCGATCACCTCACTCGAAACGCGAGGCGCAAATTCCAGTGGATTCTCCGCGTCGCTCAGAACGACAGAAAAAGTGGGTCAGCTGGTTTTGGTTGAATTCGGTTTGGCCGGTCCGCTCGACACGATGACGGACGCCGGGCGCAGGAGCCGGCCGCTCAGCGAATAGCCGGTACGCACGACCTGGGTGACGTGTTCCTCTTTCACCGTGTCGCTCGGTTGGTGCGAAATGGCCTCGTGTTGGTGCGGATCGAACGACTGCCCAACCGGATTGATCTCCTTCATGCCGTGCGTCGCCAGTGCGCCCTTGATCTGCGTGAGCACCATTTCGACGCCGCCGACGAGCGTTTTGACATCCGCGCCGGGCTGCTTCGCCGCCGCAATCGCAAACCCTAGATTGTCGAGCACCGGGAAAATATCCTCCAACACCCGGGCCGTGGCCGTCGTGCGCAGTTCGTCCTTTTCACGCACCGTGCGCCGGCGAAAATTTTCCAGGTCCGCCGCCGCGCGCATGAACCGGTCGTAGTTCGCCGCGGCCTCGGCTTTCGCCGCCGCCAGTTGTGCCGCCAGATCAGACGGTTCGGAGGGTACGGCGGTCGCATTCGCGGCCGGCCCCGGCTCCGGCGTCTTCGGTGATGCAGTGGCACCGGCAAGGTCAACCCCCGCGTCCGCCGCCGGTGGGTTGGTCAGGGTATCGTTGTTTTCAGACTCAGGCATGGTGGCAAAGGCGCGGAATTAACAACGCCTTTGGCGTTTGTTCAAGTGGCGAGTAGGAGCGGGAGCTCGGTTCTCGCTCGGTTCTGGGTTTTGGGTTCTGGGTTTTGGGTTCTGGGTTCTGGGTTCTGAGTTCTGGGTTTTGGGTTTTGGGTTTTGGGTTCTGAGTTCTACCGCGGGCTGATCCCGTTTCGCGTTTCGGGTTTCGCG
Organism: Opitutaceae bacterium; assembly: GCA_030648295.1. GTDB lineage: Bacteria > Verrucomicrobiota > Verrucomicrobiia > Opitutales > Opitutaceae > ER46. The sequence goes on along the minus strand of JAUSID010000072.1, from coordinate 189,927 downwards.
TTGGTCACCTGTTCCCCCCTTCCGACCCAGACCATCTGGACATCTGAGCGTCTGGCCATCTTACGATGCCAACGCTCTCCCATCGGATGCCACGCCGTTACTCGTCCCCCACCCGCTCAGTCGACGAAGTTTTCCGTCAGCAGCAGGATCGTCGTCGCTTCGGCCGAAAACGTGAATGCACCACCGTAAGGCACCAGCACGTTGTCACCCCGCTCGAGTTTTTGCCCAAAAGGTGTCCGTGTGCCGCCGCTGCCTTCATTCGTCGCACGGACGGTGCCGCTTGCGATGCAGAGCAACCGGGGCTGTTCGCCGGCGCGCAAATGCACGCGCTCGCCGGCACCAAGCACGCAGCGGCGGATGCGAAACTCCGCGCAATCGGCAATCACACCCGAGGTCGGCGCGGCGCGCAGCGGTGCGGGCTCGAAATCGTTCCAGTCGATGGAACGCAACGATTGCTCGATATGGAGCTCGCGTGGCTGGCCGTCGAGTCCGACGCGACCCCAATCGTAGACGCGGTAGGTCGTGTCGGAGTTCTGCTGAATTTCCAGAATCAGGTTTCCCGCGTCGATTGCGTGCACCTGTCCGCTCTGCACCAGGATGGAATCGCCAGCGGCGACGCGGAACCGGTGCACGCAGCTCTCCACCGTATTTTCCACGAGGGCGCGTTCAAACTGCTCGCGCGTCACTCCGCGCTTGAGACCGACAAGCAACTCCGCCCCTGGCGCGGTTTGCGCAATGTACCAGTTCTCGGTTTTCGGCTCGCCCTTCAGTTCCTGCGCCACCGCAGCGGGCGGATGCACCTGAAGGCTCAGCCGCTCGCGGCAATCCAGCCACTTGACGAGGATGGGAAAGGGTTTGTCGGCGGGCCATTTCGGCCCCATTACGTCGGCCGCGTGGCGGGAGAGGATGCTGCGCAGCGACTGGCCGCTGAAGGCTCCGCCATCCGCGACCGATTGTGCCTCCGGCCGATCGACCACCTCCCAGCTCTCCCCGATTGGATCACGGCCCGGTAGCGTCCGGCCAAGAGCGGCTTCGAGCGCCCGGCCGCCCCACACGCGAGTTTGGTAGAGGGGCTGAAATCGGAGGAGCTCTCGCATAATCGCTGACGAGTTTTTTGTTAAAAGGGCGCGGGGGTGTTTACATTTGACCGCCCAGCTTGATAGCGTGGAATCCGCACTAGGCTTCGCAGCTGGATCACCACAAATGCCCAAGTCGGAGAGTTCAAACCCAAACGGCGGTCCGTCCTTCCAGGCGGCAAGGTATCGTCCCAATTGGTTCGCCGCGCTAATCTTTTTTTTCCTCGGTGCGTTCCTCACCGTGGCGCTCGTCGACTATGCCCCGGCGCAAGTAGGCCTGCCGTTCCGATCAACGGCGGTAACGGACAAGAATCTGATGGGCTGGCTGGGCGCGGACACAGCCTGGGTACTGCTTTATTCCGTGGGCGTCAGCACATGGCTTCTGCCCGTTTATCTGTTCTGGATGCTGATCGTTTCCGTGCGCAACTCCCGGCATCTCACTGGTACCCGCACGGTCGCGATGCTGATCGCGGCCGTGGCCTTCGCCGCGATCGCGTCGATGTTTCACGACGTAAAGTGGGCGAGTGATTATTTCCCCAGAGGCTACGGCGGATTCGTCGGCGTGACCTTGTATCACCGGCTGCTCGCCGACGCGGTCGGCCCCTTCGGCTCGGGGCTGCTGCTCGGGACGGTATATTGTGGGACGCAGCTCTTCATCTTCACGCGCGACATCGGGTCGGAGTTCGAGAAAATGGTGATGAATTTCGGCGCGTGGCGCGCTGAGCGCGCAAAGCGCAAGGCCGACGCGCTCGAGGAAAAACGGAAGGCGAAGGAAGCGAAAGCGAAACAAAAGGCCGCCGCAGCGGCCGTGGCCGCATCGCATGTTGCGGCCACGCCATCAGCTGCAGCGGTGCCCGCCGCGGCAGTCGGACCCAGTGGAAAGAAAACTTTCGTGCCCAAGACGGCCGAGGATCCGCTTGCGAAAGCCGCGGCGCCTCGATCGACGGAGGTGGCGCGCGACGAAAAACCCGCCAAGCCCGCGGCTGCAGCTGTGGTCGTGCCCGGCTCCGCGCCAGCCACGGTGGTGACGAAGGCGGCGCCGCTCGTGCCAAAGACAACCGACGGGAAGTCGGGAGGAACCGAACCCGCGACCGATATCAAGCCGCTCGCAGTCGCGACCGGCCGCGTCGAGCTCAACATCGTCAAACCCGAGGAGCCGAAGAAGGCCAAGCTCACGCTGCCGCAAAGCGACGATGCGACCTATCAGTTTCCTCCGCTCACGCTGTTGAAGGAGCAGGCGAAGCCGGCCGCCGGCAACACCGAGGAGGAACACCGGCAGAACGCCGAGAACCTGCTGCGGATCCTGAGCGAGTTCGGCGTCGAAGTGACGCTGGGCGAAATTCACGTCGGCCCGGTGATCACGCGGTATGAAGTCGTACCCGCACCCGGAGTGCGCGTGGAAAAAATCGCCGGGCTCGACAAGAACATCGCCCTCGGGATGCGCGCGCAGTCGGTGCGAATCCTCGCGCCCATTCCCGGCAAGGCGGCGGTCGGTGTCGAGGTGCCGAATCAGCACCCCACTCCCGTGGGAATGCGTGAGCTGCTGGAGAGCGTGGATTGGGCCGACGCGAAGGCGGAGCTGCCCATCGCGCTCGGCAAGGACGTATCTGGAAAACCACTCGTCTCGGATCTGGCGAAGATGCCTCACCTGCTGATCGCGGGTGCGACCGGCTCCGGAAAATCGGTGTGCATCAACTCCATCGTTGCGTCCGTGTTGTATTCGAAAAGCCCGAAGGACGTGCGACTGATCATGGTGGATCCGAAGGTGGTGGAATTGAAGATCTTCAATTCGCTGCCGCACATGCTGATTCCCGTCGTGACCGAACCGAAGAAAGTACCGGCGGCGCTTAAATGGCTGCTGGGGGAGATGGAGCAGCGGTATCAGATTTTCGCGAAGTGCAACGTGCGCAATATTGTCGGATTCAATTCGCGCAAAAAGACGGGCAAACCCGAGCCCGCCATCCCGGTCGATGCCCAGGCATCGCTCACGGGCGTGGATCCACTCGCAACCGACGACATCGAGATTCCAGAGCGGTTACCGTACATCATCGCGATTATCGACGAGCTGGCCGACCTGATGATGGTGGCGCCCGCGGAAATCGAGACCAGCATCGCGCGTTTGGCTCAGCTGGCCCGCGCCGCCGGAATTCATCTCATCATCGCCACCCAGCGGCCGTCGGTTAATGTGATCACCGGCGTGATCAAGGCGAACCTGCCGTCGCGGATCGCATTCCAAGTGGCCTCGCAGGTCGACTCCCGTACCATCCTCGACACGAAGGGCGCCGATACGCTCATCGGCCGGGGTGACATGCTTTTCTCGCCGCCCGGAACGTCGCGCCTGGTGCGCGCGCAAGGCGCCTTCGTCTCGGACGAGGAAGTGCAGGAGCTGGTCGAGTTCCTGAAGCGCAATGGCCCGCCGCAATACGCGCAGGCGGTGCAGCAGCACATCGATCGCGCAGCGCGCGAGGATGAGGAGGAGGGCGAGGGCGGTGGCGAGGACGGTGATCTCGGCGACGACGAGGAGTTGTACCAGCAGGCGCTGGACGTCCTGAAATCGACCCGGCGGGCGAGCACGTCCATGCTCCAGCGGCGGCTGCGCATTGGTTACAATCGCGCCGCCCGCATCATGGAGATCATGGAGGAAAAAGGCATCGTCGGACCGGAGAATGGTTCAAGTCCGCGGGAAATCCTGGTCGATCTCGACACCTTGTGAGTCTGACGCGCGAATCACGTGAATTGACGCAGATGCCCGGCCGCGTCAGCCATTGGGTGAATTCGCGTGATTAGCGCGCGAATCTTCTTCTAACTCCATTTCCAGCTCATGCAGACAATCGGCGAACGGCTCGAGGAAGCGCGCAAGAAAAAGGGAATCTCCATTCGCGAGGCCGCCGAAGCCACGAAGATTCGCGGCGATTACCTGCAGAAATTCGAGACGAACCATTTCGACATCGGACTTACTGAAATCTACACGCGAGGATTTCTGCGGACTTACTCGAATTTCCTTAAACTCCCGGCCGATCGGATACTGAACGATTACGCGGCACTTGGTCGCGGTGAGATTCGGCCGCGCCAGCCGAGCCGCGAAGTTTATGGGCGCATGGATATCACCGTCGCGACCGCGACTGAGAAATCGGAGCGCGGTCCGACCACGGAAGAAGCGACACCGGAAACGGTGCAGGCGCGCCCGCAGCCGCATTATCCGCGCACCGGAAGCTCGCTGCCGAAGGGTCTGGATCCGGCGGTGGTTTTCAAGTACGTCAAATGGGGAGTCATCGCCGTTGTCGTCATTGTCGTTCTGCTGGTCGTGAAATCCATGATCACGGGAGGCACGGCGCCTTCCGCATCCCGTGCGTCCGGCGCCGGTTCATCGGGTGGGCCCAGTTCGGGTGAACAAACCATTACGCTGGTCGCGCTCGACACGGTTGTCGTACGCGTGTGCTACAAGAACGCGGATGGATCCGAGGGCGCCGACGTCATTCGCAACACCACCCTGCGCCAGGGCCAGACTCTTGCGGTGCCGTGGACGGCGCCGATTTATATCCACGCGAGTGCGGGAGAAAATCTGGCGGTCGAGTTCAAAGGCCGACGATTCCCAACCGGGTTCAATGGGGTTGGTCGCGCGCAGATGGAGCAGCCGCAGGCCCGTTGATCCCGCGTTGAGCGCGGGCGCCTCTCACGTCAGGGGGAGAATTGTTGCGACGGGCGCCGGCAAGCCGACGCCCCCGGCGCACGCGCGCATGCAACGTGGGAGTGGGCCGGTGACCATCCTGGCGTACAATCGCTGCGCGCGACAAATCCTGCGGGCGAGACGCCCGTGCTCACAGGAGCGACTGCGGATTACCTGAGCCCCACCGGCGGGCCGAGCACCTCGCGCAGGACAAAAGCACGGCGCAAGGCGTGCGGCTCGGAGAGATCAACGAGTAACCGCGCATGCGACGCCGTGAGCAAAGCAGGTTCGGAGCGCGCGATCTCATCGCGGGCATCAGCCGCGTGCGCAGCGCGGCGTTTTACCTGCTGCTTCCCTTGCTCGATTGCACGGAGTTCCTCCTGCAATCGGTATTGGCGCTCGAGCTCACCCCGGGTCGGCTCGACGACCGGCACCGGCGGTGGCTGCAACCGTCGCTCGATCTCCTCCAACGCCCGGCGGACGCGTCCGCCTCCTCCAAATGGATCCAGCGGCGGCACGCCAACCGGCGGTTCCACCCGCTGCGGGGGTTGCGGCGCAACGAGCGGCGGCGGCACTCCGGTTTCGCCGCGGCGCTCGGCAATTTTCCGCCGAATCTGTTCCTGCACCTCACGAATCCGGCGCTGCTGCTCGAGCTCGTCGGATTCATGGCGATTCTTCTGCTGCGCTTCCCGCGCGCGCATCACCGACCGCACGATCGAAATCGCCACGAACAAAATGACGAACAGCGGAAGATTGCGGAGGATCCAATCCATGGTGGAAGACGGGAAGAGGGTGAGACGCGGAAGACTTGGAAGACTTGGAAGACTCGGAAGACCGGTAAGACGTGAAAGACTAGGAAGACTCAGGAGACGGCGGACATCAGGAACACTTCGGACGTGGGAGACGAATGTCTTTCCTGTCTTCGATGTCTTCCGCGTCTTCCATGTCTTCCATGTCTTCTATTTTTTTCCACCTTCCGGATGCGCGATCGACGAGCGCATCGACGTGTCGGACTGGATGTTTTCCATGCGGTAATAATCCATGACGCCGAGCTTGCCGGCGCGGAACGCCTCCGCCATGGCAAGCGGCACCTGGGCTTGCGCCTCGACGACTTTGGCCTGCATTTCCTGCACGCGGGCCTTCATCTCCTGCTCGAGTGCGACCGCCGCCGCGCGCCGGATTTCCGCCTGCGCCTGCGCCATGTTCTTGTTCGCCTCGGCCTGCGCCTCCTGCAGCTTGGCGCCGACGTTCTCGCCCACGTCGACGTCAGCAATGTCGATGGAGAGAATCTCGAAAGCAGTGCCGACATCGAGGCCGCGCGCGAGCACCGTCTTGGAAATGCTGTCCGGCGACTCGAGCACCTTTTTGTAACTCTCGGCCGAGCCAATGGTCGTCACGATGCCCTCACCCACACGGGCGATGATCGTGTCCTCCTTGGCACCGCCGACGAACCGCTCGAGGTTCGTCCGCACCGTCACTCGCGCCTTCACCTTTACCTGAATTCCGTCCTTTGCCACACCGTCGATCGTCGTGCGGCCGCCCTCCGGGTTCGGGCAATCGATTACCTTCGGGTCAACCGACGTCCGCACGGCCTCGATTACGCTCTTGTTCGAGCCCTTGGTCGCGAGATCGATGGCACAGGCGCGATCCCAGCCCAGGGCGATGCCGGCCTTCTGGGCGGCCACGATCGCCTGCGTTGTCGGCACCACGTTCCCACCGGCAAGAAAATGGGCGGCAATCTTGTCGGTCTCGAGGGGAATGCCGGCTTTCACCGCGGTAATCCGGGCGTCGACCACGAGATTGTAGGGCACGCCGCCGAGCCGCATGCCGAGCAGGTTCAACACGCTGACCGGCGCGCCGTTCAACCGCGCCTTCAGCCAGGTGCCCAAGAATGAAAGAAAAACCGCGGCGACGATGAAAATCGCGATCGAAATCGGTACCCAAATGACGAGCGGGGAGATGTTGTTCATGAGTTTTTGATCTCTGACACGATGAGCTGGAAATTATCGACGCCGACCACGGAGAGGTTCGCGCCGCGCGCCGCGTGTCCGGAACGGCAATACGCCTCGTACTGCTTGCCGCCAACGGACACGTAGCCGGAAGGCGCGAGAGTCGTCAAGGCAACCGCGGGCTGACCCACCACCATGGCCGCGTCCGCGGGAGGCGGCTGCGATCGCGAGTCGATCGTGGCCTCGACCACCATCGTGCGCCCCATTTTCGTGCGCGGCAACCAGACCAGCTCGAGATACAGTGTGAGCGCAACCAGGGCACATGCCGCCAGTGTAGCGACGGTGCCGATACTCGAGCCGTAGGTTGAAAACGCCAGCCAGCAGCCCGCCAGCAAGGCCGCGCCGCCAATCGTGCCGGCGATGCCGCCGGGAAGGAGGATCTCCCCGGCGAGCAGGAGGGTACCCACGATGAAGAGGAGCACGATCACGGTCATGCGGCCTCCTCCACAATCAAGCCGAAATCCGTGTGCCCGCGCACGACCACGCGGCGGCCGGCATCGAGCGTGCCCAGCGCCACCCGCGCCTCGTAACGATGGCCGCCGACTTCAATCTGCCCGCTCGGCCGCAGCGCGGTCACGGCGAGACCTTCCCGGCCGACCAGCGCCGCCAGCCCGCCCGCCTCGTCGGCACTGCCACCCGCGACTTGCGCGGAACCGCCAATGGCCGTGCGCACGATCATTCGATCCCAGACCCAACCCCGAGGAAGAAACCGGGCCAGCGCGGCACCGAGCGCGACCGCGATCAACAAACCGAGGCCCAGATTGGTGAATGGGGTCGCGAATGCATCCGCCGACCACGCGACCGATAGCGGCTCGTTCGGCCAGAGATCCGCCATCGACCAAACCAGCGCGCCGAGCATGATTGCCAGCCCCGTTACGGCGAGGATCACGATTCCGGGGAAAAACAAAATCTCCACCGCCACGAGCGCGAGCCCGATCATGAACACGATCACCGGCTCGTGTCCGGAAAGCCCGGCGATATAGCTGCTGAGGAACACGACGCCGAGGCACACGATCCCAACGATGCCAAAAATGCCAAAACCGGGCGTCTTGAACTCGATGAAAAGCGCCAGCATCCCGATGCCGAGCAACACCGGCGCGATCGAGTTCAACCAGACCGCGAGCTGCTCCGACCACGTCAGCTCCAGCGTCGTGATTGTGGTCTGCCCGCCGAAACGCTTCGCGATCAATTCGTCGAGGTCCTTCGCAATGCCGGCCGCGAGCAACGGACTCGGTGGATCGCCATAGGTTTTGGTCGCTTCCGCGGCGGTAAGTGAAAGCAATTCGCCCTTCTCCTTGACGACCTCGTCGCCAATTTTCAGCTCCGTGTTGGCATCGATCATAGCCGAAATCACCCGGCCCCGGTGCGCTTTGCCTTCACTCGTCGCCCGGATTCGAGCCTTCAGGTAGCTCACGATCTTCTGCCGCATCGTCGCGTCGATTTCCTGCCCGCCGGCGGACACGGGAGCGGCGGCCCCGATGATGCCGGACGGGGCGAACCAAATCTCCTCGGTGCTCGCCGCAATGAATGCACCGGCCGACATCGCCTCGTTGTTCACGTAGGTGACCGTGGTGCCGGGAAACTTCCCGAGCGCCTCCATGATTTCCAACGTCGAATCGAGCGCACCGCCCGGGGTTTTCATGTCCAGGACAACCGCCCGCGCGTTATTGGCTATCGCCTCCTTGATTCCGCGGCGGACCACGTAAAGCACGGCTGACCCTATCTGCTCCTGCACTGGAATCACATACACACGCGGGGAAGCTGCCTCGAGCCGGGTTTCCGCGACCGGCTCCGGCGCCGCAAAAGCCGCGGCGGACATCCAAAGGCCGAGGAGCTGTAGGAGCCGTTTGCTCATTCGGGCGCTGGCATAACAGCCGCCCTCTGGAAGAGCAAGTGCCGCCCTGCTCCAATCCGACCGCCGGTTTCCACATTACACTTGGCGTCCGCCCCGCATCGTGAAGATTCGCCAGCGGCCATGGAAAAAATTCCCTATCACGGGCAGACCCTCTCGCGCTGGCGCGTGGGCAATTCCACGTTCCTCGCCCTGCCGGAAAAAGGTGCGCGGCTGATGAACTGGAACGTCACCCTCGGCGACGGTTCGGTCCGCGACATCATCTTCTGGCCGGAAAACGCCGACCTCACGGACATCGCCAAGGTGCGCGGCGGCAATCCGATCCTGTTTCCGTTCAACGGCCGCTCCTTCGATCGCGGCGACATCTTTTTCTGGCGCGCGGCTGATGGCGTGCGGCGGCCGATGCCAATGCACGGCATCGGGCGGCAGGGTACGTTCAAGGTCACGCACACGGACAGGCGCGGGTTCGTGGCGCAATTCCAACCCGACGCCGAGGCGCGAGCGTCCTATCCGTTTGAATACGACTTCGTCGTCACCTACCGGTTCGAGCCGTTCGGCCTGACATGTGAGTTCGCCCTGACGAACCTCGGCACCCTCCCCCTGCCGTGGAGCGCCGGTCACCACTTTTATTTCACCCTGCCGTGGAGCGAGGGCACGGCGCGCCAGGACTACATCATTCGCATCCCGGCGGGAAAGCGCCTCCGGCAGGACACGACCGGCGCGCTCGTGGCGGGACCGCAACTCGGCACGGACGAGAGCCTCGGCAACCCGGCGCTAATCGACACGCTGCACACCGCGCTCAAGGGCAACGAGGTGGTGTTCGGTGAAAAAGGCCGGCCCGGCGACGTCACGGTCCGCCTCGGCGCGGAAAAGGTACCGTCCCCGGAAGCGGTCTTCGTCACGTGGACGCTGGCGGAAGATTCGCCTTTTTTTTGTGTCGAACCCTGGATGGGCCCGCCGAACGCGCCCGAACACAAAGTCGGCTTGTACCACGTGCTTCCGGGCGACACCCAGAAGTTCACCGTGAGCGTCAGCATCCGGTGACGGACCAGTCCCGCCGTATTTCGCGCTACCTTTTTTTCTCAAATGGGTCACATTGCCGCCATGGATTTGGTTCCCGCATCGCTCGCTTTTATCGACGGCCTCGGCGGATCGGAGATGGTGCTCATCTTCATCATCGTGCTGATGCTGTTCGGTGGCCAAAAGCTTCCGGAATTCGCGCGGGGACTGGGCAAGACGATCCGTGAATTCAAGAAGGCGGCGGCCGGAGTCGAAGAGGAGTTCAAGCGCGCGCTTGACGAGGACGAACGAAAGAAACTCGTCGCTGCGCCAGCGGTCGCCGCTGATTCAGCAGCGAAAACGTCCGAGACGGGAACGTCGGAACACGACTACTCCGGCGATTATCCCGACAGCTACGCCGATGGCTCCAGCGACAGCGTTCCCGCGGATCCGGTCACCGACAGCAGCGAGGCGCATGCCGCGGCCGCGGCGGCATCCGTCAGCGGAACGGCAACCGTGCCGGCATCCACTTCCGAGGAAACGCTGGCGGACACGGAGCCGGACAAACGCGCGGAAGCCGATCCGGAGAACCCCGCCGCCGTGAACGTTGCCGCGAGCGAGCCGGCGGAGCCAGCCGGGGAAACGCCTGATGATGGCGGGCCAATCGTGCACGTGGCGGACAACGCCGGCGATTCGGAACCGACCAAACCGCGGTCACCCGCGGGCGAGCCTCCGCCGGCCGGAACCCCACCGGCAGCGCCGGCGTGAGCGCGGCCGAAGCGGAAAGTCCTGGCGACGGTCCGGTGCCGCTTCCAATTACGGGCGAGTTGGACTTGCACACGTTCCGGCCGTCGGATCTTGGCGAGCTGCTGCCGGCGTATTTCGATGAGTGTCGGTCGCGCGGCATCCTCGAGGTGCGCGTGATTCACGGCAAGGGCACGGGGACGTTGCGAACGACCGTCCACGCGCTGCTTCGGCGACTTCCGCACGTCGAGTCGTTCCGGCTGGGCGACGAAACCTCGGGCTCGTGGGGCGCCACCATCGTGACGCTTTGTCGATGAAAGCGGGCATCGCCGCGTGGTTGGGTCTGGTCGCGGTGAGTCGCGCGCTCGCTATCGATGCGCCGCTCATCCTCGTGTCACTCGACGGGTTTCGCTGGGATTATTGCGAACTACATCCGGCGGAGAGTCTCACGTTACGCGAGCTGAAGCGCGATGGCGTCAGCGCGCGCGGACTCATCCCGGTTTTCCCGAGCAACACGTTTCCCAATCATTATTCGATTGTGACCGGGCTTTATCCGGCGCGGCACGGCATCGTGAACAATGACTTTTTTGATCCCGTCGCGGGGATGTTTTTTCGTTTCAACCAGCCGAATTCGGTGCGCGACTCGCGCTGGTGGGCGGGCGAGCCGGTTTGGGTGACGGCCGAGAAGCAGGGTCGAAAAGCCGCCGCCGCCTTCTGGGTTGGCTCTGAAGCCGCGATTCAGGGCGTGCGCCCCAGCTTCTGGCGAACGTACGACAACGCGCTTCCATTCGAACGGCGACTCGCGGAGCTCATCGGCTGGATGAAACTGCCGGCCACTGAACGGCCGGCGTTCGTCGCGTTCTACATCGAGGAAACCAATGGGGCCGGACACGCGCATGGTCCTGACTCGCCGCAGGTGGCCGCCGCCATCAAGCTCGTTGATGGCCGGCTCGCCACCCTGCTGCACGAATTCCGGCAGCAGGGGATCGAACCCAACCTCATCGTGGTCTCCGATCATGGCATGACGTCGGTCGATCGGAGCCGGATCGTGGTGCTGGACGACTTCATCGAGCATGGTGACGCGCAGATCGACTTTGACGGCAGCGTCGTCGGGCTGCGGCCGCGCGACGGAGAGTTCGACTCATTGCGCAGAAAACTGGAGCGGATTCCTCATGCCAGGGTCTACAGCGCCGAGGAACTGCCAGCGCATTTCCGGCTGCGAAACAATCCCCGGATCCCGCCGTTGTGGATTCTGCCGGAGGAGGGTGTGCACGTGGTCACCCGTGCCACTTTCGAGCGGCTGAGCCGGCGGTATTCAGCGCGTGGTTACCTGCCCGGTGATCACGGCTACGATCCGTCGCTGCCCTCGATGCAAGGCGTGTTCATCGCCCACGGCCCTGCGTTCCGCCATGGAGTCGAAATTCCCGCAGTCGAAAACGTCCATCTGTACAACTTGATGTGCTCCGTGCTCGGTTTGAAAGCGGCGCCGAACGACGGCGATGACCGGCTCGTGCACGCCGCGCTGCGCCCGGCAACGCGCTTCATCAACGGGAACACGGCGAAGGATTGATTCGCGGGAAGCGGCGGTGCGGAATGGGCCGTGCGTTGACGCTCGTATCCGATTATGCGGGCGAGACGCCCGCGCTCCCAGGGTCGGATCGGCTCGCTTCGCGCCCGCCGCTACCCAGCGACTGGCTCCGTTGCGCCATAACTTCAGTCGTAGCGACGAGCGCCAGTGAAACGAAGCGAGGGGTACAAGCCGCGCTTCCGAAGCGGAAGCTCGCCCATCCATCCAGGAAAAACCATCTCCTGTAACTTTTCGGCCGATCGATGTGTTCTTTGGGCCACATCGCCGGATTGAAGTTTCCGGACACCATTGCTCACTTTTCGCGCATGAATTCCCTCCCTCCCCCGCTCCAGACCGTGATGCACGAGATCGATTACAAGATCCATGGCGACGACATGCAGTTCGTCGAAGTCGAGTTGGATCCGGGCGAGGCCGTGGTAGCCGAGGCCGGAGGCATGATGTACATGGAGGACGGCATTGGGATGGAGACGGTTTTCGGCGATGGTTCGAAGCAAAACTCCGGCTTCATGGGCGCCCTGCTCGGGGCCGGCAAACGGCTGCTGACGGGCGAGTCGCTCTTCATGACGGTGTTTCTCAACCAGGTCGCGGGAAAACGGCGCGTTGCGTTTGCGGCGCCGTATCCAGGCAAAATCATTGCGGTCCACCTCCGCGATCTCGGCGGCGAACTGATTGCGCAGAAGGACTCGTTCCTATGCGCGGCCAAGGGCGTCAGCGTTGGCATCGCTTTCCAAAAGCGGCTCGGCGCCGGCTTGTTCGGCGGCGAAGGCTTCATCATGCAGCGTCTCACCGGCGATGGCTGGGCCTTTGTGCATGCGGGCGGCACCCTGATGGAGCGGACGCTCGCGCCCGGCGAAGTGCTGCGCGTGGACACGGGGTGCATTGTCGCGTTTCAACCGACCATCGAGTACGACATCCAACTCGTCGGCGGGATCAAATCGGCGCTGTTCGGCGGCGAGGGCCTGTTTTTCGCAACGTTGCGCGGTCCTGGTAAAGTGTGGATGCAGTCCCTGCCACTGTCGCGGCTCGCCGGTCGGATTGTAGCCGCGGCGCCGCAGACCGGTCGTGGCGGGCGCGAGGAAGGTTCAGTTCTGGGCGGGCTCGGCCGAATGCTCGACGGCGACAACTCCTAGCCGGGAAACCCACACCTCCTTCCTCCACGCACTGGATTCACCCGGTGTGCGGTAACGCACATTTGGGTGCAGTCGCAGGTGGAAAAGGGGAACAGATCATTGTATTCCCGCTGCGGCCGGACATGCTCGGCGGGCGCATGAAGACCCCCCTTACGTACGGCTTCCTGATGGCTCTGGGCGGTGCGCTGCTGACACTCGTCCTGTTCTTCGCCGGTTTCCACGACTCGCCCGAAAAGATGAAGACGGCGCAGGGGATTGGAATAGTTGTCGGCCTCGCGATCACGATCACCTGCCTCAGCCTCGCCATGCGCGAGAAACGCGCCAACCTGCCGCCGGACGCCGACTGGGGCTACGGCTCCGCGTTCGGTGTCGGGGTGCTGACGGCGATCGTCTCGGCGGCCTTCGGAACACTTTTCGCGTATTTATATTTTGGAGTCATCAACCCCGGGTTTTCCGACATGATCCTCCAGGTGCAGCTCGAAAAAATGGAGGGCGCGCGAATGTCGGCCGCGCAGATCGAACGTGCCGAGCCCATGCTGCGGAAATGGGTGTCACCGATCGCGCTCACGATAACCCAGTGCATAATGGCTGTGATCGGAGGGGCGATCCTTTCGCTCATCGTGGCCATCTTTCACCGGCGGCCACCCGTTCCGCCGATTCCCGTCAGCGCGCCGACGCCGGTCTGAGCGGGACCGACGCCAAACCGCCTGACTCAGAAGAATTGCGGCGGGCGCGGTTGCGCCGGCGGGGCGGGCGGAAGCGAGATGCCCCGGCCAAACGGTTGGACGACCTTGCGCTCCGGTCCCTTGAAATCGGGACCGGTGCGGAAGGTGATGTTGTGCATGCCTTCGAGTTTTTCGAGCCGGGCACGAACCTCGGGCGGCATGGTCCGCCGTTCGTCGGGCGTGTTCACCGGCCCGGAAAAGATTTCCTTTCCGCCGCCATCCTTTGCCACGAGCGATTTCTGACCGTCCTTGATCGTGAGTTCGAGGGAGCCGGCGTCATCGCTGTAAACGAGGTTGCTGTTGCTGGTGTGCACCGAGGTCGCGTTCATGCCTGGCCCGCCACGGCGATCAATCTGGATTCGCATCGGTTCGCCGTGCGGCTCCCGTTGAATCAGCGATAACACCCGATCGACTTCCTCTCGCGGAGTATCCGGACCGAACGCCTCGAATCTTCCCGCCCCAAATCCAAGTACACCGTGCGGCACCCCGGGCAGCGCATGCTCGAACAGCCCGCTCATCTTCGGCACCTCCTGCTTGCCGAGTTTGATGTGCGCCGTCGCCTCCTTGCCGCCACGAAGATAAGTGAGGCCCACCTCGTCGCCTTCCTTGTGCTGGCGAATCAGCACCGACAGCTGCCGCGTTTCGATCAGCAGCTGATCGTCGAGCTTCAACAGGATGTCATGTTCCTGGAGAACGCCGGCGGCGGGACTGTCAGGCATCACGTGATTGACCACCAGCCCGGCGCCTGGTGGCAGCGAGAGCTGCACCGCCAGTGTCCTCGAGGCGGGCGTGGCCTGGACACCCAGGAAAGCGACAACTTCCTTTTCTCCACCGGCCATCGGCCCGCGACGCGGTTCGGGACGGTTCCGATCGGTCGAGGTGATGACGCGCATTTCTTTTTGCGTCCGCGGCCCGGCCTTCGGTGCGTCGCCGGCGGATGCCGGTGGCACGAGGACGGCGAGCAATCCGATCAAGGCACTGAGACGATGACTGGTTTTCATGTGAGTTCGGGATTTGAGCCTCATTGGAAGAAAATGGGGACAACGCGGACTTCCTCACGCGGCACCGTCCACCGCAGTGACGCGTTGGTCCGGGAATCGCGCCAGGTGATTGTATCCACATAACTGAGTCGCTGGCGCCGGGCCGGCGTGCCATCCGCCAGCGTCACGAGTCCTTCATCCTGCGCGGCGTAAAGGACGTTCTCCACCGCCACCGGCCTGAGTGCCGGTTCGGAGACCATCCCGGGTTCGGCCGCCGTGGCCGCGATCGGGTTTTCGCTTGTGCGCTCGATTGCGTCGCGTCGCGCCGAGGGCCAGAGCAACACGGCGACCGCTGCGGCCGCCGGCAGCGTAACCGCCCAAAGCCAGTATGCGCGGCGGGACCGGCCCGCTCGCCTCGCAAGCTGCGGCTCGATTCGCTTCGCCACGCCCCGTGCCGGGGCGATTGGCCGAAGCCGCTTCAATTCCGCTTCGATGGTTTGCAGTTCGTCATCCATGGCAATCGGCCGCAGTCAGTTGATGCCGCAACGCCGCCAGCGCGTAGCGGTAACGGGACGCGGCGGTGTTGGGCGAAATCCCGAGTTCAGTGGCGACTTCATCAAAGGTGAGTTCGCCCCACATCTTGAGCACGAGGACTTCGCGCTGCTCGAGCGGCAGTCGCGCCAGGGCTTCCTCGATTTGGGCGCGCCGTTCGTCGCCTTCCAGCGGAGCCTCGAAGAGCGCGAAGGAGCAATCCGTCCCGACTGCCGCGCGTTCTTCGCGCTGGCTGCGGCGACCTTCGCGACGCGCCAGATCGAATGCCGCCCGGCGAACGGAGGTGACGAGCAACGCCATTGGCTCGCCGGGGAGGTGCCGCTGGTGACGCCAGAACCGGACGAATGCTTCCTGGACCACATCCTCGGCGTCCGCGATGGTGCGGGTCCACTGCCGCGCGCAGAGCAGGAGCTTGGGGCCATAAAGCTCAAACCAGCTTTTCCAGCATTCATGGGATTTTGGCGGTCGTGAATTCACATTCGCGCGGAGAATCCTGGCGGCCTCTTGCGATCTGATAGCTCCTTCCCGCCAAAATCCCTGGTTCGTCGTGATGCGACGAGCGACGACACTGTAATGGTGACCGCGCGCCGGAGAATCGGTGGCGCGTGATCCGAATTTCTGGCTGAAATTGGGGCTTTCACGAAAGCGGTGAGGGTGTGCCAGGAAAGCGTCCCCACGCCCGAATTTTGTCTAAGGTTTTCGCAGCAGCGAAAACCTAAATAAAAAGGGGCCCGGATTGCTCCGGGCCCCTGTTACGTTTTTTGGCTTCAGCCGGCTCGACTAGCCGCGACCGAATATCCGTTTCCAATCAATGCGGTACTCGACGGCGGCCATCGCCACTATCGCCAAGACGGCACCATAGCCGATCAAGGACTCCGCGGTGATCGGGGAACGGACAGAAAGCAAAAGCGCGGAGACAGCGATGAAGCTGGTGAGGACCGCAAGGACTAGGTTCTTATTCATGTTTGGTATGTGTTGATGCCAGACCACTTGGTCTGCGAAGCGGAGTATAGACTACCGCATTCAATAGTTGAAATCGCGACTTCCTATCCGTGTGATAGCTTCTGCCTATGGAATTACAGCAACTTCGCTACTTTTTAGCTGTCGCGGACACGGGGAACTTCACCCGCGCTTCGGAGCGCTCGAACGTGAGTCAACCATCCTTAAGTCAACAGATTCTGAATCTGGAACGCGAGGTGGGGCACAAACTTTTCCATCGTTTGGGACGCAAAGCAGTGCTGACCGAAGCCGGGGCCACCTTTTTGGAACGCGCCCGCCGGATCGTCTTCGAGGTCGAGAACGCGGCGAAGGAACTAAGCGACCATCCGAGCTTGGAGCGGCGCATCACGGTCGGCGCCGTCCAGACCGTCATGCCTTATCTGCTGCTTCCGCTCATCGCCCGCTGTCGCGAACTCCTGCCGAACCTAACCATCGGTGCCCGCGAGGATTTCCGCAGCGACTTGGTGCGCGCGGTGACGGAAGGCGAAGTCGATTTGGCCGTGGTGCCGCTGCCGGTGAAGGACCACCGTGTGGCCATCGAGCCGCTGCTAACCGAGCCGCTGCTACTCGCGGTGGGAAAGGACCATCCATTCGCGACGCGTGACGAAATCAACATCAACGACCTGGCCGATGAAACGTTCGTTTCGCTCGGCGACTCCAGCACGCTCGCCGAACAAATTCAGGATTTTTTCGGCGTTCACCATTTCGCACCCAAGATCGGCTATCGCTGCGCTCAGGTCGCCACGCTCAAGCTCTTCGTGTCCAACGGACTTGGCATCACGATTCTACCGCAACTCGCGCGGCTTCCGGACGATCGCGACACGCTGATTTATCTGCGAATCGCCGAGAGCGCGCCCACCCGCGAACTCGCGGTGATCCGCCACCTGCAGCGTTACCAAAGCCGCGGAGCAGAACAATTTCTCACGCTGCTTCGTGAGCATGTGAAACCGCGCGAGAGCGGGAACGGCGGGACGAAGCCCTGACGGTTGCGGTTTGCGGAAAACAACCAACGGTCAACGCCCTTCATGTCCTCCTTGGTGCAGCACCATTCCCTCTCGCCTCATCGCGAGCGCATCACGCTCCTGGCGCTGGGGGCGGTGCAGTTCACGCACATCCTGGACTTCATGATCATGATGCCGCTCGGCGGGCAGCTGATGACGGTGTTCAACATTACGCCGGCGCAATTCACGCATCTCGTCGCGTCGTACGGTCTGGCGGCGGCCATCAGCGGCTTCGCCGGCGGGTTTGTGCTCGACCGCTTCGATCGCAAGCGGTCCCTGCTGACGCTGTACACCGGCTTCGGCATCGCGACCCTGGCGTGCGCGCTGGCTCCCACGCATCATGCCCTGTTGATTGCGCGCCTCGTCGCCGGCGCGTTCGGCGGTCTCGCCGGTTCAATGGTGACAGCGATGGTGGGCGACGTCATTCCACCCGAGCGCCGCGGCCGCGCGATGGCGCTCGTGGCCGCTGCGTTCCCGCTTGCTTCCGTGCTGGGTGTACCCGCCGGCCTGGTACTCGCCGGCCGATTCGGCTGGCACGCGCCGTTCTTTCTGCTCGCCGCGTGCGCCGCCGTGAATCTTGTGCTCGCGAGCATCGCGTTGCCGCCGATTCGCACCGCGGTCCACGACCACCAGCCAATCCGCCAGATGCGTGAAATCCTGTCGCACCGGATTCACCTGCGCGCGTTCGCGGTCGGCGCGGTTCTGGTCATGGCGGGCGGCCTGGTCATTCCATTCATCGCCCCCTCGTTCATCGCCAACGTCGGGCTCGATGAAACCGTGCAACTCCCAATTACCTACCTCGTCGGTGGAATCGCCACCGCCGTCACGACTCCGATTGTCGGATGGTTGAGCGACCGGATGGATCGACTCCGGCTGCTCGCGATCATGTCAGGCGGCGCGATCCTCGTCGTGTTCTTCATCACGAGACTTGGACCGGCATCGGTCGCGACCGCGTCCATCATGATGGCGCTGTTCATGATCACGATGTCGGGCCGCTTCGCGCCGGCGATGACGATGATCACGAACGCCGTGGATGCGCGCTATCGCGGCGGATTCATGAGCGTGAACGCCGCGCTGCAACAGGCGGCGAGCGGCGGCGCCAATGTGCTCGCCGGCATTTTCGTGACCCGCGATCCCTCCGGCCATCTTCATGGCCTGCCAGTGCTCGGTTACGTGTCCGTGGCGTTCTTCTTCCTCACGGTCGTGCTTGCGGCCCGATTGCGTGCCGCCGCGCCGCATGTAGCTTCCCCCACGGGAGTCGCCCGGGCTCCAATCGAGATCGCCGCCTGATTCCAGCTGCCGTCGCAAACATTAACTTTGGCTGTGTCGAACGTCTCCTCCGCCCCCGAAATCATGCCGCCGGCCCCGAGGCGGCGGCACCCCGAGCTGCTTGCTCCGGCGGGCGACTGGGAGTGCGTGCGCGCCGCCGTCGAGAACGGCGCCGATGCGATCTATTTCGGACTCGAACGATTCAACGCGCGGATGCGGGCGAAGAATTTCACCCAGGCGGATCTGCCGGCGCTGATGGAATTCCTGCACCGGCGCGGCGTGCGCGGCTACGTCACGTTCAACACGCTCGTGTTTGCGAACGAGCTGGCCGACGCCGAGGATTATATCCGGACGATTATCGCGGCCGGCGTGGATGCCGCGATCGTGCAGGATGTCGGAATCTGCCGGATGATCCGCGCGCACTCGCCGGATTTTCCGATTCACTGCTCGACGCAGATGACGATCACGAGCGCGGCCGGCGTGGCGTTTGCCCGCGAGCTCGGCACGCAACTGGTCGTGCTCGCGCGGGAGAACTCGATCGCGGACATCGAAAAGATCCAGGCCGAACTCGGTCCGCAAGCTCTGCCGCTCGAGGTGTTCGTGCATGGCGCGCTCTGCGTCGCGTACTCGGGCCAGTGCCTCACGAGCGAATCGCTCGGCGGCCGCTCGGCGAATCGCGGCGAGTGCGCGCAGGCGTGCCGTCTTCCCTATGACCTGATCGCCGACGGCCAGCAGGTGGACCTCGGTGACCGTCGTTACCTCCTCAGCCCGCAGGATCTCGCCGGCATCGAGGTATTGCCCGAGCTTGTCCGCGCGGGAGTGGCATCACTGAAAATCGAAGGGCGGCTGAAATCCGCTGAATACGTCGCCAGCATCACGCGCGTGTATCGCCGCGCCTTGGACAAAGTGACGAGCGTGCTGGCTCCGCCGGCGCCAACGGAGCACGGCGAGTCGGAATCGCCTGACGATCCGGCACGCTACGAATTGCAGATGGCGTTTTCGCGCGGACTCTACACCGGGTGGTTTCGCGGCAACAACAACCAGGAGCTGGCCCACGCGCGGTTCGGCACCAAGCGCGGCGTGTTTCTCGGCGAGGTCACGCGCGTCGGCCAGCTTTCCACCGCGCCGGGACGCGGCGAATCCGTTTCGGTTTGGCTGGTCGCGCCGCTGAAACCCGGCGACGGCATCGTGTTCGACGCCGGCAGACCCGACGAGCGCGAGGAAGGCGGCCGGGTTTATCAAGTCGAGGCGCGCGCCGCCGCTCCCGGTGAGCACACGCTGTATTTTGGCCGCGGAGACATCGATTGGAAACGCGTCCGGCCAGGCCAGCTGCTTTGGAAAACCAACGACCCGGCGCTCGATCGCGAACTCCGCTCCACCTTCGAGGGCGAGCAACTTCGCTTTCAGCGTCCGCTCGCGCTGGAGGTCCACGGGCGCGCGGGCACGCCGTTGACGCTGCTCGCAAACGACGGCGACGGCCATGTGGTCAAGGTCGAATCCGCCGTGCCGCTGGCACTCGCGGAAAAACAACCACTCACACTTGAACGGCTGCGCGACCAGTTGGGCCGGCTCGGCGGCACTCCGTTCAAACTCGGCGAACTCGTTTCCAAGCTCGAAGGCTCCGTGATTGTCCCCCTGAGCGAATTGAACCGATTGCGGCGCGACGCGGTGGCCGGCCTGGAGAAACTCCGCGCCGAGCCAAAACGGTGGACGACGGGGGAATTGCCGATTGCAGACTGCGGATCGCGGATTTCGGAACCAAGGCCGGTCGAGCTCATCGCCGTCATCCGGCGGCTCGAGCAGTTGGAGCCCGCGTGGTCAGCCGGGGCGCGCACGATTTACTGCGAGTTCGAGAATCCGAAACACTACCGCGACGCCGTTTGCCATTTTCGTGAGCTCCAGGCGAGCGCAGCGACCGATCCCCAATCCGCAATCCGAAATCCGAAATCCGAAATCTGGGTCGCCCCCCCTCGCATCTTCAAACCGGGCGAGGAATGGATTCTCAAACAGGTGCGTTCGTCCGAGGCCGATGGTTATCTCGTCCGCAATTACGATCACCTGGCTTTCTTCGCGCCCGATCGGAAGCGCGGAGACTTCTCCCTGAACGTCGCAAACCCGTGGACGGCCGCGTATTTTCTGGAGCGTTACGGGCTCGAGCGCGTCACCGCCAGCTATGACCTCAACATCACGCAGCTCGACGCCTTGCTGCAAACCGCGCCCGGCGGATGGTTCGACATCACCATTCACCAGCACATGCCGATGTTTCACATGGAGCATTGCGTGTTTTGCGCGTTTCTTTCCACGGGCAAGGACTACCGCGATTGCGGCCGGCCGTGCGACAAACACCGCGTCGCGCTTCGCGATCGTGTCGGAGCCGAACTGCCGCTGAAGGCGGATGCGGGTTGCCGCAACACCGTGTTCAACAACCGGGCCCAAAGTGGCGCCGAGTTTCTTTCGCATCTGGTCACGCGTGGCGCCCGCAGCTTTCGCGTCGAGTTCGTCAACGAGCCGGCGGACGAGGTGCAGCGGACGCTGACTCGTTACGGCCAGCTGCTGCGCGGCGAAATCTCCGGCGCCGATCTCTGGCGCGAACTCAAGCTGCTCAACCAGCTTGGCGTGACGCGCGGCCAGATGGATGCCGCGCCACAGCTGATCACGCGAAAAACTTGATCGCGATCACGCGCGAATACCGATGCCGATTCGCGTGATTCGCGGGCCGACACTTATTCCTACGGCCTCCCGGCGCCACCACCCCGGGCCCTGAAATCGATTGGCAGGACCTGGGCAACCTGAATGTCGGCGGCGCCGTTTCCCGGCAGGCCCGGACCCGCGAGAACATCGCTGCGACGCGGAGTCGCACCGGTTTTCGGTGACCGAGACCATTGCTGCCCGACTTCGCGCGCGGTCAGCATCACCCGCTGGGCGAAGCTGTTCGTATCCGGGCGAAACATCACCGATGCGCAAAAAATGCGCGTCCGCGATG
This sequence comes from Opitutaceae bacterium, assembly GCA_030648295.1. Classification (GTDB taxonomy): domain Bacteria; phylum Verrucomicrobiota; class Verrucomicrobiia; order Opitutales; family Opitutaceae; genus ER46. The sequence continues at coordinate 168,353 of JAUSID010000072.1, read as the reverse complement.
TCGCGAACGCGCCGCATTGGAGTTCGTTCCACATCGCGAACAATCTCGGCGTGACGTATACGGCGGGCGTGACGGGCTCGTTCTAAAAACAGCGTCCCAAATAACCAGCCATACGATGGAGGGACGACCTCCGCGTCGTCCGCGTCCGGGTCAAGACACGTTTCGACTTTTTCGAGCGGAACGTTCCTCGGAATCCGACCGGCGCGCGCGGAGGCGGGCCCTAAAAACCAAACGACATTATGTGAGGCTTTCGTCCTGCCGACGAAACGCTCACGCGTTCCGCCACGCCGGGTTTCGACAATGAGGTTTGAAAACGCGCGTCCTACTTTGTCGGCGATGACGCATTCACCGCGTCGAGCCACGCTTTCGCCTGGGGAAAATCGGGCCGCTGCCGCAACGCGGTGCCCAGATGCTGAACCGCGCTGTCGCGCTGTCCGAGCCGCGCGAGCACGAATCCGAGGCTGGCATGCGCGTCCGGGTTCACCGGCTGGAGCTGCATGGCGCGCTGGTAATTTTCCGCCGCGGCGGCGAGCTGACCCTGCCCGCTGAGTACGTTGGCGAGGTTGTAATACGTGCGGGCATCGTCGCCCGCGAGCGCCAGCGCGCGGCGATAATGCTGAATCGCCTCGTCGGGCCGGCCGAGCATCGCGCAGGCGTTACCGCGATTGCTGTGCGCGCTGACATTGTTCGGATCGATCTTCAACACCGCGTCGAAGCGTGCCAGCGCGTGGGCGAGCCTTCCTCTCATCGCCAGCGCCACGCCCAGACCGTTCAGCGCGTTCAGGTGCCGCGGCTGCCGCGCGAGCACGAACTCATAATGCTCGATCGCCTCGTCGACGGCCCCGACATCCGAAAGCGCGTTACCGAGGTTGTTTCGGATTTCGAAATGGTCCGGCTTGGCGCGCAACGCCGCGCGGTAGAACGGTACTGCTTCCGCCGCTCGTCCGGCCTCCGCCAGCGCATGGCCGAGGTTGTTATTGGCATCCGGATACGCGGGATTGATCGCGAGCGAGCGGCGGTAGTCGGCCATCCCTTCCTCCCGGCGGCCGGCCTCGAACTGGAACAACCCGCAATTGTTGTAGGCCAGGTAGTTGTTTTTCGTCACCGCGATGGCGTGATCGAACAACGTCAACGAATCCTTCCACACGCCGAGCTGCCGCCAGGTGACCGGCGCCAGCGCGAGCACGGCGGCTGCGATGCCGAGGCCGCGGGTCTTCGCGCCGCGTACGAACTCGGAAAGTGTCCACACCACCGCGAGTTGCAGCCCGATGGCGGGAATATACGTGTAGCGATCGGCCATCGACTGGAGCCCGACTTGAACGAGCCCCAACACCGGAACCAGCGTGCCGACAAACCAGAGCCAGCCGACGGCTATCCACGGTCGCTTCGTGCGCTGCACCCACGCGAGCGCCGTGACCATGGCGACAAGCACAATCGAACCGACGACGGCCGCGGCCGGCCAGAATCCGGGATGCGGATACAGCACGGCCAGATCGGCCGGCCAGAAAATCCTGCCCACGTACCGTGCGATCGCGACGACTGCGTTGGATAACCTGGCGCCAAACCCGAGCGCCGCCGAGACCGAGCCGCCCTCCTTCTGCACCAGGTAAGTGACGACCGACGACGCCACCGCGAGCGCAAAGAAAGGGAGCTTCTCGACGACGAGCGTCACGCCACGGGTTCGCCGCAGCGGCCAGAAATCGAGCCGCAGGAGGACGCATGGAATGGTCACGAGCATCGGCTTCGCCATCAGGCCCAGAGCGCATGCGGCGACCGCGCTCCAGTAATAGCGCGCCGCAATGCGATCGCCGCCCTGCCGGCGCTCGACGTAGACCGCGTAGGCCACAAAAGAGCGAGAGAAAAAAAACGACGGCGTTCGCCCATGCGCCGTTACCGTGGCAATCCGATCGCGGTTGGCGCAAGGCTCGAGAATGGATTCCCGCGCGCAACGCACGAGCAGCGTGGTTTCCGGAACGCGATCAGAACGTCCCCTTGACGCCCAGCGAGAGCTGGACCCCGGTTGTCAGCACCTGGAAAACGTGGGCGTAACCCGGCGTCGCCGAGCCGTAACGTAACAAGGTTTCGGGTACGTCAAAGATGTTCTGCACGGTCGTATACAAAAAGAGGTTCGGCCGCAGCTGGTAGTCGACGTTCACGTCCAGCCGCGTCCGCGATTTGGCGTATTCGAACGCATCGGGACCGAGGGCGGCGACCCGCGAAAGGCGCTGCAGGCCCCGATAGTTCCACTTGAGCATCACGTTGAAGGGCTTTCGGCTGAAATCGATGCCCCAGTTGGCGCTCTTGGGAATGAAGCCGCTGAAATCCGAATCGCGGCTGCCCTCCAGCCGGAGCTTGGTCGCGTTGGCGAAGACTTGAAGGTGCCGCCCCCACGCACCGAGCGGACGCAGCGGATGCCGGACGTTGAACTCCACCCCGCTGACGCGCGCCGTCCCCGGCTGGTTGAACCGCGTTGAGATCTGCCAGCCAATATAGCGCGGGTCCATGCCGAGCAGTTCCAAATCGGCGGCGGTGGCGAGTCTCACGTCGGTGCCGAAGAACCCCTGGATGTCCTTGAGAAAGACGCCTGCGCTGAGCAACCCACCGTGCTCGGTGTAGTATTCCAGCGACAGATCATAATTGTCGCCCGTCCACGGACGCAGTCCCGTGTTGCGGCTGGTAATCCGCCCGGGAACCCCGTCGGGGTCCGGAATGTTGTCGTCGAAGTCGGTTTCGTTGACCGTCGTATTCGGCACGATGTTGATGAAATCGGGCCGGCCATAGGTCTTGGCGTAAGCCGCGCGCGCGAGCAGCCCGTCACGGATTTGGTACGTGGCGTGCACGCTCGGGTAGTAGCCATCGTAGGAGTTCGCGGCCTTGAAACCGCGCTCCCGCCGGGTAAGGGCGAGTTCTTCCAACGAACCGGCCGCGCCGGCCTCCGGGCGCCGAATCCTCTGTCCCGTGGCGGTGTGCGCAAAACTCCCGTCGGGGTTGCGCAGAAAAACCGCGTTGGGATCATTGAGCACGCCCTGGCCGTTCGCCTCCGTTTTTTCGTAGCGCACGCCCGCCAGCACCTTCAGCCGATTGCGGAAAAGTCCGATTTCCGCCTGCGCGTAGCCGGCGGACACCGCCTCCCGCAGCCATTCCGAGTTGTTCAGGCGGTACTGTTCCTGCGCCGCTTGCTGCGCCGGAGTCTGGCCAAACAGCGCGGGATTCGACTCGTAGGCCCTCCAGGCCTTGAAGGTCGACACCCACGGCATGTCGCGGAAACCGAATTTCTCCTCCTGATTGACGTAGTTGACCATCCGATACGGCGTGGGCGCGTCGGGCGTGGCGGGGTTCCCGTCCGGGCCGTTGTAGGTCCAGCTGATGCTTTCGCGGCGCGCGTCGCGGACCTGCAACCGGTGCAATCCGCCGACCTGGATCGCGGCGGGAACCGACAGCGCCGGCAGGCTTTTGCGCACGTCCAGCTTGGCGTTGGTCAGGCGATCCTTGACCATGCGCTGCTGGGAGGTGGCGCCGTTCAGCTGGTAGTTGTCGAGGTTGTTGAAGTCGAATTCCCGGCCGTTGTTGTCGAAGACCTGGATCGACTGCGGCCGCACGTCGTCGATGTTCGCGAAACTCACCCGCACCGGCACCCGGTTGACGATGTCGAGCGTGCGGAAACGGCCGTAGCGAATGTCGTTGTATCCACCGGCCGAAGTCGAACCGCCGGCCGCAGCCACGATTCGCCAGTTACCGTCGTCGTGGCGGTAGCGCACGCTGGCCGCCCTCGTGTCGAGCGGGAGGTGGACGCCGGCGCCCGCGTTGGCGAGGTTGACGCTCCCGCGGCCGGTGGCGCCCGACGTGAAATCGTCGCCAAAGGTCAGCGGCCCGCCGGTGGCGGGAAGCGGGACGGCGTTGGTGCCGGCGTTGAACGTGATGGCGACGTTGGCCCGCTCGGAGACCCACCGCGTGCGCTCGAAGCTGAAGGACAGCACCCCGTTGGTCGTAACGCGCCAGTCCGCCTTGATGCCGGCGGCGTTGCGCTCGTTCCGCCGCGGGACGCCGATGAGTTGGAAGGTCTGCAGATACGGCCGGGCGAAGGAGGCGCCGGTACCCGCGGCGGTGGCGTTGAAGGTGCGCGGCACCCACTGCATCTCGATGAACCGGTTCTGGCTCTGGCCAGTCAGCACGATCCCGAAGGTTTTCGTCACCGGCAACGTGTAATCAAACGTGAAACTCGGCAGCGTCTTGTACTCGCGCTCATCGTTGATGTGAGGCACGCGTCGAAGACTCATCGTCTTGGGGTTGCCCGACACGCCGAAGGTGTAGCGGAACTGCGCGTTCTTCCGCTCAAAGGAGCTCTTGCTCACCATGTCGATCGATCCCGCCATCGAATCGGCCGGGTTGGCCGGCGTCGGCACCTTCGTGACTTCCAGCCGCGAGATGTTGTTGATCGATACCTGGGTGAATTGGAACACGCGCGAAGTGCCCACCGTGTTACCGGTGCTGGCCATCTGCAGACCATCGCCGGATACGACCGCCATGTTGGTGGGAAAGCCGCGCACCGACACCGACGACACCGAACCGCCGGAATCGCGGTCATACTCCGCCGTGATGCCCGGCATGAACTTCAGGAACTCGCCGACGTTGCCATCCATCACGTCACCCATCGCGTCCGCCGCGACGACATTCTTGATGTTGGGGGAAAACCGCTGCTCGTTGATGGCGATGGCGTCGCCGTCCGTTTCGCGCGAGGTGGCGACGACAAACGAGTCGAGCTTTACCGTACCCGACGCATCCGTGCCGTAACGAGTCTCGCTGGTGAGGTTGACGTCCTGACTGAGCGTCTCGCCGGCCCGGACGGTCACGGGAATCTGCTGAGCGTCCAGTCCGGTGAAAAAGACCTCGAGGATGACGGGCCCGCTGGGCACGGCCGACAAGCGGTAACTGCCGGTCTGGTCCGTGAACGCGGTCAGGTCGGTGCCCTTCGCGCCGACGCGCGCGTTGTTCAGATATTGGCCGGTCGCGACATTCTGCACGCGCCCGGCGATTGAGCCGACCGATTGCGCCGCCGGCCGACCGGCGGCATCGGCGGCCTGGCCGATCGGTTCGGTGAGAAGAAACGTCAGACTGGCGACCGCGGTGCGAAACAGGAGGGTATGGGGTTTCAAGGACAGGGCGAGGTTGCGTTATGGTGAGGCGGCCGCGAAACGATCCGAGGCGCGCCGACTTGGTGGGTGGTGCACTTCGGCGACCCGGGGAAGGGACGCCGTGGTGGGACGGGACAAAACCTGGACGAATTTCATCCTGTCCGCCAAACCCAATCTGTCACGGCGGTTTCGCCGCAAATCAACTCAGGGTTTCGTCACCCCGTCACGAATGCGCCCTTCGACGCGCGGCAGTTGGCCCTTGCCGGTCCGGGGAATTTGTGTCCAAAAACCGCGCGCCGCGCGGATATGAAGGAGAAGCGATGCCCACCCCCGATGTCCACGAGCAGTTCATGCGGTTGTTTCTTCAGCACGAGCCGCAGATTCTGCGCATGGTTCTCATTTACATTCCACGGCAGGCGGATGCGCGCGACGTCGTGCAGGAAACCGCCATCGCGCTATGGCAGCATTTTCCCGACTACGATTCGGCGCGTCCATTCGGCAGCTGGGCCAGCGGATTCGCGCGCATGCAAGTGCGGCGGTTCCTCCGGCGCGCCCATCGTCGGGCTTACCTTCACGAACAAGCGGTGGCGGTATTGATGGCGAGCGATGACGCGGCCGGGCCTTACGTACCGCGAGCTGCCAATGATTCTTTCCATCTGCCACCCGATAGCCAGCAGGACAAGCAGGTTGAACCCAAAGTGCATTACGCCTGCGTGCAGAAAGGTGCATGACGCCAGACGCCATATCTCCCCAGCCTGCACCCGGCTCGCGACGAGCGCACCCATGCGAACGAGCAAATTCGTCTGGGCGGTGGCGTGGAACGTCAGTTGGAGCGCAAATACGATCCCGATGACGAGAGCGATAGTCCCTGTCGCGAAGGGGCGGCGCCCCGAAGGCAATCTTCTTGAGGTAGTCAATTTCGGGAGAAGTTTCTTAGCCGGGTCGATGCAGTTGAAAAGGGGCACCGCGTGGGGAGATATGACCAAAAGTTGTGAACGGGAGCGGGAGGCAGGCAGCTGAGGAATGCAGATTAAGCAGCCTTCTCTTCGTTGGTTCGACCTCAATGGTGTTTGTAGAAGCCGGCGCCTTTGATGTCGTTCCACGAGGTCGTCTGATGGCAGAGGAAGCACTGACTCACCTCGGCCTTTTCCATCCGCGCGATGCTCATCGAAATCATTTTGAAATGCATCATGTAGTGGCTGGGCGGAGCCTGGTGGCACTGCGCGCAGGACTGCGAAACGGGTGAAGGATGGCGGAATTCCGGGACGGTCCATTTTGCGGTGCCGTGACATTGCGCACAGTCGTTGCCGAACAGACCGAAGTGCCGGTCCTTCTTTTGATGGCACGTTGCACAGTTGAGCAGCGATTCTTCGCGTTGCAGTTGAGGGGTGGCAGCGGACGGCGTGCCGTTCGCGATCCACACGATCAAGTCGTCGCGGGCCGGGTCGTGGGATTTTGCCGCGGGTTGCATCTGGCGCAGTCCGATGCGCGCGAGAGCCACGTGATCCATGTCCGTCGTCGAAGGCACCCGGCCTTGATGTTCTTGGTGGCAGGCGGCGCACGCGGCGATGTCGGAGTGGAAGGCAGTGGGCTGGCGTTGGAGGATGGCCGTGTTGTCAGCATGGCAGACGATGCAGTTCTTCGCCTCGACACCCTTCACCGCGGAGTGGCAGGCCGCGCACTTGTTTTCCAGAAACGCGTGCGGCTGCGACAGCTCTCCCGGCCTGACCGCACGCTGCGCCGCGATTTGCACAGGTGAATAGTATAGAAGCGAGAGTGTCGTCGCCGCGCTCCCAGCGATGAGGAGCACAACTATGAGGGCGAGCTTGATCATGGCAGCCACCTCAGTCCGAAGTAAATTCCGGACGCGATGTGCCCGACGAGCAGCGCATAGAACGCGACCGAAACGACAATGTGGACGACCAGAGAGCGCGAGAACCAGCGTTTCAGCAGCTCGTGCGTGCCGATCGAATACTCGAGGTCTGCCACCCCTTCCGCCAGCAGGGTGACTCGCAAGGCGGAATAGACTGCCGGCTCTTTCGGGCGATTTTCTTTTCCGTCGGCTGGTTGCTCCACTAGTCCCCAAGCGTGATCGAGATCGCCACGCGCCGTCTGCAAGAGCAGGAGCTTGTCCTTCATTTCGAGATTCACGAATGGAGTCAGGTAGCGCAGGACAATCCCGCTCACGACGACGAGCAGCATCGTCGCGGTGAGGGCGATGCCGAGCGGATTGGTATATTTATGACCCGTGTGGACGAGTGCGAGCAGCGCCCCCACGATGCCGGTGTAGATGTGAATCGAAAGCCAGGTCTGCAACGAGACGTGCTGGGCGAGGCGCTCCTTGAGAAAAGGAGCGCGCTTCATGAACACGTAACCGAGCGGAAGGATCATCAGCACGGCCCCGGAGATCCCAAACACCGCCCCGAGGCCACTGCCCGCGAAGCGCGGTGAGACATGCAGGAAGAAGCCGAGCCACGCAAACACGAGCACGACGAAGACGCTGATGACGATGAAGCGTTCGCGGTTCTTCATCGCTACGCCTCCACGGTGACTTCGGCTTTGGGTTTTGCCTGGCAGGCGAGGATGATGCCGCTGGCTTTGTCGTCGTCGTCGAGCGCGTCATCGACCGCCATGTCGACCTCGCCGGCCGTCATCTTCACCTTGCATAGCCCGCAGGTGCCGACGCGGCAGGAAAACTGGATGCCGATCCCGAGATCTTCGGAGAGTTCGAGGATGGTCTGGCCGGGGCCGGTGGCGAGCGCGGCCTGTTCACCACTCTGGTCGATGCCAATTTTTGCGGCTTTGTGGTTCTTTGAGAACGTGACCAGCGGGCCAGTCGCAGCGGCCGCCGGTCGCGCGGAAATTCCGGGAGCGGCGGGCGGAGGTTTCACCGCCCCGAACGCCTCGGTCTTGAGGTTCTCGGGCGTTACGCCAATCTCGATGAGGAGCGTCTTGATCGCATCCATCATCGTCGGCGGCCCGCAGAGTTGCACTCGCCGCGCCGCGAGATCGGGGACGGCTTGCAGGAGGAATTCTTTCGTGATTCGCCCGCGCGAGCCCTTCCAATCCGATGTCGGCTTCGACATCGTGATGGCGACGTGCAGCTTTGGATTGCGACGCTCGAGAGCGGCGATGGCTTGGCCGAAAATCAAGTCGACCGGAGCGCGGCAGCCGTAGATGAAAAAGACATCGCCGGGCCAGGATTGCTCGGTGAGAAATCGGGCGATGCTCATCATCGGCGTGATGCCAACGCCGGCTCCGATGAGGACGACGCTGTCCGCCTCGGTGCCGGTGAACGTGAACTTGCCGACCGGGCCTCCGGCTTCGATCTCGTCCCCGACCTTGAGCAGGTCGACGATGTGGCGGGAGACGGCGCCGCGGTCCTCGCGCTTCACCGTGAGATCGACGTAGTCCCGTTCGTTTGGCGACGACGAGATGGAATACGAGCGGTTCATTCGCGCGCCGCCGATCGCGAATGCGACGTTGAGGAATTGTCCGGGTGTAAAGATGAACGCCAGAGGGTCGCCGGCTGGCGCGCGGAGCCGGAACGTTTCGACCGAAGGCGTTTCGCGGATGATGTTCGCGACGCGAAGCCGACCCGACCACTTCGCGGTGAGCGGCAGCGGTCCGTTCGACGCGGCAGCGGCCGTGGCCGCAGGCTTTTCGGCGGGCGTTTCCGGAGGGTTCGGCGCTCGGGCGGTTGAGCTTGGCGGTGCGGGAGTCGCGGCTGGCATAGGCGGCTTTGCGTCGTCGGGCGAAGATTTGGCCGAAGTGTCTGCCTTGGGCTCGGCTGTCGGCGGCGGAGATCCTCCGGCCGGCGGAGCTTTCCCTCCGGGCGGCGGCGACGGGCCGGGTGCGCCGCCAAGTGGCGGCACCGATCCAGGAGGCGAAGATCCCGCGCCGGGTTCGATCCGTCCGAACAACGCGGTCGCCCGACGCATCTTCAAGAAATACATGGCGAGCATCGCAAAGGCGAACGCCACGAGCAGCGCCATCGTGAAGAGATGGAACCACGAGAGGCCACGCACTCCATGGCTCGCCTCACCTCCGACCGGAGACGCGAGCCTCATCTCCTGCTTGAACCACGCCAGTGCGACATCGCGTGGCGGGCGGCCTTCCGCCAGCGCGCGCCGCGCCGCGATGCCGCTCTCGAGCTGCGCTGCGCCTTCGCGCAGGCGCGTCATCGCTTCGTGCATTGCAGTATAGTCGCCAGACTGCGCGCCGACATTGAGGGCGTCGAGCGCATGGCCCATCAGCATCGTTCCCGCATGCATGCGCTCGGAGGCCTGTTGTTCGACCTGCTGCCGTTTTTCCGGCGTCAATTCCGGCAACGCCATCAGCAAGGGATACAGTTCCTTCGGCGGCGGCTTGCCCATGTTCTTCATCATCTCGCCCATGCCATCCATCCCGCCTGGACCAGGGCCGCCTCCGGCCGCCGGTATTCCGCCCGGTGCTGGGACTCCGCCCGGAGGCCCGGGCATCGTTCCCGTTGCCGGCATGGCCGCGGCTGTCTGACCGCCGGGATGATGGCTCGCATGCTCCTCGGGCGATTGCGCGAACAACCATGGCGTCAACAGCAGCCCCACGAGCAGGCCAGGGGCGGTAGAAACGCGCGCTAGCTGGCGCCCAGTTTGCCGTTGAGAAGTCGATTTCATAATCGTATTCGGAAACGTCCGACAGTGTCCGGGCGGTTCCTGTATTGTTGAGGTAGTCATCAGCTCGATTCTCCGTCTTTGGCGTGAGGAAGCAGCCAAACTGGACTGCGGCATTCACAAATGCCGGTCGTGAGTTCCTCGGCCTCGGACGGACCCCAGGTGCCGGGCTTATATTCATGCAAGGGCGTCGCGTGCCCCAGGACGGGTTGAACAACCGCCCACGCAGCCTCCACGCCGTGCTGGCCCGCGAAGAGAGTGCCATCGCCAATCATCGCATCGCCCAACAGCCGCTCGTAGGCGCCCATCTCATCTCCCGAGGGGCGATTAACAACTTTGAGCTCCGTCGCGTCACCGATCAATTCCTCGCCGGGGCGCTTCACGCGCGCACCGATGGCAATCGTCACGTCGGGACTGAGCCGGAAACGCACGTAGTTCGCCTGGCCTGGGCACAGTTCGCTGAGAGCAGGCGGTTTCAGCATGACGAGCACCTCGGTCATCGTCGCCGGGAGACACTTGCCCGACCGGATGAAGAACGGCACTCCGCTCCAGCGCGGAGAGTCGATGCGGAGCCGCGCGGCGGCGAAGGTTTCGACCTTGGAGTCGCGCGCGACTCCATCCTCTTCGCGGTAGCCACGGTATTGGCCGCGCACCACGTCGTCCGTCCGCAGCGGGCGAATCATTCTGAACAGCTTCGCCTGTTCGTCACGAATCGCCTGGTTGCTGTTCATCTGTGGCGGTTCCATCGCGAGGAATCCCACGACTTGGATGAGGTGATTCTGAATCACGTCGCGAATGGCGCCGGATTCCTCGTAGAATCCGCCGCGGCCCTCGACGCCGAACTTTTCGGCCATCGTGATCTGCACGCTCTCGACGTAGCTGCGGTTCCAAAACGGTTCGAGGAACGTGTTGGCGAAACGGAAAACGAGGATGTTCTGCACCGATTCCTTCCCGAGGTAATGATCGATGCGGAAGACGCTCGCCTCGTCGAAGACGGTGTGGAGTGTCGCGCTGAGCGCCTGCGCGGATGACAGGTCACGACCGAAGGGCTTCTCGACGATCACGCGCGCGCCGCGGGCGCAGCCAGACTGCCCGAGTCCCTCGATCACTTTCGGGAACACGCTGGGAGGGATGGCGAGATAGTGCAGCGGATGTGCGGCATCGCCAAGTTCCTTGCGGAGCGCGGCGTGGGTGGCAGAAGCCCCGTAATCGCCGCTGATGTAGTGGAGCCGCTCCTGGAGCTTCGCGAACACCGCTTCGTCGAAGCCCTCGATCTTTTCGACGCTCTGACGCGCGCGCGACCGAAACTTCTCAATCGTCCAGTCGGACCTTGCCACTCCGATGACCGGCATCTGGAGCCGGCCGCGCCGCTCCATTGCATAGAGCGCGGGAAAAATCTTTTTTGCGACGAGGTCGCCCGTGGCGCCGAAAATCACCAGCGCGTCGGAGTGAGGAGCATTCATGTGTCTCGCCTTTGGCTTTCGCTCCGCTCCACGACCTCGACCGCAAAGTCCTTTCCCGCCCACCCCGCTTCCCAGCGGAAGGTGAAGACGATACGGGCGCCGGGCAGAAGCTGGTCCGACCCCAAATCCGCGAACCAGCAACCAAGGCCGGTATCCCGCGTTTCGGCGTCGTTTGTCGTCGCCCAACCATCGCAGCTCCAATGAATCGTCGCCGCCTGTTCGGTGATGATGCGTAACATATTTCCTTGGACGATCCGTTGCGGTTGGTGAGCGAGCGTCCACATTTCAATCCTGCTGCTCGTCGCAGCTTTGGCGTAGCGCTGAAAAACCGGCTCGATGCGGTCGAAACAAACTCCGTCTTTGTGACTGCGGACCAAGCTCGCATACTCCGCGTGAGCCCAGCACAGCGGCATCGCCGCGCCGGTCGCGCGCCCGCGCTTCATCTTTCCCTCCGGCAAATCGTCCGCATCCCAGATCTGTTCCGGCAACATGCCGCCCTCGTTGGCGAATTTTTCCATCGCGGCGATGAACGGGAGCGGATCGCGTCCCGCGGCCAGTTCATAGTGACCGCGTTCGCCCGTCAGGATCGGCCAGCAGCGACCTTCACCGGTTCCATTGTAGGCACTGCCGTCCGGCTTCTCTCCATAACCATCGTGATTATAGCGGCGCCAACCCGGCCCCTGGGGCAGATCGCGTTTGAGCACCCGATCGATCACGGCCAGTGAATCGACGATCAGCGGGTCGTTCGCCGCCCGAACTCCGAGCCGAACGAGCTGAAGGAAATCGCCGCCCACGATGTTGCGCGCTGGATGTTTGCCCCCGCCGTTGGCGACATAAAAATCAGCGTTGTCGGGGTTAGGCGAAGCCACTGCTTGTTTCGGGTCGGCGGGCGTGATGCGAACGTAGTGTCGCGGTTTACCCGGCACGAGTTCACCACGATCCGTGACCGTCCACTCCTCCAGGTGCGCCGAAAGCCAGTCCGCATAATCGAGCAAGAAGTGCGCCGCGAGTTCGTCCTTTCGGCCGCGCGCAAATTCCGCTGCACACACCAGGCTCCCGATGATGGTCGCCAGTGTCGACGGCGAGTAGCCGGAATTCTCCTCCCAACGTTCCTGCGCTGTCACCGGCCCGTTCAGCACCAAATAACGCGCGGCACGAGAGACCAGCGTCCAAGGATTGAATTGCCGGAGCGCATTCGCTTGCTGCAATCGCCAGGCGAGCAGAATCGGCACCGCCACTTCATCGAGTTGAATTCCTTTCCAGTAAGCCTCGCCGCTGATCGAGCTGTTTTGCGGCATGCGGCCATCGGCCTCCTGCACACACGCGAGCCAGATCAACGCGCGCAATGGCGACTCCGTCTGCCCGCAGGCCAGCAGTGCCGTGGCGGTTTGCACCATGTCGCGCGTCCAGACCAAGTGATATCCGCCTTGGTCGCTGTCGTCCTTCGTCTCACCCCAGGGGATGCTCAGCGACGCCACAAAAGCGCCCTGGAAAATCTTGTCTTCATGCGCGAGCAAGAGGCACTGGCTCAGACGCATCATGGACCCGCCATCATTGGTGTGCGCGCTCAAATCCACCTCGGCGCGTGTGCGCTGCCATTGGCGCACATACTTCTCGCGCTGACTGGTGAATGGCGTGGCGAACGCCTGCAGCAGATGAGCTGACGCACTGTGCGGCGTGCGTCCAAATCCGACGCCCAGCGTGAACTCCATTCCGGCCGACAAATCGATCTCTCCGGTCAACGCGATGTTGCCGTCTTCAGCCCGCTCGAATTCCCAATCCATCTTAAAATTATCCATCAAGTCCTGCCAGCCGTCGCTGAATCCGACGTAGCCGACGGAGCGCCGCGTGAAATCAGGCGCGCAACCGAACGACATGTTGATGTCCTCCCGTTGCGCGTCGAAGAGCTCGCGGCCATCCAGTCCACACCAACGGGCCGAGTTGTTCTTGCCCGTGCCTTTCAGGTGTGGGGCGAGCAGAGCAAAGAGACGCAGCTTGCCGTGCAACTTCGGGTCGAGGATTTCCAGCCGCGTGTGCATCAGCAAAACCGCGGAGCGCGGGTCCACGACGATTTCCTTGATGAGGCGATAGCGGCCCTCGCGGTCGGAATTGGTCAGCCGGTAAAGCAACACGCTTTGCTCCGGGTATTCGGTTTTGTGGAGCAGGTCGCGCCGTTCCTCGTGGCAGAACGATTCACCGTCGGTTATGAGAAACTGCAGGTCGCGGGTGTTCGGCGTATCTACATGCGGAAAATAGATCTCGTTGAGGATCCCGTGACTGAGCGTGAACCAGATAGAGGACGCACTGTGATACGCGGTGCCGACGCCGTCCTTCGCGCTCGAAGTCCAGCGCGGCTCGATGCCCGGCGCGCCAAAAGCGATGAGGTTCCTGTTCATAGGTTCATTTGGCCGCCTCGCGGCTTTGTCCCAGGCCTGCTTTGATCTCCATGCGGTCACCGGCGCGCATCGAGAAGTCACCATAGCGGCTGGCCAGGAAGATTCCGCCCGCGAACATAGCGAGGGCTACAAACACTGCCGTCAGTTTGCTAAAGCCCGAGACCGCATGACAGCGGCGGGCGCGCGCTTCGCCGCCCCTGCCGTGTTTCAAGCCTCGCACTACGAGCCACCAATTCACCGGAAAGGTCGTCACCGCGCTAATCAGAAACGCCAGTGACATGATGCCCCAAAAGCGTACTGAGGTCGGCGCCATGGCGCTCATGTCGTGCGACATCAGGATGATCATGACCGGAACCATTCCGGCCATGACCGTGTTCATGGAAATCGCCTCGGGCAGAAACGTGCCCCAAACTGCGCGCCAGTAACTGCCCCCGAAAGAGCACCGCATGCAGAGCGCCTGAAACAGAAAAAGACCGACGACGAACCCGGCGATATATTCGGCAATCAACTCCACCGCCATTGTCGGCCGCAGCAGACTCGTGGCCAAAGCGGCCACCAGAATGCCGGTCGCATCGCCGGCCACACAGTGAATCGTTGATTCGACGGCTTGTCCGCAAAGCGAAGGCTCGGCTTGCCCGCGCGCAGGCCGTGCGGACGCGCGTCGAAGGAACCAGTAAACAATGAAACCGGCCGGCCCGGTATAAAGCGTGACTAGCACCCAGCCCCATCGCATCGTCTTTGTCGCCAACGAATGCTCCTTCGGTTCCGATCCTGCTTTGAATTGATCGTAGGCGACATACGCCACCGCCAGAGCGGTCAGCCCGAACCACACCCACAATACCACATCGATGAGTGGGTGAACGCTTGAAGACATATTTTTCATATCCGGCGTAGCGGTCCTGAGTGCCTTCGCGATTCAGGGATGGTTATCTTCTGAGCGAGGATGGTCCCATGCGGCGGCGGCGGGGCGCGCCGCACGGGTTGGTTGTAAAGCGGTCGATGCTCACCTCACTTCCAAGACGCGGTTCATCGTGCCAAACTCGTTCGCGCAGCATTTGGGGCAGCCGTTGTGTTCGCGCTCGCAGCCCGGTTCGCAACACCACTGGCCATCAACCACGAACTTGTATTCGTGATAGCCGATTGGGATCGGCAGCGTGACGGCCCACCTGCCGTCCGGCAGGTGATTGTGCAATGGCGTGGCGTCGGGCCTCCAATCGTTAAAGGTGCCCGCGATGAATACTGCCTTCGCCGTGGGTGCGTGGCAGGAGAATTCGACAGGTTTTGATTTGGTCTTTTTCATTTTTGTCTCCGGTTGGTTGTTCGCTCACATGCCTTTCATACCAGGCATCGGAGCCGCAGCGGGAGTGGCGCTAGCGGGCGCCGCAAAACCGGCGAGAGCTTTGCGCTGTTCGTCGGTGAGAACCTTGCTCGCGTCACCCACGGCACGGATGAAGGCGAGGCGCTGATCGCCAGTCAGTTTTCCGATCGCCGCGATCTTCGCCTGAATCGCCGTGGCGTCCGGCTGATCCGCCGCGGTGAGCGTCCACAGTTCCTGCTCGGCTTGTTGGATCGCCCGATCCGCCGTGCTCTTCGCGAGCAGTGCTTGTTCCTTCGCCTTGTTGAGCGCGGCCTGCTGCTCGGTGGTGAGCGCGATGTGCTGGGGGTGATCGAGGAAGAAGCCCGTCGCGCCAATGTGGTAGAGGTGAGAGGCGCCGGGATATCCGGGTAGCGCGGACTGCGGCATGGCTCCTGGCGCTGCTGCGTTCATTGCGCTCATCCCCATCATCCCGGCCATCTCCATTTTGTCGCTTCCCATGCCCATGCCGCTCATCGGTGTTGCCGCGGGGGCCATACTGCCGGCGGGCATCGGTGCGCTCGTCCCCCCCATGGGCATCATTTTGTCCATCATCCCCATCATCTGACTCATCATGCCCATCATGTTCATCGCTCCGCCCGCAGGCGCGGAAGCGGCAGGATCGCTCATGCCGGCCATCGCAGGCGCTGGGGCGGCGCTCGCCTCCATGCCGGGCATGGCGGCGCCAGCTTTCATCTTTTCCATTCCCATAGCCATCGCGGGAGCCGCAGATGCAGGTGCGCCCGTCATTCCCGGCATGGCTGCGGCTGCCGGTGCGGTGCCTATCGCTGGCGGGTGTTTCGCCAGCGTCGCTTCGAGTTGCGTGACCTTCGTCTGTAATTCGGAAATCTGCTGGGCCAGGGCGGGCTCGCCCTTCGCGGCATCGGGAGGCATCGCTCCCGACGCGACGTGCGCCGCGTGTGCAGGATCGACCGGCGGCGCAGCCGCCAGGGATTTATGCGTGACGCCTACGAAGAGAGCCGATGCCAGGATGCCGGCGCACGTGAGGCGCGTAGTTAAAATTAGGATTCGAGTTTTCATAGTCCGATTTTGGATTGGTTTCATGTTGGAGTCCGTGACCCGATGCTGAGCGGTGGACTGGTGTGGTAGCTCAATGCTGCGTCGCTCACACCAGCCCGGCGCCCTCCGGAGGAACGCGATCCAGTCACTTCATCATTTTTTCCATGCCCTTCATGGAACCGCTGCCGGCCTTCGTCGCGGCGCAGAACATGGCGTCGTCGCCGCACTTCGAGCAGACGTGCTTCACTTCGGCGTCCTTGCCGGCGCCTTTGCCGGTGGCGACGACTTCGACGGTGCCGTCGCAGCCGTGACACATCGTTTTTTCACCGACGGTCATCATTTTGACGTGCGCGTTGTCGGCGGTCACGGGCTGCACCATGACATCTTTGCACTTGCTACAGACCATCGACATCGAGTCGCCAGGCTTCAGCGCTTCCGCCTGCGCCTGCGTCGTGATGTGCTGCATATGCGTCTGATGCTGCGCCTCGCTCATCGGCCCCGCCGCCCCCATTGGCCCGGGGTGGGATGCTGGATGAGTGGCCGGCGGTCCGGGCGGCCCTTTTGTGTTTTCTGCGGCGCCGGCCGTGCACAAGGCGAACGCCAAGGCGGCTGCGAGTCCGGAACCAAGGCTGATTTTGCTGAGGAGATTCTGCTTCGTATTCATAAAGTGGAGTTTCTTTCTGGGCTGAGTTTGTGATTGAAGGATGGATCAGTGATGCGGCGGCTGGCAGCCGGTCACGACGAGCACGGCGGCAATGAGCGTCAGGCTCATCAGCAACGGCACTGTCTGTTTCGATTTGGTCGCTGCGAGGATCACTCTGACGACGGTGTTTTTGATATTCATAAAATTGTCTCTTCTGGTTTCGGGGGTGGCGTTGCTGCGAACGTTGCGTCCGCAATTAAACGCAGTGCATTTGAACGTCGACGGGACCGAGAATCTCTCAGTGCGTCGCGATGCCGCTCGATGAACGGCTGACTTCACCGTGCCGGGCAATGGCACAGAAGCCGCAGGGTGGATCCGAAGCAGCGGTGAACGCGCTGGCTCACCCGCCGTCCAAATCAAACGGAGACGGGCGGCGCGTGACTACGGAATGCGGGGCCAAGGCACACCTCCGGCGTAAACACCCAATGATGGGGTCTCGTCGGACGAACCCGGTCGCATCTGCCAGCGACGAACGCGTATGCACGCGTTACATCCAAAAAGGAAATGTTGAGCACCGGTTGTGAAACCGATTTCAGCATGGCGAGGGGCGCCATCGTCGTGCTCAACGGCTGGATGGTCGCCGCGCAACGACACTGTTCTTCGCACCCGTCCTTGCCGCAGTGACCTTGCGGCGCTTCTCCATCGTCGTGATGGGAAGCCGTGGCGTGCTGGCGTGCCTCAACAGCGTCCGCGTCCCCGTGCTCGGACAAGTCGTGGGGCTCGTGAATGGAGCAAACTTTTCCGTGCCCCGCACAATTGCAGACGCGCCCTGCTCCCGAGACGGTGATTCCCACGAACCACAGTAGCGCGCATGTCACCGCGGAAATGCGGAGCAGAGCACTGACTTTCGGTTCCCGCGTAACATGCATGTTTGATGAGCAAATTCGACGCTCCGGCCTTTCGTCGGGTGTGCCAGCCGTTGGCGGCACCCAGAGAAAAACGCTAGAGCGGCCTCCACCCCAAGGCTCGGAATTGTAAGTTCAGATCGCTAATAGCTCGGGTGCGAACACCCCATCTTGCGCCGGTGAGCGGTCGCTCGCTATGGAGTATTACCCGCATGTGAGGTTGCCCTGATTTGAGCGCTACGGATGCGGAGTCGAAAGGTCGAAAGCATGTGTGCCGCCTGGTCTCGAAGCAGGTCATGGGGTTGATTTGAAAAAGATTGGTCGCGAGCCGGATGAAGGCCGTCGCTGCAACCCGACAGGACGGCCGTTGAGTCAGCGGACACCTCAATAGCGCCGCCACGAGTCACTTCTTTTCCGCCACGGCGACGCAGCATGTCACGGTGCCCTCGCCGCACTTGCTGCAGTTGTGCTGCATGGAGTCGGCGTTTTTGCCCCTGACGACGGTGATCTCGCCTTTGCATTCGTCACAGGTGTGCTTGGACCCAATGGTGAACCACTCTTCGCTGCCCTTGCTCGGCGGTCCGACGTGTTTGGAGTCTCGGATCATCACGGTTTTGCAGCTCTTGCATTGCATCGTGACCATATCGTGAGGCCCAACTGCCTTGGCCTCGGTGAAGGACGTGACAGGTTTGGCGCGCTGCCAGTATTGCGGGCCGGGGCCGGCATAAACGAGCGAAGTGAACGCGCCGAGGGCGGTGGTCGCGATTAGGAGGCGGAAGCGGGTCAAGTGTGATTTCATGATTTCATTTTGGTGATGGGAAACGGAAAAACTCGAGCGGGAGGGAAGTGAGGATTGCCGGATCAGTTTGTATTTCTCACGACGCGCGGTGTGGCGGGCCGGTGCGCTGCGCGAGATCGGCCGCCTTCCCTGGCAACATGGCGCAACGGCACGCCGATGCAGGGCGAGATTTGCCGACCGATGTCACAGCGCACGCGTGAGCCGAATTCGACGTCGTCGATCCCGATGGCGCCGCTCCACCGCTTGTCGTCTTGGAACGCGGCGTTGAGATCGACAGGGGGCGGTTCGGATCGAGGCATTGGATTCAGTTGCGAGTGGAGGGGCACCCGGGCACTGAGTCCGTCGCTCGCTAGACCATGTCGTCCCAACCCAGAACGGAGCTACGCGCCCCGGTTCCTTACACTTCGTGCATAAATACCTATCGCCGAGTCTTGGCGATAAGACCGTCGAGCGCATGGCAATTTCCCAGCCCGGCGCCCGAGTCTAGTGTTTGTGCGCGGGCTCTGCCGTTCCTTCCGTTTTCTTCGAATGTGCCGCCGGCGTATTGGCGTCCGGTTTCGAGGAGACGCGGCTACGAAGAAGGACTTCCTTTTGTTCCGGGGTGAGCAGGTTCGCGGCCTCCGAGACGGAGCGGATGAAGGCGATCCGCTGGTCGGCGCGCAGCTCTTCCACTTCACGGACCTTGGCTTCGATTGTCGCAACATCGGGCCGTTCGCTGGCCGTGAGCTTCCAGAGCTGCTGCTCGGCCTCCTGAAGTTTTTTGTCTGCCGCCATCATTTCCATCGCGGAACGCTCTTTGATTTCACTGAGAGTTTTCGCCTGGTCGGCGCGTGGCGTAAACGTCTGTGGCCGATCGAGGAAAAATCCCTTTGCTCCAATGTGCATCAGCGCCGCCGGCCCGGATTCTTCCATCGCAGGCTGGGCTGGCGTCGTGGACTTCGTGCCTTCGTGGCCCATCGACACGGGCATGTCGCTTTTTTGGGCGGACGACATGTCGTCGTGTCCCTTCATCGGCATGTCGCCACTCTTCCCTTCGGATTTTCCGCCCTTGTCGTGATCGTGGCCCGCGCCGCCTGAAGCGCCGCCCGCGGCGTGCTCATGCCCGCCGGCTTCAGGATCATAGTTACGAAAATAAGCGACGAGCAAGGCACCCGGCACCGCAAGCACCAGCAGCACGGCGAGGAAAGATTTCAGGTTAATCAAGGGTTGCATGACGGACGGCGGTTAAAGGCTGAAACGCTCGAAAAGGATTCGGCGCGGCGGCACGCCCGCCTGCCGGAGAACGCGGATTGCCTGCCTCATCGCCGCTGGCGGAGCGCAGAGGTAATACGCCCGGTCCGCGCCCAACGGCTCGCAAAGCTTCGCGACGGTTTCCGCATCGAGCCGGCCCCGCTCGCCGCGCCATTCCGCGGAAGGCTTGCTCAAAATATGCACCACTTTGAGCGAAGCGACGCCAGCGCGTTCCATCTCGGCGAGCTCGTCGCGGAATGTGATGTCCTGCTCGTTGGTGTTGCCGTAGAGCAGCGTCACGGTGCGCTTCGCCTGAGTGTCGCGCATGTGGCGCAGCATTGCCATCAGTGGCGTGATGCCAATACCGCCAGCGATGAAAACCAAATCGCGCTGCTCCGGGTGCAGCGCATACGAGAAGCGGCCGAACGGGCCGTAAATCAGCGCGGTGTCGCCCGGTTTCGTCGAGCCGATAGTCGCCGTGAAATCGCCCGACTCCTTGATCGTCGCGCGAAGCACGCCTTTCTCCGACGGGCTCGAGGAGATGGTCCAGTGATGCTCCTCCACCGGCAGATGAGCAGCGCGGCGGAAGGTGAGAAACTGAAACTGCCCCGGCAGAAAATCGAGCCGCTGCACGCCGGCCGGCGCGGCGAGCGCGATCGTCCAGACCCTATCAGCCTCCTTGCGCACGTCGGTCACTGTGTAGAGTTCGCGCCGCAAGCGCACCGGCCGCACGAAGCGATGCCAGCCATACGCGGCGGCAGCCGAAGCAAACAGCACTACCCACAACACCCGCATCGCAGGAAGCTGAAGATCGCCGCCCGCTTTCCAGCTATGGAGAAACGCCAGCGGCAGAAACACCACGGCAACGACGTTGTGGACGAAGCGCCACGTTTCGTAATTCAGCCGGATTATCAGCCGGAAGGTCGCCAGCAGCACGTGAAATAGAATCACGACCATCGCGATTCGACCCAGCCAGATGTGCCAGCTCACCTCCGGGCCTAAAACCAGCGAGCGCTCGCCACCGCCGAGCACGAGCAACAACGGGTGCGAAAACACCAGGAGCGATGCGACGACCGCCATCGCCTTGTGGAAACTGAAGAGGAGGTTGAGCCCAAACGGGCGCTCGATCCACTTGAGCCGCGCGGAGAGGACGAACTGCATCGCGAACATCGCGAAGCCGACCAGCGCGAGATTCTTGCCCACCGTATAGACAAAACTGTGATCTGTCGCCGGGCGGACAAGCGCGACGATGATGAGCGGCGAAAGCACGATCAACGTATACGCCAGCATGCGCGCCAGCGCGCCCGATCGTCCGCTGGTTTCGTCGCTCGACATGAGACGTTCGTTGCAGCGGTGCCGCCTTCCGGGTCCCGATTGACTCGGAAGGCGGCCTCCGTGCCGACGGATGGCTCAGTGCTTGTGTCCGCAGCCTTCCACTCCGAAGAGCGGCATGAAGAGCGCGAGCGCCAGCACCGTTTGCCGCAGCCATTGCGCCTGGGTCAGCGCGAACATCGCGCGGATGATTTTGTTTTTCGTTTTCATGATCGGTCGTTTTTTGCCGAACGCTGTTGTTTCGTTGCCAGATTCAGAACCAGGCCCGCAGCCCGAAGACCAGGGCGGTCCTCGAAATATCTTTTCCGGCGCGACGGGTGAGCCCGACGGTGCTGCCGAGCGCCCGATGCCACTCCAGTCCGATGTAGGGCGAGAACTGCCGCCGGATGTCATACCGCAGGCGTAAACCTACATCGAGGTCGTTGACCCCTTCGCCGAGGATGCTCTGTGCGCCGTCTTGTTTTTCGGCGTCGAGCCGCAAATCCAGGCGCGGTTGGAGCACCAAACGTTGGGTCAGCAGGAGATCATACGAACCGGTGAATGAAAACGAAACCTTGCCCTTGTCGCTGATGAACAGCGCTGGTTCGATTTCAAACCAGTAGGGTGCCAGCCCCTCCAGAGCGATTACGAGATGCCCCCGCGTTTCCCGCTCGGGGCCACTATAGCTGCGGTCGAGCCGCACTCCCGCTTGAACATCCCAGAACGGGCTGAACAGCCGGCTGTAGAGCGCTTGCACTTCGATCTCTCCGGGCTTCGCGCCTTTGGTGAGCTGTTCTCCCTCGGCCTTCCACCAGAACCGCTGGAAGTCGCCACCGATCCAGCCTTGCGCATCGAACACCGCCGCGTCGGGCATGTCGCCGGTGCGGAACTCGGCTTTTTCAAACAACGTGAACGTGTTGATCATTCGATCGTGCACCGCGGGTTCCCAGCCGGGCGGCAATGGTTTGCCGAGACCGCCATGACTCGAATGCCCGGCGTCGGCGGCGTGAGCGACCGCGGGCGAGCCAACGACGAGCGCCAGCGCGACACCACATTGAACGAGCGTTTTCGTGTTCATGGTGATTCTCTCAGGCGACCCTGAACACGCGGAACATTCCCGCATCCATGTGATATTGCAGGTGGCAGTGAAATGCCCAGTCGCCGCGCGCGTCCGCCGTCACGAGCACCGAGATTTTTTCTCCCGGCTTCACGATCACCGTGTGCTTTAGCGGCAGGAGCCCCCCCGCACCGTTTTCCAATTCCATGAACATGCCGTGCAGGTGCAGCGGATGCTCCATCATCGTGTGATTGATAAACGTGATCCGCACGCGTTCGCCGAAGCGCAACGAGATCGGCTCGGCTTCCGACAATTTTTTGCCGTCGAACCCCCAGATGAACCGCTCCATGTTGCCTGTCACGTTCATGACAATCTCGCGCTCCGGCGGAGGCACTGGCCGCGAGTCGTGCGCGACCAGATCGCGGTAAACCAAAACGCGCCGGCCGTCTTCGCCGAGTCCGGTGCCGGGTTCGTGCGCGCGGCTCACCGGCGACATCGCCATCATACTGTTGGCGGGACCGAATTCGTTTTTCATCCCACCCATACCGCCATGGCCGCCGCTCATGCCCGCCATGCCCTCATGGCCGCTCGGCGCGGCAGACGAAGAGCTAGCCGAAGCCGCGCTGGCCGATGGAGCGACGCTGTGACCGGCGTGTGCTCCCGCAGTCGGAGCGGCGGGCGTAGCCAGCGGCGCTGCGTTCGCGCCGTGCGCACTATGATTCATGCCGGGCATCGCCCCCGCCATCGGAGCTGGTTTGGGACTGCCCATCATCGCCAAATGGTCGGGGGAACTCATGCCGCCCGTTTGTTTCCCGCTCATGTCCATTTTTCCCATGGCGGAGTCGCCCATCGCCATGTCGCCCATGCCCAAGTCGGCCATCGTGCGCAGCGGGCGCTTTCGCCGCTCGGGGATTGGCGGCATCATGCCATCGCGCGGCGCGAGCGTGCCGAGCGCATAGCCGCTGCGATCAGTCGTCTCGGCGAACAACGCGTAAGCCCGGTCTTCGGTCGGCTCGACGAGGACATCATAGGTTTCAGCCGCGCCCATCCTGAACTCCTCGACCTCGACCGGCTTCACGTGCTGGCCGTCCGCCTGCACCACCGTCATTTTCAGGCCGGGGATGCGGACATCGAAATGCGTGGTCGCCGCGGAATTGATGATCCGCAAACGTACGCGCTCGCCAGGACGGAAGATTCCCGTCCACGGCGTCGCCGCAGGCCGGCCGTTGAGCAGGTAATCGAAATATGTCCCGGTGAGGTCGGCGATGTCGGTGGGGTCCATCCGCATTTTCCCCCACATCGACCGCTCGGCCCAAGTTTGCTTGAAGCCTTTCTTCGACACGTCGTCGAAGAAGTCGCCCAGCGTGCGCTGCTGCATGTTGCTGAAATTACTCTGTTTTTTTAGCTTCGCGAGGAGCCGGTGCGGGTCCGCGAACGTCCAATCCGAAAGCACGACAATATATTCGCGCGAGTAGGTGAACGGCTCGGGCTCGGCCGGATCGATGACGAACGGCCCGTAGAGTCCGAGCTGTTCCTGCATTCCGGAATGGCTGTGATACCAATACGTGCCGTACTGTTTGAGCGGAAAACGATACACGAACGTCTCGCCCGGATCGATGCCCTTGAACGTCACACCCGGCACGCCGTCCACCTCGTTCGGCAGGAGGATGCCGTGCCAATGGATCGACGTGCGCTCCTTCAGCCGATTCGTGACGCGCAACTCGACATCCTGTCCTTGCCGGAAGCGCAGCAGGGGCGCCGGCAGCGAGCCGTTCACGGTGACGGCCTGGCCCATGCGCCCGCCGATTCGAAAATCGGTCTTGTCGATCGCGAGATCGATCACCGATGCGCCCGCCGCAGGCGAACCGGACGTCGTGACCGGCGTTCCTTGTCCGGCATGCCCTGCATGCGGCGCCTGTGCGTATGCTGGGGTAATCCGGGAAAGTCCGGCCCAGAGTCCGGCTGCCGCAGCGGCGCGCAAGAATTCACGGCGGGACGCGCGCAAAGGATAAGCGCGGACGGGAGACTGCTCTGAACGAGGCATTGGATTCAGTGACGAGTGGGTGGGTAACGGACAATAAATCCGTTGCGCGCGATAACATATCAGTCTCAGACAGAACGCCGGGCCAGGTTGGGGTTCCTTACACCCTCAATGCACAACCGCGGGCTGAACGCCGTTACTGGGAGTTGAAGTTTTAGAAGCAAGTCGTGCAGCCTCACTGCGTCGCGCGCGCAGGGCGCGGTGCACCGCAGCAGGTGCTGAAGCCTTACACTCCCTGATTTGTGCGGAAACTCTCGACGCTCTTTTCTCGGGTGCAGGCGCCACAAAACACCGCCAGACGCCTTCGCAACACGGTCCGCGCGCGGTGCAAAAGCACGTCCATCGTTGCGCGACTTATTCCAAGATCCCGGCAAACCTCCTGCTTTGCCTCACCGCGCAGGTCCACCCGCCGGATGACCTCCGCGTAACGCGGCCTTAGAGTCGGAAGGAGCCCGCGGAAACATGCGCACACGGCTGCATCCCAATTGGCCGGCAATGCGGCAACATCCTCCGCTAGACCCTGCAGATCGGCCAAAAACTTTTCCGCTCGCCGGCTTTCGGTGCCCTTTTCCCGAGAGTGGTCGGAAATCGCATTTCGCAGGATGCGATTGAACCAAGCTACGGCACGTTCGCCTCGCCGCAGGTTGCCGCCATTCTGCAGCGCCTTCAGCAGACTTTGTTTCAGCACGTCTTCCGCGTCCGCATCGCTCCCGAGCTGGGCGGCCAGGAAGCGGTGAAACTCCGCCCGCTGTGCCAACAGCCCGTCGAATACTCTTGTTTCGCGGCTTGGACGTTTTCCGTTCGGAGATCGTATGGTTTCGCGATCCCGGACAAACGGTTGCTTTCGGATCGCAGGCGCAGGGTCCACATAACATGAACGCCACGGCAGGGAAGCATCCCTCAAACTTTCTGCGTCCAGAAGAGTGTAAGGAACCAGCCTAACGGCGCCGGTCAGTCGTGAGACTCCGTCCCTCTCGTTCGCAAAGAGCCCCGAATAATTGCATCCGCGCGAGCAGTGAGGCGAACGACGGGATCCCTGATCCGTTTCCGCGCACGCACGCCGCAATCGCGACACCTCGTTCTGCGTGCCGCACGCGTCCGGGCTTTTCCCGCGTTAATGACTGTGCTTGGACTTCGCGTCGCCCTTTTTCGCCGCCGTGCCGTTGAGGATCTTCAAGTATTTCCCAGGATCTTTGTTGAAGTCGCCGATGCAGTCCTTGCAGCAGAAGGTGATGAGCCGGTCCGGCTTCCCGTCGACGCGATAGATGTAATCGATCGGTTTGCCCATGTCTCCGCCAAGCTTGTCGCCGGAGACAACGCACATGTTCGTCGGGTATTCGGTCTTGGCCTTGGCCACAAACGCGGCGTCTTTTTCGGTGACCGGCACCAGCTTGCCGGCGGTGGCGTTTGCAGCGGCAGGGTCCTTACCCTGCGCATCGTGCGCAGCGGAAGCCCCCAACGGCAGAGCGCCAAGGATTGCGAGTGCCAGTGAGAACGAGCGAATGGATTGCATAGATTGAAGTATGATTCGGTGACTTTAACGCACGCGGAGGCCCCATCCCTCAAATCTCTTGGCTCCCGTTCGGCGGCGTCATCATCGGACCGGGCTTAAACGATTGAACAGCCATGCGGCCCGCAAAATCACAGACGTTCCACCACAATGCGCGGCTGCTTGTCCTTCGCGGGAATCTGCTCGTAGGCGAGCAGTGTGCCGCGATTCGCCGGCAGCGCAGTGACAACGGCAAAGCGCGCGTCCGCCGCATACTTCATGGGCTCGCCCTCGCCGGGATTGCGCACCGACACGAGATCGTTGCCCTGCTGCCAAAAGACAATCGTCTCGCCCCCGCGCGTAAACGCGAGCGGCTGCTTGCCCTTGCCGAGCAGAATCTCCGAGCCATTCGCTGGCGCGAAAAAAACATCTCCCGCGCGCTGCCACACCGCGCCGAACTTTCCGCCGCCCAGCGCCACGATTTTTCCGCCGTCCATCGGGCACGCGTTCAGTTTCCAGGTGCCTTCGCCGATCTTCTTCGCGCGCGAAAATTCCTTCGCGCCTTTGGCGCGCGTGGCCATCCACATGTCGCGCGTGCCTTCGATCGAATTGCGCCACATCACCGCGAGATTCCCTTGATCGTCAAACAGCGCGCTGGGATGGCAGCACTCGCAGATCGATTTGTCGGGGGACCGATAAACCTGCTCGTTTTTACTCCACATGCGGCCGCCATCTTTTGACGACGCGCCCCACAGCTCTGTCTTGCCATTCCGCAGATCGAGCCATGTGACGAAGAGCTGACCATCGGGGGACGCGGCAAGATCGTGCAGACCTTCGCGCGCGCTCGTGGCCACGTCATTGACCGTGACTGGGTCGCCCCACGTTCTTCCGCCATCGGTCGAGGTAAACGCGATCAACTCGTGCGCGACCACGGTGACTGTCAGACGATCACCGTGCGCAGCAATTCTTGGGCCACGACGGTTGCCGAGCATCAATTGCGGCACGCTCGCGATTTTCACGGCCGGAGCGAACGTCGCGCCGCCATCTTTCGACTGAGCGACGAACACGTCGCCGGAACGCTGCTGCGGCTGATGGCCCTTGTGTTTCCCGCCCTTCCGTTGCGGTGTCTTGTGTTGCTCGCTCTGGCCGTGAGCCATTGGTGCGGCTGCGGTCTGACCAGCCGCAGCCTGACCATACGCCAGCCACACCCGGCCGTCGGACGCGACGGCGAGTTGCGGCTGCGCTGCGTTGGGGACTTCCGTGCGGGCGGCGGGAACTTGCGCGAGCAAAGGACTGCTGAATGCGGCCAAGACGACGGCCAGGAAGAAGCGAAACGAATTCATGAGTGTGGGAAAACAGAGGGGACCCGAACGAAAAGCGAAACGCGAGCGGCTGGCAAACCAGCACACGCACGCAAACCGATGTTCACCGTCCGCGATTTTTTTCCGCCCCCTTGCCCTTCGCCGCTGCATCCAGCTTCGCGAGGCATCTGTCGGCTTCCTTCAGGAAATCATCGCCGCACCCCTCACAACAGAAAAGAACCAGCCGATCAGGCTTGCCGGGCTCACGATACACAAACGTGGCGATATCGGCCGGATCGCCGAATTTTTCGTCCGAAGAAAGGCAGGTGTTGAGGGGATAATTTTTGCGGGCGTTGGCGAGCCATGCAGCATCCACCTCCTTCGCGGGAACCAGCTTACCCTTTGCGGTGACGGGCTGTTCGGCCGGCGATTCCTTGGTTTTCGACTCCGCGCCGGTAACGGACCCAGCAGCGAACAACGCGCTGACGATTGCGAGGAACGGGAGCAAGTGGCGGATGAGTTTCATCGAAGGATGAGTGCGACACGATTATTTCTCGATGCTGCCGCAGGTCAGCATCGCTGTGCCGAAATACGGATTGTTGATCTTGTCGGTCGTCTGCACCCAATGACCCTGGTTGCCTGGCACCATCGGACAATGCGCGTGAAAATATCCCGGCTGCCCGGCCGCCAACTCGACGGCGCGCTTGCTCACCGGTTTGAATGCGTCGCGCGCATCCTTAAGTGAATCCGCCGTCGACAACTTCTTAATCTCCGCAGCCACGTCTTTGCCTTCTGCCACTCCCGCCAGATTACCGGCGGCGTTTTTGGCTTTCGCGAGATCATCGGCCGCCAGCGCGGCGCGGACCGCTTCGTATTTTGCCAGGAAAGTTCTCTGGGCCTCAGTGAGCGAGGATTTGTTTTCCGCCGCATTCGCGGATGCGGCGATCGAGCCGACCAGGGCGCAGATGACGAGTCGCAGTGTTTTCATGGTCCAGGAAGGTGAGAGTAATTGTTTTTTGGCAAACGGATAACGCCGGCGCTCGGGCAAAGCGCTTACACGGGTTATACGCTCGGGAAAGCCAAAACCCTCGACTGAAAACGATGCGACCTTACGACACCACGGCGGACAAGAAGCCGCCGCGCGAGAGTTTTTGCAGGACGGTGTAATCCTGGCCGAATCGGCACAGCGCGTCGCAGTGCGCGGCGAAGTCATTAGCCGGCAGGTAACCCAGCGGAATGTCGGCGAGATCGCGACGAAACGCCGGGCGCGCGAGCTGCGCGAGCACTTCCTTTTCGCGCGACTCAGGGGCAACCAGATAAAAGTGCGCGCCGGCGCGCGGCACGGAGCGCGCAAGATCTTCGAGTCGCAAAATTCCAGAGTAAATCGAGGTGCTCTTCTCCACTTCAAACGCACACACGACCTCGCGGGTGTCGCGGCGGAGCCACAGCACGTCGATTAAACCGACTGTGTCGAGCACCTCGGAAGGCCAATTCCAGTCCGGCAGCGAGTCGGCCGTGAGCAACGCGAACGATTCGCCCGCGCAGCAACGATGACGATCGTTGCGCGCCACGTGCACGTCGTAGTTCAGCGCCCGGCCCAGCTTGATGAGCAGATGCTGGAGTCGGGTGTGTTCAGAGTCCTCGTGTTGATCGGCGAGGACATCTTTGTGACGCCCCTGTGCCGCCTTTCGCGCCTTTTCGTTCTCCAGCACAAGAACCGAGTCGGCGTTGCCATCGACAATCAAACGTCCCGCGCCGATTTCAAACAGGAGCCCCGCGAATGCACCGAGATCGTTGCTGAGTTGCGAGCGAACGAGCTCGTTCGAGCGCACGATGGTTTCGCGCATCTCGAGATAACTGGTCCACGAGCCGAGCTTCTTTTTCTCGCCGAATAGCGCATTAAAACCATTCACGATGGCCGTGTTGAACGGCGGCACGAGCGTGGGGTGCAGAAAATAGACGATACTGGCGACCGCCGGCCCAAGCCCCTTGATGCTGGCGCCGCCAAGGCGGCTCATTTCGCCGAGCACCTGCTCCTCGTTCGTCGCATTCAGGCAGGCGGCGAGAAACGCGCCGAACTTTCGCTTGTTCTCCTCGTTCTCGTAAATGTCGGGGATGCGCAGCTTCGGCTTCCAGTAGAACGGGTGCGCCGCGCCTTCGAACACCTGCTTCTGTTCCGTGATCGCAGTGAGCACGACTTCGAGTGGCGAGCCTTTGAAATCGTTGCCGAAAGTCCCGTCGGCGATGCGATCGACGCAATCCTTCACGCCGCGGCGGATCGATCGAAACGCCTTGAGGCGTTCTCCCGCGCCGACGAACCACGTGTTATAGACCGATTCGGGATCGACCTTGTAGCGCGCAATCAGCGCGGAAAGCTGGCTGCTGGACATGGCGGCCAGTTCAAGCAGCGCCGCCATCACCGGCAAGAGTTAAGCGGGAGGACGGCCGAATGCCCGACCTCCCGCCTCGCGCGAACGCAGCAGCATCGCCCGCGCTGCTATCTCTTCTCTGCAATCTTGGCGATGAACATGCACTCCTCGCCCTTCTCATTCACGTAGGTGTTTCCGCGGTGGCCGTGACACATTTGCCGCCGAATCTTGCGTGTATCTGGCGGAGAGCATGGCTATTGAGACCCGTTGCATCGGTCATGGTGCGACCTTCATCCAGCCTTGTTCGGGGTGGGTCGCGATGGGCGTCATCAGCGCGAGGTAGCGCTCGCCGGCAGCCGGGGGCATCTCCTTTGCGACCGCGTAGAAATGTTCGACCATCCGATGCTGACACTCGCCGACGATCTTGTTGGACCGGTTGAGGGCGGAGCCTAGTTCGGGGGTCATACGTCTTCCGCCGGCCATCAAGCGCCGCATCTCGGCATAACTTGCCTGAAGTTCCTCACACATCGGCTCGCACTCGGCGGTATAACGGCGATGCAACTCGGCGATGCGAAGCACCGCATCGTCGCTCAACGCGAATTCACGCTGCAACCAGCGCAGTTCGGGTTCGCGCACCGCGGTTTCAGGGCTCGAGCGGACGGCGCGCCACGTAAACGCTCCCGCTCCGGTGCCGAGGGCAATCAGCAAGACGAGCGTGGCCTTCAGTTTCATCGGTGGAAGCTTGCGGCATGCGCGACCGGGTTGACCGCGAGCACGTAGGCGCGCAGCCCGGCGGTTCGAACGTGCCGCTCTTCACGTTTCTGCCACACATTCCCGGTCGTCGCACCAGCGATCAACATGACCGCGACGACGACCGTCGCCCAGGCGGGTTGTCCAACGATGTCCTCAGTGCGGCTCCAAATGCGATACGAGAAGCGGCGCTTTCGCTCGGCAATCCGCCCCCATACTTCAGCTCGAAAGTCAGGGTTGGGAGCCGGCTCGACCTTCCACTTGTGCAGCAATGTGTGGAGAGAATCTTGCATGGTTGTTAGCGCGTTGTGCGCTCACCAATCTTATACACCTCAGCCGGCGAAATCCCTCATTCAACTTGGCCTGATTTTCGTGTGCAACCTGGCGGATGGCAGCGATCGGCGCCGGTCATCCCGCTCAGTGTTTGTGTCCGCTGCTCGGCGCCGCCGCCGATGTTGCTTGCGCATCGGTTTTCACCTCGGCCGGTTTCTGGCAGTCGCACGGCTTGGCGGTTTGCTCGTGCGAAGCGCCTTCCGCAGCTTGCCCGTCGGGAATTGCTGCGGACGGCCTCTCGCACTCGCATGGCTTGGTCGGTTTTCCGCCGGCCGAACCGTGTCCGTGCGAACCGCCAATCTTGCCGAACGCAGCGTGACCCAGGAGCATCGCGGGCATCATGGCCGCCATGCAGCCAGAGAGAAACAGCGCGCTCACGAGCACGCCGACAGCGAGAACGATTCGGTTCTTTTTCAACGTAGGAGTAGATTGCGGTTGCTGGGCGGTGGACTCGTTCGCGAATACGCGCGTGGGCCTTCCAAGCATCACGACGACGACGGCAATCCAATGTCGCGGCCGATTTCGCGAACGCGCTGCGCGCTCACGTAGCGCGCAGGATCCTTTTGATACACGTCGTAACACATGGGGCAGCAGATCGGCACGGGCCGGCCTTCTACGTGCAGCGTCATGAAGCCGCGTCCGCTCGTCGTATCTTTGCCGCAAACGACGCACGGTCGTGAGGAGTCATCGGTTCCGTTCATGGGAGGCTAGTGGTTCAACTGACGATTGGAATTTTGTGAAACGCGACCGGGCGCCGCCGTTCGTCCCCGGAGTTGTGCCTGGCTCGGCGCGGTGACAACGAGCACGGCGTTTTTTCCGCCGAAAGGGTTCTCGACTGTCTCACTCGCGCCGGGCACATCGGCCCATTCGGCATCGACGAGCAGCCGATACTCGTAGCGTCCGGGCACGAGTGCGAGATCGAGCGACCACGTGCCGTCACCGAGTGCGTTCAACGGGACGCCGAGAGGATCCCAATTGTTGAAGGAGCCGGACACCCGGACGAAGGCGGCATTCGGAAATTGGAACTTCAATGGAACGCGACTCAGCGCGGGCGAAGATGTGGATTTTTTCGATGATTTCTTCTTCATGGGGCTAGAACGGGCTGCAGAGCTGGTGCCGTGGGTTCGGTGGGAGGAGGCGGCAAACCACGGCGGCGCCAAAGGAAGAAAATCGCGGGATACACGAGCAACTCCATGAGCGTGGAGGTGATGACGCCGCCGACCATCGGCACCGCAATGCGCTTCATCGTGTCGGCACCGGTGCCGTGGCTCCAGAGAATCGGAAGCAAACCGGCGATGATGACAGCGGCCGTCATGGCCTTGGGCCGCACGCGCTTCACGGCGCCATGGTAAATCGCGTCTCGAAGATCCGCCGTCGAGAGCAGTTTTCCCTTCTTCTTCCAATCCTCGTAGGCGAGATCGAGATACAGGAGCATCACAACACCGGTCTCGGCATCGAGGCCCGCGAGCGCGATGATGCCGACCCAGACGGCCACGCTCATGTTATAGTCGAGCAGGTAAAGCGCCCAGAATGCGCCGACGAGTGAGAACGGCACGGCGAGCAGTACGATGCACGTTTTGACCCACGACTGCGTGTTCAGGTAGATGATAAAGATGATTATCAGCAGCGTGAGCGGCACGACCATCATCAGTCGCGCCTTGGCCCGCTGCATATATTCATACTGGCCGCTCCAGAAGATGCTGTAACCCGTCGGGACCTTGATTTCGCCGCGCTGAATCGCGTCGTTCACCGTCTTCTGGGCGCCCTGAACGTATGTTCCGATATCGACACCCTGCACGTCGACGTAGATCCATGCGTTCGGGACGGCAGCCTCGCTTTTGATGCCCATTGGAGCGGCGACGACGCGGACCTTTGCCAGTTGGCTCAACGGCACCTGCGCGGCGAGCCCTCCACTTCGATTCGTTCCCATGGCGCTTGCACCGCCCATGGCAGCACCGCTGCCGGCGGTTTTCACCGGGATCAGTATGTCACGCAACGCCTCCAAATTTTCCCGATAGTCACGATCGTAGCGGAGAATGACACCGTAGCGCTCAAGGCCCTCGACGGTCGTGGTGAGCGGCATGCCGCCAAGCGCCACTTGCAGCACTTCCTGCACTTCCCCGAGCGTAAGCCCGTAGCGAGCGATGGCGTCGCGATCGATGTCGAATTCGACGTAATTGCCGCCCATCACGCGCTCGGCGAACACAGTGCTCGTGCCGGGTGCCCGCCGGATCACGCCTTCGATCTGGCTGGCGATGCGCTCCAACTCACGCAGGTCCGGGCCGGCGACCTTGATGCCAACCGGGGTCTTGATGCCCGTCGCGAGCATGTCGATGCGCGTTTTGATCGGCATCGTCCACGCGTTCGTGAGCCCTGGGATCTGCACGGCGTTGTTCAATGCCGTGGTAAGTTCGTCGATCGTGCGCCGCCGGTGGGCGATGACCTTCCCGTCCATGTCCTTGATGTCCACCACCGGCCACTCTTCCTCGTCCTTCAACATGATCGTCGTCTCGATCATGTCCATCGGCGCGGGATCCGTCGCGGACTCCGCCCGGCCGATCTTGCCGAATACATGATGCACTTCGGCAAACGACTTTATGATTTGATCGGTTTGTTGGATGATCTCGCGTGCCTTGGTCGGCGAAATTCCGGGGAAAGTCGTCGGCATGTAGAGCAGATCGCCCTCGTAGAGCGGCGGCATGAACTCGGAGCCGAGATTCTGATATGGGAACGCCTTGCCAAGTTTGGCCGCGACCTCCTTCATCCGCCCATCGGGCAGCACACGCGCCACGATTGCGTTCCAAGGGAAGAACACCCAGGCGACGACGACGGCCGCCGTGATGATCACCGCCCAACGAAACTTGATCATGAGATCGAGCACCGGATGATAGAGCCAGATGAGGAAACGGTTCACTGGATTCTTCTCTTCCGCCGGGATTTTTCCGCGGATGAAGAAACCCATCAGCACGGGCGCGAGCGTGATCGAGAGAAGCGCTGCCGCCCCCATGGAATACGTTTTCGTAAACGCGAGCGGCTTGAACATCCGCCCTTCCTGCGCCTGCAACGTAAACACCGGCAGGAACGAAACCGTGATCACCAGCAGCGAATAGAAGAGCGTGGGGCCGACTTCGACCGACGCGTCGCGAATGATGTCCCAGTGGGGCTTCTTTCCCCCGTCATGCTCCATGTGCTTGTGCGCGTTTTCGATCATGATGATCGCGGCGTCCACCATCGCACCGACGGCGATCGCGATGCCGCCCAGCGACATGATGTTCGCGCTAAGCCCCTGCCCGAACATGATCGTAATCGAAGCGAGCACGGCGATCGGCAGGATTACGATCGCGACAAACGCGCTGCGCAGGTGCATCAGGAAGACCAGGCACACGAGCGCGACGACGATGCTCTCTTCAATGAGCTTCTCCTTTAACGTGCGCACCGCACGGTCGATGAGCGCCGTGCGGTCATACGCGATCGTGTAGGTGACGCCTTCGGGCAGGCTCTTCATCGCCTGATCGAGCCGTGCGCGAACTGCCTGGATGACCTCGCGCGTATCGACGCCATAGCGCACCACCACGATGCCACCCACGGTCTCGCCCTCGCCATTTAGCTCGGCGATACCCCGGCGCATGTCTGGCCCGAGCTGCACATTGGCGACTTCTCCCAGGAGAATTGGCGTGCCACCGGGTCCGCGACCCACCGCCACTTTCTTCAACATCTCCACGTCGGTGACGTAGCCTTTAACGCGCAGGATGAATTCCTTCTCGGCCATTTCGACGGAGCGGCCGCCGACCTCGCCATTGCTTTTCTGCACCGCCATGGCGACCTCGCTAATCGAGAGATTATAAGCGTGAAGCCGGTGCGGATCGACGGTGATTTGATACTGCTTCACGAACCCGCCGACGGACGCCACTTCGGCGACACCCTCGACGCTGGAAAGCTGATAACGGAGGAACCAATCTTGCATCGTGCGCAACTCCGCGAGGTCGTGCTTCTTCGAGTTGAGCGAATACATGAAGGCCCACCCGACGCCCGTCGCGTCGGGCCCGAGCCGCGGCGTCACCCCCACGGGCAGACTGCCTTGCAAACCGTTCAGGTATTCGAGCACGCGACTGCGTGCCCAATACGGATCGGTGCCATCCTCGAAAATCACATAGACAAACGAGAAGCCGTAGAACGAGTAACCGCGCACGACGGTCGCGTTGGGCACGGACAACATCTTCGTCGTGATCGGATACGTCACTTGGTCCTGCACAATCTGCGGGGCCTGTCCCGGCCATTCCGTATAGATGATGACCTGCGTGTCCGAGAGGTCCGGAATCGCGTCGAGCGGGATATGGCGGAGCGAGTAAACGCCGCCGAAAATCAGCCCCGCGGTCGCAGCGAGGACGAGGAACTTGTTCTTGAGCGAGAATTCGATGATGGCCTTGAGCATGGTCGCTGGAGGTTTTTGCTCCGCCAAAACCTAAGTTTTTTCGGAAGAGCTGGAGTAAGGTGCGATGGTGCTCTGGTTACTTTTTGTCGTGCTCGCAGGGTTCGCCGGCGGCCATTTCGGCCTTGCTCATTCCGCAACTGCCACACGCCCCGTCGGCGGCTGGCTTCCCGCCAACAGCGGCTGACGATTGTGAGCGGAGATACGCCGCGACAGAAAGGCTGTCGATTGGTGGATGGCCGGGCGGGAGCGTCATCCCCATTCCGCCGCCTCCGCCACCGCCACGCGAACCCGACGCAGCGGTCGGACCGGCGATCTCGTCGCCGCACCCGGGCATCTTCGAGCCGAAGAATGGATTTTTCGTGCCACCTTCGCGCTGGAGCCAGCGCGCCTTGCCCGTCACGGGCGCCATCGGGCATTCGAACACGTGCAGCTTCTCCGTGTGATGGAGATGGTTCTCTCGTGCGAGATCGGCGATGGCCGAGCTGAACGGTTCAAACTCGCGGCGCGCGGCCGCGAGGTCCGCCGGATCAGCGAGACCGTCTTTGAACTTTCCGAGGGGCCCGTGCGTGGCGTGTTCGTAGCCGCTAAAGAAGGCCGCGAGCGTTGAGCGCAGCGCCGGCACCTGTTTCTTGTAGCCGGCGAGATCGTCAGCCGCGAGCGCAGCGCCTGCGTCGGCGGACGCGAGGGCAATCGGCTTGAGCAGCTCGATCGCGTTTTCTGGCAGCGTCGCTGCAGTCGGCGCAACCACCTCGGTCTTCTTCTCTGCAACAGCGGTCGGAGCCGCGGCAGGCTGGGCGCCGGGAGCGCCCTTCAGCATTTTCTGGATCGCCTCACGCAGCTGGCTTTCCGAATCGAGCATGAACTGGCCAGAGGTCACGACGCGCTCTCCGGCTTTCAGACCCGCGAGCACCTGATAGACGCCGCCCTCGCTCCGCGCGCCGATCTTTACCTCGCGCGGCTCGAAGAAGCCGCCGTCGAGCGCGATGAAGACGGTATTCCGTTCGCCGCTGCGCAGCACCGCAATATCGGGCACGAGCACCGCGTCGTCGGTAAGCTGCGACTTGAATCCTACCTCGACGAACATCCCGGGCCGCAGAAAGCCTTCCGGATTCGGCAGCACGATGCGGGCCGCAACGGTGCGCGTCTGCTCTTCCACCTGCGGCAGCAGGATCTGCACAGAGCCCTCGAACCGCCGCTCCGGCCCATAGCTTGTGCTGACAACGGCCGCCTGGCCTTCCCGAATGAACGGGAGATCCTTTTCATAAATCTGTGCATGGACCCACACGGTGGAAAGGTCCGCGAGCCGATATATGCGTTCGCCCGGTTTCATCATTTGGCCGGCGACCGCCATTTTCTCGATGACGACGCCATCGGCTGGCGCACGAAACACCATCGTGCGGCGCACCTCGCCGCTTTGCTTCAGTTCGTCGATGAAGTCCTTTGGCATGTCGAACAGTTGCAGTCGTGCGAGGCTGGCGCGCGTGAGCGGGCCGACCTTCTCGCCTTCGGCCCGCAGCGCGAGCACGTAGTTGAGCTGCGCATTGTAGAGATCCGGCGAATAGATTTCGAAGAGTGGATCGCCGGTTTTGACGACGGTCCAGGTGGTGTTGACGTGCAGCTTCTCGATCCAGCCCTCGTATTTGGTCGTGATGTCACGCAGCCCCTGCTCGTTGTAGGCGACGGTGCCGACCGTGCGGAGTTCGCGACGCACCGGACCGTGCTCCACGAGCGCCGTCTTGAGGTTCATCCGCTGCGTTGTCGCCGCGTCGATTTGGATGTTGTTTTCGCCCGACATGTCCTGGTCCTCGTAAACCGGCACCATGTCCATGCCCATCGAGTCCTTGCCAGGCGCAGGCTTCACCTCGCCGGGGATCATCGTGGATTTGTAGAATTTGACCTTGCGCTCGCCACCCGCGGTCGCGCCGCCGGCCTTGGCCGCATTGGCGCGGATCGGCGTGAGCTTCATGCCGCAGATTGGACAGTTGCCCGGCTTGTCCTTGATAATCTGCGGATGCATCCCGCAGGTCCAAAGTTGCTCGGCGGCGGACAGAGCGACGCCGAGCAGCAGCGGGAAAAAGATGTAGGCGAGATAGCGGCGGGCTTTCATGAGTTGAAATTCGTTCACGGATGGAAAGTGGTAGCAGCGAGCATTGGCGCGCCGGCGGGGGTGATATCGGCCGTCAACAGCATCAGTTCGGTCACGGCATTTTCGCGTTCGCGCAGCGCGCCGGCGCGTTCAATGCGCATCGTGAGCGCCATGAGCTGCGTCTCGGGAATCATGCCCGGACTCGTCATCCCCGATTGGTAACCCGCTCCGATCGTCTCGATCGCGCGCTCGAAATTTGGCAGCGCGGTGTTGTCGATGTAAGCGATCATGCGATCGGCTTCTCGCACCATGTAGAGCATCTGCGCCAGCTCGGCAGCGATATTGAGCTGCTCAGCCGTGACCCGCGCCACGCTGGCGTCGCGCCGTGCTTCGGCTGCGGCGATGTTCGCGGCTATTTTCTCCTTCCAAATCGGCAATGTGACCGTGGCGGTCGGCCGCAACATGAGCGGATCGGCCTTCAAATCGGCCATGCCGCCGATCGTGAAATCGGGCGTGCGGGCCTTGCGCGCCACGTCGATGCTGGCAATCGACATGTCGACCATCGCGCGCATCCGGCCGAGTTCGGGATTGGCCGCGGACGCGCGGCGCCAGAGTTCGTCCTCGCTGGGGAGCGCCGTCGGCGCGAGCGTTACCTGTGGCCAGGCCGGATCGCGATCCGTGGGCGACAGCCCCAGCGTGGACTTAAAGCGAGCGCGAACGGCAGTTCGGCGATCGGCAAGCGTGGCCAGTTCGGTGCGGACTTTCGCAATGTCGTTGGTGACGCGAACCTGGTTCGCGAGCGTGCCCATCCCGCGGCCGGTCGTGTAATCGGTGTTGGCGATCTCGAGCGATTGTTCCAGCGCCCCAACCGAACTCTCGCGCAGGCGGATCGATTCATCGATGAACGCAAGTTCGATCCACGCCTTGCGTGCATCGGACGCGACGCGCAGCACCGCCGCGACGTAGGTGCGATACGCCACGATGCTCGTCGCCGTCATCTCGGCCGCCATCGCCGAGCGTTTGCCTCGCGACATGAAATCGAACATGAGCCCCGGCATGAACGTCATGAGCATGTCCGAGATGTCCGCCTCGAACGTGATCTGCGGATCGGGCAGCGCGCGCGTCGGCGCGATCGCCGAGACGGATGCCCGCCAGTCATGATACGCCGCCTCGACCTGGGGGTGGTTCAGCACGGCGAAGCGCACGAATTCACCCACCGGTGAATCCGTGCGCAAGTCCGGCAGCACCGGTTTCTGCGCGGAGGGACGAAGCGTCTCACCGATCTGGGAGACCTGATCGCGTGCCTGTTTTTCCCCACTGGATGGTGCGACCGTGCAACCCGCGAGCACGCCGGTGACGAGAAGTGGAAAGACAATGCGAGGTGGAACTAACAAGGAGACGAATTTCATGAGTGATCCACCAGCGCGCGCCGAACGGCAGCCAGCGCGCGGTTTTCGACGGGAGCGTTTGGTGTACAGGATGCGGCGGGTTCGGCTCGACAGATAGATTGGCGCGCGGCCCAGCATGGACTGAGCCCGCGCGCTGCGGATCTATTGGCGGTGATCGTTGTGACAGCCGCGGTGCTCAAGTGTTCGTGCTGCAGCATGTCGGGCCGGCTTTCGCACAAATCGGGCAATTCCGCTTCATCTCATCAGAAACCTTGCCTCTGGCAACGGTGATGAAGCCGCTGCACCCATCGCAATAGTGTCTCTTGCCGGTCACGGTGCTGTGCGGCGCAATCTTGCCGCTTACGTTGGTGAACGAGGACTCTTCGACGACCTTGGTCTTGCAGTGCGGGCAGGCCATTGCCGGTGGGGCGGTCGGTTTTGCAGCGGGTGTGGCGCCCTCGGCAAGGTAGTCGGCCCGAGCCTTAGCTCGTTGGGCCTGCTGCTGCCAGTATTGCGGGCCGGGGCCGGCGAAGGCCGAGTTGCCGAGACCGAGGGTGAAGGCCAGAACGGAGCCCAGCCCGAGAACGCCTTTAGCGACGCGTGAGTTTTTCATGATGGTGAATTTCTGGTGCTGCGATTTATGGGTTACTGAGCGCGCTCGGAGGATTGTTCCGGGGAGAACGCGCGAGAGCCCACGATTGTGTGCGACTGCGCCTGTCCATGGTTTGGGCGGTGGGAGGCGTGCGGGAAATCGAGACGCGAGGGGCGCATGATACTTACACAGGCTTATACCCCGCTGATGGCCGTTACCCCTCAGGCAATTCTTACGAACGGTTGCGCATATCTTGGCATTTAACCCGCATCGGAGTCCGGCTCCCGCAGAACCTCATGCACCGCCTCCAGCAGTTGCTCTGGCGAAAATGGCTTCTGGAGGAATGCGTTTGCACTCGATTGCACAGCG
This sequence comes from Opitutaceae bacterium, assembly GCA_030648295.1. Classification (GTDB taxonomy): domain Bacteria; phylum Verrucomicrobiota; class Verrucomicrobiia; order Opitutales; family Opitutaceae; genus ER46. Next base: position 129,241 of record JAUSID010000072.1, on the reverse strand, counting down.
TCGGCGCTCTCCACCGCATCCATACCGCCGCTGATTTGGATGAACTTCAGCGATGGGTTCATTTTGTGGAGGGCACGAATCGTCGCAAGCCCGCCGAGATACGGCATCACCACATCGATCACGGCGTCGAGCGAGCGCGGCATTTGCTCGCCCACGACGACATGAGAATCGGTGAAATTGCCGCCGCCGTCGGATTTCAGTCCATTTCCCAGTTCAACCGCACGTTCCGCAAAACGAGCGGACAGCCGCCGGGAGAATATCGGCGAGCCTGTGTTGCGCGACTGCCGACCGAACACGAACCATCACGCCCGGGCTTTCAGCGACAAACGAAAACCGACTCCGAAACCGTCGCCGCTCATCGGGTGGCGTGAGCGCAGCCTCGGGATCTCGCCGTTTCCAGGCGAAACGAATCATGCGCAGCAGCCGCGCCCAGCCTGAATCAGTGTTTGTGCCCTGCCGCCGACGTCGTGGCAGCGCTCTCATCCGGCTTTGCGGCAGGCGCCGTCATGGCGGGCTTGCTCTCCTTGTCGTGATTCATCGGTCCGCACATCGGCATCATGCCCATGCAGCCGGAGAGCAGGAACGCAAGCGCCAGGACGCCAATTAACTGAGTACTCTTTTTCATAATGAGGATTCTCGAACCACCATCACTATCGCATTTCATACACCTCGCACAACACGACACCCGTCATCGGTCGGCCTGAGTTGTCGGGAAGACCGGAGACCACGACCGTATAAGCACCAGGCGGAAGCGTCGCCACCATCGCACAATCCGCCGATCCAGCCGCGGGCGGAAATGCGCCGACCCCTGCCATGACGTCCATCATCGCAGGCACCATCCCCACGCGGATCGTCGATGCCGCGGCTCCGCCAGCCATCATCGGGCCGTTGCTCCAGCCGCTGTTGCTCGCTATCGGTCTCGAGTTGCCGTCGTAAAGCATCATCGTGGGACCCGGCATTGCGCCGGTCACGCCCATCGCTGCCAAACCAGGTCCCATGGCGCGAAGAAGCACCGTTCCCGGCGATCCGGACGGGCCTCCGACCATCACGAAGCCCGCGATCAAACTGCTGGTGCCCGCACCGACATTGGCCCGCACCGACATATTGACGAGGCGAGCGTTATTCGCGCCGTTGCCGAGAGTTGCGTCCGCATCGTAGCATTCGACCAACCCGATTCCAGTCGAGTTGTTGGTCCCCGACATCATGGCGGTGTAGGCGCCGTGCGGGCCGTTCATCGTCAGCGCCGAATCGGCCGAACCCATTCCCGTCGTGAACGCACCGACCGAGTTCATCATCGCCTGAGTCGCGGACTGCATATTGAACTGCACCCGCGAAGCTCCGCCGCCCGTCGTGCGCACCGGCGCATTCGCCCAGCCCATGTTGCTGCCCATCGGACTCGACTGGCCATCGTAGATCGTCAGCACCGGGTTGGACAGCACGCCGCCGGACATGCCACCCATGCCTGCGAGCGCCGGCCCCATGCCGCGGAACAGGATGTTCTTGCTGGTCGAGCCCGCATCACCTCGAGTCACGAATCCCGCGATCATTACGTCGCTTCCGGTGCCAACCATCGCGCGACCCGAGAGGTTCAACAGCCGCGCATCGCCCGACATAACGGCCATCGAACCCATGTCGACAGTGACGGTCCCGCCCGCGCCGGTGACGGCAACCTGATATGTGCCGCGGTCGGCAGCGCCTGCCATCGGCAACGTGTAAGAAGCTCCGGTAGCTCCAGGAATGCTCGCCCCATTAAGTGTCCATTGGTAACCGATCCCCGGGCCACTCGCGGAAACCGCCATAGTGACCGATTGTCCGGGCGTGACCGGCGCCGAGGGAGCCGGTGTGGCAACCGACACGGTCGGCTGACCGAAAGCCGCGAAGGGCGCGGCGGACAATAGAGCGAGGAGGCCGAGAACGGCCAATTGAGATTTGGTTTTCATAATCGAAGCATTACAGAACATACGCAATTTCGTCGGCCGCCTTCGGGGCAAAGAACGCCCAGCCCGCCTCCTGAGCCAGTCGGTGTGCGAGCCGAACCGGACGCCAACCGCGCACATGCAGCAGCGCCGCCGGACTGAGACGCGACTTCAGCGACGATCGTGAGGTTGGCGCCGTCACTCGACGCCGAGCCGCTGAGAAGCCGGAAGAGCAAATTGCGCCGGCCGTCGCGGACCTCGACATTACATCGTCTGAACCACACGAAGCAGCCACGCTCCCGCTCGATCAATTGAATCACGCCGCAGCCCATGCGCAGGCTCACGGCGCTCGCGCGGCGGCAAAGCCGCTCACCACGTTGATTGGTGATCGAAATGCCGATGTCGACAGGGCCGCGCTCGTTATTGAGCCCGAGTTTCTTGCCGGCGCGAACGGTATGCTTCATGGGCGGCTTGTTTCGGTCGCGATTCTCTCACAAATGCCTGCTCCGATTCTCCGCATCTTGGCGGAAACGCTACGCATCTTTTCAGGTCGCGCGAGTATGATGCCGCATCTGCGCAGCGCCGAGAATTGTCAGGCGGCGGTTCGCCGCGTTCGATCGCGCCGGAAGGCTGCGGCGAATCGCTTTGGGTAAATCGTTCGCTCCCGCGACGCCGGTTGCTTCGCCTTGCTCTCGTTGAATTCGCGGATGACCGTCATGCGCCGGCGGTAGCACTCCTCGCACTCGATTTCGTCGCGCTAGAGGATGGCTTCGTGCCTGGCCATCGCATCCCGTAGTTTCCTCAGCGCGAGATGCTCGATTTGGCGGATGCGTTCGCGTGTGATGCAGAATTTCCTGCCTGCCTCCTCGAGCGTGTGCTCCGCGCGACCATGGAGGCCGAAACGAAGCTTGATGATCTCCGCCTCGCGCGGCTCAAGCGAATCGACCATCGCGGACAGTGCGCCCAGGAGGTTCTTATCGCGCACGCACTCATAGGGGCTGGCAGCGTTGGTGTCGCCAACAAGCTCGCCGAAAGTGACACTCCCGCTTTCCTTGCCGCTCGGAGAATCGAGCGAGGCGGGCGGGACGCTCACCAACTTCAGGTGTGCGACTTCCTTGGTCGGGACCTGAAGCTCCGCGGCCAGCTGCTCGTCCGTGAGTTCCCGACCGAATTGCGCCGTCAACTGGATCGCTGTGCGGCGCATCCTGGAAATCTTGTCGACCAGATTGATCGGCAGCCGGATCGTTTTGCCCTCGGTGGAGAGCGCATGTCTGACCGATTGACGAATCCACCACGCAGCGTAGGTCGAGAGTTTGGCGCCCTTGCGCGGGTCGAAACGTTCGATTGCCCTGATCAAGCCGATGTTCCCCGCACTGATGAGTTCGAGGAGCGGCAAGCTGAAATTCTGGTAGGCTTTCGCGATTTTCACGACGAGGCGAAGGTTGGCCCGAATCATGTGATCGCGTGCAGCGGAGTCGCCGCCGCGGATGCGTTGGGCGAGCGCGATTTCTTCGTCGATCGTGAGGAGCGGCGTTTTGCTGATTCCCTGAAGATAAAGCTGGAGACTGCTGCGTTCGCCATAAGCGACTGGCTCGGTGTCAGCGGACTCTGTTATTTCGGCAAACGGGGGCGGCACATCGGCCGGTGCCGAGGCAATCGTCGCGGTCGCCCGGTCGATCGCGACGGAAAGGCTGAGTGTCATCGACGAAGGCTCCAACGCTTGGCTCGCGGTGAGGAAGCCAGCTTGTTGATCGGTGAGCGGGAATCGTCGCGCTGATGGGTTCGAAGCGGTACCGATGTGGAGGGGTGTTCGAAAACAGTCATGGTGAGTTGAAATGCTGACGGATGAAATGCGCTTGGGTCTGGCTTGGTTTAAATCGAAAAACAGGTGCATTTCACGCCGCCCGCGGCGCGCCACGGATGGCGGCGGCGGATCCCGGCAAGCCGTGCAGCCGCTCGCGAAACGTTGACGGCGTTTCGCCGGCGACGAGACGGAAGTCTCGGTTGAACTGCGAAAGCGATTGGAAGCCCGCCGCAAAGGCTGCCTCGCTCACCCGCGTGTGCGGATTGAGCAGGAGCTGCTTCACCTCTTCGATGCGCATGCGGCGCACGTAGTCGGAAAAGTTCAAACCCGTCTCGCGGCGAAATCTCTTGCAGAAATAAACCGCGCTCATGTTCGCGGCCTCCGCCACCCGCGAAAGCGAGAGTTTCTCACCCAGATGTTCTGCGATGAAACGGCGCGCGGTCGCAACGGCAGGCAACTCGGCGGCGACTTCTTTCACCACGAGCTGATTGCTCAGGGCCGACAATTGCAGCGCGAAAATGTCCAACAAGCGAAGCACCGATTCGTAGCGGCGCCTCGCGATCACGCGCGTTTGAAAATAGACAGCCTCGAGGCGGCGCAGGTCGATGGCCGTTTCCCACTCGTCCAACTGCCGGACCGTGTGCCGGAATCGCGCCTTCGACGGCTCGCGCAGCAGCACTTGTCCGGTCTGCAAGTGGCCAATCACATTTTCGCCAACGCGAATCGGTACGGCCGAGTCGCTCAAGCCCGCGAAGCACTCCATGGTCGCCGGCTCCGCGGTCGCGCCATCCTCGATCTCCTGCTGGAGTTGCAGGCAGGCCGCACAGGACTTGTTCCTCGTCGCCATGAGCACGCAAAACGGATTGGCCTGCTTCGAGCCGTACAACGGCGGCTGAAACGATCCCGTCGCTCGTATCGCCAGCGGCAGACCGGTCGTGGTTTGAAACGCCCGCTGGTAGTCGCGAAAAATCTCCGACTGCCGCAAACGCGTTACCATCCCCTGCGTGATTGGCGCAGCATTCGCCACCTTCACCGGATAACGCAGCCGCTCGCCGCACTCGTTGGTGACGGAGACCACGAGATCGGAGATGTCCGGTTTGGCCGCGGAAGTGGTCGAAGCGTTCATGCCATTTTAGATCACCCACCATTTTCGCAGAAGACCTCGATCCGATTTCTCCGCACCTTGGTGGAAACGCCGAGTGTAGCGCGCCACGCCCGTGGAGAAGCGCCCAAAATCCGGCGAAACGTGCGGTTGAACTGAGAAAGCGATTGAAAACCCACTTCGTAGGCGACTTCACTGATCCGAAATTTCGGATTCTGCAGGAGATTCTTGGCTTTTTCGACCCGTAGTCTCGCCACATAGTCACCAAAGTTCAGCCCGGTGACTTTCTTGAACATCATGCTGAAATAGCCGGCGCTGACGTTTACGCGGCCCGCGACTTCACCCAGCGAGAGTTCTTCGCGATAGCCTTCATCGATGATTTTCCGGGCCCGCGAAACGGGCGAGTCTTCCGGCGCGCTGCGCTGCAACGCGAGTTGATTGCCGGCCGCCGCGAGGTGACCGGCAAAAATCGTGAGCAGCCGGACCATCGATTCATACTGATCGGGTGCGAGCACGCGCGTCGCGTAGTACGCTTCCTCGAGCTGCTTCAAATCGATTTCCGTGCCCAGCCGCAGCAACTCGCGGGTCGTTTTGGAGAACTGACGTTGGTTCGGCGACTCGATCAGAATCCGGCCGGTCTGCAAGAACGCGATCAGCCCCTCGCCCATGCGTACGGGCACAGCCGTCTCACACAAACCGGCGAAACACTTCAGCGTCTTCGGCTGGAGTTTGGCTTCCTCCTCCAGCTTCCGTTGCAGCGCAAGGCAGGCTTCGCAAGATCGGTTCGTGCGCGCCATCAGGGCGCAGAAAGTATTTCCGACCGCCGGCCGATCCATGGAACCGCTTTCGTGGTCCGTCCCCGGCGGATGAATGCTCAGCGGCAACCCCGTGGCCTTTTCAAACGCCGCCTGATAGTCGCGAAACATCGCGGACTCCGAGAGTGCGGACCACAACGGCGAGCTGGATTCCGGGGACATGGTTGAAGTGCACGCCTTATACGCCGGCCATGCGCCGCATCCCTCACCCGCCGGATGAAATCCGACAAATCTGTCCGGGGGGCACGGCGCTGGCTGTCTACGCGAGAAAGTTTCGCCCTAAGCCACGCCGCTGACTTTTCTCACCGGTGTCGCAGGCGAATTCTCGATCGAAACTGCTTCGACGGCAGGCGATGTCCCGGTGTCGCCCAATGCCACTGCGGCATGGAACTGGCGCGGTCTCATAGGCGAAGTTGCTCGTCACACGCAGTTCCACGCATAACGACCTGAGGGCGTACGAGCCCCATCGTTACCGCAGCCCCTCGACTGCTGCCGTTCCAGTCGGCACGCGCGGCACGGCTGCTCGGACGCGACGGCAGCGCCCATTTCCACGACCGCCCCTCGCAAGGAGAGTCATCCAGGGTAGCGGAAATTATATGTTTCCCCGATATCCAAGTCTCCGGCGCCAAACAAAACCAGGAACACGCGGAACACGTGCGGCGGTCGGACCTTGGCGAGTGATACCAGCTTCTTGCTGTCCTCCGAAAGGTGGAGCGGAACGGGCGGCTTGTTCTCCCTGGCGGTGTAGAAGAAGCGGACCACGCCCCGAACCGCATCCGCTGCAATCGGTTTTTTCTCCTGGTCGAAAAACGAGACCACGAAACTATGATTCCCGGTCACCTCGACGTTAAGCCAGCCCCCCGTGGAACGTGCGAGGTTCACACCCGTTTTGGGCAGTTCCGGCTTAATCTCCAACTCCGCCGCGTTCACGAAGCCAAATGCGATGGCCGCGAAAATGAGACGCAGCAGAAGACGGTTTCGATCAGTCATAGCACCAAGGCGCGGCGCTCGGCTGCGGCAATCGTGACGCAACCGGCGCGGGCCGAATCCCGATCGGGCTGTCTCTTGCTGTAACTCCCAGGGCCAGCGAGACACCAGTGACCCGCTGGACCCGGCGTGCAGATTGAAAATTTTCATTGCGATGAGTGCCGGCCCGGCCCGCGGCCAAACCGGCGTTGCAGGGTTAAACGCAGCAAGTCGGACGTATCCCTCATGGACCCTACATCTCGGAACTGATGCCTTTCGCGGCGGCGACGAATGCTAGCGCAATCCCCGTATTCCCACTCGTCGGCTCGATCAGCACCGTGTTCTTTGTGATTCTGCCGGATTTCAATCCGTCCTCGATCATCGAAAGCCCGATGCGGTCCTTCACGCTCGAAAGCGGGTTGAAGAACTCCAGCTTAAGCAACACCTCCCCTTGTGCGTTGTGTGCCGCAGCCGTGCGGTTGAGCCGCACGAGGGGCGTGTTGCCGATCGTTTCCGTGATGTCATTGAATATTTTGGCCATGGCTTTGGTTTCGGGTGACTAAATTCAGCTCGGGTCGGCCGTAGGCCTGGATCGTGGCCAACGTGAAGCATGATCCGGCCACCCGGTTGCTATGCGCCGGATGGCCGGATCCCCGCTATTTTCCGCGTGGAGGGTCCAGCTTGCCACGACCGGAAATTCATCGGCACGCAAGTTCGGTTGGCGCCACCTGCTCCTCCGATACCGGCGGCTGAATCGAAGCCATCGCGCCCGCGAGCGCATGACGGCTGCGCCATTTGTCGAGCGGCAACGCGCCGATCATCATCACCGCGAGCTGGCTACCTCCGAAAACGACGAGCCAGAACGCAGCCGAGTCCGTGAAGCCGTAGCTGTGCAGTCCGACGCCGAGCATGTTCACGCCGAACCAGCTCCACGCCGTGACGATGTTCCCGAAGATCGCGAGGTTCATCAGACCGCGCTGGCGCACCATGCCGCCCCAGCGGGCGTGCAGGACTAGCGAATACCACAGCACGATGATAAGGGCGCCATTCTCCTTCGGATCCCAGCCCCAGAATCGGCCCCACGATTGATCAGCCCAAATCCCGCCGAGCACCGTTCCCGTCACGTTGAACAACGTCGCGAAGCAAATGACACCGTAAACCATCCGCGCGAGCCCGTCGGCTGTGCCGCGGTCCAGCGATTTCGTCAGAGTGCCGCGCACAATATAGATGATCGCGAGGAATCCGGCGAGGAACGCAGCGCCGTAGCCAATCGCGATCGTGACGACGTGCGTCGCCAACCAGAAATTGGAGTCGAGCACAGCGCGCATCATTTCCATCGTGTCGCCACCCATCGACAAGTGGTGCGCGATCACGAGGGCGCAGAAACCGACGACGCCCGCCGCCACGCTGGCCACCGCGTTCTTGTAGATGGCCTCAATCACGAGGCAAAGTGCCACGGCCACCCAGCCAACGAACAACGCCGACGAGTAGAGATTCGTGACTGGAGGCCGGCCTTCGAGCCACATCCGCGTGAGTATACCCGCCGTGGTGAGCGCGAACGCGAACGCCAGAAGTCCGAGCGCACTACGGCGAAGAACGTCCGGCCAGATCAACCACGAAGCGAGCGCTGCGAGCAGCGCGAGCACGAATAAAACCATGCTCGTATAAAACGGCTGCGCGGCATTGAACCGCGCTTCGACGTCCGACTTGGCGAGTGCCGCCGCATACGCTCCTTCGAGCCGCTCGTGCAAGGCGGCGGCCGCTTCATTGAATGAAGCCGATGTTCCCGCATGCCAGGCGTAGCCGAGAGCCGCGTAAGCAAGCACGGTGCGATCGACCACACCTGCATCGATCGAATCGACGAGAGCCTGCCCCGGCGTCTTCCATCCATTGAGGTCCTTATTCTCTCCCGCCGGCGGAATAGTGATCAAATAGGCCGTCGATTGCATGACATCGAACTTCCGCACCAATTCCATCATGCTCTTGAACGCGGCCTCGTCGTGCGGCTCTCCGCGCTGGCGCGCACGCACGGCAGCGATGCTCGCAGGCAGCGTCTTCTCGAGCTTGCGAAGTTCGGCGAAGAAATCCGCCGACTCGCCCGCCGGTTTCAACGTGGACTGAAGACGCTGATAGAGAATCACCCTATCCCGCAGCCGCAGCACCTGACGTTGAAACGGCGTCCGGAGCGGCGCCTCGACCTCGTCGGCGAGTCTGGCCTGTCGATCGAGTTCCCCGATCCCCTTCGCGAGTTGCGCGTACGAGAAGCGTTTGCCGCCGTCCCCTTCCGAAGGACGCAAGCTGAAGAGGTCGATCACTTCTTGATTCTCGATCAGGAAATGCCCGTAGATATCGGCCCGGCCCGGAACATACAGCACGTCGAGCAGCCACTCGATCGGCGTGAGCGTGCGCCCGTCCGGTGTCACGATGCGCTGCCGCCCTTGCAGCACCAGCAGCGATGTGCGCGCGACGGTATCGAAGGGTTTCAGCCGGCCGTTGACGAGCACCGGCAGCCGGCCGAATGTCGCCAGATCGAAGTCCGTTTTGCGGCGAGTCGGCAGCAGCGTGCTGGCGACAGTGATGGCCGCGACGAGCAGGACAAGATGCGGAATGAATTTTTTCATGTGGCGAGCACGAGCGAGGTCGCGTTGTGACGGCGGCGAACGAATGCGAGCAGGTGAAACGCAAACTGCACCGCGAGTCCGCCCCCCAACATGATTGATGCGATGTAGGGCAGCGCCCAACTTGGATTGCGCACCACCTGCAGCCCGGTGAAGCCTTCGGCTTTGTTCATCTGATGCTGATAATACGTCTGCCCCTGATAGCGCAGCGGGTTGTTCATGAAGATCACGACTTCGCGATCGTCGTGGCCATCGTCGCTACGGACTCTGACCCGGCTCGCAAAATTCTTCGGAATTTCCGAGCCCGGATAGACGTCGTGGGTGACCTTCAGCAGCGTGACGCTGTAGGGCGCGTAATAGCGTTTCGAGCGCAATGCGACCTTCCACGTTTGGCCATCGTGCGTGAATTGCTGCGGCTGCTCGAGCGCGGTGGACACCAGCCACGTGCCGAGCGGACCGGTCGCGCCGGACAATTCGATAAAGGCCGCCGGCACGTTCCGCTCGTCGGATTTATAGCTGGGCTTGAGACGCTGCACCGCAATGCGCGGTCCCACGCCGGCGGTGGCCACCGTAGCAGGCGCGTGCGGCGATTGTTCGCGCGTTTGCAGCGCCGCGTTTTTCATGTAGTCGATTACCCGCAGCTTGAACGGAAGCTGCGGGTGCTCGATGGCCCCGCGGTCGGCAACGAGCGTTTCGGGAACCGACACCACCACGTCGTGCTGCGGACTGCTCGTGTTGATGAACGCGAGTTCGTTGTGGTTAAAATCCTCCGAATAGCGCCGGGTCGCGCCTTCGCGAAGCTGCAACAGGCTTTCGCGCTGCCACAACCCGGTCAGCAGCTCGCCCACGAGCAGCACGATGAGTCCCGCGTGCGTGAGCATCAGGCCCGAGTTTTTCCACGAAAAACGAAACCGGTAAATGTGTGACGTCACGAGGTTCACCAGCAGCAGGCCGCCGAGCAGGTAACCGCCGGGAAACATCGGCACCGCGATGTCGGTGTTGGGCAGGCGGCCCAACACAACAAACGTGCGGAAATATTTCTCCTGCACGGCGAGCAACCCGAGGTTCACCTGATCGAGCGTTGCGACGAGCACCAGCACGATCGACAACGCGATCAGCCCGACCGTGAGCTGGAGTGAAGTGAAAAATCGGAGGATTGAAGAGAGGGGGCGCATGGCTCAGCGGGTTTTTACGGAGCGCAGAAATGCGACGAACGCCGCCTTCTCCTGCGCGACGCCTTGGTCGGGACCGGTTAGTTTGAAGAACCATGTCTGGCCCTCGAACTCGGCGATTGCGGCGAGCATCCGTATCGCCGCACCGCCGGACTGCCCGGCGATGTCGACGAACGTAAACACGAGTCTATCCGCCGGGATTGATTCCGTCGTCCCCACGATCTCGCCGGGGGCGAGTTCGGGTAGCCCGAGCTGTGCGCGCCACCGGTTGATGTTCGCCGGCACGCCGCCCGCCGTGCCGCCGAGCACGGAAATGGAAAGATCCGCATCGGAGCCGTCGCTCATCGGCACGGCAAAGCTGGCGCGGCGCATCGCCGAAGCCGGCTTCGGTTTCCAGTGTGCGAGCGCAGTCCAACCGAGCGACTCTGGTTGCTCGGTTGGCGCCGCCACCGATGTTCGGTCGTTCACTTTGCCCGCTGGTGGCGCCGCAACCGCAAACTCTTTCGCGATCTCATAGCTGGCGATCCGCCGATCCTCACAGCCCGACAAAAGGGCAACGACGACGGCCCCGGCGAAGCACACCATCGGGAGCGCTATCCCACCGCACAGGTCGCGAATACTGCTGATTCGATTCATTGCGCTCAAGCATCGCAGAACCCCCGCGCTTCGTTCTCCGCAATATCGAACAAAAACTGTGCATTTCCTCCCAATCGGGCGGTGCCGCGTCCTCGCGCGAATCCGCAGCCACGAAATTCTTGCGACGGTTGCGGCCAACCTCGTTCGGCCCTACCTGCTCCTTCGCCAAGACGAGCGCCTGTGCGCCGGTGGCGGCGGTGTGGACGTTGTAACCACCGTGAGCCAACACGTGCCGTAGCGTTTGCGTTACGGAGGGGTTGTCATCGACGACCAATATGGTGCGTGTCACGGAGGTTGCTGAAAGCGGTTCATGAAGCGGCAACCCATTCAACATGACCGACACCGAGTTGCTCAAGGTGGCGCTGCACGGCGGTGAAGACGAGTGGCAGGAGCTGTATCAGACATGTCGTGACCGGGCACGGGCGGAACAACTCGCTCGTGTGCAGGAGTTGCACGCGACCGACGCCACGGATGCGGCAGCGGCGTGGGCCAACGTGCTGGCTGACCTGCATCCCGGCTTGGTCGTGAAGTTGCCGCACCAACGCGATGTCCGCAACATGGACGCCTGAGTGCCGTGATATATTCACATCGAGCGGCATTGGAGTTGGCAGCTGATGATGTTTGCGATCACCGCATGGACAAAAATGACCCCTGAAGAACCTACAGCACAGAGCCGAGGGCGGCCCGGAGTCGCGCCTTTGCGTGGTAGATGCGCGTTTCCACGGCTTTGGGCGTGATCCGCAAAATATCGGCGACCTCGTGCTGCGATCGTTGCTCGAGCGAAAACAAGACGATCGCTTCTCTGAGCTTTTCCGGCAACTCGTCGATCGCCCGCTGGAGCCGGGCAAAGCGGTCCGAATCGACCGCCCTTGCCGACGGCGGTGGCGCCGCGTCCGCAACCTCGGTGCGCGGCGCGTCGCTACGTGCCGGCGCGTCCATCGAGACGTCGCCGCGATGACGCGCCAGCCGCCGGAATTGATCGCGACAGAGATTCAACGCGATGGTGTAGATCCAAGTCTTGACGGACGACTTCGGCCGAAACTTGTCCGCCTTGAAATACACGCGCACGAACGTCTCCTGCACCACGTCCTCGCAAGCCGCATCGTTGCGCAGGTAGCGAAATACAAAACGGCGCAGGGGTTCACGATGACGGTCGATCAGCTCGTTGAGTGCTGAATCATCGCTGGCCTGAAGCGCTTCGATCAGCGGCAGATCCGGATCCACGGGGCGGCGTTATGGCGACTCTTCGAGACCTTTTTGTGCAAGCTGTAGCAGCTGGTCACCCTGCTCGGGTGTCAGCACCGTGCGCATCTCGAACAGATGTTCGAGCGACGCTTTTTGCAGCGCGCCCATGTGTTGGTGCACCTTCTCCACCGCTGCGGCGACCTCCGGCGAGGAGCCTTTGCTTTTCCCAATCGCAGCCGCGAGTTCCCGGTTGGCCTGTCGCATCCGCTCCCGCAGAAGACGTTCCCGCTCGGCGTAGCGCGCCTCGATCGGTTCGAGCGCCTTGTGTTGCTCGGAAGTAACGCGCAGTTCCTTGTGCAACCAATCGTGCGAATCGACGGCGACAACGGGGTGACTTCCCGCGATCCAGCGCCACGTGCAAAACGATGATAACGCCGCGATGGCCACCACTGCGGCGAAAAACCCGAGAATGATTTTCATATCGGCTTACAACCCGCTCACCGTCGGCCGTGCTCCGCGGCAATCTTGACCGGCGCGCAGCATGAAGGGCACGTCGTAAAAACATCCAGGTGCAGCGAGTTCCGAACGACGCGAGACGTCTCGACGAAGGATTGTGCCGCCGCCGCAGGCACGATTCCGGTTACCAGAGCCACCGCCAGGCCGGCGATCGCCAGCCGCGGCTCCGCAAACAACTCACGCCAGCTCCGCACCGGGAAGATGCCAAACCATGCTCGACGGCGGCGCTGTTCGATCTCATGCCAAATGGCGGCCTTCGGCTGAAGCGGCGGCAGAGGCAAAGGCTGTTCGGAATAGGCCTTGAGCAGGTCGTCGAGCGGATCGGGATTCATGGCGATTCATTTAACGTAGCCTCGGGCCGAATTCCCTCAAACTTTTTAGAAAGAACTCCATTGCGTGCTGCTTCCAAGCCATCCCCCGCGACAAATCGGCCTTGCGGTCAGCTCGCCGCTGCATCCCATCCCACATGCTGGGCGCCGAAACATGACGTCCAAACTGGCAGCGCTCGTGATGTGCACCGTTGCAGCCGCGAACGTCTTTGCCACCGGTGCTCAATCCCCGAACGCTACCGCGACGTCTACCATCGTATCCGACTACGTCTTTCGCGGCCAGCGACTCGCCGGCACGTCCGTGCAACCGATGGTCGAATTCGTCAGCGAGTCCGCCACGCTCGCGCTGTCTGGAAACGCTGCGCTCCAGACCAAGCCGACTGACGTCGCTCGATCCGAAGTCGATTTGTTTGGCTCCTATCGCTTCGCATTAAGCCCGCGAGTCGGGCTGCGGCTCGGCGGAACGCTGTATTTTTATCCTGAGGCGCCTGGCCGTTATCGGCGATCAATCGCCGAACCGAACGTTGCGCTCGATTACACCATCGGCGGCGTTCGGATTACGCCGACGTGCTACTACGATCTCGCACGCAAGGGAGCGACGTTTGAGGCAAGTGCCGCAGTCGCGCTGCCGCTGAAAAATTTCGGCATCGAGCTCGACCTCGCTGCGACAGTTGGCACTTATCGGCTGCGCGATGCGTTCAACGGACGCGAGTCGGATACAAAGCTGACTGGCGATTACTGGCTGCTCGATGCCAGCATGCCATGGCAGATCACAGCGTCGGCCAGAATCACGATTGGGGTGTCTTATGCAGGAGGAGCCAATTCGTCTGTCCAACAACGTGCTCTGCCTCTTGTGGGCAATCCCCTCGTGGCGCAACGTTGCGTTTTCCGTGTTGGATACACCCATATGTTTTAGCCCACGGGCAAGTGATGCCGGAGCCATACCGCCGATGCGGTAGCCGTCCTCAGTCGTCAGGGCAAAAACCGTGACGGACTGGCAACGGTTGAGGAATCTCGCCGTGAATAATTCAGGTTGTCCAAAAAAGGGTGGGTTCGTGAGTGGCATGGGCTTCTCCCTCTCGGGACCCTGAGCCCCTTGACTCCGCTCGGGGCCTCGAGAGGCTTGCCGAACGGGCAGCCCATAATTTGGCGACGCTCCGCGCCGTCCACGGGCGCTCTGCTGGCCAGCAGAGCGTGCCCACTTTCCAAACCGCTCAAAACCTTGATTGGCGCCCTCGGGACGACGTCGTGAGCAATGGACGCTCCGAGGCCGTGAGCGGCAGGATCCTGGACCAAAACCTGGCCGAACAAAAAGCCCCGCCAGCAGTGCCGGCGGGGCGGTGTCGCTTGGATTCAATGCTTGCCACCTCCAAAAAACTCCACGTCCGGTGAAAAGCAAATGCGCACCGCGAGATCATCGGCCCATTGCGCGACCCCGCGACTTTCGCTCGCCAGTCGCACGCCGCCGTTTCAACACTCTGGCATGAATCGTGTTCTTATCGTGGCCCTGGTGATGGCATGGCTCGGCGGCGCTTCAGCCTGCAAACGAATCGACGAACCTGCGCGGGCGGCCACCGGAGAACATGTGCATCGCGCGCCGCATGGCGGTGCGCTTTTCGAAATCGGTGAACATGCCTTCAACCTGGAGCTTGTGCGTGACGCGGTCACGGGTTCGTTGACCGCGTTCGTCCTCGATGGCCACGCCGAAAACTTCGTCCGGAGCAGCTCGCCGGCAATCGAGCTGATCGCGATCGTCGGAGCGGAACGTCGGCCGCTGACACTCCGCGCGGTGGCGAACAACGCCACCGGCGAAACCGTGGGCAACACGTCGCAATTCGAGGGCCAGGCCGACTGGCTCAAGACCACGCCCGAGTTTCCCGCGACCATCGCCTCGCTCGAAATCCGCGGCACGAAATTCCAGAACATCGCGATCTATCTGAAGAAGGGTTAGCGCGCATTTTGACCGCCAGGTATCTCCGCCGCCCCCGGCCGGTCGCGTCGGGTTTGCAATCCGCCACGGCCGCGGCACCGTGATCCCTCGGCTCCAGCGAGCGCGTCGGTGTGAATGCATCACCCGGTCCGCCCATTCCTCATCCGCCTTTTCTTCGCATGATTCCCGTCACTGTCCTCACCGGCTTCCTCGGCGCAGGGAAAACCACGCTCCTGAATCGCATTCTCACCGAGCACCACGGAAAAAAGCTCGCGGTGATCGAAAACGAGTTCGGCGAGGTTGGCGTCGATCACCAGCTCGTGATCCAGAGCGACGAGGAGCTGTTCGAGATGAACAACGGCTGCATCTGTTGCAGCGTGCGCGGCGACTTGATCCGGATTCTCGGCCGGTTGCTCAAGCGCAAGGACAAGCTCGATGGCATCCTGATTGAGACGACCGGACTCGCGAATCCCGCCCCGGTCGCCCAGACGTTTTTCACCGACGATGAGATGAAGCAAAGCTTCCGGCTCGACGCGATCGTCACGGTGGTCGACGCCAAGCACGTCGCGCAGCATCTCGACCAGGATGACGAGTCGGTAAAGCAGATCGGGTTCGCCGATGTGATCCTGCTGAACAAGGTCGACCTGGTCTCACCCGCCGAGCTCGATGCGGTCGAGGCGCGCATCAAGCGGATCAATGCGGTGGCGAAGGTTCACCGGACGAAGAACTGCGACGTGAGCCTCGACCACGTGCTCGATGTCGGCGGCTTCAACCTCAGCCGCGCGACCGAGCTCGATCCGAAATTCATGGAGCCGGAGTATCCATTTGAATGGGCCGGCGCATATGCCCTGCCCGCCGGCACGCACGTGCTCGAGATTGGCCATTGTGATCACGACCATGGGCACGAACACGGCCACGATCACGAACACGAAGGTAACGAAGCGGAACATCATCACCATCACCACGGGAACCCGAACGAGCTCGATGTCGTAATAATGCCGGTGAAATCACTCGACGAAAAGGACATCGTCGCCGCGCGCGATGCGGCCACGCTCGTGTTTTCCGACTGGGAATCGCGGATCAAGGAGGGCGATCCGGTTGTGCCCGGCGCCACGCTGCATCGATTGCTGCTGAACGAGGGCAACGGCCGCTATCCGCTTCAGATCAAGGAGCCGGGGTTTAATTTCGTATTTGAGTCGTGTGGACACGACCCGCTGCACATCCGGGTTTGCGGCGAAGTGGCGAAACCAGGCTGGCAGCAGGATTTCCACGCCGCCCACGAGCACAGCGAGGCGGTGACGTCGGTTGGCATCACCGCGCCGGGCGATCTCGACGGCAAGCGGCTCAACGATTGGATCAGCACGCTGCTCCGCACCAAGGGCGGCGATATCTATCGGATGAAGGGCGTGCTGGCGGTGAAGGGCTCGCCGAAACGGCTCGTGTTCCAGGGCGTGCACATGCTGTTCGATGCGAAGTTCGATCGCGAGTGGGACGGCACGCCGCGGCAAAACACGCTGGTCTTCATCGGCAAGAACCTCGACCGCGCCGAGCTCACGGAAAAGTTCAAGGCGTGTTTGGCCTGAGCGAGTGGCTGCGGCTTCCCCGTTCGACAAGCCTCACGAGAATCTCGAGTCCTTGGATCCATCATTCAGTTGAGTCTATCGAATCGGCTCAGGGCCCCGAGCCCGCCGAGGGGCAGCCGCAGATGGGATCGAAAGTTCACTCGAATGTCCCTGCGGCAGAGCTTGCCCTGAGCCTGTCGAAGGGATGCCGCAGCCACTTGCGGACAAGTTGCTTCAATAATCGGTTCATGGCGTCGTTCAGCGTGTCGCAGCCTTGCGTCCAGTTCCGATGCTAACATCGTCTGCTTGATGTCGCACCGTGCGCCCTCCCACCCGTCTGGGCTGTCAATCGATCGAGAACGCGACCGGCCGCACCCGGTGCAAATCGAGGCATGGCGCGCGATGGGCAGCGCCGGACGCACGCGGCTCGGGATCGAACTTCGGCGCAAAGCCCGTCGCTGGAAGCTAGCCGCGCTTCGTTCGCAGCATCCCGACTGGACCGACGAGCGGTTGCGCGTGGAGCTGGCGAAAATCTATGCCCGGGGACGAACCTGATCTGTATACCGTTTTCGTCCATCCATTGCACCAGGCCGGTGTGCGCTACATGATCGTCGGCTCAGTGGCGTCGATGCATTACGGGGAACCGCGATTCACGATGGACGTCGATCTCGTGGTTCATCTCGACGAACCCGAGATTGCCACGATCACGGCAACGTTTCCCGAAGCGGATTATTATGTGCCTCCGGCTGCCGCCATGGCGGAAGAGATCCGGCGATCAGCCCGCGGGCATTTTAATCTGATTCATTTGCCGACCGGATTGAAGGCCGACTTTTATCCATCCCGGAATCATCCGTATTGGGAGTGGTCATGGGCTCATCGCCGGTGCGACATCGTGGAGGGTCACTCCGCGTGTTTCGCGCCACCCGAATACGTCATCCTTTCCAAACTGGAATTCTACCGCGAAGGCGGCAGCGAGAAACACCTGCGCGACATCCGCAGCATGCTGGCGGTGTCGGGGGATGAAATCGACCGTGCTTTGCTCGAGCGCGCGGTGGCGGAGTTCGGCCTCACGGACCAATGGGCCAGAGTTGTAGCCGACTGATTCCCGTTTTCGGCAGGGCGCTTACTTCTTCGCCTTCGATTTCAGCTGCGCGATCAGATTGTCGCTGATCTGCGGATGCACGACGTCCGGTGCGCCGGGATACACGAGCTCGGAGGCGACACCGACGCTGCGCAGTTTTTCGTGCAGCTTCACGCCGAAGTTGGCGGTGTGCGTCGGGTCTTTCTCGTCCTGACCGAGCGCCGGCGGCGTGCGGTAGAACAAAAAAATCGGCGGATCGTCGCGCGTCACGTGCGCCATGGGCGAATACTCCTGGATCCATGGCAGCACCTGCTCGCGCGCGGCGAAGAACTCCGCGAAACGCGTGTCGCGCGTTTTCAGGTTCGCAGGATCGGGCCAGAAGCCAAAGGCATGTCCACCGTAACGGCTGTTCGGCGTCCATGCTTTCATCTGCTCCGGATCGAGCGTGGTCTGCGCGACATTCACCGCCGCGCACCACAGCCGGGTTGACTGGCGCGCGATGGGGTCGCTGCTTTTCGGATCGGCCAAATCGTCGTGGAACGCGAGCCACAGGCTCGAGCACGCTCCCGCCGAGCCGCCGGTGGCGCCAATCCTCCGCGGATCGATGTTCCATTCCGCGGCGCGGCTGCGGACGAACTGCAACGCGCGCGCGGCATCCACGAGCGGCCAATGCACCGGCGGCTTCACCCCTGCCGCGATCGCCTGCTGGATGTAGCGGTAGTTGATCGAGACAACGGAGATGCCCGCCTTCAGGTATTGCTCCAGATCCGAGACCCGCGCCTTGTCACCCGTCACCCAACCGCCGCCGTGAATGTGGAAAACGACGGGCGCCGGCCGAGCCGACTCCGCCCGCCAGAAATCGAGCACCTGGCGCTCATGATCCCCGTAGTGGACATCAGCGAGTGTTGCCGCCCGCTGCGGCGGTAGCGCCGCGGGTGTTTTCGCTGGTGTCGCCGCGTTGCCCGCCGCCACGAACACAAGCGAAAAGCAAAATGCAAGGACAGTCGGCAAAATTGGACTTACTGCACCATTCCTGCACGCTGCGCCCCGCTTCCAGCACATCGAACAGCAACTTTTTTTCATGGCTGTCCATAAATGAGCTGACGCGTGGATTCGATTTCACGACGAAAGTAGGGATTCCGAATCGATTGTTCTGTCACCAAGTCCAATCGTCGCCGAAACAGTCGCTCGAGGGCATCAGCGAGCCCAAGAAATCGCTCGGCGTAATCGCCCGTCGGCGCGCGGTCCTGCAAACTGACGAAGAAATCCAGATCGCTTTTCTCCGGGTCAAAGCGTTCTCCCGTCGCCGAACCGAATAGATACAAGTGGTCCACTCTGAACTGGCGGCACAGCTCAGCCAGGGCACTCGCATTTGTTTCCATCATGGCGATCACGGAGCAAACGCTGAAGTTTTCCGGGCACGGCGCAAGCGGTTACCGGACTGGATCGCATGTGCACTTCGCGTGTACCGGGTTGCGACGAATCTGCCGCGGCGTACGCGAAAAACGCGAAGACCGCCGCGCCGATTTGGTTGAGCCAGGAAATCCCGGGCAAGGCTCGGAACGCTAATCTTCGCTCATCGTTCAAACGATCGAGGACGATCCGACGGCGTGCGTGCTTCGCCTAATCGGCAAAGCGCGAAAGCAATGGGCTCACGCGAAGGCGCGAAGCCGCGAAGGTGCACTTTTGTCTCCCTCTCCCTCATTCCCTCACTCCCATACTCCCTCCGCCCCTCCGCCCCTCCGCCCCTCCGCCCCTCAGCTCCTCCGCCCCTCAGCTCCTCACCAAATCCCGCCTTGTGCCCACGGCCGGCCGCTGAGGTGATGCATTCCATGCAATGCCACCGCGCTGGCGAACCATCGACGCATAAGGACTCAGATCCACGCCGGGGCGGGATTGCCTGCTTCCGGTCGCGCGGTTTCATTCGCGGTGAATTCGCCGCGCTGTGCATATGCGTGTTGGTGGGTTTCGGCTGCTTGCTGCCCGGCCGCGCGGCCGAGCCGCTGAAACCCGGCGCGGAGTCAGCACCCTTCCCGACCGCAGCCATCGATCGGATCCCCGCGACATCGCACCCCGTGGTTGCCTGCACGCCGGAGGAACTGCAGCGGCTCAAGCACGCTTATACGGACGGAGGAGCCGGCCGCGCGGCGGTGGCCGCCGTCATCGAGGCGGCCAGCAAGCGGATCGGCCGGCCGGTCGAGTTTCCTTCGCGCGGCGGGCAGCACAACCAGTGGTACCAGTGCAACGCATGCCAGATCGGCCTGAAGACGGTGTCGTCGGCGCGACACGAGTGTCCCAAGTGCAAGACCGTCTACACCGGTTCGCCATACGACGACGTGCTGTTCTCCGCCACGCATGGTCGGAATCTGAGCGACCTGGCCGACGCCGCCTGGGCGTACGCGCTCACCGGGGAGGAAAAATACGCGCGTTTCGCGCGCGAGGTGCTCCTCGGCTATGCGCAACGGTACAAGTCATATCCCTACCATGATTCGCGGCTCAACACCGGCACGGGCGCCAGCCGTTCCGGCGGTCACCTTTTCGAGCAGACGCTCAACGAGGCGTCCGCGCTGGCGGGCAACATCGCGCCCGCCTACGATTTGGCGCGCAGCTCGCGCTCGTTCACCCGTGAGGATCACGAGATGATTCGCGGCGGATTGCTGCGGCCGATGCTGGAAAACATGGCGAAGCACAAGGCCGGCAAGAGCAACTGGCAGAGCTGGCACAACGCGGCCATGGTCTGGGGTGGCGCCGTGCTGGGGGATGCGGACTGGGTTCGCCGCGCAATTCACGATCCCGAGAACGGCTTTCTGCATCAGATGCAGATCTCCGTTTCGGACGAGGGAATGTGGTACGAAAACAGCTGGGGCTATCACTTCTACACTCTCAGCGCGCTGGTGAAGACCGCCGAGGCGGCGCGGCGGCTCGGCATAGACGTATGGAGCCACCCGACGCTCAGGAAGATGTTCCTCCTGCCGGTGGGGTATGCGATGCCCGACGGCTCGCTCCCGCGGTATGGTGATGACTCAGGAACCTCGATCGACCGCGTGGCGGGGATGCTCGAGTATGCGTATAATGCATACAGGGACGACGCCATGGCGCCGCTGCTGCCGAAATCGGCGAACTGGAATTCGGTGATGTTCGGCCGCGCCACCGGTGGGCGCGCGACATTGCCGGCCCCCCAGGGCAGCGCGCTGTTCCCCAGCGCCGGCCACGCGATTCTGCGCAGCCCGGGCGGGGCCGGTCTGGTCGCCGCGCTCACGTTCGGTCCCTACGGCGGCGGCCACGGCCATTACGACAAGCTGAGTTTCGTGCTCTTTGGCCACGGCCGCGAGCTGGGCGTCGATCCCGGCCGGGCCCGCAGCCAGGCCTATCGGCTCCCCATTCACCAGCATTGGTACAAGGCGACCATCAGCCACAACGCGGTGGTGATCGATCGCGCGCCGCAAAAGCCCGCCACGGGCAAGCTGGAAAGTTACGGCGCGACGGCGGCGTGGTCGGCGGTCGTTGCCCGTTGTGACGACGCGTATCCCGGCGTGGCCCAGCGGCGGCTCCTCGCCGTCACGCCCTCGTATGTGCTGGTCTTCGACGAGCTCGATTCATCCGTCGCCCGTCGCTTCGACTGGCTGTATCATGGCCGCGGTTCCGCGGTGACGTGCGATGCGGCGCGGGAGAAGGAGCCCGCCGGGAAGGAATATCCAGGATGGAACTACGTTCAAAACGTGCGCTGGGGCCCGACGAACGAGTCCGTGCAGATCCACTTCCGCGATGGTGACGTGACGACCGGGCTCACACTGGCCGGCGCCGATGGCACCGAAGTGCGGACCGGCGACGGCGTGGGCGCCTCGATCGTCGACCGAATCCCGTTGACGATGGTGACCCGCCGTAGCACCAGCGCCCGCTTCGCCGCGGTGATCGAGCCGGTGAAGGCGAGTCACGCGCCCGACGCGGCAACGATCAACGTGGAACAGATGACGGATCGAGCCCGGATCACCGTCGAGCGCGCAGGCGGTCGCGATGTGTTCGTCCTAAATTCCGCCGGTGCGCTCGAGGTGGTGTCCAACGGGAAGCCGGTGCTCCGGACGACGGTTTCCGTGCCGGCAACGCGCGCACGTTGACGCCGGGGCCGGACGGCGGCGTCGCTTCCCGCGAACCCGGGCCACCGCGCGTGTTCGATGTCTCCGCGTATTCCATCGCAATCATGGCTCACGCGAAGCCGTGAAGACGCGAAGAGAGAGTTTCAAACTTTCACTCTCACTGGCGCTTTCAACGCCGCACCGCCCCTCATTCCCTCCGCCCCTCTGCTCCTCCGCCCCTCATTCCCTCCGCCCCTCCGCTACTCCGCCCCTCCGCCTCCGCCCCTCAGCGCCCGAGCCGGCGGCGGCCAAATATCCCCGATGTCTATGGCCGCCACGCGGATGTCCAGCCGCCGGACGGGCGCTTTTTGTGCCTTTTTGTGGCCAACGACTGGGATTGAAGCGATCGAGCCTTCGTGGCTACGAGCGTAAGCGAGTGGCGGCGCATTCGATCGAGCGGTTTTAATTCCAATCCGGGTTAGCCGCAAAAAGGCACAAAAAGGCCGCCGTGTGCCGCCGCAACTTCCGCGAGCGCCCATAGGCGCTCCGGGCGCTGGCTTCGCGGCCCAGAGTAGTCGTTGAAACGGTGAGCACTGGTCGGCGAAACGGTCAACCGGATCGTTAATAGGGACAGGTTAATTGTGCCATTCTCGGAACCAGAGTGACCACGGATCACACGGATCAACACGGATGGAATTTCAATCCGTGCCGATCCGTGAAATCCGTGGTGGTGTGGTCTGAGGCTGCGCCTCGCCCACCGCGAAAATCAGCGTGGACCGGCGCTGGATTGCGCAGCCTTGAGCAAGGCGCCGAGTTGGTTGTCGTTGAGGAAGAATTTCCGGAGAATCTCGATTTGTCCGGCCGCCAGGGTTTGGGACGTGCCGTCCAGTATTATCTGCTGTGACGGGGTAAGGCCGGTTAGCGGATCCGGTTCGGCACTCTGGGTCTGAAGCTGGATCGCTCGATACCCTGCTTGTGCGAGAGCTGTTTCCTGCGCGGCCGTCAACGGCGCGCCCAAGTCAATGAAGCATCCGACGATCACGGTGTGGGCGAGACTGTTTCGAGCCAGGCTTGTGCCGACCGCCTCTGAATACCGCGCAAATTCGCCATCGTTCAACAACGCCCGGATCCGTTCATCAACCCTACTCATGGCATTTGCTGCTGCCTCCGTGGCCTCCGCGGAGTTGGGATCGATGCCGGCTCCGTCCGCCGCATCTCTGGCGTCTGATTCGGCATACTCCCGCTCGACGAGAAGATCCTTGAACGGGCCTGACTTGTCCGGCGGCAAGTTCATCGCCGCGAGCAGGCCAACGTTCCGGCTGAGCCGGTCCCAACGCTGCAACTGCAACATCCGCGCGCGAATCTGCCGTTCGGAATCGGACAATGTCCGCGCCGCGGCGGCTGGCCCGCGGGCCGGAGCGGTTGGTTCGCCCGCGATTGGGCGATTCGCGACGGGAGCGATGTGCGCACGAGTCGTGCTGTGGCCAACGGCCCGGCGGGCGCTCGCCGCTTCTGCCCGCAGAACCTCGATCTCAGAACGCGCTCGCCACAGGAGAAAACAGACGGTGCCGACAGCACATGCGGCAAGTGCAAGCAGCCATCGGCAACCGCGGGGCATGCCACAGCCCAATGAAAGATCGAGGTGAATTAAAGACCGAACCGTGAAACGCCTCCGCCCGCGCGACGGTCAGTATCGCTGATTCACCGGCAAGTCTGTTAGGGACAGGTCAATTCAAGGGCGATTAAAAGGGACATGTTAATTCTGCCGTGTACGACGGGTAGTGGGTTAGAAGGGACAGGTTAATTGTGCCATTGGAAGACATGGCGGCGCCAATCGGACCCCGTCACCGTCGCAAAATCGGCCTGTCCCTTTCAATGTCCCTCGCCCAGTTCAAAACCAAGGTGAAGCCAAGCTTCGATACCCGCGCCGAAGTCGCCCGGCTCCAAGCCGAGCTCCTCGCCGCGACGAACCAGCGCAACGATGCCGATGCCGCGTCGATTGCGGTGATGCAGCTCGTCGTCAACGCCGTAAAGGGCGACCCGAACGAGGGCGAGGACGGCGAACTGTATGAAGCGATGGGCTATATTCGGCAAAGCGAACGCCGGACCGGGCTGACCCGGCGCGGCACCATCGCGAAGGCCGCGGCCAACGCCGCCGGAGCCAAGTAGTCCAACCACCGACTCAATCCGAACCGGGCGCGCCAACGGGCGTGGCCCGGTTCGTTTGTGTACGGACCTCGAATAGGAAGCCACTGACCCGATTGCGGAAGAAGGAGCAAGGGGCAAGGAGCAAGGAGCAGGGTCGGCCGGCGTGAAAATCTCCGCTCGTGCAGCAATCCGACGGTTTGTTCCTGCTCCCTTCTCCCTTCTCCCTGCTCCGCGGCGCATCCGTCAAAAATACGGTCCACTGCAATTGCGGCTGCGCCGCCCGGCACTCAATTCGCCACCGCGCGCGGCGCGGGCGCCCAGCGCTTCACGACGCGGGCGAGCTCGGCCTGACGGACGGGTTTGCCGATGAAATCACACATGCCGGCGGCAAAACACCGCTGCCGGTCGGCGTCCGAACTGTTCGCGGTCAATGCCACGATCGGCGGCGCCTTGCCGCCCGCCGCGATCCGGATCCGCTCCGTGGCCGTGAACCCGTCCATCTCCGGCATCTGGCAGTCCATGAAGACCACGTCAAAATGGATTCGTCGCGCCAGGTCGATTGCTTCGGCGCCACTCAACGCAAGCTCGACGACACACCCCAGCCGCTGCAGCAGCTGCAAACTGATGGAACGGCTGATCGCGTCGTCGTCCACCACCAGCACCCGTGGTCCGCGGCGCTCCGGACGTGCTTCATCGCCCGCCTCGAACGGCGTACGCGATGCGGAGGGCGGCAGGATGCGAGTCCCCGCCGGCATCCGCAATGCCTCGAGCAGCACCTCCACGCGCAGCAGCGGTTTCCGCACCACGGCAGCCACGGGAAATTTCGGCGTGTTCAACCGCACGTCGTCCGGATTGTGCGCCATCAGGACGATGCGCGTCGAGCGCACCGCCGACTCCGGCTCGACCAGCCGCGCCAATGCATCGCCGCTGTCGCGGGCCACCGAGTGGTCCAGCAGCAGCACCAGTTCTTTTGCGCCCGCATCCGCCGCATCGCGCAGGAGCCTTTCCGCCTTCGCCACCGTGTCGGTGGCATCCTGATCAATTCCGATCCGGGAGAGCATAGCTGACACGGCCACGCGCGACGCGGCGAGATCGTCCAGCACCACGACGTGCAAACCCTCGGGCGGCGGCGGTGCGGGGGGCTGGGAGGGATCCGCGGGCAGCGCCAGTGCCACCCAGAATTCCGATCCACCCTCCGGCAGGCTGCGCGCGCCGATTTGGCCGCCCATGAGATCGACGAGCCGCTTGCTAATCACGAGCTGGAGTCCGGAACTGCCAAACTTCCGCGGCGAGAGCGCGTCCGATGGCGCCGACCGGTCGAAGATGGTCGACTGCAACTCCTCGGGGATTCCCGCGCCGGTATCGCTCACGCTGAAATGGAGCCACGTCCCGCCGGCCTTCGAGCCCGAGGCCGCGCCCGGCGTGGTCTCGACCCGCAACACCACGCGACCACTGGCGGTGAACTTGACCGCGTTCGACATCAGGTTGAGCAGGATCTGCCGCAGGCGGGCCGCATCTCCCGTCACGTGCAGCGGAACATCAGCCGCCACAATCAGCACCAGCTCGAGGTCCTTCAGCAGTGCCAGCGGCGAAAGCGACTCGACGACCTCGATCAGCGGCTGCCGGACATCGAAGGTCGCGCGGGCGATCTGGATCTGGCCGGTTTCGAGCCTCGAATAATCCAATACATCGTTCAGCGACTGGTGCAGCGATTCAGCCGACGCGCGCAACGTGATCAGGTGTTCGCGCTGCGATGGCTTGAGCGCGCCATCCATCATCAAGTCAGCCGAGCCGATGATGCCATTGAGGTTCGCCCGGATTTCGCGGCTCAACGTGGCCAGCATTTCGCTTTTGGCCTGGCTTTCACGCGCGACGGCCTCCTTCTCCTGCGCCGCCTGGCGGGCCTGCTCTTGCGCGTCGCTCACCTCCTGCAGTTGTTCGGCCAGATCCTCGGCATACTGGCGGCGGATACGGCCGAATTGCCAAATCATCAACGCGAGCACGCCGAGCCCCACCACCCCGGCAATCGGGCCCAGCCAGCCAACGTCGCCGACGATATCCGCGAAGATAACGGTTGGCGTAACCACGCTGGACATGCGCGAAGCTTCGGCGACTCAGGCCGATCACCACAATCAATAATCTGAAGTCGGTGAAAAAAAGGTGCAGCGGTCGATCGGCCGATTTCGGGCCTCAACCGGAACAATCCAGCTCAACCGCGAATAAACGCCAATTCACGCGAATGGAGAGGGCGTCTATGGGGAGGATGGAAACGATCAACCAAGCGCTGACCATGGTTTCACTTGTGCGATCCACGCCCCTCCTCCTCTGGAATTTGCGTCCATTCGCGTTCATTCGCGGTTGTCCTCTGAATCGATACGGCCCGTCTCCAGTGGACGGTCTCCCACCCCCTGTTTTCGGTCTGCCTTTTCCCCCTCACTCCCTCACTCCCTCATTCCCTCACTCCCTTTTCCCACTCTCACTTTCACTCTTCACTTTCACTTCCACTTTCACTTCCCCAGCACCAGCACCCAATCGCCTTCGCCCGGCGGCACGAAACGATGGACGCCCCGGTTCCCGACGTTGCCCGGCACCGCGACCGTTCGTCCATGAACCGGATCGAACCAGCGGGCAACGAGGGGCGATGAAAACGCGGATACGTCCACATCGATGCCGTCGTTATTCGGCAGATACGCGACGGCGAAATCGCGGCCGGGCACCCGGGCCAGCACCATCCGGCGGGTGACATCCTCGGGCTGATTGCGAATCAATTCGTGGGCCGGCTCCAGTTCCCACCAGCGGATCGCCGCCATGAAATCGCGGAGATGCTGCATCTGGAACGCGCTCTCCCATTGGAGCGCTTTCTCCCAGTAATCATACTTCGCGGGATCGGTGACCCAGCGCCACACGCCGCCGCTGCCAATGGGAATCTTCGGCGCGACATCACCGGCGCCATACGTGTAGCCCATTGCGCCCGACAACCAGCTCCGCCAGGCGAGACCACGCGCGTCGACGGCCTGCCAGGCTTTGACGCCCTGCCCATCGTACATCGCCTCGATGTTGATGACCGGCTTCGGCGGCGTGTGGTGATACAAGTGCAGCACCCACTCGATCGCATGGTGCGCCGAGCGCATGCGGTCGCCACCGTTGTGGCCCGTCTGCAGGCCGGAAAAATCCACGTAGGGTTGATCGACGTAGTAGAGGGCATATTCCGGCAGGGGACTCTTGGACGGCGTGCCGGGATGCTGGGTGACAAGGTGCACGGTGGTGGCGGCGCGGACCGCGTGGCCGACTTCGTGCGCGAGCGGCATGGGCCGGCTGTCGAAACTCGGCGAGAAGATGACGAAGTTGCCGAAGAGCCGGGCGACGAGATTCCGCCCAAAAAGGCAGGCTTGCTCGGATGGCGGGTATCGGCGCGTGGGCTCCATCAACCCGACCGCGAACACGACGAGACCTTTTTCATTGGCGCGCTGAATTTTTCTCTCGAACGACTGCCAGTAGGTCGGATTCCACTGCGCGCAGTCCGCCTCGCGAAACGCCTTCTCGCCGCTCCGGTCCGCCGGGCCGGCCCATGCCGGTGCCGTCCCCACCTGGATGACCGAAAAACCCTTTGCCACGCGATCAGCCAGATAGGCCTCCCATTCCTCGTCGGTGGCCCGATGCGGCACCGCCCACGCCGTGTCACCAAGCCACAAATACGGCGTGCCATCACCATACGTAAGATAGCGATGATTGGCGCTGACCTGGAGAAACCCCCGCCGGTAAAGCGGGCTCCCGCCCGCGTAGGCCAGGACGTTTACGTTGCCGCGCTGCTGATGCAGTCCGCGATTGGCGGAGTCGGAACATTCCGTTTCCCACTGCCATTTTCCCGGGACCGGAAAGGCGCAACGGATGCGAAAGGTCTGGCCTCCATCCCAGAACCCGAAGGTGCGGAGGGAACGGCCATCGGGCCCGGTGTACTTCACCTGCACGGTGACGTCGGCATACGGGTTGGCATATTCCGCGGCGCTGATCAGCGTGTGCTCCCAACGCTGCCAGGTGTGCGGCGCCGACGACTCCGCGGCGATCGACGGCAACGGCGCAACCGCGCCGATTGCGAGAAGCAACCACGCCAGGATTGAGCGGCGCAGAATTGTTCGGGCGGGCATAACGTGACGATGATGAGTCTCCGGCCAGGCGTAAGCGCAAAAACATATGATTTTGCCGTAAATTCGCAATGACAGCGTCGCCATGGACTGGTTTACTCCTGGCACGCCGAATCCGGAGCCAGTTCTCCCCCGTCACGCACGCCCCTTCGGTGCCACCAGACCAGACTACCCCAACCCCAAGGAACACTCGTGAAAGCGACACCATGGATACACGTCCGAACCCGGCGACATCTAGCTGCCGTCGTGCTGGCTGTTTCGAGCGCCAGTGCATCCGCCCAGCAAACCGCCTCACCTCCCGCCACGGCGGCCGACCTTGCTCGCTACGACACCAACCAGAACGGCCGCATCGATCCCGATGAACTCGCCGTCCAACGCGCCGCCGAGGCCAGAGCCGCGAATCTGCCCGTGACGACCGGCGCGGCCAACCCCGCGCCGGATTCGGTCATCCAATTATCGCCGTTCGAAGTGACAGCCGACAATCGCGGCTACCAAGCCACGAGCACCATGTCGGGTACCCGGCTCAATTCGAAGCTGGAGGATCTCGCCTCCGCCATGTCGGTCGTGACCAAGGAGCAGATGGCGGATTTCGCGATGCTCGATCTCAACGACGTGTTCAACTACGAGATGGGCACCGAGGGCACGGGCAATTACACCGATGTCTCGATCGATAGAAATGGCATGGCCGTGGACAATATAATGGACAACCCCCAGGGCGCGAATCGGATCCGCGGCATGGGCCCGGCCAATATCACGTTCAATAATTTCTCCACCACGGGCCGCGTACCCGTCGATACATTGAACATCGATGCGCTCGAGATCAGCCGCGGTCCGAACTCCAGCATCTTCGGCATCGGGGAGGGCGCGGGCACGGTCAATCTGGTCGGTGCGTCCGCCAATCTTTCGCGCCCAATCTCCACGGGGCAAATCCGCTTCGATGACCTCGGCGGCTGGCGGACATCACTCGATCTCAGCCGGCCCGTCATCCAGAACAAGCTTGCGCTCCGGGTCAGTGGCGCTCGCCAACATGATGCGTATCCGCAGAAACCCTCGGGCTTCGATTCGAAACGATTCAACCTGATGCTGCGGGTGCAGCCGTTCAAATACACATCGCTGCGCGCCTCGTTCCAATCCTACCGCGGCGAGGGGACCCGGCCCAATTCCGTCACTCCGCGCGATGCGGTCTCGTATTGGAAGAGCATCGGCAGTCCAACCTGGGATCCGGTGACTTCGACCGTGACGGTGAATGGCGTGAAGACCGCGATGGGCGCGGCCAATCCCGTCGGTTTTGGCCACACCACTTCTCAAAGTGGAAGACCGCCCGATTTGTTTGTGGATCGAGACGGCGTTCAGTTGTGGATGATCAATCAAATGCCCGCCGCCAATGCCAACAATGGCCCAAACAACCAGGCGGGCGTCGAACGCATGATGGAGTCGCTGCCTGAACCGGTGCGCCTCAATCATCCGCTGTTTTCCACCGTACCGGGAGTGAACGCCAAATCCCTCTACGACTGGACCTCGATCAACCTGGCGGCACCGAATTACATCACGGACTCGGTCGAGACCAGCAACGTCGGGATCGAGCAGTTTCTCCTCAACAAAGGCGGCCATCAATTCGCGATCCAGGGCGCGTGGCACCGCGAGAACGCCGACCGCAGCAATTTCAACACGCTCGGAAAATCGCCGGCCGTCGGCGACAGTTTTTACGTGCGCGTCGACGTCAACGAGCGCCTGCTCGATGGCCGGCCCAACCCATTCTTCCTCCGGCCCTACATCGGCGTCATCGAGGGGATATTCAACACGAACTGGACGGTTCGCGACACCTTTCGCGGGCAGGCCGCCTATGTGGCCGATTTCAGGGAAAACCGCGGCTGGTCGAAGTGGATCGGCCGCCACCAGTTCCTCGGCTACTATGAATTTCGCGACGACCGGAGTTACAACTACACCTACCGGCACGCGAATGTGACGCTGCCCGGCAACCCGATCTATATCAATCCGCGAGACACGCGCGGCGACGGCAGCGGCAACACGTCGGTGCGAACCTATAATCACTACTACGTCGGGGACAACCAGGGGCAGAACGCCGACCATGCGCCGGGGAGAGTCGTTGCGGGCCAGTATGATTTCCGCTGGTTCAATCCGCGGACGAACCAGTGGGTCGCGGACCGAGCGGACCTTGGTCCCGTGGCGCGCACCGGCAGCGGCAGCCGCAATCTGATCAAGACGCGCGGCGTGATGATGCAGAACTCCCTGCTGAAGGACCGCGTGATCGTCACGCTCGGCAAGCGGGAGGATCAGAACTCGAACAAGCCCTTCAACTCGGCCAGCCGTAATCCCGACCAAATCGATTTCGACTACGTCGCGAGCGAGCGATTGCGCAACGTCAACTGGACCGCCCAGGAGGGCAGCACGCTCACCAAGGGGATTGTCGCGAAGCCACTCCGCTGGTTTCACGTCCACTACAACGAATCCGACAGCTTCAAGCCGGATGTGCCCCGCTACAACCTGGCCTTCGAGCTGCTCTCCAATCCGCGGACCGAAGGCAAGGACTACGGCTTCAGCCTGAATCTTTTCCAGGGGAAGCTCGTGCTGCGCGCCAACCGCTACGACGTTGCCACGATCAACACCCGCGTCGGGCAGTCGGCCACGCTCGCCTCGCGCGTGATCCGGCTCGATCGATCAACCGCGGACGAGGACGGCTTCAATCTGACGCTCCAGGCCACGACCTGGGTGCGCGCCGCGAATCCTTCCTGGACCTCGGCGCAGATTCAAGACGAGGTCTACCGGATCAGCGGATATACCAAGGAGCAGGAGGATATACTCCAACGAACCGGGATCACCGAGACCGGCGATATCCGCTCCAAGGGCGACGAAGTCGAGGTTTATTACAACCCGACCAATTTCTGGACGGCGAAGCTCAACGTGACCCGCACCAACACCTACGATACCAAGATT
The DNA here is from genome assembly GCA_030648295.1 of Opitutaceae bacterium. GTDB lineage: Bacteria > Verrucomicrobiota > Verrucomicrobiia > Opitutales > Opitutaceae > ER46. The sequence continues at coordinate 98,291 of JAUSID010000072.1, read as the reverse complement.
GCGCCCGGAATACCGGCGCGGATCGCGGCGCGAATGCCGCTCTGGACCAGCATCATCGATCCACGCACGAATACGCCGTGGTGGACCACGCCGTATGTCGGGACCCGCGGCCCCAACACTCCCCTGAATTTTTATAATGTTTCCGTGCTCGCTCCCGTGCAGCTGGCGCAAGCCTCGGAAGGCACGCGCCGCGCGCAAATCCGCGAGTACCGGGTGAACTTCAGCTCGAGTTACCGGCTCGCCGGTATCACCGAGCAGAAACACCTCAAGCGCATGAGCGTCGGCGGCGCCATCCGCTGGGAGGATAAGGGCGCGATCGGCTACTATGGGATACCGGTCGACGGCGACATCACGGCCGCAACCGCGTACGATCGAGCGCGGCCGATCTGGTCCCCGGCGAATACCTACGTCGACGCGTTCGTGACGTATAATATGCGATTGTTCTCCGACAAGGTGCGGGCCCGCCTCCAGCTCAACGGACGCAACCTACAGGAAAACGGGAAACTCCTGGCTGTCGGCGCGTATCCGGACGGCCGCCCCCACACGTTCCGCATCATCAATCCGCGGACGTTCATCTTCACCGCGACCTTCGATTTGTAATCAACCGTCGATTCTCACGGCGTGTTTCTCCACTCTGCCGTGACATGCGTGCTTCTTTCGCGGGATTGATTGTCGCGTTCTCGCTCGGCGTTGACGCCGGCGTCGCCGTTGGGGCGGCTCCGCCCGACACGAACGCTCCCCTGGCCGCGCGCCATCCGGGCGATGCCGGAATCGAAGGCGATCGCGCGGTCCTGTTCGCCGAAAACTTCGAAACGGGAGATCTGAAAAAGTGGGATCAGCAGCGGGGCGGTGTCGCGCTCACCCAAACCGGGCCGAGCTCCGGCCGGTGGTGTGTGCAGATGACGATGGAGCGGGGCAGGAACACGGGCGGCGACACGATCAAGTGGTTCATGCCGGGCGCGGACACGGTGCATGCGCGGTTCTATGTGAAGTTCTCGCCCGATCACCAATACGCGCATCACTTCGTCTGGCTGGGCGCGAACCAGCGCACCAACAAGTGGTCGTCGTTCGGCAAGGCCGGAAAAAAACCGGACGGAACGTACTATTCGGCCGGAATGGAGCCGTGGTTCGCATGGGGACGGAATCCACCGCCGGGCGAAGTCGGGCTCTACACGTACTACCTCGACATGGCGATTGACCCGAAGATGAACAAATACTGGGGCAACACGTTTTTTCCGCCGGGTCCGGACAAAGGCGCGGCTGCGGGCCCCACTCGCGTCGTGCCGGCGTTGAATCAGTGGCAATGCTGGGAGTTCATGATCCAGGCCAACACCGCGCCGGATAAAGCGGACGGCCGGCAGGCGATGTGGGTGGATGGAAAGCTCGTCGGCGACTTCACGGGAATTCGCTGGCGCGAGGATCTCGATCTCAAGGTGAATTGTTTCTGGCTCCAGCACTACGGCTACGACGACAACGATCCCACGAAGCGATACTGGAAGCAGAGCCAGTCCGTGTGGTTCGACGACGTCGTGGTTGCGAGGCGCTATATTGGGCCGAGGAGCGGTGAAGCGGTTAATCGGTGAGGCGGTGAAGCGTGAAGCGGTGAGTCGGTTTGCTCCATCTCCGCACGCCGTGGTTCGATGTGGCACGGGCGTCTCGCCCGTGATCTGGAGTTTGGCCAACTCGACGTATTTTCAAGCACGGTCGTCCCGCCCGTGATCTGAAATCACCGGCAAGGATGCCGGCGCCACGCTGCTGATGAACGTCGTTGTTTGTCATTCTGACCCTGAGTGGAGCGAAGGGGAAGAATCCACACCGCCCAGTAAGGAGGCGCGACCGGGCGGCGGACAAATCCCAGCGTCGTCACCTCCGCTGCTACACCGCCGCAAAAAAAGGGCGCCGTGAAAACGGCGCCCTCTGAAAGCTTTCGCGTCTGTTCGCTCAGACGATCTGCTTGGGGCTCCAGCCGCGCCGATAGGTCGGATACAGCAGCTTGTCCGCTTCCGGCAGGCTGGTCTTCATCGCGACCGGATCCCACGTGAACTTCTTGCCGACGATGATCGACATCGTACCAAGCGAGACCATTTCCGTGAACGGGCACGAATACTCGAAGTTCGAACCGGCGGCGCTCGGGTTGTTCGCGCGAATCGCACGCGTCCATTCCTTGTGCGGGTTTCCGATTGGGTCCGGACGCGGAATCGTCTTCGGCGGCAGCTTGCCGGACTCCGCGAGTTCCTTGTGGAAGGATTCCGGCAGGAACCGCGGGCTGTTGCAGTAGTCGTTGCCGTCGTAAACCGTCCCCTTGCTGCCGATGATCAGCTGGCCGCCCTGCGCGAGCTGACGCGTTTCCTCCATTTGCGCCGGCTTCGCCGGTTTCTCGCCGCCTTCATGCCACACGAGCTTCACGGGCGCCAGGTTGCCCCGCGCCGGGAACTGATATGTAACGATGGCGGATTTTGGGAAACTGATGTTGGTCAGGCCCTCTATTTTAGTGAGCTCGACGCTCGCCGGTGCGCCGAGTTGGAGCCCCCAGAACGCCGCATCCATAAGATGGCACGCCATGTCGCCGAGCGCGCCGCAGCCATAGTCGCGGTAGCCGCGCCACTTGAACGGATGAATCGCGCTGCTGTAGGGGCGCTCCGGGGCACGGCCGAGAAATAGATCCTGCGAGAACCCCTCTGGGGGCGTGTCGGATGGCGGCCATTGTTCGATGCCTTGCGGCCACACCGTGCGGGCCGCAGTCGCGGGCCGGTTTGTCCAAATGTTCACCTCGCGAACTTCGCCGAGAACGCCGGCCTCGAACCATTCCCTAACCAGGCGGATACCCTCGCCCGCATGACCCTGGTTGCCCATCTGGGTGCACACCCCGTTGAGCCGCGCCAACCGGAGCAGTTCGCGCGCCTCGCCGACGGTCTGCGTGAGCGGCTTCTGCACGTAGACGTGCTTGCCGAGCATGATCGCCATGTAGGCGGGCAGGAAGTGCATGTGGTCGGGCGTCGCCACGCCGACGGCGTCGATCTGGTCATCCATCTCGACGAGCATCTTCCGAAAATCCCGGTAGCGTTTCGCGTTGGGAAACTCCTCGAAGAGCTTCTTCACCTGCGGCCGCGTCCAATCGATGTCGCAGATGGCGACAACTTCCTCGTCCTTGTGCGCCATCGTATCGCTGAACCCCTTGCCGCCACAGCCGATCTGGGCGAAGCGGATCTTCGCGCCCGGCGCGATTGGGCGCGGCTTGCGGGGTTGCTTGGCGAAAGTGGCGCAGCCGGCAAATCCCAACAGGGCCGCAGCCGTGGCAGAGAACTGGATGAAGTCCCGACGAGTGAGATAATTTGACATTGGGGAGAGGAAGATGGCTCTCACGAGACGCCCCCCTGCGGCAAGGGGTTTCGAAGACTTTTTTTGAAAAGAAAGGGACGGCGTAGGCGCTATCAGAACGTTGAAACGGTTCCGTGTCCGGCCTCGACCGCGCCGGCCATGGCGGCTTGATCGATTGGCCTCAGGTCTGTGGCCTCTGGCTTCTTACTTCTGGCTTCTGGTCTCTGGCTTCTGGCTTCTGGCCTCTGGTCCCTGGTCCTTGGTCCCTGGTCCTTTCGTCCCTTAGTCCCTTAGTCCCTTAGTCCCTTCCGTCAGTCACTGAGGTCGTAGATTTCAACCAGCACCACGCCGGCCCCGCCGTCCGCGCCGCCAACCTGAATCGTCCAGGCGCCGGCGGGCAGCGTCGCGACGAGCGCCGCATCGTTGCTTCCGTTGCGCAACGCGAACGCGCCCGCGCGTGACGATGCGGCGAAAAGCGCCGCCGGATCCGCCGACGTTTCCCAGCCGGCATTCGCCGCGACCGGCTGGCTGCCGGACATGACCACGAGCGATGGACGCGCCAGCGGCCCGGCAATCCCGAACGACGTGAGCCCCGGGCCAATCGCGCGCACCAGCACGGTCCGCGCATTGTTTCCCTGGATAACCAAGCCGGGAATCGCGACCGCCGCTCCAGCGCCGACATGGGCTCGCGTGGAGAGATTGCGGAACCGCGCCGGCGAATCGCGATCGACCGAGTACGCTTCGACGAGCGCAACACCCGTGGTGCCGTCGATCGAGGTCACCGGTGCGGTGTACGCACCGGGCGAAAGCGTCTCGACGATTGCGCAATCACCGCTGCCGGCCGACAACGGAAATGCGCCGGCCTGCACCGCGGCCGCCACTATCACGCTCGCCTCGCCGGCCGTATCCCAGCCGCGGTTCGTCGCGACCACGGTGCCGTCGGCGCGGCGCAGCGTCAGTTGCGGGCGCATCAACAATCCGGTTACGCCGAATTGAGCCAGTCCCGGCCCGACGGCGCGAACGAGCACGCGAGTGGTCGCGCCGTCGATCACGAAACCCGGGATCAGCGTCGCGTCGGCCGCGCCGGCGTTGGCCCGGGTGGAAAGATTCACCAGCCGCGGCGCCGCCAGCGGAATTCGCACCGTGGTCAACGCCGCGCCCGCGCCAAGCGAGAACACCTGCTCGAAACTGCGGCCGTCGTGCGTGACCACCGCGACATAATCGCCGTGGAAAGCGCGCACGCGAAACTCGCCCCGTGCATCCGTGGTTCCATTCGCGCGCGTCCGCCACTGGTCGAGCACAAGCGCCTTGTAGGCGCGTGCGTTTGGCTTCTCGGAGAAATCGGCGCGGTACATCGCGCCGCGCGGGATCCAATGCGCCCGCTCCCAGAATCCCCACATCTGGAATCCCACGACGGTCGGATGGCTGAAAACCGCGGTCAGGAAATCCCGGGTGTAGTCGGCCTGGAGTTCCTCGTCGTCCGTGTTGATGTCGAACTCGGTGATCCGCACCGGCAGTCCCAGTGCGGCATAGCGATCGAGTACCGCGATGACGTTCGCCGGTGGCGACGGGCTCGAACTGATGTGCGCCTGGAGGCCGAGCCCGCCGATCGGCGCGCCTTGCTCGCGGAGATACCGCGCGGTCGTCTCGAAGTGCGCGACATGGCCGGCGTCGAGCGAGGCGTCATGGTTGCTGTAATCATTCAGCACCAGCCGGGCCGACGGATGCGCCGCCCGCGCCGCCTTGAACCAATCCAGCTGAATCGCGGCGCCGAACAAATCCATCAGGTCGTGATTCGAATACGGCTCGTTGATCACGTCCCATTCATCGACGAGCGCACGCGTCGCACCGGCGACATCGGCAATGTGCGCCAGCGCCCACACGGGAATCTCCGCCTGCTGCGGTGTGCCGCGGAGCGCGCGGATGGCCGCCGGAAGATTGTTCCAGCCCGGCCACACCAGCACGTGCCCGCGCACGTGCAGCCCGTGATTCTTCAGCCACGTGAGGCCGGCAATCGTTTGCGCCTGGTTGTATCCGCTTCCCCACTCGCCGTCCCACGCCGGCCACTTCAGGTCGTTCTCCGGTCCGGCGGCATTGAACAACTCGAGGACCTTCTGACGGTAGATGCGGTTGTCCGCCGTGTCGTTCACGAGCCGCGCCATCTGCAGCGCGGAACCGAACTGAAACTCCTGCCGGCGCTGCTCGACCCGGACCGTCGCACCGGGAACCGGCCGCCCTTCGGCATCAACCACGGCGATGGCGAGGTCGCTCTTCCGCATCTGTTCGATTCGGAGGGCCGCCGCCGCGCGCCACGCAGCGCCTGGCTCGCGACCGAGATACGACGGTCTTGTTCGCGGCAGCGAGGCGAAGGAAACGGTCTTGCCGTAATACACGAAATCGAATCCGCCCAGTTCCACCGTCTGCCGCTTGAACCCGAAACCAAACGATACCTCGACCGCGCCGGCGGCATAATCGGCCGCGAAAGCGAACGGGATGAAAAACTCCTTCCACTCGCTCGTCAGCGTGTGCTGTCCCTCGGCACTCTTGTCCCATTCGGGTGACGCCTTCTGTACCACGACACGCAGATAGGCGGCGCCCGATTCGTCGCTGGTTGCGACCGCGCGCGCGACAAATCGCAGCAGTGCCACATCGCTGCGGGCCACGGCGCGCGCCACGGATTTCCGGAACTCGATTGCCCACGAGGGAGAGGAATCGACCCGCGTCTCGATCCGCCAGGCCCGAGAGAAACCGGGCCCCGGGACGTCGACCTGCGTCGCCGCGCCGTTGCTGCCGTTGAGCCGCCAGCCCGTGAGCGCGTTGTCGGCAAGCAGCGGTTCGCCGGCCGGATAACTCGTCTGCCCCGCGAGGCGCAGTGCTGCCCCGCCGCAGAGCGTCAGCCACACGAGGAGGGCGAATCGGAGCCGCATGCCGGCAGCGAAACTCAACCTTCACGCGCACTCAAGCTGCACCACAGGATTGACGCGGCGCACGATGGCTCACGATCGACCGCCCAGCCGATTTGGAGTGGCGGACGGAAAAACCGGGATTACCACTTACCGAATGCAACTCACCAAGCACTGGGCCGCCACGCTGGACGATTACGTGATCGATCTCGGCTGGTCGCCGGATGGTGCATTGCTCGCCGCGGCCAGCGCGGCCGGGCCGGTCTCGATCTTCGCCGCAGCGGACGGTGCGAAACGACACGAGCTCCCTGGCCACGAGAACGGCACGAACTGCCTCGCCTGGCAGCCGGGGAGCCAGGAGACGGGTGACAGGGGACAGGGGACGGGTGACAGGAAGCCAGAGCCCGGAAGCCCGAACTCAAAACCCAAAACCCAGAACCCAGAACTGCCCATCGCGTTGCTCGCGACAGGCGGACAGGACGGCGCGGTGAAATTCTGGGACGCGACCGCCGGCCAGCACACCGCGACGGCGAAGCTCGGCAATGCCTGGGTCGAGCATCTCGCCTGGCGGCCGATCGTGAAACCAGATGTCAGAGGTCAGGAATCAGAGGTCAGAGGCCAGGAATCAGATGTCAGCGGTCAGAGATCAGACGTCAGAGGTGAAATGCCAGAAGACAGATCGCAGGAGACAGGCGACAGGAGACAGGCGACAGGAAGCTCAGCCCTGTCTACTGTCGCCCGTCCCCTGTCCCCTGTCCTCTTCGCCGCGGCGGGGCGGACGCTGGCGGCGATTCGACCGGATGCGACGATTGCGCACACGTTCGCGCCCGCGCCGAAAACCATCGCGGCGCTCGCGGCACAGCCGGCGGGCGGATGCGTCGCCGTGGCATATTTCGGCGGAGTCGTGCTGTGGGACGCCGACGATTTCACGGCACAAAAGGAATTCCCGTACGCCAACGGGATCCACGCGCTGGTCTGGTCGCCGGACAACAGGTGGCTCGTGTCCGGCAACCAGGATCCGAGTGTGCACCTCTGGATTCCGGAGACTGACGTCGAACTGCACATGAGCGGCTACGAAACGAAGGTGAAGTTCATGTCGTTCGATCATACGTCGCGCTGGCTCGCGACGAGTGGCGGCCGCGACGGCTGCGTGTGGGACTGCTCGGGTGCCGGCCCGGAAAATCGCGAACCGGCAATGCTACCGCACGAAGCGCCAATCTGCGCGGTAAAGTTTCAGCATGCGCACGGCCTGGTCGCCGTCGCGTCGCAGGACGGGATCGTGCGGCTGTGGAGCCCCGAGCGCCGCCAGCCATTGCGCGTCACGATCAAGATGCCGAGCGCCGCCACCAAGCTCGCGTGGTCGCCCGACGACGGCAGCCTCGCCATCGGATCGGAGAAAGGCGTCGTGTATGTGTTGAAGTGCGAGGGGTGACGCGGCGAACCGGGTGCGGCCGCGAGAGTTTCCCGCAGGTTGCACGCTCGCCGCGCCCGGCCTGGGAGCGCGGGCGTCTCGCCCGCCACGACATTTCGGATTGCGGATTGCGGATTTCGGATTCCCGAGCCGGCGAGCGCTGCACCCGCGGAACCGCCAACGCCGACGCGCATCCAGAGTTGCGGGCGAGACGCCCGCCCAGGAAAACTCGCAGACACTTCGAATTTGAACAACTCGCCCAGCGCTGTATGGTCGCGGTTCGTTCTTCTTCCGTCGGTCAAATCCCCACCCCCATGCCCAACAAAAAGGTTATTGCTGTTCTCGGCGCCACCGGCGCCCAAGGCGGCGGACTCGTCCGCGCCATCATGAAGGATCCGAGCGGTGAGTTCACCGCCCGCGCTGTCACCCGCAATCCAAACTCGGACAAAGCCAAGGCGCTCGCCGCGCTCGGCGCGGAAGTCGTCGAAGGCAACGTCGACGACGAGGCGAGCCTCCGTCGCGCGTTCGCCGGTGCCCACGGCGCGTATTGCGTCACGTTCTTCTGGGACCATTTCTCGCCGGAAAAGGAGCGAGCCGAAGCCGCCGCGATGGCAAGCGCGGCCAAAGCCACCAGTGTTCCACACGTGATCTGGTCGACGCTGGAGGACACCCGCAAGTGGGTGCCGCTTTCCGATTCGCGGATGCCGACGCTGAACGGCCGCTACAAGGTGCCGCACTTCGACAGCAAGGGCGAAGCCAACGCCGAGTTCACCAAGGCAGGAGTCCCGACGACATTCCTCCACACTTCGTTTTATTGGGACAACCTGATCCACTTCGGCATGGGCCCGCGCAAGGGTCCGGATGGCAAACTCGTCTTCGCGCTGCCGATGGGACAGAAGAAACTGCCCGGCATTGCCGCGGAGGACATCGGCCGCTGCGCCTATGGCGTGTTCAAGCGCGGATCCGAGTTCATCGGGAAGTCGATTGGCATCGCCGGCGAACACCCCACGGGCGAGCAGATGGCGGCCGCACTCGGCCGCGCGCTCGGCCAGCCGGTCGGTTATTACGCGATGCCATTCGATCAGTATCGAAAACTCGGATTCCCCGGCGCCGAGGATCTCGGCAACATGTTTCAATTCAAACACGACTTCGAGAGCGACTTCTGCGGTGCCCGCAGTGTCGAATTTTCGCGGTCGCTGAATCCGGCGCTCCAGAACTTCAACCAGTGGCTGGACGTGAATAAGGATCGGATACCGGTGAATTGAGCCGGCGGCGGATGGGGAGCGGCGCGGCCAGAGTTGATGGTGGATATAGGTTCATTTCGCCACCATCGGCTCGCTGGCGCTCGCCGCTACGCCGGGAATTCCACTCGCTCACGCTACCGTGTGAAAAGCCTGTCATTCTGAGACGTACAGTAATTCGCGGCGCGGATTGCGTGGAGCACGCGGATGAACTTTCCCCTTTGTCATGCTGAGCGTAGCGAAGCATCCAGTGGCGCGACCGGTTGCGGGCATGGTGCTGGATTCTTCCCCTTCGCTCCACTCAGGGTCAGAATGACAAACCTTTCGTTTGCGCGCTTGAGCCGCTGGCCGCCGACCGCTTCATTCGGCGGATGAAACCCCGACTCGCGGCTGCCCCGTTGCTGCTGATTGGCCTGGCCGTGCTGCCACTGGCGGAAGCCGCCCGCGACACCGCGCCTCCCGCAGGTTACCATGTGTACTTCGGCACCTACACCAAGGGTGGCAGCCAGGGAATTTATCGCGCACGGCTCGACGTGAAGACGGGCACGTTGTCGGCCGCCGTGCCCGCGGCCGCCGCCAGGGATCCCTCGTTTCTCGCCGTACATCCGCGCGGCGAAGTCCTCTACGCCGTGGAGGAAAGCACCGATCCCGTGAAAACTCCCGGCCGCGGCGTCAGTGCCTTCGCGCTGGATCGCAACTCGGGCGAGCTCACGCTGCTGAATCAGCAGACTGCCGGCGGCAACGGACCCTGCCACCTCGCCACCGATCGCGAGGGCGCCTGTCTCATCGTCGCGAACTATGGCAGCGGCAGCATCGAGGCCATCAAACTGCTCCGCGACGGCCGGCTGGGTGACGTCGGGACGTTCATCCAACACACCGGATCGAGCGTCCACCCGCGGCAGAAAGGTCCGCACGCCCATGGCATCGCGCTTTCGCCGGACAACCGGTTCGCGTTGGTGGCGGACCTCGGACTCGATCGCGTCCTCCTCTACCGGCTCCAGGCCGGCGCCGCGAAATTGGAGTCGCACCGCGGAGCCTTTGTCGCGCTGGCGCCGGGGTCGGGCCCGCGTCACCTCGCATTCGATCCGTCCGGCCGCAGCGTTTACGTCATCAACGAAATCCTCTGCACCATCTCGGCCTGCCGCTACGATCCGCAGGCCGGCTCCCTGACCGAGGTCCAGGTGATGTCGACCCTGCCCGAAGGCGAGTCAGTGAAACCCGGATACAGCACGGCGGAAATCGCCGTGCATCCGACCGGCCGGTTCGTTTTCGGCTCCAACCGCGGACACGATTCCATCGCAGTCTTCGCACGCGACGGCACCACCGGCCGGCTCACGTCGGTCAGCCATCACGCGACGGGCGGAAAAACGCCACGCCACTTCGCCATCGATCCCACGGGAACATGGTTGCTCGCGGAAAACCAGGCTTCGAACTCCGTCACCGTTTTTCGGATCGATACAGCAACGGGAAAGCTCACCGCGACGGGTGCATCGATCGAGGTGCCATCGCCGGTCTGCGCCGTGTTTGTACCGGCGCCGCGCTGATCCCCGGGAGCGCGACCGCCCCCGGTCGCATCGGGATCGTTGCGACCGGGGGCAGTCGCGCTCCCAATGTGGCTTTCGCCATGCCGACGAAACCCGCCAGAGGCGGGCAAGCGTTTACCCGCCTTCGGCGGGCTCACGCGTTCCGCTACGCCGAGTTTCTGCAACGAGGTTTGAAAACACGGCTTAGTCTCATCTTAAACGCAATTGAGTATGAGCGGGCCAATATGAGAGCACGTCGGCTTTCTCATCGCTTGACGCGGTTTCGCGCGGCGGCGAGCTTCGGTTCACCATGTCGAGCGCCGGAACCGGGTCCGCTCCGCCGCGACCATCCGTTTTTATCAGTTACGCGTCCGAGGATCGTTCCGCCGCCCGGACGTTGCGTGACGCGCTCGCGGCCGCGGGCATCGATGTCTGGTATGACGAGAGCGATCTCACCGGCGGTGACGCATGGGATCAGAAGATTCGCCGGCAAATTCGCGACTGCGACTACTTCATGCCGGTCGTGTCGGCGACGACGGAGCGGCGCAAGGAAGGGTATTTCCGCCGCGAGTGGCGGCTGGCGGTGGAGCGGACGCTGGATATGGCCGACGATGTCCTCTTCCTGCTGCCGATCGCGATCGACGACACGAGCGAGGCGACGGCGCGCGTACCGGAAAAATTCCTCGCCGTACAATGGCTGCGGCTTCCCAGCGGCCTGCCGTCACCGGCGCTTGACGCGCTCGCGAAGCGACTGCTCTCCGGCGACCACACGCCACTGACGCGCGCGCCGTGGAGCCCGCGAACGCGACCGAGCAAACCGAACGTGTGCCTGCCGCCGCCCCTCGTCGAGATTTGCACGCCCACGCCGCCCGACCCGGCCGCGCCGCCGCCGATGCCGACTTTTCCGCACACGCCGGAGAAAGGCGGATTCTTCCACGGCGTAAGATTCATGGCGGAGGTCCTTTGGTGGGGGCTGACGGCTGTCTGGCTCCTCTTCAACCGGCTGCCGAAATGGGGCCGCGTTCTCGTCCTCATCTGGGTGGTCAGCACGCTGTTCCTGGGAAAATGCAGCCGGCCGTTGGATCGCGGCTACAACGCCCCCGAGCGTCCCAATCCAGCGCGGGCGCCCGAGCGCGAAAAGAAAGCCCGACTGCTGGCCGATCGGATTTCCAAATCGGCCCGCGAAGGCGGGATCGCGCTGAATTCGGCCGAGATTTCCAAACTGGGAAATGAAATCGCGCAGGTGTTTGTCGATGGTTTTGGCGATGCGCCCGCTGGCCCGGCCAAGCCTCTGCTGATCGTCCCTTTCGCACCGCCGACCGCGGAGGACGCACCGAGCAAATTCGCGCACGCTGTATTCCTTTCGCTTTACGGCCGGCTTTCGCTCGATCGTCGCGGCGAAGTCAGTGTCACCGCGCCCATCGCGGCCGGCGGCGTCACTCCTGCCCGCGCGCGCCAGCTCGGCTCGAATTTCGTCCTGAGTGCCACGCCAGCCAGCGACGGCACCACCGCCGGGCTGGCGGTTCAACTCGTCGCGACGGGCGATGGCAAAGTCGTGTGGACACAGACGTTTCCGGTGACGGGATCGGATCCGACGGCGATTGCGGAACAGATTGCCAATCACGTGTTGCGGCTCGTTCCGAAGAAAGTCATGCGCCGGGGCAAGTAGCGGCGCGCCCATCGTTCCGGTATTTTCCATCGCGTGAGCGCCCGCCCGGTCGCGGAAGACCCGAACGACGACGATCAAAAATCCAACGCGAACAGGAGTTTCAGCCGATCGTAATCCAGCGCGCCGCCGTCGGGATGATGCCGACGAACCTCATGCCGCACCGAAGTACTGAGCGTTTCGGTCAGTTTCTTGTTCAGCTCGATCCGATTTTCCCAGCCGTCTTGTTTTTGCCTTACCGGATACCAAACGCCACGCTGCGTGAGCCCCATCTGCCAGGGCAGCTTTACCTCGATTTCCTGGAAGGTCGATGGCGTCGTGCGCGACGTATGGCCGGTGAAGGGCGCGCTGTTCCAGATGTCGAGCAGGTTCTCCGATACGCCGAGGCGAACCTTGCGGGTGGGCGTGTTCAGGATGTTGAAGCCGACGCCAATTTCCTGCTGGAGCAGAATGTAGTCATTGGGCAGCCCTCGCAGCCTGCTCACGCGGTTCCATTCCACGCTCGGCCGGTATTGGGCGAAAAGCGACTTGTTGAACTCATGCCGCCACGAGCCCGTGCCCTTCAGCAGGTCGGCCGTCGCGATGTCGTTTATCTCCGCGTAATCGTAGCGAGCATTGAATTGCAGCTCGTCCCGCTCCCATTTTCGCGTAATCCGGGCCTCCAGCGAATCGTTCTTGCGGTTGGCCACGTCGGACACGAACTCGGTCGAAAACGCGAACCGGCCCTTCCAGGGTCCAAAAAAACCGCGGACGTGTGCCGTGAGCTCACCCGGTGTAAAACGGTCCCAGATCGTGACGCGCTCGGCCTCCCGTTCCTCCTTTACGGCCTTCGCCCGATCTTTCGCGACCTGCGCCGGCGGTTTCGCCGCCGCCGGTTTCGCCGGCGCCGGCGTCGCGGCCGTGGTTGCGGCGGCAGGCTGGGCGGGTGTCGCCGCGGGTTTTGCGACCACCGGTCCCGGCGTCTTTTCCGCCGGGATGATCACGGCGTCCGAAGGCTTCACCCGCAATTCACCGAAGCGGTCCGACCGAAACACGATCAGTTCCGCCGTGCGTGACACCACCGTGCCCTGGATGCGATCGCCGTCCTTGTACACGAGCGTGTCACGCAGGTTGACCGTGTCCGGTCCGCCGCGCGCCCCGGTGGCGACAAGCGCAAATAACACCAGGATCCGTGTCACCCCAACCCGGAAGATTCCCCTAATCATCGGACTTTTCGACGCATGCCACATGTCGGTGTTTCAGGATTTCTTGGAAATTTTTTAGTCGCGCCAACACTTCGGCGTGGACCCCTCGCCGCGACCAGCATTGAAGTCAGTCCATGAAGCGAAGTGTAGCTCTGCTCACGCTGGCCCTCGCGCCGGCGCTGCTCGCCGCGGCGGACAACAATTGCGGCTGCTCGTGCTGCGAAGGCAAGGAGGTATGTTGCTGCCGGGCGCCGAAGGCGCAGGCGACCGCCGCCAAAAGCCATCCGCTGCGCGGCGTGATCGTGGACGTGCGTCCCGACGAGTCGGCGCTGATGGTCAGGCACGAGGCGATCCCGGGTGTGATGCGAGCGATGACAATGCTGTTCAAAGTGGATCCGGCGACGCTGAAGGTCGTGCGGAAGGGACAGACGATCACCGGCCAGATGTCCCGCGAGGGTGACGAGTGGCGGCTGCACGACGTGAAGGTCGTCGCGCCGGCACCGGGTTCCTGATCGGCTCCGCGCGGGCGCTGCCACGCCAGCATGCTCAATCGCGCTGCCGTCCTCTTTGCCGTGTCGGTACTCCTGCCGCTGGCGGACGCGGCGGAGGGGGCCGACGGAAACACCGCCAGACACCGCCGGGGCGGCGAGGTCTCCATCGCGGCCGCAGCGAACCTCGTCTACACCATCGATGCGTTGAATTCCGAATTCCGGAAAACATATCCGGAGACGAAACTGACATCGACCAGCGGCGCGTCCGGCAGCCTTTTCGCGCAAATCCAGAACGGCGCCCCTTTCGATCTTTTCCTGTCGGCCGATGCGGATTTTCCCGCGCGGCTCGTGCAGGCCGGGCTCGGGCCGCCGTCCTCGCTGCGCATATTCGCCACCGGCCGGCTCGTGGCGTGGACCACCCGCGGCGATCTCGATCTGCATGATATTGCCGGCGCCGTCCGCCATCGGTCGGTGCGGCGAATCGCGATTGCTCAGCCGCAGACTGCGCCTTACGGCCGGGCGGCAAAAGCCGTGCTCGATCAACTCGGGGTGATCGCGGATGCTCGGCCGAAGTTCGTCGTCGGCGAGAGCGTCACGCAAACGGCGCAATTCGTCGAAACCGGCAACGCGGACTTCGGGTTCGTCGCCCTGTCACTGGTTCTGTCGCCGCGATTGCAGGCCAGGGGCACTTGGGTGGAAGTCCCGGCCGCGCTCTACGCGAGTGTTCCGCTCGATCATGCCGTCGTGCTCACCCGACGCGGCGAGCAGAATCCCGCGGCGAAGCAATATCTCGACTTCCTGGGCGGCGATCCCGCGAAAAAAATCCTGGCGCGATTCGGGTACAAGTAACAGCGCACTTTTTCAGGTGAACGAATTGGCGATGTGGCCCGGATGGCTTCGACTGTTTCTCTGCTTCGTCGCCAATGGAGCACCACGGTAAAGACTCGTCCTTGTTCCGCCGCGGGTTAAAACCCGCGTACTCACTTGGCCGATTCCGTTTCCAGTTTCCTCGGGCTGCCCGCACCGCTCTGGCAGTCGCTTTGGCTCACGCTGCGGCTGGCCGCCATCACCACGATTGTGCTCGGGGGCGTCGGGTTGCCGCTGGCGCATTGGCTGAACACGACGCGATGGCGGCTCGCACCCGCGATCGAGACGCTCGTCGCCCTCCCGATCGTGCTGCCGCCAACGGTCATCGGGTTCTACCTCCTCGTCGCGTTCTCGCCGCATCATGCGCCGGGCAGCTGGTGGCGCGAGGCCACCGGGTCATCGCTCGCATTCTCGTTTACCGGCCTGGTGATCGCATCCGTGTTTTACTCGCTGCCATTCGCCGTTCAGCCGTTCCAGGCCGCGCTGCGTGGAGTGCCCCGCGAACTGCTCGATGCCGGCGCCACGCTCGGCGCACCACCGTCGCGCGTGTTCCTGCGTTTGCACGCACCGCTCGCATGGCGCGGCATCGCCGCGGGGCTTACGCTCGGGTTCGCGCACACGCTGGGCGAATTCGGCGTCGTCCTGATGATCGGCGGATCGATCCCCGGCGTAACCAAAGTGGCCAGCATCGCCTTGTACGACGAGGTCCAGTCCCTTGCCTACCCGACCGCGCACGCGTTCGCCATCACGCTGCTCGTCCTTTCGTTCCTGCTGCTGTCGATGGTCACACTGCTTCAGCGGCGTCAGCGGTGACGGTGGCACGGGCGTCTTGCCTGTGCTCTGGATGGCGCAACCCGGGCGAGACGCCCGTCCCACCCTCGAACCAAGGCATCGCCGTCCCGGAAATGCTCCGGGCCGAAGCACCCGGACTTGGCAACGTGGGACCGCGCGCCATCCTTTGGTCGTGCGTCCCGCCTTTTGCCTGCTCCTCCTGATCACGTTTGCCGCGGCCGCGGAGCGCGTGGCACCGGCACCCGTGGTCGGAATCGAGCGGATCCTGACGCCGGCGGGCCCCGGATCGAGCGGCGCCTCACTCGCAACCGCACCCGATGGCACGGTGTGGTTGACGTGGCTCGAGCCGGTGGCGAGTCCGACCGGCGCAACGGCGCTGCGTTGCTCGACCTTCGATGCGATCGCCAAAAAGTGGCGGCCGGCCACGACCATCGCGCAGGGTGCAAACTGGTTCGTCAATTGGGCTGACTTCCCGGCGCTCACCGTGGGCGAAAATGGCGCCGCGGTGGCCGTTTGGTACGCCAACAATCCGCCGCCGCGCTCGGGCGCTGCGACCGCCGACTCCCACGATCATCATGGGCCGGGTTATCGCGCATTCATCAATCACACCTCCGACGGCGGCCGGACGTGGACCACCGGCGTGCCGCTCACCCGCGAGAGTGAATCCGTCGAATTCGTTTCGTTGGCGACGCTGGCTGATGGCCGCGTGCTTGCGACCTGGCTCGATGGCCGCAGCCGCCGCGCGGGAAAACCACAGCAACTCTACGCCCGCGTCATCGGTGCCTCCGGAGCCGACATGCTCGTCGACGCGTCGGTGTGCGATTGCTGCCAGACGGCGCTCACTCCGTTTCCCGACGGCACCGCGTTGCTCGCCTATCGCGGACGCGGCGATCAGGAGGTGCGCGACATTCGGGTGACGCGTTTTCGCGGCAACCGCTGGGACGAACCGCGCCCGCTCAATCAGGACGACTGGCGGATCAATGGCTGTCCGGTGAATGGCCCGCAGCTCGCCAGTGACGGTGGCCGGGTGGCGGTGGCGTGGTTCACCGCGGCGGACAACGATCCGCGGGTGCTCGCCTCGTATTCTCCCGACGCCGGCGCGCGTTTTCTAATGCCACTCCGGCTCGACCACACGAAGCCCTCCGGCCGCGTCGACACCTTGCTGCTGCGCGACGGTGCCATGCTGGTCACATGGCTCGCCGCGGACGGGGAGTTCTGGCTCGGTCGAGTCAGCCCGGAGTTCACGACCGATGATCCCGTGCTGCTCGCGAAGGCGGCGGCCGATCGCGCCGGCGGATTCCCCCGCACGGCACTGCTGCAGGATTATCGCGGCGGGAGAACGGCGGCACAGTTCATCGCCGCATTCACGACCGGTGGCAAAACGACCAGCGTCGATACCGTGCTCGTCACCGTGCCGGAGGGCGAATTGCTGGCGACGGGCAGCAATTGCGATTGCGCGCCGACCCCGGAGCAGCTTCAGGGTTTTTCGATGCGCGGCACATTCATCGCCGCGAATCCGCCGGCCGGCACGGTCCAGGTGAAACACTATGAGCTGCCCGGGATCTTTGCCGCGGGCACACGTGAATTCAAAGTCGCGCCGGCCACGCTGAGCACGTTTGCGCCGGACCGGCAGTTTTTCGGACGGATCGAGAAACGCGAGGGAGCGTGGTGGCTCTACGACCTCCGGTTCATCGCGACGCCGAAACCGTAGAACTTTGCGGGCCAGAGGCCCGCGCTCCCAGGAAAACGTTGCCCGGCCAAGACGCGTTCGTAGCCACGAGCGTAAGCGAGTGGAGTTCGCGAGAGCCGGCTGAAGCTCCCCGACCGCCGGCAGCTTGACGATGTCACCTTCTTCAGCCCCTTTTGCGGACATGCGCGGTTTGCGCTCCCACCTGCGAATGGCCGAGCCCCTGCACCGCTGCGTTGCAGCGGGTGCGGCTGCGCTCGTGCTGGTGCTGACGATTTTCGCGGCGAGCCCGACGGCGCATGGGTGGTTGCACGTCGACGATCGTCATCACGACGATGGGCCGCAACCGGGAGCGCCGACGCCGGGTCACGGCGATGACTGCGCCGTGGTACTTTTTGCGAGTGGCGTTTCGCTGCCGGTGGGACCGGTGACGATCACGCCGCCGACGCCGGTGCCGCAAAGCGTGTCGCCGGTCGCGGCCGCGGAAATTTGCCTGGTATCGCCGCGTTTCCTGCACCAGCCGGAACGCGGGCCGCCGGTGGAACGGGTTGGTTGATTCGTCGCAGCGTCGCACGTGCGAGCTGCGTTGCTGCGTGCCGGCGGAAAGCCGTGCGCACGCGTTTCCGTCCGTCAAACCCGTCCTCACCATGTTCCCATTTCGCAATTTTCCCATTTTCGTCCTGTGCATCGCGAGCTTCGCGCACGCTCAAACGCCGCCGGGCGCATCTGCACCCGCACCCGCCTCCCCGCCGGCGCACGCGCCGGATGAAATCCACCGGCTCGACAAAGTCGTTGTCAGCGCCGGCCCGGATCAGAAAACCGCATTCGATCTCGCCCAGGGCACCTCCGTGCTCACGGGCGAGGAACTGCACCGACTCGCCCAGGCTACGCTCGGCGAAACGCTCAATGGCACCGCCGGTGTCGCCTCGAGCTACTATGGCCCGGGCGCCAGCCGCCCGATTATCCGCGGGCTGGGCGGCGATCGGATTCGCGTGCTCGACAGCGGGATCGGCGCGCTCGACGCGTCGAACGTGAGCCCCGATCACCAGACGGCGATCGAGCCGCTTTTCGCGTCCCGCATCGAAGTTCTGCGCGGCCCGAGCACCCTGCTCTACGGCAGCTCGGCCGTGGGCGGTGTGGTGAATGTGATCAATAACAGCATTCCCGATACGACTCCGGAGGGGAAAGCCCACGGCGCGGCGCGCGAACGCGCGGCCGTTCTCTCGGTGGGCGGCGGGGCAAACGGATTCGCCGCGCAGGTAAACGCCTTGAAACAAAAAGCGAGCGACCTGCGGATCCCCGGTGTCGCGCGAATCGACGAGGATGCTCCGGCCAGCCAGCCGGCCGGCCGCCTGCCCGGCAGCGCGAGCGACACCTCGAGCGGATCCATCGGCGGCACGATGTTCTGGGGCGGCGGCCGGGCCGGCGGAGCAGTCACGCATTATGAAACCGAATACGGAGTGCCGAACGGCGAAGACACCAGCATCAAAATGCGGCAAACGCGCTTCGATTTGGAAGGCAATATCACGCAACCGTTCGGCGCGTTTCGCAGCGCCAAGGGCCGGCTCGGCGCGGGCGATTACACCCATTCCGAGATCGGCGGCGGCGCGATTGTGAACACGACCTTCAAGAACAAGGCTTGGGAGGGCAGGTTCGAGCTCGCGCACCTGCCGCTCGGCGCCGTGACCGGCACGGTCGGCGTGCAGGGCGCCCGGAGCGATTTCTCCGCGGTCGGCGAGGAAGTCGTCACGCCGCCGTCGCTCACCGAAAGCGGCGCCGTGTTTGCGGTCGAAGAGGTGAAGCTCGGCGCGATCGTGTCGCTCCAATTTGGGGGCCGCTACGAGGGGCAGAAGATCAGGCTCGGCGAAGTCGATCCCGCGCTGCCCGCCGTGCCGGGCTATGCTGCTCGCACCGGACAAAAAAGGAAATTCGGCGCGCCGAGCGGTTCGCTCGGGCTCGTGCTTCGCCCGGCCAAGGACTGGTCGATCGGCGCGAATCTCGCCTATACCGAGCGGGTGCCGACCGCCCAGGAACTCTTCTCGAATGGCCCGCACGGCGGCACCGGCACGTACGAGGTCGGCACCGCCGCGCTCGACAACGAGAAATCCACCGGCTTCGACCTGAGCGTGCGCCGGCGGGCGGGTTTCGTCACCGGAGCGGTGAGCGCTTTTGTGAATCGGTTCCGCGGTTACATCTTCGAGGATGAGCTGCCGGCGACCGCGATTCCCGAGGAAAACACCGGGGGCGAGCTCACCCCGTTTCAGTTCGTCGCGCGCAACGCAAAATTCCACGGCTATGAGGCCGAGCTGTCGTTTCACCTCGTCGATGAAACCACCCGCCACGTACATCTCGACTTGATGAGCGACTACGTCCGCGCCGAGCAAACGACCGATCATCAACCGCTGCCGCGGATTCCGCCGCGGCGCCACGGCGTGCGGCTGAGTTATGAAGACGGCCGCTGGACCGCGGAGATCGAGGCTCGCCATGCCGCGCGGCAGAATCGGTTCACGGCGGATGAAACCACCACGTCAGCCTATACGTTGCTCAACCTCAACGTCACCTATCTCATCCCTTCCGAGCGCGTGAGTTATGAGCTTTTTGTGCGCGGCAAGAACCTCACCAACGAAGAGGTGCGCGAGCACACGTCATTCCTGAAAGAGTTCGCGCCGCAACCCGGCCGCGGCGTGTTGGGCGGGGTGCGGATGACATTCTGAAGTACGACCGCGGCGCGGGTTCCGCTGCTCCATTCCTGGGAGCGCGGGCGTCTCGCCCGCATCCAGAGCAGTGCGGGCAGGATGCCCGCGCTCCCAGGCATCATCCGCATAACCCGTTGCCCATCGCACCGGTTCAACGCGGGTTGTCCTCCGCCGTAATGCGCCATCGATGCACTCTGGGTGATTGACCCACCGTCCCGCTCCCGACGCAAAACTGCCGGTGGCGTAATCGGCCGTTCCTCCCATGGCGCCGAATGTGTTCCGCGACTACCGTGTGGAGCCATGAAGCAAACATATTCCCGATCCTTTATCGTGCCCGCACGCCTGTCGCTTGCCGCGGCATGTGCTGTCATCCTCGGAGCGACCGCCACTCTTGCCCAGTCCACCGGTGCCGCATCGTCACCGTCCGGCACGTCCAACCATACCGACCGTTACGGCACGGGCTCGACTTCCATCTCGACCGACCCCGGGTCCACGACGAGTACGTATTCGTCGGATACGTCGATGACCGGCCGCAGCGGCGACAAACTCTCCTGGGGTGACCGCCGGTTCGTGACCAAGGCGGCGGAGGGTGGCAATGACGAGATTGCTCTCGCCAAGCTCGCCACCGAGCGCGCGGCGAACTCTGATGTGCGCAGCTTCGCCCAGAAGCTCGTTGACGACCACGAGAACGTCGCCTCCGAGCTCTCGAGCATCGCGAGCAGCAAGAACGTCAAGATCGAGAAGGATGACGACCACGACCGGACCTACAAGCGGCTGAGCAGGAAGTCGGGTTCGGAGTTCGACCACGAATTCGTCGAACACATGATCGACGAGCACGAGAAGGACATCAAAATGTTCGAGAAGGCGGCGCAGGACGCGAAGGATCCCGACGTCCGCTCGTTCGCCGCGAAGCACGTTGATCACCTGCGTCAGCACCTGCAACAGGCGCAAAGCCTCCGCCAGAGCATCATGCCGACGGGCCGCAGCGATGACAACAGTGGCCGCGGTTCCTCGATCAACAACGACGCGACCTCGGACACCAGCAGCACGTTCGGGCGGAGCACCACGTCAAGTACGACCAGCAGCAACAGCACGAAGGGTGGCGCGAACAGCACGTCAACCGCCAAGCCGGACGCGAGCAGCAGCAACGACAAGACGCCGGAGAAGCCGTAAGCCAGGCATCAACGTTTCATCGGGAGCGTCCTCACGAGGGCGCTCTTTTTTTTGGCGGGTTTCAGCGCGTCCGGTCGTAGCGCCGGACGACGCCCACTCTCAATAACGAACCGCTTGAGAAGCAGAGTGCGGTCGCATCACCGACGCACCGATTCACCGACCATCAGACCGTCCGTTCATCCGACCATCGCTAGCGGGCGGGACGCCCGCGCTCCCAGGAACGAGCCGCCCGAAAAACACGTCGCAATCCCCTCACCAACGCACCGATTCACCGTCTCACCGCATCACCGCCTCACCGCCTCACCGGCTCACCGGCTCGTTATTCGAGCCCGAAGACCGCCTTCACATAGCTGTCGACGTTGAACGGCTGGAGATCCTCGGGCTGTTCGCCGAGACCGAGAAAATAGATCGGGATTTTCAGCTGGCGGAAAATTCCCACGAGCGCACCGCCGCGACTCGTCCCGTCGAGCTTGGTCACGACGAGCCCGGTCAGTCCGAAGCTCCGGTGGAAAACGCGCGCCTGCTCGATCGAATTGCTTCCGAGTGATCCGTCGACCACCAGCCAGCGATGCTGTGGCGCCGTGGCATCGTTCTTTTGCAGCACACGACGAATCTTCGCGAGTTCCTCCATCAGGTTGCTCTTGGTGTGAAGCCGGCCCGCCGTGTCGACGATGAGGTAATCGCGTCCGCGTGATTTCGCCGCCTGCCACGCGTCGAAGGCGACCGACGCCGGATCGGCGCCGGAATGGCTCGCCACAATCTCGAGGTTCAGCCGCGTCGCCCACGACTTCAGCTGTTCGACCGCCGCGGCGCGAAATGTGTCGCACGCGGCGAGCACCACCGTCCGTCCATCCTCCTTCAGCAGCCAGGCGAGCTTCGCCGCCGTCGTCGTCTTGCCCGAGCCATTGACGCCGATCATCACAATCACGGTGGGGTTTCCCACCGCGGCCGGTTCGAGCCGGCCCTCGCTGCCCTCGAGCACGCGTTTCAACACCGAGGCGCCAATCGCCGCGACTTCCTGGCCCCGCAGGGTCTTGTCCGCTTTGTACGCGGCCTTGATCTCGTTCAGGATCTCCTCGGTGGTCTCGACGCCAAAGTCCGCGCCATACAGCGCCTCCTCGAGTGTCTCGATCGAGGATGCGTCGATCGGTTTCTGGCCAAACAGCGCCGCGGTCTTCTCCGCAATCGCCGACACGGTCATGGAGAACCCGTCCTTGAACTTCTTGAAAAACGCTCGCATCGAAAAAATCGCCGGCGGTCCGCGAGACGCGGCGGGCGGCGGTTCCCGCCGCCCCCTTTGTCCGCGCGCCGACCGGCGGGGTTACTCTTCCGTCGCTTTCCGCGCGTCGCGGCCGAGCAGATCCTTCAGCCGGTCGAGGATGCCGTTGATGAACCGCTTCGCGTCC
This sequence comes from Opitutaceae bacterium, assembly GCA_030648295.1. Lineage (GTDB taxonomy): Bacteria > Verrucomicrobiota > Verrucomicrobiia > Opitutales > Opitutaceae > ER46. Next base: position 75,933 of record JAUSID010000072.1, on the reverse strand, counting down.
GCGTTGGAAAACTGCTTCGAAAGATCAATCGCCTCGTTGATCGACACCACCGGCGGGATGTCCTTCCGGTAAATCATCTCGAACATCGCCACGCGCAGGATCGCGAGATCGATCTTCGCGATCCGCTCGAACTCCCAGTTGTGCGCGAGCGTGCGGATCCGGTCGTCGATATCGGTGATGTTTGCGATCACGCCGTGGATCAGTTCCTCGCCAAAAGCATAATGTTCCCTCGGCTGCTCCAGCGTCTCGAAAAACACCCGGAGATCCTCCGCGATGTTCTTGGGCGAATTCAGGCTCCACGCGTAGAGATACTGCATCGCCGCCACGCGTCCGTCCCGCCGTTGCGCAAACTGGCCCTTGCTCATCGGGAGACCCTCCTCTTCAACGCGGCCATTTCAAGCGCGGCCGTCGCAAATTCGGCGCCGCGGTTGATTTTCCCCACGCATCGCTCCTCGGCCTGCGCCCGCGTGTTGACCACAATCACGCCGTTAATCACCGGCACATTCGTCTTCAGCGCGACGTGCTGAAGCGCGTGCGAGACACTTGCGCCGACCATCTCATGATGCGAAGTGTCGCCCGCGATCAACACGCCCAAGCCGATGACGCAGTCCGGCTGGCTGCCGGTCGCCAGCGCTTGCGCGGCCCACGGCACCTCATGCGAGCCCGGCACACGCACCACGTTGATGTTCGCCTCCTTCGTGCCGGCGTCGCACAGGGCCGCCACGACCCGGGCCAGCAAACCATCAACGAGCTCGCCGTTGAAACGCGCCGCGGCGATGCCGAATCGGAATGTGGCACCATCGACCGTCGCCGTCACTGGAGCGTCGAGACTCATGAAGGGTTGATTGGCGGGGCGAGAAGCGCGCGGCGCAATCCGAAACCGTCGATTCCGCCTCCGCCGCCACCGGCGGAATCGTCACAAAGGCAGCTGCTCCACGATCTCGAGGCCGTAGCCGTCGAGCCCGACGATCTTGCGGCCGCTCTTCGACAGCAGCCGGATTTTTCGCAGGCCGAGTGCCGCGAGAATTTGCGCGCCGATGCCGTAATCCCGCAGTCCCATCGGCGGCAGCCCTTCTCCGGGTTTTACGGTCAGACTGCGCACCATCACTTCGCCAACATTCGCCGGTTGCATGTAGAGCACGACGCCGCGCCCCTCCCCCGCCACGGCGCCCAGCGCGGCGCTGAGCATCTGGTGGCCGGGCAGCCCCTTGGCGCGGAACACATCGCTCAGTACGTTTTCGCTGTGCACGCGGACAAGCGTCGGCTCCGGCCCGAGCGTGCCCATCGTCAGCGCCAGGTGATGCCGGCCGTCGAGCTGGCTGCGGAAAATGTGCATCGTGAACTCGCCGAATTCGCACGCGAAGGGCTGCGCCGTGACCTGCTCGACAAGGTGGTCCCTCCGTGCGCGGTATTCGATTAGTGACGCGATCGAGATCATCTTGAGCCCGAATTTTTGCTTGAACTCGATCAACTCCGGAAGCCGCTGCACGGTCCCGTCGTCGTTCACGAGCTCGCACAACACTCCGGTCGGGCTCAGTCCCGCGAGCGTGGCGAGGTCGACGGCCGCTTCCGTGTGTCCGGCGCGCTCGAGCACACCGCCCGCGCGCGCCCGCAGCGGAAACACGTGGCCCGGTTGTACCAGCTGTTCCGGCCGGCTCAGCGGATTCGCCAGCAGCCGAATCGTCTGGGTGCGGTCATACGCGCTGATGCCGGTGGAAATGCCCTCCGCCGCATCGACGCTCACCGTGAAATCCGTCCGGTGCGATTCGCGGTTGCTGGCGACCATCGGGCCCAGGCCGAGCCGGCGCAGTTGATGCTCGACCGTCGGCACGCACACGATGCCGCTGCAGTAGCGAATCATCATGTTCACCGTCTGCGGCGTCGCCTTTTCCGCCGCCATGATCAGGTCGCCCTCGTTTTCCCGCCCTTCGTCGTCGGTGACGATGATCACCCGTCCCTGGGCAATCTCGGCGATCGCCTCCTCCACTGGGTCGAAGTGAGCTTGCAAAGACGTCGTCATGAGAAACCGGGGACGATCACCGTCTCGCGGGGCTCAAGGTGTGTCAATCCGCCGCGGAGCGGAGGGCTGGCTTGCGCTGGACAAAAACCCGTCCCGGGCCGTTCGAGCGCATCCCGTGGCGCGGACATCGCACCGTTGGTTTGTCGTGGCACGGGCATCCCTGGTCGCCTTCGGCGCCGCCAGAGGCGGGTAAACCCTGGCCGCCTACGGCGCCGCCGAAGGCGGGCAAGCTTGCCCGTGATCTGTAGTCGCTAATGCGCCTCATGGGCGAGACGCCCATGCCACGCACCAAATCCATGGGCGGGGGGCCCATGCCACACTACTGCCGGAAATCGATCGTATACGACTCGCCCACGGGATCCTCTCCGCCGGCAGCGTCCTTCAACAGCGTGATGAACAATTTAAAATTATACGGCGGCCGGATGAATCTTTCCGCCGTCAGCGAATTCTCCGCCCCCGGGTTCAACACCACCCGTTCCATCCCCACCTTGTACTTGGGATCCCAGCGCAGCACGGCGCGGACAACGTCGGGCTTCGCCGGCTTCTTTTTCATGTCGTAGAAATTCAATTTGAACCGGCCGTCGACGACTTGCACGCCGAGGAAACCCTTGTCGCCGCGCGACACCTCCAGGCCCTCGATTTTTCCCGGCTCGTCCTTCTTCGCGTCCGCCTTCGGAGCCGCCTTCCCGGGCGCCGATTTGCCCGGTGCGGCGGCCATTGCCGTTGGAGTTGAGGCCGGCAGCGATGCGGTTTGACCAGTGACAACACTGGCGAGGCCGGTGCAAACCAAGAGGGTAACCCAGGTTTTCATGTGCCAGGAGCATACCGGCCGAGATGCCACCCGCAAGCCCCGGCCGGGCCTCGCACCGGTTTTCAGTTCCGTTTGACCCGCGTTCCAACGCCCCAAAAGCTCCGCCGCAATGACCGGAGATCTCATCCAGCTGTTCGCCAACAACAAAGCCTGGGCCGACAAGATCCGCCGCCAATACCCCGACTTCTTCGAGCAGCTTTCCCGTCAGCAATCACCACGTTACCTGTGGATCGGCTGCGCTGACAGCCGCGTGCCCGCGAACGAGATCGTTGGACTGCTGCCGGGAGAATTATTCGTCCACCGCAACATCGCGAACGTCGTCGTGCACACGGACCTCAACTGCCTTTCCGTGATCCAGTTCGCCGTCGATGTGCTGAAAGTGCAGCACATCATCGTGTGCGGTCACTATGGCTGCAGCGGTGTCCTGGCGGCATTGCATCGCGATCGAATCGGGCTGGCAGACAACTGGCTCCAGCACGTGCAGGACGTGCGGCGCAAACACCAGCGCCGGCTCGAATGCGTCACCGGCGACGGCAATGCCCGCTCGGATCGGCTGTGCGAGCTCAACGTGATCGAGCAGGTGGCGAACGTCAGCCGCACGACGATCATCCGCGATGCCTGGGCCGCCGGCCAGGACCTCGCCGTCCACGGCTGGATTTATGGATTGCGCGACGGACTGCTGCGCGATCTCGCGTGCACGGCCCGCAGTGCAGCTGAAGCGCCTGCCACCTACGAGAGCGCGATCGCTGCGATCGCGGCTGACGGCGCAGGATAGTAACAGATGGCTGCCGCTCCGCTCAGTCCCGGCAACTCGCTGGCGCGCACCGGCCGGCATGGCAGCGCATTTTCGAGCTGGAGATTGGCGGGATTCGCCGCCGCGACGATTGCGCTGTTTATCGCGGTGATAGTGGCGGTACAGGAACCAGGGGTAACGGTGGTGCCCGAGAATGCGCCAGCGGCCGAAAGCTCCAAGCTGTACGCACTGCTGGCCCGTGGTTTTCTCCAAGGTCATCTGTCTATCGCCGCCACCCCGTCTCCGGAACTGCTGGCGTTGAGAGATCCGTATGATCCCGCGGCCCGCCAGGGCGCCCCGTATCTGCACGATGCGAGTCTGTTCGGCGGTCGCTATTATATTTATTTCGGTCCGGCCCCCGCCCTGCTTCTGTTCGCGCCGTGGCGATTGATTACCGGTACGGACCTGGCCACTTCTCACGCCGTATTTGCCTTCGCGAGCGCAGCCTGCCTTGGATTGCTCGCAATCGTCCAATGGTTCGGCCGGCGCTATTATCCGGGCGCCAGCCCCGTCGCCCAGTGCGGGGCACTGCTCACGGTAAGCGGTGCCAGTTTGTTGCTGCCGCTGGTGCGGCGACCCGGAGTCTACGAAGTTGCCATTTCGTGTGGCGCCGCTGCCGCGATCTGGGGGCTGTACTGCGCGTGTCGCTCCAGGTCGGCTTCAGATCGCATGGGCTGGCCCGCAGCCGCCGGCCTCTTGTTCGGCCTCGCCGTGGCATCGCGGCCCACACTTGGCCTGGCCGCCTTGGGAGCCGTGGCCATCATGCGCGGCGAGAGTACTCGAGCTGGACGAGCCCCCCATCGGTGCATCCTCGTTGCCCTCGCCACCGGGTCAATCGTGGTAGGGCTGCTCGGCTGGTATAATCACGCCCGATTTGGAAACCCGCTGGAATTTGGGCAGCGCTACCAGCTTTCATCGATAAATGAAGGGGCCGCCGATCATTTCAGCGCCCGATACCTGTTGACGCAACTCTGGCTGTACCTGTTTTCGCCGCTCGAGTGCTCGCGGTACTTTCCATTCCTGCAGACTGCCGCTGCCGCCGACCTTCCGCCAGGATTCTGGGCTCACGAATTCTCGTTTGGTTTGCTCGCCAATCTGCCCGTCGCGTGGTTTGGGTTTTTCGCCGCCTGTGCCATCGCACTCCGCCGTCCGACCGCCGGAGTCCTCGGCGGACTCATGGTCGCAACTGCTGCGGTCATGGCTCCGCTGCTTCTGTTCTTCGCATCAGCGGTGCGATACGAGGCCGAATTCACGCCGCTGGTGATGCTGGTGGCAGCGGGCGGTATCTTTGAACTCGACGCAACCATTGCGCGGCAGCATCGCACAAAGGCGGCTTGGGCCGCACTCATGCTCGCGCTGGTGAGCGCTGTTGCCGTGTTGCTGGCGAGCGTCGACATGTACAGCGGTACACGTCACACGCATCCGCCTAGATTGGACAGCATCGGGTACTGGCTCAACCGGCCGGCAGCCGCATGGGACGCCGCACGCGGTCGCCGGCACGGACCAGTGTACTTGCGTCTCCGGTCCGGGACCGCGCCGCGCCAGCGGGAGTGTGTTTTGGTCGCAACCGGCGCGGGAGGCAGTGAATCCGTCGCGCTAGAACCGGCAGGCGGCAGCCAGCTGCGAATCGTCGTTTCGCGTCATGGTCCGGAGCCTTTTGAGGTTTCAGCGGTGGTGGAGAGGCAGTCGGGTTTAGAGCAGCACCAACTAGCGGTAAGCATGAGTTCATTATTCCCAACGCGCGCGATTGAGCTCCGGTCGCGCGTCGCGCGAAGCGAATTCACGGCTCTCAAGACGTGGGTGCGAGTCGATTGGGACGGACAGCGCGTGCTCGAGGAGCACGTATCCCCAGCACCGTGGCGAACGGCCAGTATCAAAGTGACGCCGGAAGCGATCGCCGCCGCTGGGTTCTCACCGTTTGGTGGTGAGATCATCTCGAATTGGCAGGGCGATAACCTGCCCACTATTTCAGCTGCCCGCCTCGGTGGGATCAGGTTAAGAGTGCGGCTCTATCCCGAAAACGTCGGACATTCATTTCCGATTGGAGTTTCCGGGCAGACCGGCCGGGGCAACCTTCTCTTCCTGCAGGTCACTGCGGCTGATGAGGTGAGATTTGGTTATGACCATTGGGGCAAACCCGTCATCCTTTCCCGTTCGGTACCGGTCAACCTGCGCAATCCGCACGTAATCGAGTTTTGGATGCCCTCATTCCGCGCGGCTTCCGCGCCATCGCCATTGGTTGTGAGGCTCGATGGCGAAACCGTGTGGAAAACGTCAGTCCCCTTCTATCCCGCCGAAGCTGGCGAAATCTTCATTGCGCGGAATTCCATCGGAGGGTCCACGTGCGAACCGGTATTCCCGTTCGCAACAGTCGAGCGGACGGACTTACCGGAACCCTGAACCAGCAATCGCCGGTCTCATTCGCCCCGCTGCCGCAGTTCCTTCAGCGCCTTCCAGCGCGCGAGCCGGTCCGCGATCTTTGCCTCCCACCCCGCCTGCCCGGGCGTATAGAGCGTCAGCGGCTTTTCCAGGTAATCGTCGCCGGAAATGTTTTCCGGGAAGTCGTGCGAATACTTGTAGCCGACGCCCTGGCCGATCCGCTTGTTCGCCTGGCCGCTCTTGCTCCGCAACGCCGCCGGGATCGTCTGCACCGGCTGCTCCTTGAGCACGCGATGTGCCTCCCCGATCGCGAGCGTCGCCGAATTGCTTTTCGGCGCCGTCGCGATGTAGAGCGTCGCGTGCGCCAGCGTCAGCTCCGCTTCGGGCAGACCCACGAAGTCCACCGCGTGATGTGCCGCCACGGCGAGCGGCAGCGCCTGCGGATCCGCGAGCCCGACATCCTCGCTCGCGAGAATCACGAGCCGCCGCGCGATAAACCGCGGATCCTCGCCCCCAGCGAGCATCTTCGCCAGCCAGTACATCGCCGCATCCGGATCGCTGCCGCGGCAGCTTTTGATAAACGCGGAGATCGTGTCGTAGTGCTCGTCCTCGTCGGCGTCGTAGCGAATGCGTCGCTCCCGCGCGAACACCTCGAGATCGGCGGCGCTGATCGTGCCGCCCTCGGGCAGCCCGAGAACGATCACCTCGAGCGCGTTCAGCGCGCGTCGCAGATCGCCGTTACACAGCACGGCGAGATCGGCCAGCATCTTGTCGTCCGCCGTCACGCCGCGCGCACCGAGTCCGCGCTCCGAATCACCCAGCGCCTGCTTTAGCACGCGCACGACCGCCTCACCCGCCAGCGGCTCGAGCCGGAACAGGTGGCTGCGCGACAGCAGCGGCGGGTTCACATAAAAGCCGGGGTTGTGTGTCGTCGCGCCGATCAGCCGCACGTTCCCCTCCTCCACATCGGGCAGCAGCAAATCCTGCTGCGATTTGTTGAACCGATGGAGCTCATCAATGAACAAAATCGTGGCCGCTTCCGGCCGGCGCCGTGCGATCGAAAGGATGTCGCGCAGCTCGGCGACGTTGGACATCACGGCGTTCACGCGCACGAACCGGCTGTGCGTTTCATTCGCGATCGCCTCCGCGATGCTGGTTTTCCCGCATCCCGGCGGGCCGTAAAAGATCAGCGAGCCAAAACGGTTCTGCGCCACGAGTCGCGGCAGCAGGCTGCCGGGCTTCAGGATGTGCTCCTGGCCGACGACCTCGCTCAGCCGGCGCGGCCGCATTCGGGCCGCCAGCGGCTGGTGCGCCGATTTCGGCGCCGCTGCGGTCGCCGGTTCGTTCGCCGGCGCGACCGGGGTATCATCGCCAAAAAGATCAGGTTGGTCGTCGGCCGGCATGGAGAAACCACTAATGAGCAACAGTGTGTCGCCGCCGCAACAGGAGTTTGCCGGGCGGAGTGGAAACGCTGGCGATGATTTCGCGAGATTCCTCTGAAGCCCAGAGTGATTCCTCCGGCAAACTCTTTGAAATTTTCCGTGCCTTGGGTGAGTTACCCTTCCACATTCGCCGCATGAAAAGCGCCTACGAACTTGCGATGGAGAGGCTCGCGAAATCGGACCCGGATTCGAACCGGCCGTTGACGGCGGAGCAGAAGAGCCGGCTCGCGGAAATCGACCGCGTCTACAAGGGCAAGGTCGCGGAGCGGGAAATCTTCCTCAAGCAGCAGCTAGAGGATGCGTTTGCGGCGCAGAAATTCGAGGACGCCGAGAAAATCAAGCAACAGCTGGTGAACGAGCGGGCGCGGCTCGAAGAGGAGAAGGACGCGGAAAAAGAGCGCGTTCGCCTCGGGAAATAGCCTGGGGACTTCCAGCGAGTGTCAGCCAGTGTGTGCGGCGGTTCCGGCTGAACGGCGCGATGGACGAGCGCCAGTTCCAGCTGGCTCTGGCAAGAGTCAACCCATGACCCATTGCTGATGTTCCGGACCAGCCGTGGCGTATCCGACTTACGGCGACACGGCCGCCACCGCGTCATTCGGGTCGGCCACGCGAATGATGGCCTCCATGTAGGGGTGGGGCGTGCAGTAATACTGGTACTCCCCTTTCTTCGTCAGCACCGTGCTGAACTTTTCCCCATGGCCGAGCATGGGCGAGGCGAAGTCCTGCGGCCCCTTGCTTGTCACCACATCGTGGATGCCGGCGAATTCGCCGCTGTAGAATGTGAACACATCTTCGTTCACCCATTCGACGGTTGTGCCGGGCGGAACCACGGCGACCTTGGGCCAATACGAATTACCGATGATCTGAATGCGCAGCTTCTTCACTCCGGGTGGCAGCACATACGGGTTCGCGAGTTCCTCGGAGCCCGGCGACGACGGCGAAATGATCCGCACCGCCTTCGCCTTCAGCGCCTCCAGCTGTTCGGGCGTATGGCTGGGGCCATCCGCCGAAACCACTGCATCCCGTTCCGCATCCTTCGTTGCCTGCAGGATGCCGATCGCCCCGCGCGTGGCGCTGCCAAACGCGTGCGTCACCATCAGGTAGGCGCCTTCATCCGGCGGAACCCGGAAGTCGACCACCCAGGAGTCCGACGGCCCGGCAATCACGCTCTGCCCGCCGGTGAACGTGTTTCCGGGCGTCGGGTTGCCCTGCCAGTACGCGTAGTCCCAGATGATGCCCACGAGGTGAAACGTGGAGGTCAGATTGGGCCCGACGTTGAGGAAGTTCACCCGCACGAAATCGCCCGGGCGCGCCTTGATTGGGCTGTCGGCATAACGAAAGAGTTTCCCGTTGAACATGACATAGGCGGCGCGGCCCTCGATGGCGTCCTTGCCGCTGGCGAACAGTTCGTGCTGCACGAGATAGATTTCGATGTCCGGTTTGCGACCCATCACTTCCTCCATCTTGAACTTCACGGTCTTGGGCTTCACGACGAAGATCCCGTATTGGCCGAGTAGCGTGTGCATGGGGATGGCGTGTCCGCCCGGCGCACAGTGGTACATGTACACTCCGGGATGATTCACGCGGAACGTATGCGTCTTGCTCTGACCGGCATTGATCCGGCCGAAGTATTTCGAGGTCTGCGTGTACGCCGCGTGGATGGACATCCCATGGGCGATCTCCCCCTTGTTGACGGCGGTAAGCTCGATCACGTCGCCTTCCTCCGCCACGAGCGTCGGCCCGGGAATCGTACCGTTGACGTTGAACCCGCTGTAGATGACGCCGTTCCCGAGGAAGACGTCGCCTTCCTGCATCACCAGGGTGAACTTCTTGTCCGGCGGCGTGCCGGGCGGGACGTAGCTCGTCTCCCAGATGCCCAGCCTCTTGTCGCGATCGATGATGTCCTGGAAGGGATGGGCTGGGCTCTCTGCGGCTGGACTGGATACGGTTGACGCCGGCCGGACCGCCGCGGTGGCGGCCGCCACCCCAGGCAGAGTGGATCGGCCGGGCGGATTCGGCGCTCCCTTCGCGACCGCCGCAACGGCCGGGGAGACCGCTGCAGTACTGCCCAGGATGGTGGCAAACATCCTCTGGGCGCCCTCCCATCCCGAATTCTTGACCAGGCCCGCCATTTCCACGGCATGGGCGGACGGTTTATCGCCGGCCATCAGCCGAAGGGCCATCCATTGGCTGCAGCTTTCACAGGCGTGAACGGGGGCGAGAAGGCTCGGAAGGAGCCACGCGAAGGACAGTAGCCGCGTCAAGCGGCGGGAGAGCACGAGGGTCATAGTCGAGCCAGGGAGCCGGAGGTTGGAGGTAGCCGGCACGAAGGCGCCCCGAACCGGATGGGTCGCCTTCGTGAAAAACCCGGCGTTGTGACCAGCATCCTATCTGGAATTCTCCGACAAAACCTTGAGCTGGCTCAAGGCGTGGCGCGAAATGCAGATCGTTGCCTCCACGCCGCGACCGCAAAAGGATGGCGTGGTCGGATTGCGGTGGTACGACCGGCGGGAGAATCCGGACAACCTGAGCTTCTACGCCCGTTTCGCCGCCTCGCGCGGCGGCGCCTTCCACCCGGTGTGGGTCGACGAGCGCAACGGTGTGCCGCAGGTTTATACGGCGCGCGTGAGCGTCACGCGTTAGGTCGGGTCGGCTGACGGACGTTCCCGCGTCGTCCTGGACGTGCTGCTGCCGGACGGTGACGGCATCGACGTCCTGCAGCACACCCAGGCTGCCGGGATTTCCGTGCGCGTGGTCGCCCTTTCCGGCGGCGGGCGATCCATCGACGTGGTTTAAGGCCCGCGAAGTTGCCCGCCGTCACGCACGCCGGCCCGCGGAACGAACGTCAGTCGACGAATTCGAAGTCAGCGACGAGCGCGTGGTGATCGCTCGCGAGGGTCGGCACCACTTTGTGCGCCACGCAGCGGAGCGGCGAATTGTAGAAAATGTGATCCAGCACATACGGCCGGCGCCGCCACGTTACCTCGGTTTGTTGGACGGGAGTGAATCCCTTGTCGGCAAACTGCTGCACCAGCGTGTCGAGGCGGCTGACGTTGAAGTCGCCGGCGAGAATGGTCGGCCCCCGGGCGGCTACGAGCCGCTCGGCGACGAGGTTGCGTTGAAACGGGTGCTGCGTGCTGCTGGATCCCAGCATGAAGAATGCGAGCAAGTGTACGTTCAGAAGCTCCAGCTCGCGCCCATCGATCGATGTTCTTGCGCCAATCAAAACGCGATCGGTCGGGGTGGTGCTGCGACCATGAAAATTGAACTCGATGTGCGGCGACGGCAGCTCGAGCCGGAACGCATCCTGCAATGCGGTCCGCGAAAAAATTGCCAATCCGATGCCAAAGGGCAGTTCGCGCGGATCGGCTTTCGGGTACGAGAACCAGCCATGATAGCCGTTCAATTCGCGGCAAAGCCGGGTGTAATTCAGCGGCGGCTGGACCTGGACACCCGCGGGCCCCGCCCGCTCGAGTTCCTGCAGCAGGATGAAATCCGCCTCGTGCCGCCTGATTTCAGCCAGCGTATCGTCCAGCCGAATCGGCGCCCGATCAGGATCGGCATCACTCCACGTCTGCCCAAACTGCATGTTGAACTGGAGGACGCGAAACCGGCTCATCGGGCGTGGGCTATTTCCGCATCGGCAAACCACCACCGGCCGCCGGCGTGACGTTCGCGTCCGCCGCGATTGCCGGGGAGTCCGCTCCATTCTTGCGAAAAACAAACCGGTTGATCGTGAGCCTGGCATTCGCGTCCATCGCCGGAAAGCGGGCCATGTTGGTCGCGCTCGCTGCGGTCAGGCTGTCCTGATACTTCGCCACCATCGGCGGCTTCCGCCTCTCGTCCGCCGTGGATATCCGTGCGCGCCGCTTGTTCATCTCGTTCAACCGCTGCTCCTCCGCCACCGGACGGTGCGACTGCTTCTCGCGCACCTGCTTGCTGCCGTTTTCCTTCACCGCGATCGCGGCGCGCCGATCCCCGATCGTCGCGGACGGTTTGTCCCAGGCGGGTTTCTCCACCCTCGCGTCCTGCACGCTCCGGTTTGCAGCCGGCGAGCTTTTTGACGGCGTGACCGACGATTGCGGTGCAAAAGCGCCGTTGCGCAGCGTGTAATCGATTGGGGTCGTTGCATCCGCGGCACGCGATGCGCTGAAACCCGAGCCGATCACTGCGACGACAGCCCACGCCGACAAATTCATGGCAAAACGCACGACCCAGAAAGGCGCCGCCGGAAGTTGGTCGCAAACTCTAATTTGCAGCTGTGTGGCACGTCGTGACCGGATCACGGTTGGTTTACTCCGGCTCGGCCGTGCCTTCCATCACCCACTCGCGCGCATCCGGCACCTGACGAAGAAACTCGCGCAGCGCCGCGCTGAGGTGTTCGGCATAACGAAAATGGGCGCCCATCCCGGTGCGCAGCTCGGCCTCGTAGATGAACTTGTCGGCATGCGTGCTGTGTTCGAACGGCGTCTGCGCGCCAAGCAGCAAGGTGTACACATATGCCGGCGATTCGCGGGCGAGCAGCTCGCGTGTGAGGGCGAGCTGGTCCTCGAGCAGCGCGCGATGCGGCGGACGGTCGACTTCCGGTGGCAGATAAAACCCGGCCTGCACGAGTGGCGTGTAGCGATGACCGGTGCGGTGACGGTTGAGGTCGCGCAGTTCAGCCAGCGCCATGTTGTTCCAGGCGAACGTCACGCGCATGCGCCGTGTCGCGGTGCCCTGTTGCGCGTAACGGTTGCCGCGATGGCGGAGCGCCTCGGCGAGCGGCTGCGTTTCCGGCAGCCATGGTGGCGTGGCGCGATCCACATGCACCCAGACTTCATCGGCGAGCGGCTCCAGTGACAGCCGCTCGCGTCCCATCGCCAGCGAAGTCGCGAACTCCTGCCGTGCCTGTTCCTGATACGACTTCTCCGCGAAACTGTGGCGCATCAGCCGGGGTGATTGCTTCAACAACTCATCGCGAATCAACTTCGCCGCCGCTCGCGCCTCTGGCTGCGGCAGCGAATCGAGGTGCTTCACCGTCGTCGCCCACATCCGCGACGTCTGCACCAGCCCGAGATTCGTCCGCGTCGCGAAGGGGATGAAGTAACGCGCGCGATCGAGCGCGTAATTCTTCTTCAACCGCGCAACAACCACGGGTTTCGCCTCCGCGGGCGAGCGCACGCGCTGCGGTTCCGCCGTGGCCAGGGCGTCCAACCGCGCATACTCGGCATGATACGCGGCAAAGGCGCGGCCCACCAGATCACGCCAGCGGCCGGCGAGATCGGCGGGGATTCCGAGTTCCTCCGGCGTGGGCACGTTCGCCGCGTCCATCGTGATGTAGCGCGTGCTCGATTCCTGGCCGTCGCCCATCTGGGCGATCTCGAAAATTTTATAGGCGAGCCACATTGACACGTCGTCGAGTGCCACCGCCAGTCCGCCCGTCAATCCGCCGATCGACGCATGGCCGTAGTCGACGAACTTCAGTATCCGGTCGATCGATGCATCCGGATTGTTGATATCGACCTTCGCGAGGATCGCCGCGAGCCCTTCGTTGCTGCGCGAGTAACGCGCCAGCACCGAGGCCAGCAACTCCGGCGTGACCTTTGGCAGATCGGCGGCAGTGGGGGGTGGAACGAGGGCGAGTCCGGTGATTCTCATGCAACAGCGCGTGATCGCCGCAAACCGCCGTGAAAAGCGCAAGCCGCAGCCGTGACATTTCTTCGCTGGCCGTCCCTGGAGCGCGGGCAGCCTGCCCGCCGACCTGTCCGCCGTAGCCTCGGCGAAGGTGGAAGCCTTGGGCGAAGGCGGGTCTCGCCCGCCATGGTTGGGAATGCGGGCCCGAGAGACTCCCGGGACGGTGATTCCCAGGCAAATATCGCTTTGGTCGCGGGGGCGCGGGCATCTTGCCCGCAAACCGATCCAATGCGGGCGGGGACCCACCTTCGCCAAGGCTTCGGCGGGGAGGCCGCTCGCGCTCGTAGGGAGCGGCCATCGACTCACCCCGACGGGCGGGCAACGCGTCGGAATTCTTTTGCGTGGCGGTGTTGCGGCTGGGAGGTGACATCAGCGCGGACATATTGCAGCGTCGCTGCCCACTCCGCCCATGAAGAGGACCCACCTTCCCACCCTGCCCGAGGAGGAACAGCGCTCTCCCACCGGCAAGTATCGTTCGTTCTGCAAGAACATCTCCGTCGCCCTCGGTAACTGGCGGCGGCCCGGCGACGGTGGCGAAAGCCACCCCTTCGACGTCCAGATTCGGCGGATACCTGCGGGTGCCGCCATCTGCCCGTATCATTCGCACGCGACCCAGTGGGAAATGTTCCACGTCATTTCCGGCAGCGGAACTGTCCGGGTCAATGGCGAACTCCACCCGATCGCCGCCAGCGATGTATTCCTGCACCGGCCGCACACCCCGCATCAGACGACCAACACCGGTTCCGACGATTTGCTCGTGTTCATCATCACCAACAATCCGGAAACCGACATCTTCCACTATCCGGATTCGAACAAGTGGGGGCTCCGGCCACATGGAAAATATTTCCGGATCACCGAGGTCGATTACTTTGACGGCGAAGACGTGGTCGCGACGTCGCCGGCCCATCAGGCAACGGTGCCGCCACTGCCTCCGACATCTGCATTCAAAAAGGTGAATCTGGCCGAACTGCCATGGGAACCGTGGCAATCCCCCAAGGGAAAATTTCGCGCCACGGGCAAGGAGATATCGGTCGCCCTTGGCGCCGTGTGGAACGCAGACATCCACCATGGCGGCCATCCGTTCGATCTCGAGTACGCCAAGATTCCGGCGGGCCACTCCGGCTGTCCGTACCACAGCCATGCCACCCAATCCGAGCTGTTCGTAATTCTCGCCGGTGCCGGCACCGTGCGCGCCGGCGATCAAACGCTGACCGTCACCGCCGGAGATGTCATTTTGCACCCGCCGGGTGAGGCGCACCAACTCATCAACTCCGGAACCGAGGAACTCGTGTATCTGCTGGTGGCCGACAATCCGCCGGCAGACTACTGGTATTATCCGGACTCGAACAAATGGGGAATCCGCTCGCCGCGAAAAATCTTCCGGCCGCAGGAAGTCGACTACTGGGAGGGCGAGGAGTGAGGCCCGCCCGACGATTGCACTCGGCACCGCTTTCACTCACAAACCGACGGCATGGCTGAGAGCACAGACGGACGGACGCGGCTGTTGATGATCGATGACGATCGCAAGCTCTGCCGGCTCGTGGCCACCTATCTCGCGCCGCTGGGGTTCGACGTCACCGCCGTGCACACGGGCCCGGAAGGAGTCGAACGCGCAACCGCGGGCGATGCGGCGTGGCACGCCGTGATTCTCGACGTGATGCTGCCGGGTATGGACGGCTTCGAAGTGCTGAAAAAGATTCGCGCGCGCAGCAACGTCCCCGTGCTCATGCTCACCGCCCGCGGCGACGAGACCGATCGCATCGTGGGGCTGGAGGTCGGAGCGGACGACTACCTGCCGAAAACGTTTTCGACCCGCGAACTGCTCGCCCGGCTGCGGGCCGTGCTGCGTCGCAGCGCGATGACCCCGTCGTCGCCCGACATGGCGCCGCCCGCTGAACTGCTCGTTGGGCCGCTGCGGATCAACCTGGACGCCCGCAGCGCCGTGCTGGGGACGGTCCCGCTTGTCCTGACGCCGGTTGAATTCGATTTGCTCGCGAGCCTCGCGAAAGCGCGCGGCCGCGTGAAGACGCGGGAGGCGCTGCTCGATGAATGTCGCGATCGAAACTACGACGTGTTCGACCGCTCGATTGACGTGCACGTGTCGTCGCTGCGCAAAAAGCTCGGCGACGATCCCAAGGAACCGCGTTTCATCCGCACCGTCCGTTCCGCCGGCTACATGATGGTCAATCCCGAGTAGGCAGGGAAGGATACCAAAGTTTTCACGAATCCGCGCACGAGTGACTTTCTCCATCCGTACCCATCCGTGTGATCCGTGGTCAAAAATCCTTCCCCGCAGTGGCTGCGGCTTCCAGCCGCAGATTACAATTTCGCTCGTTCAGAAACCCAGAGTCGGATCGATCGATTTTCATGGCCGCCGAGGTAATGACGCTGAAATTCTTCACTCCCCGCTCGCTGCTCCGGCGTGCGGCCGGCAACTTGTTTGTTAAGCCGGCGTAAACAATGGGGATTTTTTGCTGCCGGAAGCGTATCCTCGCGGAGGTCCGAACCGCATGAAGATCACCTACCCGCTCTCGCTGAAGGTCTCGCTTTGGTTGCTGCTCAACCTCGTCTTGCTCGCGGCGCTGGGCCTCGGCTTTTTTGTCGTGCAGGGCGGACTCGGCTGGGGCGCCCTGGTCGCCGGTGTCGCCGGTGACCGCGCGCAGGGGACTGCCAACGTGATCGCCGGTGAGACGGCGGCGGCGACGGGTGAGAATCGCCATGCGGTGCTCGCGCGCTTCGGCGCCGCATATCGCGCCAGATTTTTCATCTTCCGGCCCGATGGTACGCAGGTCGCGGGCGAAAAGATCGAGCTGCCCGCCGCGGTCAGCAGCCGGCTGGAATTCTGGCCCCGCGGTCCGCGCGGCGAATTCGGCACACCGCCGGATGATTTCCGCCGGTATTCCGTTGATGGGCGGCGGCCACCACGCCGCGATGGCGCGGATGCCAGCGGCAGCGCGCGCGACCCATCCGCCGAACCGGCGCGCGGCGAGGCGAAGGACCCTCCGCGGGAGGTGGTGCTGAAGACGCGACGCGAGTTGCCCGAAGCAAGCCGCGGAGCACCGCCGGATCCCGCGCGCGAACGCGAGCGCAACCGCCTTGTCGTGCGCACGGAATCGCCGGCAAGGTACTGGGTCGGCTTTCGCGTTCCCTTCGGCGCCATCGAGCGCGGCCGCCCGGGGCCGGGCGGTTTTGGCGGCGGACCGCCGATGTTGATCGCTCAAATCGGCTCGTTCTGGGGCGTGTTGCGCTTCCTCAACCTCGAGACCTGGCTGCTGGCCGGGACGGCCGTCCTGGCACTCTCCGTCCTGTTCTGGCTGCCGCTGATGCGCGGCATCACGCATTCCTTGAGCCAGCTCACGGCGGCCACCGAACAGATTGCCGAGGGCAGGTTCGAAACGCGCGTACCCGCGCGGCGCCGGGATGAGATTGGACGGCTGGGCGAATCGGTCAACCGCATGGCGGCGCGACTCGATGCGCAGATGAGCGGCCAGAAGCGGTTTCTCGGCGATGTGGCGCACGAACTTTGTTCGCCGCTGGCGCGCATGCAAATGGCAACCGGCATCCTTTCGGAGCACGCACCTCCGGCGCTCGCCCCCGTCGTCGCCGATGTGCGGGAGGAAGTGCAGCACATGAGTGCGCTCGTGAACGAACTGCTCGCTTTCACCAAGGCCGGCCTGCATCGCGACATCACGCTCGAGCCGGTGGAAATTGCGCCACTCGTGCGGGAAGTACTGGATCGCGAGGAAGCGGCGGCAAGGGTGCTGGTGGAAATCGCCGCCGAACTGCGTGTGCTTGCGGACGCCGATCTGCTGAAGCGCGCGCTCGCGAACCTCGTGCGAAATGCGCTCCGCTACGGCGGATCCGGCCCGATTACGGTGAGTGCGCGGCGTGAAAAAACGCTCGTGGTCATCGCGGTCGATGATGATGGACTGGGCGTGCCGGCCGATGCGCTCGACCGGCTCGGCGATCCATTCTATCGCCCGGAGTCGGCGCGCACACGGGAGACCGGCGGCGTCGGCCTCGGGCTGTCCATCGTGCGCAGCAGCGTCACCGCGTGTGGCGGTGAAGTTCACTTTGCCAACCGCTCACCGAGAGGTTTTCGCGCCGAGATCCGGCTGAATGCCGCGTGATTAAACGTGGCATGGGCGTCTCGCCCATGATCGGCCCCTGAGATCACGGGCAAGATGCCCGTGCCACTTCAGAAACCCAGCCCGCCTTTACACAACCCTAACAATTTTCCGGCCCGGCAACATGAACCGCTAACACGGATCCGGCTCACTGGGTGCGAAGCCGACTCCCACAATGATCCTACCGAATCCGGACCACCTCTACACGGTTGCGACCGAACCTGCCAAAGAATCACCCTCGCAGTTCCTGGCGACGTCACCCACCGACGCCGAAAAACAAAAGGAACGCGACGAGTTGTGCGCAGTGGTGATGCGCGCGCAAGCCGGTGACATGGCCGCGCAATCGGAACTCGTCGTTCGCTATCGCCGCCGGCTCGCCGGTCACATCCGGCTGATCATCCGTCAGCCTGAGGCGGTGGAGGATGTCGTGCAGACGGTATTCATCAAGATGCTGCGGCGGCTCGGCCGGCTCCGCGACGCCGTCGCCTTCGAGTCGTGGCTGTTCCGACTTTCGCGCAATGCTGCGCTCGATTTCGTCCGCCGGCGCAGCCGGCGGCCCGTCGCCATCGGCGGCGACGACGATCTCGTCGACCTTCCGGATACGCGGAATCATGGCGCCGTCGGCGAAATCATGGAAGCGCTCGATGCCGCGCTGCGCCAGCTCTCGCCGAAGGATCGCAACCTCATCCGGCTTTTTGTGGAGGGTCATAGCTACCGCACCATCGCCGCCCGCGAGGGGCTCACCACCGAGGCGGTGAAGGCGCGGCTCCATCGGACGCGTCCGTTTCTGCGCGCTTCCGTCGGCCAGTCGACCGCCACCCGGCTGCCGGACGGAAACGGCTGGGGCGCCCCTCGCCCGCGGCTGGCGGCGTGAATCCGCGGTAACATCTGGGCGAGTTCGCAGGTTTGGTTCGCCGGTGGATCCCCTCTCGAGCGGGAACAATTCAGCCCCAACCGCAAAACGCGTTTTGCTCCGGACGGGAAGAAACAACGGTTTCCTGGGAGCGCGGGCCTCTGGCCCGCAAAGATCGAGTGGCTACGGCTTCCCCATTCGGCAGGTCTCAGGGCCCCGAGCCGATTCGACAAGCTCACGGCCATCTGCGATTTCGACTGAAAGGCCTCGAGCCCGTCGAGAGGCCTGTCGCGGGGCAGCCGCAGATTCGGTAGGATTGGCGATCGGAATTTCTCTGCGGTCGAGGGCGTCCGCGCCCCCAGGGGGTACAACGCCGTGCGATTCGTCGTGGTTTGCCGAATCCGAAATCCGAAATCCGCAATTAACCGGCGCCCGCGCTCTCAGGTGACGCACGCTGTTTCCCACGAGCTCAACCGCGAATAGACGCCAATTCACGCGAATGGAGAGGGCGTCTTTGGGGAGCATGGAAACCATCAACCAAACGGTGACCGTGATTCCACTTGAGCAATCCTGCTCCCTTGGAATTTGCGTCCATTCGCGTTCATTCGCGGTTGTCCACTGAATCGATCCTGCTCGTGCGGGGGTGGCGCGAAGCGACGGAGTGTCTTCGCAACGACGGCGGGCGACGCGCCTCCCCTCGCGATTCCTCATTCCTGAACGTCTCGAAATAGGTGACGTTCTCTGGATCGAAAGTTCGCTCGAATGTCCCTGCGGCAGGATGCCGCAGCCACTGCGGAAAAGCCGCTTCGCCAGATGCCAGATCGGCAGGAAGATTCCGGAAAGTGAACGTCACGTAATACGTGACATTCGATCGCAGGACGTTTTCTCCGCCCGACCCGAGGATTAAGAAACGGCCGCGATGGCTTTACCCCCGCGTAACAATTTTCCCGTTACGCGACATGAAAGCCGAACATTGGCGGCGTCTAATCATGGCGTAACGCTCGATCGTTCTTCCGCGCCTCACCGGCCGCGGCGCTCGGGCGGATTAACGAAAGCCAACATGAAAAACCTCACTCGTCTCCTTGTGGTCGCCGCCAGCTTCGGCGTCGGCCTTGCCCTCTCGGCCCAAACCCCGCCCGCTGGCGGCTCCGGCGGCTCCGGCGGCCGCCGTGGCCACGGTGGTCCGGGCGGCCCGGATGGACACGGCCGTGGGCCGGGTCCGATCATTCGCGTACTCGACGTCGATCAGGATCACGTCATTTCGGTGGGCGAACTCGCCAACGCGCCCGCTGCCATCCGCGCGCTCGACACCAATGGCGACGGCAGCGTCTCCGTTGGCGAATTGAGGCCAGCCCGGCCCGCCAATGCGCCGACGCCTCCGTCCGGCGCACCGGCACGCCCGGAGGGTGCTCGTCCGCGGCCGCTCGATCCCATCATGCTCGCCCTCGACGTGAGCAGGGATGGTGCGCTTTCCGGCTCCGAAATCACGGAAGCAGCCGCGCATCTCCTGGCGCTCGATGGCAACGGTGACGGCGCGCTGACCTTCGACGAATTCCGTCCGTTGCCGCCCACGAACTGATTCGGGCTTCAGCTTCCGCACCAACGCCGGCCCGCGCCGGCGTTTTTTTTGGCTCGGGCGGTTGCTCCGCAGAGCTTAGCCGGAAGTACTCAGTCCGGATGGAGCGCCTTGCCGGTTCGACAGGCTCACGGCCAATCGCGCCATCGACCGAGAGGCCTCGAGCTGGTCGAGAGGCTCCCCAAGCCGCTTTTTTCGACTGAACGATTCAAGCGCGCTGAGGAGCAGCGCGCTCCACCTTTCAGTGTTTTCAGAGCAGGAACATGCTTCGTCTGCATGAGCCCGGCTTAGACGATCAGTGCGATCTGCGCACCGGGTCCGTGGACGCCCTCGATGAGAATCCCCTCCACGTCCGCCGTCTTCGATGGCCCGGTGCACCAGATGACATTGCGATCGTCGCCGAGCTCCGCCACCGCCTGCGGCAGATCGGAAAAGATGGTCGCGCGTTCCACGACCGCGACATGGACCCACGGCGCCAGCGCGCCAAGCCGGCGCGAAGTGGTCGCATCGTTCAACACGATCGTTCCCGATTCAGCGATCGCGCCGGCCGCCCGCGTGATCCCAAATGCGTAATCGTCGACCCGCGCCCGGTCGAACTCCGTCTCGACCGTGAACCCCTGGGCAAAGTGCGGCGCCAGCCGCGGCCAAAGCGCCGGGTCGCAGTAGCCGCGCGTCCATCCGCCGGTGCGCAGGTATTCCACGAGCGCGGCCACATCGGTGAACGCGAGCCCGTTCACGCGTTTGATTCGTTCGCTGAACAGCTCAACGAGATCGCGCCCGGCGATCAGCTTTCGCATCACGGCGAGGTCCGTGTCGTACTGGGGCATCGGCGCGCGTTCACGCAACGGCGCCAGCGCCCCGCGCACCCGGGCCAGAATCGCTTCACGGTCGTCGTTCATGGTGGGGCGCTCGTGGCGACGAAAAAATTCATGGGTGCGTCTTCGATGTGAGTACCTTTTCGCGTGCCACCAGGTACAGAAACACCATCAGCAGCCCGAAGGGAACCAGTGCCAGCAGGTCAGCGGACGGTCCCGCGAAAAACGGATTGTTCGCCGTCGACCATTTGGTCACCGCGGCATCGAACCCACCCAACGCGCCGGCGAGGATTGCGATGATGATGCCGGCAATCGCCCCGCCCGCAATATAGCCCGACGACAGCAGCACACCCGGGCTCTTGTCGCTCTCCGCGACAAATTCATCCTCGCTCATGGTCGCGTAGCCGGGTTTCCGGCGCGTGCGGCGATCGGCCATCCAGCGCACGAGCCCACCGAGAAAGATCGGCGCCGAGGCGGACAGCGGCAGGTATACGCCGACGGCGAAGGCCAGTGCCGGCACGAACGACATCTGCATCGTGACCGCAATCATCACGCCGAGCAGCACCAGCGCCCAGGGCAGCTTCCGATCGAGAATGCCCTTGATGATATATGACATCAGGGTGGCCTTGGGCGCGGCAAACTTCCGCACCTCGGTGCCATCCGGCCGCTTCGTATGCGTGCCGTTGATACCGGGATCGACGAACCACACCGGCCGGCCTTCATCGTTGACCAGATACTTCCCGGCCGGGCCGCCGACATCGTCCGTCTTGTGCCACGCCCGGTAGCGCGTGGCGTCGTCGCGCTGCTGGGGGCCCACCAGTCCCTGACGTTCCGGTCCGAGCTTCCCGACGTCGACCGTGGCGCCGGGCGCCACCTGCGCCGCCGGCACGTATACGGTCGCGGTCTCGTCCAGTTTCAGCAGAATCGGGCCCAGCACCACGGCCGAGGCGAACGCACCGATGAGGATCGCATACTGCTGGAGTTTCGGCGTGCCGCCGAGCAGATAGCCGGTTTTCAAGTCCTGCGACGTCGTGCCACCATTCGATGCGGCGATGCACACGATTCCGCCGATCGAGAGCGCCGTCACGTAATACGTGCCGCCGGTCCATCCGACGATCAGGAACACCAGGCAGGTGAACAGCAGCGTCGCGACGGTCATGCCGGAAATGGGATTTGACGACGAGCCGATCTCGCCCGTCAGCCGTGACGACACCGTCACGAAGATAAAGCCGAACACCACGATGAGCAGCGCGCCGAGCACGTTCATGTGCAGCGTGGGCGCAATTACAATCGCGGCCAGCAGGACGAGGATCCCGATGCCCACCACTTTCATCGAGAGATCGCGATCCGTCCGCGGCATCGCGTCGCCGTGGGCAGCCGCCGTTCCGCCGGCATCACGCCCGCCCAGGCGCAGATCGGCAATCCCTCCCCGCAAACCGTGGACGATGGTCGGCAGCGCCTGGATGAGGCTGATGATGCCGCCGGCGGCAACCGCGCCCGCTCCGATGTACAGGATGTAGCCGCGATAAATCCCGTAGGGGCCCATTTCCGCAATGGGCGTGGTGCCGGGAGGCAGCGGCGTGCCCATGGCCTCGCCAAAAAACTGGATGAGCGGGATCAGCAGCAGGAACGACAGCACGCCACCCGCGCACATGGTCGAGGCGATTCGCGGACCGATGATGTAGCCGACACCGAGCAATTCGGGCGAAATCTCCGCGCCGATCGAACCCGACTTGAGCGGCGGACCGAAGATTTTTTCGGGGATGTCCTTCCATCCCTTGAACGCCACCATGAGTGTCTTGTAGGTGAGACCGATGGCGAATCCGGTGAAGACCACGCGCGCGCCGGGAGATTTGCCAAGCCCGGCCGCCTCGGCTGCACGCATCTCCGCCTGCGCCGAAGGCGAAGCCGCCGCGCGCGACTCGGCGTTGGCGCCCGCCCGCAGGACCGCCGCGCAGGCGGTGCCTTCCGGGTACTTCAGGATGCCGTGCTCCTTCACGATCAGGGCGCGCCGCAGCGGAATCATCATCAGGATGCCGAGCAACCCGCCGAGCATCGCCACCAGCATCACGCGGGGCAGCTCCAGATCGAAACCGAGAATCAGGATCGCCGGCATCGTGACGCCGATCCCGAAGGCAATCGATTCACCGGCCGAACCGGCAGTCTGCGTGATGTTGTTCTCGAGAATCGTCGAATCGCGCACGCCAAGTTTCGAGAGCCCCCGAAACATCGCGAGCGAGATGACGGCGACCGGTATTGACGCACTGACCGTCAACCCGACCTTGAGCACGAGGTACAACGACGACGCGCCAAAAATCATGCCCAGGATAGTTCCAGTGAGAACGGCGCGAATCGTAAACTCACGCATCACGACCGTGTCGGGAATGAAGGGCTCGAAGTTTCGCGAGTTCATTTTGTTATTTGGATACGCCGTCCGTCGATGGTCCTTTAGTCCCTTCGTCCCTTCGTCCTTCTCTGCTTCATCCATTTCCTGAATTCACCTCCGCGCCACTCGGGCAACGAGCGCGTCGCCGCCCAGGCCTGCAACGCCGGCACGGGGATCAATTTGGTCGGCACGTAATTCAGCAATTTGCCGCCGGCAAGCGCGGCGCGCCACGCCGCCGGCTGCGACGCGAGCAGCGCCCAGGCACCCATCGGCGGCGAACCGGGCGACGGCACATGCTCCTCCTTCGCGCGATGGCGCAGACGCAGCAGCAGATCGGGAATCGGAATGTTGACCGGACACACTTCGTTGCACGCGCCGCACAGCGACGACGCTTTCGGCAGATCCGCCTTCTGCGGAAATTTTTCACCCAGCAGCAGCGGCGAGAGCACCGCGCCGACCGGCCCGGGGTAAACGCTGCGATAGGCGTGACCGCTGACCTGGCGGTAAACCGGGCAGACGTTCAGGCACGCGCCACAGCGGATGCACCGCAGGATCTCGCGGCAGTCGCCCGCGAGGACTTCGGTGCGGCCGTTGTCGACGAAGATGACGTGCATCTCCTCCGGCCCATCGGGTTGCGCCGCCGCCTTGGGGCCGGTGATGAACTCCGTGTAGACGGTGAGCTCCTGCGCCGTGCCCGAGCGCGCGAGCAGGTTGAGCAAAATCGCCAGGTCACGATCGCGCGGCACGATCTTTTCGATCCCGATGAGCGCGATGTGGCATTTGGTGGCCGCGAGGCAGAAGCGCGAATTACCCTCGTTGGTCACGACCACGAGCCGGCCGCTCTCCGCCGAGACAAAATTCGCCCCGGTCAACCCGACGTCGGCCGCGAGGTATTTGTGTCGCAGATACTGCCGCGCACGCCGGGTGATGGTGGCCGGGTCGTCGTTGTAGGCGCCAAGCCCCTCGCGCTCGAAACTCGTGGCAATCTCGCGCCGGTTCTTGTGGATGATTGGCCGGACGATGTGACTGGGGTGGTCGTGATCGATTTGGACGATGAATTCGCCCAGGTCGGTCTCGAGCGCCTCGATGCCGTGGCGCTCCAGGAAATGCGCGAGTTCGATCTCCTCGCTGACCATCGTCTTCGCCTTGACCATCCGGGACGCGCCGCGCGCCTGCATGATCTTCAGCACCGCCTCGCACGCCGCCTCGGCCGTGGACGCCCAGTGCACCTGCGCGCCGTTGGCCCGGAGCCGCGCCTCCACCTGCGGCAGGTAAGTGTCCAGATTCTCGAGCGCGTGCTGCTTGATCTCACCCGCCAGTTCGCGCAGCCGGTTCGGATCGGCGAACTGATCGAAAAGCAGTTTCGTCCGCTTCTCGTGCGTCGCCTTGGTACTCTGGTAAACCGACGCCCGCTTGTCCGGCGGCAGCGTGGTGGCGAACTGGTCGATAGGTTGCCCGCGCATGGGGTTGTCGGTGGTCGGTGGTCGGTGGTCGGTGATCGGTGTCGGTGTCGGTGAATCAAATCGGTGAGTCGGTGGTCGGTAGTCGGTGGTCGGTAGTCGGTGGTCGGTAGTCGGTGGTCGGTGGTCGGTAGTCGGTAGTCGGTAGTCGGTAGTCGGTAGTCGGTAGTCGGTAGTCGGTAGTCCGTGGTCCGTGGTCCGTGGTCTCTAGTCTCTGGTCCCTGGTCTTTGGTCTCTGGTCTTTGGTCTCTGGTCTCTTAGTCTCTTAGTCTCTGGTCTCTTAGTCTCTTAGTCCTTTCTTCCCTTCGTCCCTTCCCCAATCGCATCGCGCAACACCTGCGCCACGTGCATCGTCTTGATCGGCTTGCCCTCGCGCGCGGCCAGCCCGGCGATGTGCATCATGCAGCTCATGTCGGGCGATACGAGCACGTCGGGCTGGATGGCGCGCACGTGTTCGAGCTTCAAGGTTCCCATGGCGGAGGAGATGTTTGGAAATGTCACCGAGAACGTGCCGCCGAACCCGCAGCACTGTTCCGGCTCGCCGAACTCGGCGACGCGGACACCCGCGATCGACTTGAGCAGCGTCAGTGCGGCCTCGGACGATTTCGTCCCGCGCGTATGGCAGGCGCGATGAAATGCGATCGTCGCATCGAAGCGGCCGGGCCAGTTCGTCACGCCGAGACCATGCACGATGAAATCGGCGAGTTCCCACGCGCGCCGTCCCAGCGCCTCGACCTGCGGCAAATCCGGCTCCTTTTCAAATTCCAGCGGCGCACCATGGAACAGCATCGCCGCGCACGAGCCACTGGGCACCACCACCGGATCGTTGCCGGCGAAAGTCTGCACCGTATGACGAACCACCTTTCGCGACGCCGCCCAGTCGCCGCCATTGAACGCCGGCTGACCGCAGCAGGTCTGCGCCTCCGGAAAAACGACCTCGACGCCCAAATGCTCGAGCACCTGCACGGTCGCAGCCGCGACATCATCGTAGAAGGCATCACACAGGCAGGTCGCCATGAGCTGGATGCGTTTGCCGGTGATCGGAGTGCGCTCGGTATTGAGCATGAAGCGAACGGCGAAAATGCCGGCCGCCCCCCGGC
Organism: Opitutaceae bacterium; assembly: GCA_030648295.1. Lineage (GTDB taxonomy): Bacteria > Verrucomicrobiota > Verrucomicrobiia > Opitutales > Opitutaceae > ER46. The sequence continues at coordinate 50,495 of JAUSID010000072.1, read as the reverse complement.
CGTTGCAACCGGAAAGAGCGAGCGCCTGGCGACGCGGTTTTGGGTTCTGAGTTTTGGGTTCTGGGTTCTGAGTTCTGAGTTCTGAGTTTTGAGTTTTGAATTGTCTGCCTCCTCACGCCATCTGTCAGTCATCCGCCTACTGAATCGTCGTCCGCACCTCGCCCGTCTTCCGCGTCTTCCACGTCTTCCACGTCTTCCTCTCTTCCATGTCTTCCGCGTCTTCCGCGTCTTCCGCATCTTCCGCATCCGTCTACACTGCCGCCATCGACCTCGGCGCCACCAGTGGCCGCGTCATCCTGGGAAAGTGGTCCCGGAACCAGCTCACGCTGACCGAGGCGCACCGGTTCCCGAATGAGTTCCGGTCACTGGGCGAACACGATTACTGGGAGCTCGGCACACTGTGGCACGAGGTGCAGGTGGGCCTGCGCAAGGCCGTCGCCGCGCTGCCGCGCGGCGCCACTCTTGCGTCCATCGGCGTGGACACGTGGGGCTGCGACTTCGTCCTGCTAAACGACGCCGGCCGGCTGGTGTTTCCGGTGCACGCGTACCGCGACCAGCGCTCGCAACGCGGGCTGCAGCGACTGGCCAACACTCGCGCCGCGCTGGAACGCATCTATGCCGCTACGGGCATCCCCAATGTTTTCTACAACTCGTCGTTGCACCTCGAGGAAACCGTCACGACGTGCCCCGCGATCGAGGATCTCGCAAGCCGCTGCCTGTTTCTGCCGGACTATTTCAATTTCCTGCTTTCCGGCCGGATGGAGAACGAGCTGACGATTGCGAGCACCACGCAGCTACTCGACGTGCATTCGACCGACTGGTCGCGCGCGACGCTCAATTACTTCCGGATCCCGCCGCAGTGGTTCTCGCAACCGATCTTTTCCGGGACGAAGCTCGGGCGTCTCCGCGCCAGCCTGCGCAACGGCGCCCCAGCGCTCGCGCTTACGCAGGTCATCGCGGTGCCTGGTCACGACACGGCGGCGGCCTACGATGCGATGCCGGCCGCGGCCGACGGCACCGATCTGTATATCAGCTCCGGCACGTGGTCGCTGGTCGGGTTCGAGAGCGACACGCCCGTCCTCGGGCCCAACGCGCTCGCCGCGCGGATCTCGAACGAGCGGATTGGCGATGGCCGTTACCGGCCGCTGACCAATGTGGTCGGGTTGTGGCTGCTCGAGGGCACGCTGAAGGATTTCGCGTCGCACCCCACGAATGATCGCGAATGGGCCGCCCTTGTTTCCGCGGCGGAAAAGCTCCCGAGCGGCCCTGCCTCCCGTGGCCCTGCGCGCTTGCCCCGCCGGAGCTCGGCGAAGGCGGATGAGCGAAGGGATGACTTGCTCGAGGTCACGGACCCGGCGTTCGCCAAGCCGCCATCGATGCGGGCGGCGATCGATGCGCAATTGAAGAAACGAAAGATCGCGCCGCCGAAGAACCTCGCCGGCTACACCCGGTTGATTTGCGACTCAATCGGCCAGGGCCACGCCGACGCGATGCGAAATTTCGAAAAGATGGCGGGCCGAAAATTCAATCGGATCCTCATCGTGGGCGGGGGATCCAAGAACCGAATCCTCTGCCAGGCGACGGCCGACGCCGCGGGCGTGCCGGTCGTCAGCTTTGCGCTCGAAGGCACCGCGGTGGGCAACATCGCGAGCCAGCTGATCGCGCTGCGCGCCGTGAAGGACCTCCCCACCTTCCGCCGCCACCTCGCCGCAAACCTGAAGCAAAGGGTGTACGTACCGCACGGTGCCACCTGAAATTCGCGTGCGTTCGCGTTCATTCGCGGTTTCTCACCGCATGGATACGGCTGACGCGCGTTCTACATTGGCCGGTGCCACGTCAATTTCGCGGCGATCCGATTGGACGTTGCGCGATTCCACGATCCGCATCAGATTCGACGCATGGCCACGCTCCTCCAGGAGATTACCGCCGCCACGGCCGCTCGAAACGAGGCAGAACGGAAACGACTGTTATTGCGCCTGCGGGAGGAGTTGGGGTCCTTGCTCCCGGTCGGGGCAACGGTTTTTGTATTTGGCTCGCTGATTCAGGCCGGCCGTTTCGGCGAACATTCCGATCTCGACCTCGCGCTCACCTGCCGTCCTGCGGCTTTCAGTGAATTCTGGCTGCAAGGTGAGCTCGAATTGCGGCTGGGCCGGCGGGTGGATGTCTTGTTGTTGGGCGAGACCCGCCTGCGCGAAAAAGTCGAGCGCGAGGGCCTGCAATGGACGCTATAGGCCTCACAATCCTGGAGCGGGAGCTTGCAGCGGACGCCACCGTGCTCCGCGAGGCCAGTGCGGCCGCGACGCTGCGCCTGCGCGAACGCTGTGGCGGCTTCGCCGAGGCGAGCGCCTATGAACTCGCCCGCTTCTACACGGTGATTGAGAAGTCGTTCGAGCGCGTCTGCCTGGCCTTCGAAAATCATTTCGACAAGCGACAGGACTATCACGAGCGCCTCCTGCAGCGCATGGTGCTCGATTTACCTGGAATCCGTCCGGCGTTCCTGCCACCGGCCGAGCTGACCGCGTTGCGCGACCTCAAGGGCTTTCGGCATATTGTGCGACACGCCTACGACCTCACCTTGCGGCCCAACCGGCTTTCGGAACTCGCGGCAGACGCAGAACGAATCTCCGCCGCATTTCCCCAGTGGACTGCGACCTTTGCCGCCGCCGTAAAGAAGGAGCAAGGCTGGGCAGAGCGGCAGGATTAAACGATTCCCCCAGGGCGCCACCGCTTGGCCTGCCCGCGGTAGCCTTGGCAAAGACAGGGCCGGCATGCCGTAGGTGCAGTCGAGTGATCATGGCGGCCCGGCGGCGAGCCGTTCGACAGGCTCACGGCCAACCGCTGCATCGACCGAAAGAGCTTGGGATTTTTTCGGAGCAAAATCCTCGCGATTGCACTTCTCATCTCCGGACGAGCGTGACAAATGGATCGCTCATGGTCGAAAAAAGCACCCCCGTCAAAAAGCTGTCCGACAAGAATACGAAACAGGAAATGCTGGAGGCCTATCAGGCGCTGGCGAAACAGTTGCAGGAAAAGCGCGAGGCGGAGCTAAACCCCGAGCGCCAAGTCGAGGAAAAGAAAGCCGACGCGGCGCTAAAGGCAGCCGCGGCCATCGCCACCGAGGGCATCGATCGCGAAATCGGCGGGCTCAAATCGGAGATCGGCGGGATGCTGGCGGAGATCTCCGAAAAGCTCGCGGCGGAAGCCACGCGGTTCCGCAATCTCCAAAAAGCGGTCGAAGCCAAGGAGCAGGAACTGCGCGAGCTGTATGGCATCGAAAAAGCCGCGTCGACGCTCGCGGCGCTTATCGAGGCCCAGAACCAGAAGCGGCGCGATTTCGAAACGGAGACGGCACAACAGCGCGACACGTTGACGGCTGAAATCGAAGAAACACGGCTGGCGTGGCAGAAGGAGCGGCAGGCACACGAAGCCGAGCTGCGCGAGCGCGACACCGCCGAAAAGAAGGCGCGCGAGCGCGAAAAGGAGCAGTTCGATTACGCCTTCAAGCGAGACCAGCAGACTGTGCGCGACAAGCTCGCCGACGAAAAGGCGGCGTTGGAAAAGGAGTTGCGAGTCAAGAAGGAGGCGGCTGAAAAGGAGCTGACGGAGCGCGAGCAATTGGTGACGGTGGCCGAAGCCGAGCTGAATACGCTGCGAACCAAGTCGGCGGCCTTCCCGAAGGAACTCGAGACCGCCGTGAACCAGGCAGTGAAGGAGGCCACCGAGAAATTGAAGCTCGAGGCGAAGAACCGCGAGGAACTGTTGAAGAAGGAATTCGAGGGCGAGCGCAACGTCTTCGTGACGCGCGTCGAGTCACTGGAAAAAACGGCGAAGGATCTGGCCGAGCAAAACGCGCGGATGGGGAAGCAGCTCGAGGCCGCGTATCAAAAGGTGCAGGAGATTGCCGAGAAAACGATCGAGAGCGCGGGTCATGCGAAGTCGCTCGCCGAGCTCCAGAAACTGTTGGTCGAGCAGGGGCGCAAAGTGGCGGCAGAGAAGTAATCGGCAGCGCCCGGTGGTGTGCCGGTTCAAGAAGAAAAAACCCCGCACTGGCATGTCGGTCGTCCAGCGTGCGCGCGGTTTCAGCCCCGCGGATGGCCGCGAACCGCTGCTGCCACCCTACACGCAGTCCTCGAGCCGAATCAGGACCGAGCGGCGACGAACGTGCGCTGCGATTGACTGCGCCTCGTCCGCTCAGTCGAGCAGCACGAAGATTTCCAGGCCGGCGAGGCCGGGGGAGCCGTCGCGCGATTCGATCACGGCTGAGTAGGCACCGGCGGGAAGGGTAAGCACACACGCCGCCTCGCGGGGATCGGGCGGAGCATAGGGCTTCAGGTCGCGCTCGAGCCGCTCGTTGGCCGCCACCCGCCACCCCTCGTTCATCGCGACGTCAACGCCATCGCGATTGCGCACGATGCGCAGCCGCGGTTGAGTCAGCGGAGCGACGTCGGCGGGCCGCGCCACCGACGGGCCGAGCGCGCGAACGACCACGGTCTGCGAGTGATCCGCGATGACGAACCCGGCAATCATGGGGCGGCCCCCCACCCCGACCATCGCCTGCAACGAGACGTTGATGAGATGGCTCTGCCGCCGGAAATCGCGCTTGAGCAGATGCACCAACCCCGTGACCACGGCGAGGGTGGTGAGCACGGCGAAGGTCGCGGCGAGGCTCGGGCGCAACCGGCTGGAAAAGGGAGGCAGGTTGCTCATGGGAGATGCCCCGCGAGTTGTGTTGCCGGTGCGGATACATCGGGCGGCAGCCGGTAGATTTCGTAGCGGGCGTTGGCGAAGACTCGCGCCCGCAGGGGCAGCGCGGGTTTCGCGCCATCGCCCAGGCTGAGATCGACCAGCGCATAACAGGGGCCGGATGTCACGGCGCTGGCCGGGGCGCCGCCGGCGAAGACGCGGGCGGCACGCTCCATCCGCTGCCGCGCCATCGTGGTTTGCATCACGTAGGTCGGCCCCTCGACCCAGAGCCGGCGCTCCGACAGGGCCGAGTAGTAGTAGTGCACGCCCGCCGTGGTGTGGTCGACGAGCCGGCCGCGGCCCTTCTGGAGATGCACGGGCGTGAAGGCGTTCGCCACCAGGACGGCGTCGCGTTCGGTATGACCCCGTATCCACAACATGGTTTCGCGCAATTGCCGCATGTTCTCGGTCACCCGCGTGTTGGCCCCGATCCGCAGCCATTCGGAGAAACCACGCTGCTGGCGCAGCACCGAGGTGGCGCTCTGCGCGGCGAGCGCGAGCCCGACGCCGCCCACGGCAAACCACACCAGCCCGAGCCGTAGCTCGCCTGACCGCAGCCCAGGCCGGCCGATCGCGGCGGCATCCGGCCCGGCGGTCGCGCGGAATGAGCGGGTCCAGGCCCGCAAGCGCGACGCCATGCTGACGACGAAGGCCGACGCGAGCACCGCCAGCGGCAGCCGAATCACGAGAATCAGATACAGTTCCGAGTTGGCGTGCAGGTGGAGCGCGCCGCCGAGCGCGGCGCCGGCAATTGTCACTGCGCCCAGCCAGGCCACCGGGCCCTGGCGATGGCTCGCGTCACCACTCAGCAGATACGGGATCGCCAGCAGGCGGACCCCGCACGTCCCGACGAACGCCACCACGCCACAGGCGAGCGCCGCCAGCTGCGTGGCCGCCGCATCGGGCAGCCATCGCGCGAGCCAGTGCTGCCAGACCGAAAACCACGTCTTCCAGAATTGGGTCAGCTCATAGACATGAAACGGCTCGAATCTGGCCTGACCGCCTCCCCACGAGGACATGGTGGCAACATACACGCCGCCAAACGCCACCGTCATCGCCGCGCCGATGACCACAAGCCGCCACGGCAGATGGCGTTCGCGCCACCAGTTCCACCCCGCCCAGAGACCGAGCGCGAGCAGGAGGATCGGCATCACGGTTCCCTTGGCGCCGGTCGCGGCCGCCGCCATCAGCCCGAGCCAGCCCACCTCGATCGGGCGAAGCCGGCCCGTCGTTGCGCTTGATGCGACGGCGAAGAGCAGCGCGCCAAAGAAAATCATCCCGAACAAAAACGTCGGACTCACATACAGCCAGCGCACGAACAGCCCGAGAAACATCGATTCGCCGTAGCTCGGCGAAAAGGAAACTTCGCTCGCTCCCACCGTGAGCAACGCGGCGAGCACGCCGCCCCACGCGCGCCGCGACACCAATCGCCCAAGAGCGTAGGCCTGGACGATAAGCACGCCGCCAAGCGGGACGATCATCAGCCGCAGCAGGATCGTGCCGAGTTCGAGCTTCGTCACCCACGATGCCGCGGCCACGTGCACGAGCATGAAGTAGTGGTATTGCAGCGTCGTGCCCGCGAGGCTCGGATCTTCCAGCGGCCAGTGCTGCTTGATCGTTGCCGCGCGGCTCAGCAGGTAAACCCAGTCGTGGAAAATCGGCCGCTGCGGCAGCCCCGCCACCAGAGGCGATTCGGAAAACATCTGGCTCGCCGCCAGGAGCACCGTCCAGAGGAACAACGCGCTCATGGCGAGCGCCAGAAGCGCGTGGCGCGCCGTCAGCCGGCACCGCACCGGCCAGGCGCCATCGCGGCGGCGAACCAGGATCGCGACGGCGATCCAGCCGACCGGGAGGAATTGCATCCACTGGCGGGCGCCGAGCGCCGCGAGCCCGAGGAAACTCAGCAGTTCGATCGCAAAGCCGGTTGGAATGCCCAACGCGATGGCAGTCGTGAGCGAGAGCGGGCGGCCCTTGACCGCGTACATGACCACGACGCCCGGGGTGATCACGTGCAGACAGAAGTAGAGCGCGTAGATAATCACGACCTGCGGATCGTATTCGCACGCACGCACGACCATGAAATGCGCCACCGCGAGCACGACGAATGCGCCCGCCCAAGCTGTCGCAAGCGCAGCGGAGCGCCACCTGGGGTTAGGGTTGGGAATGGAAGCCGTTGACACGGCCGGTGCCGGGGAAAAGTACTCTGCCGTGAAACGGCGGAGAGGATGCCGTCAGATCGCAGCCCGCGGCAGCCCGTTCAGAGCGAAAACCCGGGGACGCTGAATGCAATGATATTCAGCGCACGAGTTCGGGCTTGGCGGTCGCGGTGGTCATGTGCGCGGGGAGCCGGAACACGCGGCCATCCTTGGTTGCAAAATAGAGCGAGGAGGGCGTCGGCTCGAGCGACGATCCATCGGCCCAGAGCGCGTAGAAGTCGGGATGCGCGTTCACCGGCTTCCGCGCGTAGGTGTGATTGTACCGCGAGTTCTGCGTAAGCTGCTTCACGCGCGTCCACGTCGCCCCTTGATCGCGACTCGTCCACATTACCATGTCGCCGCCGGTGCCCCACGGCTGCGGGCCCGGCTCGGTGGGCGCAATCACGCGCCAAGTGCCGTCGGTTTCGATGTACAGCGTGCCATGATCGTAATTGTGATCGGACGTCGTGAATGAACGGATCTCCCACTTCTGTCCGGTCCAGCGCGCGGTGTACCATTGGAAGGGGCCCGACTGCTCGCCCGGGTCGAAGCCTTTTGAAGTGAGGTATAGGAGCACGGGCCGGCCCTCGCCGGTGAACGCGAGCTCCTTCAGGTAAACGCTCAGGTTCTCGGCGCGGTAATCGTGCACCAGCGCCGGATTCTCCGCCGTAGTGAGCGGTGGCGCGAGGCGCGCACCCGCGGCGTTGGTCCATGTCGCCCCGGCATCGCGCGTCTCGGCATAGTAAATGTTGGTGCGGTAATTGAGCCCCTTGCCTGCACGCCCATGGTCGGGATGCAGGTCGAACGCGGTCGCGATGCGGTCGGTGTCTCCCTCGCGGGCCGTGACCTGATAATCGCCCATCTCGATGTGCGCAAGGAGCCGCGGCGCGGTCCACGTGCGACCGTCGGGGGAGGTTTTCCAGTTCAGAGTCCTCTGGCCCTTCACATACAGCGTGTGCAGGAACAGGAACCGGCGCGATTGCGGCAGATACCACGGCTGCGTGTACGACCAGTTCGTCTTCTCGATCAACTCCCACTCGGAAATATCGTACGGTCGTTTCGAACGATGGAGGTAGGACGGCCGCGAGGTTCCATGCGCCGAGGAAAAGACGAACAGGTGCCCCGTCGCGTCGATGGAGAGCGTGGGATTGTCGTGCGCGTCCTCGGTGCGCTTTTGCAGGAGGCGCACGGGCCGCGGCACCGAGCCGGTCGCGTGATCGTAATACGAGACGAGGTGCTGGAGCTCGTCGTTGCGCTCCGACACGTTGCCGGCCGATCCACCGTAGACAAAAAATGTCTTTCTCTCGGAGGCGACGTGGACCGCGATCGGCATGTGCCACTGCGGGTAGGTGGCGAATCCGCCGCTGTATTTATAGCGATGCTCGCTCTTCAGCGGCTGGTTCATGTACCAGATGCCGCGGTAACCATCGCCGAACTGCGGCGCGAGATCGTCCGCTGGCTTTTTCGCAGCCGGCGCGCCCGGCGCGGCCGTCGCGAGAACGAAATGGGTGCAGATGAAAGCGGAGAGTCGGACGTGATTCATGAATCGAAAATGGGATGAGGCGGAGCGGTGTGAAGGATCCAGCAGGTGATCGGTATCCTGAACGAGGGAGCGACTCCAACTGGATTCTTCGATTTGACGCGCGGATGGAGCGATGAATCGACCGTCCAGCCTCGTTACCTCGGCTGCTACGCCGCTTTATTCGCGTCCATTAGCGTCCATTCGCGGTTCTTGTCCGCATGCCGCGCTTGGCGTCGATGAAGATTCACCACGCGCCCTTCAGGCCGAGATTCCAGATGGCCCCGGTGACTTCATACGGGTTGCCCGTCATCGCCGGGTTATCGCCGGAACGGACCATCGTCACGACCGGTTCGCTGCGGATGTTCCGGCCGGTGAGGAAAACCGTGAACCGGCGGGTCAGCTTCACGCTGCCGCCGACGTCGATCGTGGTCCGGTGCCGGACGTAAGTGGTCCCGGCGAGATTGGTGGGCACGTCGTCGCGCCAGTTCATGCTCGTGTTCACGCTGAAGCGATTGAACGAGTAGTGCAGGCCGGCGTGGGCGCCGTGCGGCGCCATGTTGGTGATGGTGACGTCGGCGTAGTTGCGGGTGTAGCTCGCACGGAGGTTCAGACCCTTCAACGGTCGCGGGAGGAAGGAGAGGCTCTGGCTGTATTCGATTTCCATGCCCCGAATCCGCACGCTCTCGCGGCTGGCGGCGGTGGTGATGAAGGTGTGGCCGGAAAATTCCGGGTCGTCGTTGCCGAACTCCTCCGCCGTCATCTGGGTCGAACGGTGCAGGCCCTGCACCGTGTTCTGAAACACATTGAACGCGAAGATGCCGACCGGCTCGAAATAATAGGCGGCGCGGGCGGCAAAGTTGTCCGAAGTCTCCGGCTGGAGGTTCGGGTTGGGCGCGTTGATGGTGAAGGCCTCGTCATTGATGATCCAGACGCCGGCCAGATCGCGGATCGTGGGACGCCGGATCGTGGTGCTGTAGCCAAGGTGAAGATCGAGGTGGGGCGTGAACCGGTATTTGAGCGACGCGCTCGGGAACCAGTTGTCATAGCCACCGTCGCGGTGGATCTTCGGGCGCGAGAAATATTGATAGTCGATTCCGGGAATGGTCGTGGCGCGGTTGTTGGAGCCCACCGGAAATCCGCCCGCGCGCACCTCCGCCGCCGTGAGCGGGTCCGTTTCATACGCGTCGGTCCCGGTGTCCTCGTAACGCAGGCCGGCGCGCACGATCGCCCGGCCGATGTTGGCCGTGCCCATCAGGAATCCGGAAGTGATGTCCTCTTCGAAATGGCGCGTGTTGGCGACATACGAACTGTAGTAGTTGTCCGCCGTCATCGTGTGCGTGAAATACTCCGGGTGCTCGCGGAAAAGCCGGCCAATCGCGATGAGATCCGGCACGAACACCATCTGGCCCGAGGAGGAGGCGATGCTCCCGTCCTGCGCGTCCACGGCGAAGCGGTACGGCGAGTTGATGCCTGCCCATGCGCCCGGGCCCGCCCCTGGACCCACGTACGCATAGCGGTTCGCGTTGGACTCGTCGCGGAAATCGCGGATCTCGCGCTTCAACTTCGCCCCGGTCTTCCACGCCACGGGAACCAGCAGGCTGGTCTTCCACGTCGCCGAGACGTCGGCGCTGTACACCTGGGTGCGACCGTAGCGGCCGTCGTTCATGGCCACGACCGGGTTGGTGTAGCCGTCGCCCAGACTGAAGTCGGGACCGCCGATTTGGGTGATCCTCCAGTCGCCGCGGTTGAGCGCCGACCGCTCCGCCGTGAACCGCACGCCGCTCAGCACCGGCCCGCTGGCACTGCGGGCGGAGCCTTCGCGATTGAAGGGATCATACCAGCTCTTCGAACCCGAGCCGGCGAACTTCCCGTCGATGGTGAACCGGCCGATCTTGTATTCGAATTTCGGCAACACGGTGAAGGCCTGGCCGCGCTTGGAGACCGAGGCGGGACCGGTGGTCACGGTTCCGCCGGTGGGCGCCGAGGTGAAGCTAATCGCCGGGTTTGCGCCGGCGACGGCCGCGCGCGCACCGGCCGCAAACGTCATGCCACGCTGGATGTTGTAGAGGTAGGAGTAATTCGAGATCAGCCCGAGCGACAGCACGAGGTTCGACGTGGCCTTGAAGTCCGTCGTGAGCGTCACCGTGGTGCGGCGGTTGATCCGGGGCGACTGGGTAAACTGGATCGAAGTCGGCACCACGGGCCGGGGGTCGGCGGCGGTCGGCGCGGTATTGTAGGACGTGGTCGTGCGTGCGTTTTCCGAATACATGTTGGAATCGATCGCGCTCAGCACGACGCCGAGCCGGCGATCGAGAAACACGTCGGAGTATTCAAAGGAGCCGCTGGGGCGCAGCTTGTAGTGGCGCTCGTCGTCGGGACCGTGGGTCCGGTTGAGATGAATCTCGTCGACGAACGCGGTGACGTTGGTCTGGAACGCCAGGCGCCGCCCCGCGCGCGAGAACGCGCGCTTCGATTTCAGGTTGATGCTGCCGGCGGGCGCATTCGCATCGACGTCCGCGCTGATCGTCTTGGAGACCTCGATCGAATCGAGGCTGCTCAACGACGCCTGCTCGAAGCTGAAGGCGCGCGCATCGCCCGCCGCGCCCTTGTTGGCGTCAGCGCTGGCCAGCGAAACACCGTCGATCGTGACCGAGTTATACTCCGGGCTGAGCCCGCGCAGCCGCACGTTCACGATCTCGCCCTGCACCAGGAAGAGATCCACCCCCGGCATGTGCTTGAGAAATTCGCCCACGTTGCCCTCCGCGACCTCGCCGAACGCGTCCGACGCGACGCTGTTCGTGATGTTCATCGAGTTGCGCTGTTCCATGATCGCCTTCGCATTTCCTTCGCGTTCGCTCGAGACGGTGAAGGCCGCCAGCTTGAGGATCTCGTCCTTCGTCGCTGCGCCCGAAGAGCCGGCGACCGGCGCGCCGACCAGCTCGATGTCGCGGGTGGACGTCCGGCCGGGCTCGACCGCGACCGTGGCCACGGCCGGCGGATAGCCGGTGTAGTTCACGGTGACGACGGCTTCGCCGGCCGGCACGCCCGTCAGGCGATACGCGCCGTCATTTTCGGACACGGCCACCTGCGGACTGCCGCGCACGGAGACCTCGGCGTTGCGGACGTACTCGCCCGTAGCGGGATTGAAGATACGTCCGGAAATCGACCCGACGGTGATCGCGGCCGAAGACGCGTCGGTGGGCGCGGCGTGGCCGGAAATGGCAAAGGCGAGGCAGAGGCAGAGAGCAAGAGCCCGCAGAGGGCATGCGAATGGATTCACGGCGAGGTGGGATGAGGGGAGACAGGCCGGCGAGAACGGAGCCGAAGCCGGCATGCAGGGTGCAAACGCACTCCTTGCGCGGCTTCGGGTCGTTGTCCACTCCGGAAAACAATGCGACGGAGCCTGGTAGTGGCTGCGGCATCCCTTCGACAAGCTCAGGGCAGGCTCTGCCGCAGGTGCCCGACAAAACTCGGAACATCGTCGCGACCCTCTTTCGTTTTGAAAGAACGTATCCGTCTGCGGCTTTCCTGGGAGCGCGGGCGCCCTCGCCCGCCCGTCGGATCGGAGTTCCCGAAGGAGTTTCTCCGCGGTGGGGTGCCAAGCACGGCCGAAGCATTGCGGGCGGGACGCCCGCGCTCCCCGGGGAAACCGAAGCCGGAAACTCACCGTACACCTGAAAACTGGCGCGGCAGTCGGCTATTCGCGCGAAGGTAACACCGCCGTTACCAAAACGCGGTGGCACTTGCGTACCGTGCCGATGTCGTTTTCTCCTCATCGTCGGCTTCCCACCGCCCGGCGACCTGCCCTCCGCCACCGCCTTACCCATGAGATCGGTTTCCTGTCTCGTCGTCTGCCTCATTGCCGCGTCCTTGCCGGCGCGGGCCGCCAATGGCCCGGCGCCGTCCTCGGCCGGCGAAAATTTCGAGAAGCATTGCGTCGACTGCCACGGCAGTGACGGCAGGGCGCAGACCCGGCTCGGTCGCAAATCCGGCGCGAAGGATCTGACCGACAAGAAGGCGATGGCGAAACTGACCGACGAGGAGGTGTTCAAGACGATCAAATTCGGACGCAAGAACAGCAAGGGGGAGGAGAAGATGGATGCGTTTGGCGACGGACTTTCCGATCTCGAAATCTCCGACCTCGTCGCTTTCGTGCGCTCGCTGGCGAAATGAGGCCGAAGCTCATGCGCGCGCTTCGTCGGATTCCGCTGAACGTCGTCCTGTTTGGCGGACTCGGCCTTTGGGCCGTGCTGCTCGTATCGTGCGTCGTGGCCGACCGCGCGATCCTGGTGCCACCGTTCATTCCGGGCGCCACCATCGTCGGGTCGGCCAGTTGCGCGAAGTGCCACGCCAACGTCACGCGCGGATTTCACGACGCGACGCACGCGCAGCTGATGCTCAAGGACGACAAGGGCCAGATGAAAAATGTCGCCTGCGAGTCGTGCCATGGCCCGGCGAGCCTCCACGTGAAGGCGGGCACGCGCGACACGATCATCAATCCGAAGGTTGCACCCGACACCTGCCTCCAGTGTCACACCAACGCGCGGGCCGAATTCAGCCTGCCGTACACGCACCCGGTGCTGGCGGGAAAAATCGCGTGCTCGCATTGCCACGACCCTCATGCCGGTGATGCAAATCCAACCACCGGCGGAACCAAGACCCTCGCCGCTTCCGTCAACGCCACCTGCGCCAAATGTCACCCGGCGCAGAGCGGACCGTTTGTCTTCGAACACGAAGTCATGCGCGAGGGCTGCGTGATGTGCCATTCGCCGCATGGATCGGTGAACGACAAGATGCTCAAGGCGCGAAATGTGAGCCTCTGCTACCAGTGCCATTTCCAGCCGCAGAACAGCTCGACGCAAATCATGCACGGTGGCGTCGACCACAGCATTAATGTGCTTCGCGGCACGTGCTGGACCGCCGGCTGCCATGAGGCGATCCACGGCTCCAACGTGAATTCAAATTTGCGATACTGAGACGCCCGCCACGATGAAGCCGTCCGGAATCAGTTTGTTTTCCTTTTCTCCTGTGAGGGTCATCAGCTCGGTGAAACGCCGTTGCCTGGGAAAGCGGGCGTCCCGCCCGCATCAATTCATTGCGGGCGAGACGCCCGCGCTCCGAGGCAGGCCAAGACACTGCCCCCTCGTGGTGGTTCTAGCCATACTTTCGCTGCCATCGCCCGGCGTCGCCCAAGTCACGATCCATGGCACGATTGCCGCCGGCGGGGGCGGAGCGCTGCTCGACGGTGACGAACCGGCTTTTCAACAGCGATTCCGCCAGCGGAAGGACGGCTACGCCGGAATCGAGGATTTCACCGTGACGCGAATGTCGGACACCTCGCTCTTCCGTTTCGAAGGCCGGTTCATCCAGGGCAACGATGACCACCGGCTGGCGGCGCGCTGGGAGAAATTCGACGCGTACTACGTCCAGGCGGACTACCGCAGCTTCCGCACGTTCTACGATGGATCGGGCGGCCGGCTGCTGCCGCGGGATTTGTCGATCTCGTGGTTCAATGAAGCGCTGGCACTCGACCGCAGCTATTTCACGGTTGAAATCGGCACGCTCGTGCCGAACCGGCCGCAATGGCGGCTGCGCTACGAGCGCAACACGCGCGACGGCACGAAGAATTCGCTCCGCTGGGGCGAGACCAATCTCGGCGGACAACCGTTCGTCCCGCGGGCCTTGATCCCGTCATATCTGCTCGTCGACGAGCAGCGTGACATCGTGACGGCGGAGGTTTCGGAGCAGTCGGAAAACGCCAACTGGAAGGTGGCGGGCCGCTACGAGCGGACCAAGGTGAACAACCGCCACGTCGCGCGGCGGCGCGCGTTCGAGAACCAGGATCGCTACGTGACCACGCACGAGGCAACCGACACCGACGTGTTCTCCGGCCATGCTTTTTATGATCGGATCTTCAACGAGCGGCTCCGCGGCTCCGCGGGCGGACTGATCACGAAGATCGACACGAACCTGAGCGGGAGCAAAATCTACGGCGGCACGCCGGACGCGGAGTATTCGCCGACCTTCGTCCGCCGGCAGCCGCAGGATGTGGGATATTACGGGCTCACCGGCGGCACGCGGATGAAACAGTACGTCGGCAACCTGAACGTCACGTATCAGCCGGTGAAGAACTGGCTCATCCGACCGGGGCTGAAATACGAGCACCTGCGGCAGGACAGCGGCGAGGATCATTTCGACACGGACTTCGGCGGCGGCGCGGCCCCACGGGCAATCATCGATCAAATCGAGAGCGCGAGCCGGAATTCATGGAACGAGCTCACCGAGGAAATCGAGGCGCGTTACCTGCGGTGGACGAGTTTGACGCTCGATGCGCGCGCCCAGTTCAACCAGGGCACGGGGAATCTCGTCGAGCAGAGCATCCTCGTGCCGAACAGCGTTCGCGGGCTCGACCGCGAAACGGAATACGAGCGCGTCGGCCAGCGCTATATCGTCAACGCGACCTGGTATGCGCGGCCGGGGCTCACTTTTGCCGCGCAGTACAACTACCGGCTCAAGCTCGCGGATTACGATCACCGCCGTGACAGCACCTCCAACGCCACGCGCTCGTTCGATCGCTATCCCGCCTTCATCATCGATCAGGACATCGAGTCGCAGGACGGCAATGTCCGGATGACGTGGCGGCCGAAGTCGATGCTGAGTTTCGTGACCCGCTACGCCTGGCAGCGCGCGATCGTCACGAGCACGATGTCCGGGCTGCCGGAAATCGAAAACGGCAGGCTTACCCGTCACGTCATCACGCAAACCGCGACGTGGAACCCAACCGCGCGGCTCTATCTCACGGGGGCCGTCAGTGTGACGCACGACAAACTCGTCATCCCGCCGCACCGGCTGACGATGAACAGCGACAACAACTATGTGTCCGCCTCGCTCGGCGCCGGCTACGTACTCGGCAAAATCACGGACCTTTATCTCGATGCGAATCACTACCGGGCCGACAACTACGTGGACAACCCGACTGTGACGCTGCCGATGAATGCCGGCCAGACAACGCAGAGCGCGTTTCTCACCTGGGTGCGGCGGCAGAGCGACCGGCTGATTTATACCGCGAGGTATGGGTACGCGATGAACCGCGATGGCACGTTTGGCGGACTGAACGATTTCGACGCGCACATTTTCTACGCGAAGGTGCAGTACAAGTTCTGAGGGTTTTCGCTGCTGCGAAAACCCAGGTTAACTTTCGACCTAGAAGCGCGCTTGCCGGTGATTGCTTGATTGGGAGCGCGACCGCCCCCCGGCGCCACGATTTCCCGGCGACCGGGGGCGGTCGCGCTCCCACCAAACCAATCCAATCGCCTGCCCCTCGACAGGGCTCGGGGCCCTGAGTTTGTCGAACGGGCAAGCAGGCTTCTACATCAACGCCGGTTAGGCTCATCATGTAAGCGACCTGGAAACAGCCCGCACGCCTCGAGCGTGTCGCGCGGGCGGGGTTGCCGCCCACGTCTCGCTCTGGGCCTTCCAGTGCCTGGGTGCAAAATGCGCACAGCGTTTTTCCTCGGTGCGGTCGCATTAACCGGTAGCATGGCGGTGCCGTGACCGCATGAAAATAGCCTTTACCCCCGCCGTATACGAACATGCCGCCCGTTTCGTCGGTCGCTCACCGTGGGCGGTTTCGCGAGATCCAGAGTTGATGTTCGAGGGCCATCGGCGCGCCTATCTGGAATACCGCCACCAGGTCATCGCCGTCGGCATCGATATCTACAACCTGGAGGCCGAGGCCTATGGCGCGAGCGTGGAGAACACCGGCGATCACGGGATTCCGGCGATTCATGCACCGATTCTGAAGTCCGTGGCCGACGGAATCTCGCTCGCCCCCTTCGACCCCGAGCGCGATGGCCGGATCGCGATGGTCATCGCGGTGGGACAGAAGCTCAAAGCCGCGTTTCCCGAAGCCGATGTCCGCATTCCCGTCGCGGGCCCGTTTTCGGTCGCCTTCAATCTGCGTGGCATCTCCGACCTCTGCGAAGACATCATGTCCGCCCCGGAGGACACCGCCAGAATGCTGATGCGCATCGCGGAAAACCAAGCCGTGCTTTGCCGTGCCGTCGTGCGGGCGGGGCTGGACGTGGCGTTCTTCGAATCCGCCGCCTCGCCACCGATCCTTTCGCCGCGCCTGTTCCGCGAGATCGAATTGCCGGCGCTCAAGCGCATCCTCCAGGTGTGTGCCGAATGCGTCGGCCACCCCGTGCCCTGCATCATGGGCGGTGACACGTATCCAATTCTTGATGATATACTCTCCACCGGCACCAACTTCCTGGTCTGCAATGTGGAGACCAATCAAGCGGCATTCGTCGAGCGGGTTTACCGCACCCATCCGCACGTGAAGGTGCGCGTGAATCTGGACGCGGCGGTCGTGGCCTGTTCGGAGCCCGAACGCATCTACCGCGCCGTCGATCGTCTCCTTGAAATCGTCGGCGGCCGTACCAACTGCGTCATGGGCTCCGGCGCCCTCCCGCTCGAAACACCGTTGGAGAATGTGAAGCTAATCCGCGCCTACCTCGCCAACTGATCGCGGCTTTTCGAAGCGCGATCGCAGCACCCCAACGTTCATGGCCATGACTCTTGCCGAGGCCGCCCAAAATTTCCTGGCGCAAAACCGGATTGCCGTCGTCGGCGTATCGCGCCGGCGCGGGCATGCCGCGAATTTCATCTTCAACAAACTGCGGGCCACCGGTCATGACGTCGTCCCGGTCAACCGTGGCGCCACCGAGGTCGAAGGCGCGCACTGTTACCCTGACCTGAAATCGATTCCGGGCGGTGTCTCGGCCGCGTTGATCGTGACGCGGCCGTCGGAGGCGGCGACCGTGGTCCGTGAATGTGCCGAACTCGGGATCACGCGCGTCTGGCTTCATCGCTCGATCGGCGCCGGCAGCGCGTCCGACGAGGCCGTGCAGGTCGGTCGCGACGCGAAGCTCGCCCTGATTCGCGCCGGTTGCCCGATGATGTTCGCCGAGCCGGTCGACCTGCCGCACAAATGCCTGCGGTGGTGCTTGCGCGTGACCGGAAGACTGCCGGCAACGATCGGCGGTTCATGAAACCGATCCTCATCCTGGCCGCGGCCGCGCTCTGCTGCGGCCTCAACGCGGTGCTCGCGGCCGACTCTCTGTCGCTGGCGGGCGCGTGGCGGTTCCAACTCGATCGGCTCGATGCGGGAGAACGGGAGGGCTGGTTCGCGCAGCCGTTGCGCGATCGGGTGACGTTGCCCGGCGTCCTCGCGGCGCAGGGCATCGGCGATCCGCCAAGCCTGGAAACAAAATGGATTGGTTCGATGCGAAATCCACAATGGTTTGCCGAGCCGGAGTTCGCGCGCTATGCGACGCCCGGAAACTTCAAGTTTCCCTACTGGCTCACCCCCGACCGGCATTATGTCGGCGCCGCCTGGTTTCAGCGCGACATCGACATTCCGCGCTCGTGGGCGGGCAAGCGCGTCGTGCTCACGCTGGAGCGGGCGCATTGGGAGACCCGCGTGTGGGTGGACGGAAAATCATTCGGCGCCAACAACGCCCTGGCCACGCCGCATGAATACGATCTCGGGCAGCTCGCGCCGGGGAAGCACGTGCTCGCGCTTCGGGTCGACAACCGGCTGATCGTCGATGTCGGCGTGAATTCGCACAGCGTGAGTGACCACACGCAGGGTAACTGGCACGGCGTGGTGGGCAAAATCGAGGTGCGCTCGACGCCGCTGGTGTGGATCGACGATCTCCAGGCATTCCCCGACCTGCGCACGAAATCGGTCCGGGTTCGCGGCCGGCTCGGCAATGCCAGCGGAAAACCGGTGCACACGGCCATCGAACTGCGTTTGTACGACGCCGGCCGCGCCGGCTCGGTGGTCGGAACGGCGGCGACGACGAGCGATGGCCCGGTGGACGGCGGCAATTTCGAGACGACGCTGGCGTGCCAATCGGTGATCGCCGCATGGGACGAATTCAACCCGCGATTGTATTCGCTCACCGCGGAATTAACCGTCGGATCCGAGCGCGACACGCGCAGCGTCACCTGCGGATTCCGCGAGCTCGCCTCCTCCGGCACGCAGTTCGTGCTCAACGGGCACAAGATATTCTTTCGCGGCACGCTCGAGTGCGCGATTTTTCCGCTGACCGGCCATCCGCCGACGGATGTCGCGTCGTGGCAGAAGGTCATCCGCGCCGCGAAGGCCCACGGGCTGAACATGCTTCGCTTTCACTCGTGGTGTCCGCCCGAGGCGGCCTTCACCGCCGCGGACGAGCTCGGCATGTACCTTCAGGTGGAGTGTTCGTCGTGGGCGAATAACTCGACGAGCCTCGGTGACGGCAAACCGGTTGATGCGTGGATCCACGCCGAAGCGGATCGGATCCTGAAATCCTACGGCAACCATCCGAGTTTCGTGCTCCTGATGTATGGCAATGAGCCGGGAGGAAGAAAGAACGCGGCTTATCTGGCCAATTGGGTGAGCAAGTACCGGGCGAGTGATTCACGCCGGCTGTATAGCAGCGGCGCGGGCTGGCCGGAGATTGCGGAGAACGAGTTTCACGTCATCCCGGAGCCGCGGATCCAGGCGTGGGGCGGCGGGTTGAAGTCGCGGATCAACGCTCAGCCCCCCGAATCCACGACGGATTATCGCGCGTCGATTGGTCGTCGGTCTGTTCCCGTGATCAGTCACGAGATCGGGCAGTGGTGCGTGTATCCGAACTTCGATGAAATCAAGAAATACACCGGCTACCTGAAGCCGCGGAATTTCGATATTTTTCGCGATCAACTGGCGGTGCATCACATGGCCGATCAGGCGCGCGCGTTCCTGCTCGCCTCCGGAAAACTCCAGACGCTCTGCTACAAGGAGGACATCGAGTCGGCGCTTCGGACCCCGGGCATGGGCGGATTCCAGCTGCTCGATCTGCATGACTTTCCCGGGCAGGGCACCGCACTCGTCGGCATGCTCGACCCATTCTGGGAGGGCAAGGGCTACGTGACCGCGGAGGAGTTTCGCCGGTTCTGCAACCGCACGGTGCCGCTGGCGCGACTGGCCAAACGCGTGTTCACGACGGACGAAACGCTGGAAGCCGCCATCGAGGTCGCGCACTTCGGGCCGGCGCCGCTGGAACGAGCCGCCGCGGACTGGAAGCTGGTGGATGATGCCGGCAAGTCGGTGACGCGCGGTGAACTCTCGCCCCGGACCATTCCGGTCGACAACGGGATCGAGCTGGGTCGCGTGAAGATCGATCTTCGCACGTTGCGGGCACCGGCGCGTTACAAACTCGTGGTCGGGCTGCGGGGTAGGAAATTCCAGAACGACTGGGACCTGTGGGTGTATCCACCAAAGGTCGACACAGCAAAGCCGGATGGCATCACGATCGCCGAGGAACTCGACGAGCAGGCGCTCGCGGCCCTCCAACGCGGTGGCCGGGTCCTGTTGCTCATCGCGCCCGAGCGCGTGCGCAACGCGACGAAGGATCCGGTGGCGCTGGGTTTCTCGAGCATCTTCTGGAACACGGCGTGGACGAAGCGGCAGCCGCCGACGACGCTGGGAATTCTGTGCGATCCCAAGGCACCGGCGCTCGCCACTTTCCCCACCGATTTTCACAGCAATTACCAGTGGTGGTATGCGATCCGCCACGCCGGCGCGATGATCCTCGATGAGCTGCCCGCGGGACTGCGGCCGACGATCCAGGTGATCGACGACTGGTTCACCGCCCGGAAGCTCGGGCTGCTGTTCGAGGCCCGCGTCGGTGGTGGCAGCTTGCTCGTGTGCAGCGTCGACTTGCAGCGTGAGTTGGAAGCCGATCCGGTTCGCCGGCAGCTTCGCCACAGCCTGATCCGCTACGTCAAAAGCGAGCAGTTTCGTCCGCGGATTGACGTCACGGCAGAACAGATACGAGGACTCATGAATCCTCGCGGCCAGCCAGCCGTGCCGGCCCGGGCACGTTGAATTGTCCGCATTTCACTCCCGGCCTTTGCGCGGTCGTGGCCGGCTGGCGTGCGCTTATCCACGCGATCGGACCATGCCAACGCCGCTTTCGGGTGCCGGCGCGACCGCGCCCCCCTTCGGGGTTTCCGGCGGTCACATCGCGGGCGCATAACGATTGCCGGAGGCAGTTGCGTCCACGCCTTGGTTGTCCATGTTGCCTTGACGCGCGTGTAACCAACCGACACAATCACTGTCTATGCCAGCGACAAACATGCCCGACGTTTTCACGGAGACCGTGCCGGCTTTGCTGCGTGCTGCCAGGGACGGCGGCGCCACGCCCGAAGCTCTCTCGGTGGCATTTCTGACGAACCTCGAAAAGGTGTTCGGGCCGACGAGGGCAAAGGAAACTTCCGCGATGCTTGGGTTTCGGAAGTTGCTCGGCGCGGACGGAGGATCGGTCAATGCGGCCGACGCCACAAAACTTTACGGCGGCCCGGTGAACTGCACGGAAGAGGCGGTTCGGAAAGCCGCGCGCGGGGGGCAGCTCATCTCGGTTCGCGACGGATTGGGCAACGTGCTTTTCCCGGTGTGGCAATTTTCGCCCCGGGGAGGCGCCCTGCCCGGGCTCCGCGAGGTGCTTGCGATACTGCGTAGGCATCCCCACTTCGACGATCTACTGCCGTTCACGTTTTTCCTCAATCCCACCGCGCGACTTAACGGCCGCAGTCCGGTTGCTGCGCTGCGGGACGCAAACGTCGAGCCGGTGTTACGACTCGCCTCCGAACTCGCCGAGTAGCCAGGTCGCGGGAACTGAGAACGCCCCTTCCCGCGGCGGACTTCAATGGATTGCCACTGAATGTCTCGACGCGTCGGCTCCGTGCGCCGTGGTGGAACCTCCGCTGGGTCGCACGGCTGCCGCGGCGGTATCTGTTCCACGCGTCGCTTTCGGGCCGACTGACGCCGGCGAGCGGCAAGGTTCCGTGCCTATACCTAGCCCGGAACCGCGAGACTTCGTTCTACGAGCTATATGGCGACGTGCTCGATGCGGCCAGCAAACTGAAGCTCTTCGCGAAAGTGTCACGCCCGGAACTCGCCCATCGCGTTTACATCAAAACGCCCGTTGACATGACGGTGCGCCTTTACGATCTCACGAAAGAGAAGAGCGGGCGATCGATCGGGATGGACCTTGCCACGCTCTACACCGCAGACGTGGACCATCCGCGCGAATTTGCCCAGAGGATCCACGATCATCCCCGGAAGTTCGACGGGATTTTATACGAATCACGTCACACCAAAACGGTGTGCGTCGTCCTGTGGGCAACCCATTCGCCGGAACTGCACTCGATGCTGTTCGAACGCGGCCCAACCCTCGATGATCTCACATCGTTCGATCGTCGCCTTCCAGCTGGATGTCTCCGCCTGTTCGACGCAGTGCTCGAGGTGTCGAGCCCTCCCGTTGCAGGCGCTGATTAGCCGTCACCCGTCGAAGCGATTCGGCTCGATAGTGGCAGAGACCTTCTTCTTCGGCGGATCCGTCAGCTTCTTGCCCATCTTGTCCACGACCTTGCCGGGGACGACGAGCCGGGCCAGTTCTCCGCGTTCGTTGGCACTGATGCCGCCGCTCGACACGGTCACGCAGGCGGATGGATCGGCATTGCGCACGGCCGCGGGCGTCGTGTGTCCGGCTTTTCGATACAAGTCCTCGATCTGGTATCGAAGCTCGGCGTTGGTCTGGCGTTGCTGGAGGATCGCGACCATCGCGATCAGGACCAGGTTGGTTCTACAAGGCGGACGGGCGCATTCGGCAGATCGAGCGCTACGGCAGCCAGTGGAGCATCGGGCTGAAGGGCGATTATTGAACCACCGCCTCAGTGCCCGGCTGCCACGCGGCTGAATCAGCGCGCGGTCAGCCGTTTCAAATCGGCGTAAAGCACGGCGAGTCGGGGCATCGAGACTCCGGCCGCCTGCGCGACGCGTAGCGGTTCACCCCAGATCGCCTCCACCTCGACTTCCCGGCCGGCGAGAAAATCCACGAGGCTCGACGGCTTGTAGGCTCCCATCGGGGGCGTGAGGTCGATCTGGCTTTGAATGAAAGGCTCCGAGATCCGATACCCGAGGTGGTTCGCGGTCGCGGCAATCTCGTCCATCAGCGGCCGCACTTCCGCCGCGATGGCCGGGGTACCGAGAATTTCCGCGGTGGTGATGCCTCCGCGCGCGATGGCAAGTCCGTTGAACGGCACGTTCCAAATCAGTTTCTGCCACCGCGCTTCCGCCAGATTGTCCACCACGCGCATCTTCACTCCGAACCCGGCAAACAGCGCGCCGACTTCATGTGTCCGCTCGCTCGCGGGCCGGCCGAGTTCGCCCATCGTGATGGCGCCGGGGGTGTGGTAACCGACGACTTCGCCCGGTCCCTCGCGCGTCGTCGCAACGAAACACAATCCCCCCAGTACGCGTTCGCCGCCGACGATCGACGCGATGAACTCCTCGTTGCCCAAACCATTTTGCAACGTCAGCACCGCGGTGTCGCGCGCGAGCAGTGGCGGCAATGTTTCGGGCAGCGACGCGTTAGCCGTGGTTTTCAGTGTCACGACCACCAGATCGACCGGGCCGATTTCCGCCGCCGACGCGAACACCGGAACGCGTTCGAGCCGGCGTACGCCGTCGCGTTCTCGCAAGGCGAGTCCGTGCTGCCGCACGAACTCGCGATCACGGCGCATCAGGAACCGGACATCGCTACCCGCGAGCGCAAGCCGGCCGCCATAATAGCTGCCGAGCGCGCCGGCACCGACGATGGCAATGGAGGAAAACGGGCGACCCACATGCTGGAGCCAAGCAGTTGAAGCCCGTCCGCGAAAACGAAAAACCGGCAGAATGTGTTCCGCGTAGCAGCCGAGGTCACGAGGCTGGCGCGATTCATACTGTGAACCGTTCCCCCAGCCTCCTTACCAGACTGTGCGAACAGCCTGTCATTCTGAGCGCCAGCGAAGAATCCAGCACGATACACGCAGCCATCGCGCTGCTGGATTCTTCGCTACGCTCAGAATGACACGCAGGGGTGGTATTGATGAGTTCCTCCCCAGCCTCCTTACGTCGGCTGCTACGGGACAGCGATCTCTCACGTAGCAGCCGAGGTCACAAGGCTGGCGCGATTCGTACCGTGAACCGTTCCCCCAGCCTTATGTCGGCTGCTACGCTGCTACCGGCCACTCAGCGCAGGAATGCCTCGTGCAGTCCGCCGTCGATGGTTAGCACCTGGCCGGTCGTTTTGCTCAGCCGGTTGCTCACGAGGAGGAAATAGGCCTCCGCCTGATCCGCCGGCGTAATGGGCGCCTTGGTCAACGTGCGATCGGCGTAAAATTGCGCCAGCTTCCGCACCAGCGATTCGGTCGGCTCGTCGTCCTGATAGCCGATGTTGTATTTCGCCAGCGAGCCGATGACACGATCGCGCGGAAACATCGCCGAACCCTGCACGACCGTGGCGGGCGCCACGCCGTTCACGCGCACCATCGGCGCCAGTTCGATCGCGAGTTCACGCACCAGGTGATTGGCGGCAGCCTTGGAGCAGTCGTACGCCACCGAGCCTTTTTTCGCGACGACCGCATTGGCCGAGGTCGTCAACACGAGGTTGCCGCGCAGCCCCTGCTCCTTCCAGGTCTTCGCCGCTTCGTCGCCCACAATGTAGCTGCCGGTGACATTCACGTTGAAGGTGAACGCCCACTTGTCGTCGGGAATGTGGCCGGTCGTGTCGCTCGGCCAGAACACGCCGGCGGTGACGCAGATTGAGTCGAACCCGCCATACGCGAGCGCCACCTGATCGAGCATCGCGCGAACGCTCGCGCGATCGGTGATGTTGCACGCGAGCCCGAGCGCCGGGCCGCAATTCGAAATCCCGCTGCCCGCGACGCCGATGCCGAGACCGAACTTGTCGGTGATTTCCTTCGCCGTCGCCTCGGCGGCTTCCGCTTTCATGTCGACGCTGACGATGTGCGCGCCGTCCTTGGCGAGCCGGTGCGACGTCTCCTTGCCGATGCCGGAACCGGCGCCGACGACGACGATGATCTGCCGCGCGAGTTCCTTCTCCGCCGGCATCCGCTTCAACTTCGCCTCCTCGAGCAGCCAGTATTCGATGTCGAACGCCTCCTGCTGCGGCAGCGAGATGTAGGTGTCGATCGCCTCGGCGCCGCGCATGACTTCAACGGCGCAGTTGTAGAATTCCGCCGTCACGCGCGATTCGGACTTGTCCTTGCCCCACGCGATCAGGCCGAGCCCGGGAATCAACACGACGGTCGGACTCGAGTCGCGCATCGCCGGCGAATTGGCGTGTTTGCATTTCGCGTAATACGCCGCGTAGTCCTTGCGGTACGCTTCAATCCCGTGCGCGAGCTTCTGCTTCAGCGTCGCAAGATCGTCGGTTTGCGGGTTCCAGTCGACGTACAGCGGCTTGATCTTCGTGCGGAGGAAATGATCCGGGCATGACGTCCCGAGTTCGGCGAGGCGCGGCGCGTCCTTCGAGTTTACGAAGCGCAGAATCCGTTCGTCATCCTGGATGGTGCCGATGAAACGTTTCTCGCGCGAAACCCGGCCACGCAGCCACGGGAGGATGGCGGCCAGCGTGGCGTGCCGCCGACTCGTCTCGAGCGTCTGATATTTTTGCCCGCCGAATGCTGCCGCATCGCCGCCCTTCACGGCATACTTCTTCTCGATGTAGGCCGCGGCCCTCTCGATGAAGGCCAGCGTGTCGGTGTAACACTGCTTGTCGTCGTCGGCCCACGAGATGAACCCGTGCTGGCCCATCATGATCGCGCGGACCTTCGGCTGCTGGCGCGCGATTTCCTGCATCGCGAGCCCAAGTTCGAAACCCGGCCGCATCCATGGCACATAGGCCATCTCGCCGCCGAAAATCTCCGTGGTGAGCTTTTCGCAATGCTTCGACGCCGCGATCGCGATGATCGCGTTCGGGTGCATGTGGTCGACGTGCTTACCCGGCAGAAACGAGTGCAGCGGCGTGTCGATCGAAGACGCGCGCGGATTCAGGTTGAACGTGGTGTGCGTGTACATGCCCACCATGTCGTCCTCGGCCTGGGACTTCAGTCCCTTGTCGCGGCGCGCGGCGTAGAGCTGCTGGAGGTCGACGAGCTTCTGCTGGTAGAGCGAAGAGAAATTTTCGCGCGTGCTCGTGCGCAAGTCGCCACCGGAGCCCTTGACCCACAGCACCTCGACCGGCCGGCCGGTGAGCGGGTCCTTCTCGGTCAGCTTCGACGAGGTGTTGCCGCCGCCGGTGTTGGTGATCCGCTGGTCACTGCCGAGCAGATTCGAGCGGTAAATCAACCGGCCGACAGGATCGAGCGACGCCGCTTTCGCGTCATCCCAGAGATAATTGACGTACTTGCAGGTGGGCATAGGAAAGGGACGAAGGGACTAAAAGACTAAAGGACTAAGAGACTAAGAGACTAAGAGTCCAAGGGACTGAGGGAGTGAGGGAGTGAGGGAGTGAGTGAGGGTACAATGCGTCAGCGGTCGGTGGTCGGTGGTCGGTGGTCGGTGGTCGGTGGTCGGTGGTCGGTGGTCCGTGGTCAGTGGTCCGTGGTCAGTGGTCAGTGGTCCGGAGTCCCTTAGTCCCTTGGTCCCTTGGTCCTTTGGTCCCTTAGTCCCTTCATAATTCGAGCGCCTTCTGCCGGTAGTGCTCGTCGGGGCGGCCGGCGATCCGCGCGACTTGGGCGGTGGTCAGGAAACGCGGTTTGCCGCTCACCGCGACCGCGCCGGCGAAAATTTCCGCCGCTTTCGCCGCCATCAACGTCGTCGCAAGCACTGATTCGGGCGTCGCGCCGAGCGCAATGAGACCGTGGTTTTCCAACAGGATCACGCGTGGCGGCCGTGACGCCCGCTTGATGAAGCCGACGACGGCGCTGCGGATGGCCTGCGCAAGCTTCAGTCCGGGATCGGTGTAGGGAACGAACACGCTCTCGCCCCCGCAGCACACGACTTCGTCGGGAAAAATCCGGCGGCGGGCGAACGTCCGCGCGTGCCGCGTGCACAACAGCTGGTTCACCGTGACCGGATGCGTGTGGCCGATGAAGTTCACGCCCGGGAGTGTGAGCAGATACGCGTGAAAGATGGCCTCGACCGATGGCTTCTTCGCCTCGCCGTTCACCCGCGCCGCAAAAAGCGCTTCGTCGATTGCGACGTCCGACATCGCTTTTCGTTCGAGCAGCGCGAGCAAATCCGCCGCCCGGCATTCCGTGACTCCGAGCGGCGACAGCGTCCCCAAATTCGACCCGCTCGCCTTCACCAGAAAAGTCTTGTCGCTCGCACGTGCCGACGTGTTCCCCTCCCCGAGGATCGCCAGCTTGCGCTCTTCCCGGCCGAGCTCATGCGACAGACTCAGCAGCCGCGTGAGCGCGTCGGGCGATTTGGAATCGAGGCGGAGACTCATCGGAAAGGCGCCCATCGACGCTGAAAATCTTCCATCATGTCAACATTTTCGTTGCAGAACATTCCATTTACTATCAAACATCCAGCCAGAATCATGCAGCCCGAAGAGCGCCAAGCGAAGATTAAATCCTACCTAATCAAGGCTGAATTCGCTTCACTGGAAGAACTTGCAAGCCATGTTGGGGCCTCGGTATCCAGTGTGCGGCGCGATATCGCCGCTTTGGAAGAATCTGGAACGATTCGGCGGACACATGGCGGCGCGCGGATGCTCCAACCGAAGTCGGATGAATACGTTTTCAGTGTTCGCGACACCCACCATGCGGCCGAAAAACAGGCGATCGGTCGGGCGTGTGCGGCACTAATCAAGCCGGGCGAAACGGTAATCATCGATAGTGGCAGCACATGTTTCCACGTGGCGAAACACTTGGACGACGCCGTCGCGCAGGTGATCACCAACTCGCTCCCGGTGGCGAATCTGTTTTCGGCTTCGATGCGGCACGAAGTGCACCTGTCCGGCGGCATTATTTATCCGCGGCTCGGAACGATGGTCGGACCGCCAGCGGTCGAGACGTTCGCGCGGATGCATGCCGACGTTGCGGTGCTCAGTGGCAGTGGAATTGTCGAGAACGGGATCTATAATTCACATGCGCTGCTGGTCGACATTCAGCGCGCGATGATGGGCGGCGCGGCGAAAGTCATCTTCTGCCTCGACCATTCGAAGTTCGGCCGGCGCTCCACCTTTTTCCTGACCGATTTCGAGCCCGTGGACATGATAGTGACCGACGCCAAAGCCCCGCCCGAACTAATTGCGACACTGCGGGGCAAAGCCCTCGAAGTGATCCTGGCTTAGGTTTTCGCAGGTTTTCGCTGCTGCGAAAACCTAGAGTAACGGAGTGCAGTCCGTGCAATAATCCCTGGCTGTCAGCCGCAGACCCGCGCGCGAAAACTCCTGACGTTCCGATTAAAGCCAGCGGGCACTGGCCAATGTTACGCGGTTTGGATTCTAGGTTTTCGCAGCAGCGAAAACCTGCGAAAACCTACAGGAGTACGTTGTCGATCAGCCGGACCTCGTCCACCCACGCGGCGATGGCGAGCAAGGTGCGGCCGGGAACCACCTCGCGCATCGGCTCCATCGTGTTTTGGTCGACCATCGACACGTAGATGACGCGGATGCGCCGGCGTTGGCCGAGCAGGTGCGTCACTTCGGCGATGATGCGGTCAGGGCTGCGCACACCTTGCTTCGCCATTTCCGTCGCGCGCTGGAGCGCCGCATAAATCGACAGTGCCTCCTGGCGCTGCAGCGCCGAGAGGTGCTGGTTTCGCACCGCGATGACCAACCCGTCACTGTCGCGCACGATGGGGGCCACCACGACCTCGGCGCCGAAACACAAGTCGGCGATCATCTTGCGAACGACCGCCGCCTGCTGCGCATCCCGCTGGCCCATCACGACCACCTCGGGCCGGATGATGTTCAGCAGTTTCGTCATGCCGGTGGTCACGCCCCGAAAATGGCTCGGTCGCGATGGCCCGCACAACGGCTTGCTGACATTTTCCTCGAGCACGTAGGTCGAGTAACCACGGGGAAACATCTCCTCGACCGACGGCGTGAAAACCACGCCCACCTTCAACTCCTCGCACAGCCGTGCATCGGCATCGGGAGTGCGCGGATAGGTGGCGAAACTTTCGCTCGGTCCGAACGCAATCGGGTTGGCGAAGGTCGACACGACCGTGATCGCCGCGCGGGTTTGCGCCAGCGTAATCAAGGCCGCGTGCCCCGCATGCAGTGCCCCGTTGGTCGGAACAAGAGCGATGGTCTGGCCCGCTTGTTTGTATTGCGCGGCCACCGACCGCATTTCGCGCACAGACTCGATTGTTTGCATGGAGTGCAGAGAGAGGGACCACGAGACCAAGAGACCAAGGGACTAAGGGACTAAGGGACCAAGACCAGACATTGCACATGGTAGCCCAAGGGCGAAGCTGACGATGTCGAGCGAATCGCGCCTCCGTCGCTCGTTCAAGCCCGACGTTATCCCTGAATTTTCACCGGCAATGCGCCGTGCATTGGTTTCTTGTCCTTTGCTCCCTTGGTCCCTTAGTCCCTTGGTCCTTTTTCCCATGATCCGCATCAACGAGAACTTCACCAAGCTCAAGGCGTCCTACCTTTTCAGCGACATCGCCAGGCGCGTGTCCAGCTACGTGGCCGCCAATCCGACCAAACCGGTGATCCGGCTTGGAATTGGCGACGTGACGGAGCCGCTGCCGCCGGTCTGTGTGGAGGCGCTGCACGCCGGCGCGGACGAGATGGCGCGCCGCGAAACGTTCAAGGGCTACGGACCCGAGCAGGGTTACGCGTTCCTGCGCGAGGCCATTGCGCAGCATGACTACACCGCGCGCGGCTGCGCCATCCAGGCCGACGAAATCTTCGTCTCCGACGGCTCGAAGTGCGACTGCGGCAATATCCAGGAAATCTTCGCCGCGGACATCCGGCTCGCCATTCCCGACCCGGTGTATCCGGTCTATGTTGACACGAACGTCATGGCCGGCCGGACGGGAGCAAACGTCGACGGCCGCTACCAGGGCATCACCTACCTCGAGAGCACGCCGGAAAACGGGTACGTCCCCGGGGTCCCGAACGCCGCCGCCGACCTGATTTACCTGTGTTTTCCCAACAATCCGACCGGGGCAGTGGCCACGAAGGCGCAACTGACCGAGTGGGTGCGCTACGCGAAGAAGAATCACGCGGTGGTACTTTTCGATTCGGCCTACGAGGCGTACATCCGCAATCCCGAGATCCCGCATTCGATCTATGAAATCGAAGGCGCGCGCGAGGTCGCAATCGAGTTCCGGAGTTTTTCCAAGACCGCCGGTTTCACCGGCACGCGGTGCGCCTACACGGTCGTGCCGAAGTCGCTCATGGGCTATGACGCCGCGGGGAACGCGCACTCGCTGCACGCGCTGTGGACCCGCCGCCACACGACGAAATTCAACGGCGTGGCGTATCCGATCCAGAAGGCCGCCGCCGCGATTTACACCGATGCCGGCAAACAGCAGACCCGGGCGCTAATCGATTTCTATCTCGCCAACGCCAGGCTCATCCGCGAGGCGATGACAAAGCTTGGGTTCAAGTGCATCGGCGGCGACAACGCACCATATATCTGGGTGAACACCGGCCGCGATTCGTGGGAGTTTTTCGATCTGCTGCTTAATCAGGCGCAGGTCGTGTGCACACCGGGCGCCGGCTTCGGCAAATGCGGCGAAGGCCACGTCCGGATCAGCGCCTTCAATTCGCGCGAGAATGTGGAGACCGCGCTGCAGCGAATCGCGCAAGCGCTGAAGTAGCCCGGCACGGGGTGAGTCCGGTAGCGGAAAGCGTGAGCTTTTCGCGGCATCACATTCCCGGACCGCCAGCGTCGTTACCTCCGCTGCTACGAGCGGCGCTGCTTCGTCACTTTTTCAACGCGGCCGAGATCTCAGCCGCCAGGCCGCTGACGGCCTGGCTTAGCTGGGCGGCAAGCGACGACTCGGTCTTGCCATCCCAGCGCAGATTGGCGGCGCGATAATCGCCGCGCGCCACCGGTTCGGGTTTCGTTCCGGACGAGTTCAGCTCCCACACCGCGCGGAACAGCACCGAACCGTCCGCCCCACCTTCGCAAGACAGCACGCGCACGCCCAATTCGTAATCGTAACGCAGGCCCGCCGTCCGCAACCCGGACGCGAGCACGGCTCCAGTGGCGCCGCGCGCCAGCAACTCCTCGCGCAGCACGCGGCCGACACCCAAATCCAGCGGCTCCCCCCAGCGCGCGAACTCGCGGAGCCCGATTTCGTTCTCGCCGCGGCGGACAATCATTGGCCGCGCATCGAGGTAACTCGCCACTTCCACCTGCCGCAGATGCACGACGGGGCCGGCGGGCGCCGGAGCCGTGCCGGCGCCGGTCGTCGACAGAACATAAAATCGCGTGGGATCCGCTTCCGCCTGCGGAAGCGGAATCGAGCACCCCGCCAGGAGCAGAAGACAGGCGACAGAGGACAGGGCCCAGGGAAGCGCAGCCGCAACCGAGAGCACGGAACGCTGCGCCGCATCGGGATCTCTGGATCGAGTCATAAGCGTGATCGCGTTTTGTGGCCGGGTGGATTCGTCGCCGCTCATTGCGGACGTTTGCGACCGGTGATGAGCGCGTTGGGATTGCGCTCGAGGAAATCCGCGAGGCGTTTCACCGCATCGGCGGCTTCATTCAGATGTTCCAGCGTTTCGACGACCTCGAGCCCGAGGCCGGAATGGGTCGAGATAAACGCCTGCGCCGCGGTGGCCGTGGCGTTGAATGCCTCGATGGTCTTCTTCGCCTCTGCCAGCGTATCTGAGAGTTCCTTGCTGGTCGGTTCGATCCGCGCATCGAGCTTCGCCACGGCGGCACGCACGTCCGCCACCGCCGCATTCACATTCTCGAAGGTCTGCTTGAAGTCGGGACTGCTGGCCAAGGTCTCCACCTGTACGCCGGTTTTTTTCCACTGCTCGGTCAACCCCTTCAGATCCACGCCTTCGAGTTGCTTGCGCGCGTCGGTCACCAGTGCGGCCAGCCCCCGCGTGATGCCCTCGAAATCGACCCGCTTCAGCTTGGAAAGGATCTCGGTGGCGCTGGCTTGGAATTCGACGATTGCCGATGGCACGTACGGTACGACGACGTAGCGCAAATCCGTTTGCTTGGGGTCGACGGGGTACTCCCTCGGGTCGAACAAATCGAGTTCGACGTAGAGCAGGCCGGTCGCGAGGCCGAGCACCTGAAGTCGCGCGCGCAGCCCGCGATCGACCAGCGTCTGCAACTCGGCCCGGCTGCTGACATCGAGCACGGCGCCCTTGTTGTCCGTCACCACGTCCTTGCTCAGCTCGCACACCACCGCGACGACCGAGCGATTGGAGCGGTCATCGTAGCGAACGTTGAGCGCGACGACACGCCCCACCCGCACGCCGCGAAGCTTGACCGGCGAGCCGAGGTCGAGGCCATGGATCGATTCGTCGAAAAAGACGATGAACCGCTGCGGTTTGTCGAACAGGTTGACTCCGCCAAAGGTCAGCAGCGCGACGATCAGCAGCGCGAACGCGCCGATGACGAACGCGCCCACGACGGTTGGACTGATCTTCGTTTTCACGGGATTTTCTGTGCGGTTCGCGCGAACCGCGCCACCCGCCACGGGGCCATGTATCCCAAGGCCAGTGACGGCGGTTCGGAAACCGGGCGGCAAGGCTCGGCGGTCGGGGCGTGGCTCGCAATGGAAAACATGGGTTTCAGGCGGGCTTCACCACGTCACCGCGGGTGAGGAACTCGGCCACGCGCGGATCGCGGCTGTGCAAGGCGAGTTCACGCGGCCGGCCCTCGGCGATGATGCCCTTCTCGCCGCGGTCGAGCATGATCACGCGATCGGCGATCTGGAAGATCGACGCGAGTTCATGCGACACCACGACGATCGTGGTCCCAAACGTATGGCGGATCTCGAGGATGAGCTCGTCGAGCTTCCGCGACGTGACCGGATCCAGGCCCGCCGACGGCTCGTCGAAAAAAACGATCTCGGGATCGAGGGCGAGGGCGCGCGCCAGCCCGGCGCGCTTCTTCATGCCGCCGCTGATTTCGGCGGGAAAATAATCCTCGAAGCCCGCGAGGCCGACTTGCGCGAGTTTGAGCGCGGCAATCTCATCGATTTCGCGGCGGCCCAGCGTGGTGTATTCCTCCAGCGGCAGCGCGACGTTCTGCCGCAATGTGAGCGACGTCCACAGTGCGCCGCCCTGGAACAGCATCCCGAACGTTTTCAGCATCGCGCGGCGGGTCGCGAGATCGGCGTGCGTGAAGGCCTGGCCGGAAAACCGCACCGAGCCGTGCGTGGGCATGTTCAGCCCCACCATGTGGCGCAGCAGCGTGCTCTTGCCGCAGCCCGAGCCCCCGATCACGAAAAATATTTCCCCCCGCGCGATCGTGAACGAGACGTCGTTCAACACGATGTCGGAACCGTAGGCGCAGCGCAGGTGCTCGACTTCAATCGCCGGCGAATCGGCACGAGCATCGGTCATCACGTTGGGCGTCATCGTTGATCTGTCCTCAGATTCCAAGGACGTTGAACAAAACGGCGAAGACCGCATCGGCAACCACCATGAGCAGAATCGCCGTCACGACCGCCGAGGTGGCGGCGCGACCGACGCCGGCGGCGCTGCGTTCCGCCTGCAACCCGCGCAGGCAGCCGGCGAGGCCAATGATCAGACCGAATGCGCCGGCCTTGATCACACCCGACAGCACGTCCGAAAGGTCAACGATGGTGTTCATCTCCACCCAGTACGCCGTGGGCGAAATCGCAAGCAGCCCATAGGCGACCAACATGCCCCCGAGGATTCCGAGCGCGTTGGCGTAGAGCGTCAGCAACGGCATCATAACGGCGAGGGCGAGCATCCGGGGCAGCACCAGGAACTGCACCGCGGGGATGCCCAGCGTCTCGAGCGCGTCGATTTCCTCGTTCATCTTCATGTTGCCCAGCGTCGCCGCGAACGCCGCGCCCGTGCGCCCGGACAGCACGACCGCGGTCATGACCGCACCCACTTCACGGACCATCGCCAGACCGATCAGATCGGCGATGAAAATGTCGCCGCCGAACTGCCGCAGCACGATTGCGGCCGTGTACGCGAGCGTCACGCCGATGAGGAAGGCCACGAGGCTGACAATGGGCAGCGCCATCGCGCCACACTGCTGCATCTCGGCCACGCAATCGCGCCAGCGAAATTTATGCGGCGACTTCGCCAGCGCCATCGCGCTGAGCACCAGTTCGCCCACGAAGCGGAAGATCTCCTGCCCCTGCCCCACCGTCTGCTGCGTCGCGAGTCCCACGCTGGCGAGAAAGTTCGCCGAGCGATCCTGCGGCAGACTGCTTTGGTGAGCGCGCACGAACTGCGCGAGCAGGGTGCGCATCTTCGCCGGCAGCGCGTCGGCATCGAAATATGCGCCGGACGTGAGGCACCACTGCTCGATCTCGAAAAGAAAAAGCAGCAGCGACGTATCCCATTTGCCGACATCGCCCGTCTGCACCCGCACGCGCGCCGGCTTGCGGCCATCGAGCAGCGCCGGCCAGTTCGGCCGCGGATCCATGATTTGCCATGTTCCGCCCAGCGTCACCTCGAAGACGTCGCCGCGCAGTTCCGCGGCGGCGCGTGCATTCGAATTCTCAGGATGCACCGACATGGCGCTGACTTCACCGGCGACCCGACCTCTCGCCAACCAGATTCTTTGCCCTCCGGACCAGCGAAAAGCGGAATCATGGCGCCACACGCGCGGGTTCTAACTGCCCGGAAATCGCAATCGGCGGTTGCCCGGAGCTGGAATTTGCCGCAATCGCAGGACTTCCATGCCGAGATTCGCCACCCTCCTCCTCGATCTCGATGGCACCATCGTGGATGCCTTCACCACCATCCACCGGAGCTATGGCCAGGTGCTGCCGCAGTTCGGCCTGCCCGCGCCGACGATTGAACAGGTGCGGCGCGCCGTCGGGGGCGGGCTGGAGGACGCGATGCGCCATTTTCTGCCCGAGGAGCAGATCGCCGCAGCGGTGCGTCTGCACGTCGAACATACGGAAAAGATTCTGCTCGAAGACGTGAAACTGATGTCGGGCGCGCTGGAACTCGTCCGCTCGCAACACGCGGTCGGGGTCAAACTCGCCGTTTTCACGAACAAACGCGGCACGCAGTCGCGGCGCATCTGCGAGCATCTCGGTCTCTCGCCCTACCTCGACGGCGTGTTTGGCGCCACGGATACACGGTGGATCAAGCCCGAGCCGGAATTTGCCGCGCATGTGCTGCACGAACTCGGCGCCGCTCGCGAGACGACGATGCTGATCGGCGATTCCCCGTTCGACGTGAAGGCCGCGCACAACGGCGGTTTTGCCTGCTGGTGCGTGACCACCGGCACGCATGATGCCGCGCAACTCCGCGCCGCGAATGCCGAGGCCGTGTTTTCCGATCTGTTCGCCGTCCGGCGCGCGCTGGAAACCTGACCGGCAGGAGTGAGCTCGGCATCACGTTGTCCATGGCCAAGGAGCGCCGCGACCGGCCCGCGGCATGCAAACCGGTTGACCGCTGATTCCGCCGATGCCACCCATGAACGCGAAACTGCCCTGAAGCCCGCCTGTGTCCGCGCCCGCCTCATCCTCCTCGACCGCCACGCTCACCGGCGTGGTGGAACGGATCATTTTCCTCAATGAGGAGAATCATTACACG
Source organism: Opitutaceae bacterium (assembly GCA_030648295.1). GTDB lineage: Bacteria > Verrucomicrobiota > Verrucomicrobiia > Opitutales > Opitutaceae > ER46. The sequence goes on along the minus strand of JAUSID010000072.1, from coordinate 15,456 downwards.
ATTGCCGAATTCCGGCCCGATGCCGGCACCACCCCGCCGCCCGGCGCCGGTGCCACCGCGGAGGCGAAAGCCCGGCCCGACGCCGTCACCATCGTGGGGCCGCTGCCCGGCGTCGAATGCGGCGAAACGCTGCACCTGACCGGCGAGTGGACGCGGCACGCGCAGCACGGCGCCCAGTTCAAGGTGATCGGTTTCAAGAGTGAGCTGCCGTCCAGCGTGTATGGAATTCGCAAATACCTCGGCAGCGGGCTGGTTCCCGGCATCGGCAAGGTTTACGCGAACAAGATCGTCGACGCGTTTGGCCGGGACACGTTCCGCGTGCTGAGCGAGGAGTCGGCGCGGCTGCGCGATGTCGAGGGCATCGGCAAGAAGCGCGCCGCCGCAATCAAGCAGGCATGGGACGAAAAGCGCACCGAGCGCGAACTCTACATTTTTCTCCAGACGTATGGCGTCACGCCGAGCCAGTGCGTGAAACTGGTGAAGCGGTATGGCTCCGAGGCGAAACGAATCCTGACCACGCAGCCATATCAGGTGGCGCGCGAGATCGACGGCATCGGATTCAAGACCGCCGATCGCATCGCGATTAACCTGGGCTTTGCCAACGACGCGCCGCCCCGGCTCGATGCCGGGATCATCTACGCGCTGGAGACGCTGCAGGAGGAAGGCCACACCGCGTTTCGCGAGGCCGACCTGCGCGATCACACGGCGAATCTGCTCGAGACCGACTCGAAGCTCGTCGAGGCGCGGATCGCCGCGCTGGTCGAGACGAAGGCGCTGGTGCGGCAGCTGCCGCCTGGGAGCGCGGGCGTCCCGCCCGCAATGAGTCATGAAGAGATTCAGGTCCGCGCCAAATCGCCGGAGTCTCCGCCGCTGCCCGGCGCCGGGCTGATCCAGTTGCCGCATCACGATCGCGCGGAGCACAAGATCGCGGCGACCGTTCATCGGTTGACCGTGGTGGGCAGCGGATTGCCACCGATCAAAATCGATGCCGCGGTGCAGTGGGCGGAGCAAAAGGCGGGATTCACGTTCCATGAATTGCAGCGCGTCGCGGTGCGAAACGCGCTGCGGCACAAACTCACGATCCTGACCGGCGGCCCCGGCACGGGAAAAACCACCATCCTGCGCGCGCTCGTCGAGGTGTTGAAGGCGAAGAAAGTGCGGGTGCATCTCGCCGCTCCCACCGGGCGCGCGGCCCAACGGCTGGCCGAGACCACCGGCGGTTTCGCCTCGACGATTCACCGGCTGCTCAAATACGACGCCGCCAATGGCGGTTTCACGGCCAACGAAAATGCCCCGCTGGCCACGGATTTTCTCGTCGTGGACGAAGCGTCGATGCTCGATTCGCGGCTCGCCGCCGCGCTCCTCCAGGCGGTGCCATCGCGCGCCCACCTGCTGCTGGTCGGCGATACCGACCAGTTGCCCAGCGTCGGCGCGGGCAACGTGCTCAAGGATCTGATTGCAACGCAGGGCCTGCCGGTGACGCGGCTCGCGGTCATTTACCGGCAGGAGGGACTCAGCCAGATCGTGACCACCGCGCATGCGATCAATGCCGGCGACGCCTCGCTGCCGCCTGTGATGCCGCAGGTGGCGGACGCGCAGGTCTGGGCCGACCTGAACTTCATCGCGGCGACCGACGCGGAGGATTGCCTGCGCAAGGTGCAGCTGCTCGTGACCGAGTTCATCCCGCGCGTGCTCAAGTGGCCGGATCCGATCAACGACGTGCAGGTTCTCGCGCCGATGCACAAGGGCGTGGCGGGGGTCGGCAATCTCAACGCGCAGCTCCAGGCGACGCTCAATCCGCACGGCCGCGGGCTGCGCGGGCCGGCCGGCGAGTTTCGTCCGGGAGACAAGATCATCCAGCTGCGAAACAACTACGAAAAGAACCTCTTCAACGGCGACATCGGCGTCGTCACCGCGGTCGACGCCGAGGCGGGGACCATCGGCGCCAAATTCGACGGCGATCCGCACACGTTCGAACGCGGCGAACTGTCGGACCTGGGGCTCGCCTACGCCATCAGCATTCACAAGTCACAGGGAAGTGAATACCCGGTCGTGATCGTGCCGCTGCTGAAGGCGCACTTCATGATGCTCCAGCGCAACCTGCTCTACACCGCCGTGACCCGCGGTCGGAAAAAAGTCTTCATCGTGGGCGAGCCCGCGGCCTACGCGATGGCGGTGCGGAACAGCGAATCGAAGCAGCGGATCACGCACCTGAAGGAAAAGATCGCGGCGCTTTCCCCCGCGTAATGGCGTGGGTTCTTGCGCCGCAAAAACCGAGCCCACTGGCCAGCCTCACGCTACGCGTGCGAACTCGCCGAGCGGCACGGATGTCGCGAGGTAATGCAGCAGCGCACGCAACCGTTCCGCCCCGACCGCCTTGATGCTCTGATAAAGCCCGGCGTCCCGCGCCCGCAGCCCGGGAAAATTGCCGCCCTCGAGCATGGCTCGCACTTCGCCATCGAGCACGTAGGCATGAAAAACCTGGCGCAGCTCGCGAATCTTCGTCGCGTCGATCGGTTGCGTTGCCAGCATTCGCTCGAAGTGCTCCGCCGCCAGTTGCTCGCGCCGCGCGATTTCCGGAGTAAGGCCGAAAACAAACTGGAGGATCTCGCGCAAGCTCGGCACGCGGTCGCTCTGGAAGATTTTGCGCAGCTTCGGCAGGCTCCAAAACTCCTCGGGCCTGCCCGCGAGCACCTGCTGAAACAAGGCCTCCGCGCCGGCCCAGTCGCCCGCCGCCACCGCCTCCCGGAGCGCGGGCACCGAGCGGGCCTGCGCGGCGAAGCGCTCGCGATACATTTCGCGATCGATCTTCATCCCGTCCGCACCGATTTCCTCGGCCGCAACCTGTTTCATCGGGTCGGGCGAGGTATTGGTGTAGGTGGACGGAATTGCTCCACCCGTTCCACCCGTGGTCCCGCCCTCGCCGCCGGGGCTGGCCGGCGGAATTTTCGGCAGCGGAAGCTTTCGGTCGTAATCGAACTCCTCCTCGAAGAACTCGCAGTTGGCGAAAAAATCGAAGAGGGCGAAGCCGTCCTTCGCTGCTTCGCGGCGGGTCGAACCTTCGCCGTGCACGAACGTGAACCGCCGCGTGCCGCGGCCCTTGATCTGGATGAAGTCGGTCGGCGAAAAAATCGGCCGCGCGAGCACCACGTTGAGGACGTCTTCGCAGTCGTAGCCGGTGGTCATCATGCCGACGGTCACGCACACGCGCGTGCGGCTGGTGTCGTAATCGCGAAACTCGCCGGCGCGCCAGCGCGACTTGCCGTTCAGGTTGTTGTTTGCGAAATCGAGCGTCATCTGCTGCGCGCCGGGCTGATCGGATGTCACCTGCACGGCAAAGGTCGAGCCGGCGCCATAATCCGCCGGCCAGCGGCGCGTCGCCTCCTCGTTGAGCAGCGTGACGAGCTTGGTCGCGTGCCGGCGGCTGACCGCGAAGGCGATCGTCTTGCCGATTTCGCCGGTGAGGGGATCGCGTTTCGCGTACTCGAGGAAACAGGAGACGAAGCTCCTGTTTGTATCGTCGGAGAAGAACTTGCGCTCGAAGTCACGACCTTCGAAGACCAGCTCGGTTTCCTGCCCGTCTTCGCTCGCCTCGACTTTGATGGCGTAGCCATCGGCCAGCATCTGCGTCGTGATTTCGGTGCGGGCGTCGAGCGCGAGAGGGTTGACGAGATATGGTTTCGGCTTCGCCCGCACCGCGTCGATCAGGCTGTAGCGAAACGTCGGCACGCCGTCTTCGCTGCCGAAGGTGCGATACGTGTCGAGCAGCAGACGGCGTTCGTAGGCGCGCGGATCCTCCTGCCGCTCCTTTTCGTCGACCCCCTTCAGGTAGTCGCGCGGCGTCGCCGTAAGCCCGAGCTTCGCGCCGACGAAATATTCGAAGATCGCGCGGTTGTTGCCGCTGATGGTCCGATGCGCCTCGTCGCTGATGAGGAGCTGGAAATCCGTTGGCGCAAACTCCGTGAGAAAACGATTCTGCGCCGCGAGGCTCTGGATGGTGGTGACGACAACCTGGGCGCCGCGCCAATCCTGCTTCTTCTGCTTGTAGATGACGGTCTCGATGCCGTCGTTCGCGAGGTAGGCAGTGAAGTTCTTCCATGCCTGGTTTTCCAGCTCGAGCCGATCGACGAGGAAAAGGATGCGCGTGGCGTTTTCCGTGCGGAGGTAGAGCTTCGCGATGGCGGCGCTGAGGAGCGTCTTGCCCGTGCCCGTGGCCATTTCGAAAAGAAAGCGATGCCGCCCCGGCAGCGCCGCCTGCTGGAGGGCGCGGATGCCCGCGAGTTGGTAGTCGCGCAGCAGCCGGATCTTTTTGTTCACCGCGACTTCCGCCCGCTCCAGCGGCGAATAGGCCGGCCATTTCGCGTCCTGCGAGACCGCGATGTAGTTCTCGTCGACGGCCACGCTCGCGAGCCGCTGCGGATCGGGACGCCACTCCGCCGCCTTCCCGAGTTCCTCCAGCGGCAGCAGCCGCGACATCTTTACGGGATTCCCTTGCCGCAGGTTCCAGTAGTAATGGACGAGTCCATTGCTGAGAAAAACATGGCTGACGCCGAGCCCCGCGGCATAGGCGCGGGCCTGTTCCTTGGCTGAGAGCGGGTCGATGCTCTCCTTCTTCGCCTCGACCACCGCGACGGGCCGGCCGTCGGTGTTCAACAGCACGTAGTCGACGAAACCGTCGGGGGCGTGCTGGAAATCCGCGCCCAGATCGACGTTCGGCGCGAAGACTTTTTTCGTGAGCCGATGCTCGCAGACTATGTTTTCGCGTTGGCCATGCTTATCCGGCAGAAACCGCCAGCCCGCCTCCTCCAACAATTTGTTGATGGCAATGCGCGCCTGGGCTTCGGAGGGCATGTCAGCAGCGGGCAGCGTGAGTGAACTCGACCGGGGCGTAAAGCAGCACTCGCACGTCGGGCATAGTGGCAAACGCACTTTCGATACACGGACGCACTTCATTCCAATCCAAACCGCCGAGCCCGTTGACGGTGTTCACGAGTGCGTCGGTCGGAGCGTGAAGCAAATCACCTTGGGCGAGCTCAATCATGGTATGATTGACAGAGGCGGTGGGTGGCGCAGGTTAGGGGCAAGTTGGACTGGAAATTTCCGGTCGGCACTGGGCCTCTGGTGAATGCCGGAGGCCCTTCGCATGTTGGGGCGTGAGTGTCGTCAGGGGCGGTGAAATCAAATACCCATCAAATAAGCGCTTCTCTGTCAGTGAGTGAGTTAGGCAACTCCTGTCATTGGTAGGCTGGTTTCTATCAAACAAAAACTCAGGCCCAATACGGGACATACCGCATCAGTTTATTGGCGGCATTCACATCAACCGCCCGAATTTTCTCCGCTTTCACGGCTTCAGCCACCAACCGCGACGCGATGGCTGCATTCTGTTTCTCGATTTTAAATCGCCCACGAAGCGATTCGTTGTTCGTTGCCTGATTGGTGACGAAGCGCAGGCAGCAGTGCTGATACACCGCGTGAATCCGTTCTTCAGGTGTGAGATTCTTCAACGGCCGGTAGCGCGAAAGCACCACGGTCGTGTGCCGGCTCCCCAATCGGCACTGATAGGGCGGAAGCTGGTGCAGTTCGATATGGGTGACCACATCGTCCATGCCATGTCCGCGCTCATCGCAAATGCGGAGCTGCCGTAGCGCGTCGGCGAAACGTTCGTTGCGCGACTGGTTTTCGTCGATGAATCGATCCACGGGAAGAATGGGCAGACCTGGATTTGTGACCTCGACGCGGTCGTCGAAGAGTTCCACCACCACGCCAGTGCCTCGTTCGGTGAGATCCTGGTGGACGATGGCATTGCCGACGATTTCCCGAATCGCCTTTTTCGGATAGGCATGCGTCGTCGTGCGGAGCGCGGCGGCAATTTCCTCGCTGGCCGGAAGCTCGGCGTGAATGTAATCGACGAGCGCGCTGAATCCCGCCGCATAGCCGGTGTCGAACGGGACATCCTTGCCGTCTTTCACCTTCAGCTTTGAAAGACCGTCGTAGGAAATTACGCGCACGCCTTTGCGTGCCACGGTCTCGAAATCCGCCAGTCGTTTGGCAAACAGGAGCGCGCCCAAATTGGTGATGGCCCATGCGCCACCGCTTCGCTGCACGAATCCCTTGGTCACGAACGTCTCGATTATTTCCGCCCGGGTCGAGGGCAGCGGGCGCGTTCGCAGATCGTAGTAGCTTTGCACGTCGAGCAGGGACGCGACCTCCTCCTCGCCCAATCCATCGCGAGCCACCTGCGCACTGAACTCTGGCTGGCCTTCGAGCACGATGGCTTTGAGCTGATCGGGAGACATCGGAACCAAGTCGGCTCCCGCCCGCATCCAATACCGGCCCTCGTAGTGAACCGGATGCCCCACCGGGCGCGAGGGAACCGTGAAGACCAGCACGCGACCGTCGGGATGTGCGACGTCCGACCACGTCACTTTCATGTGCAGTCGCTCGTGAATTCCCTCCACGGTGCGTTCTGGAACATCGAAAGCCTGGGTTCCGACGACTCTTCGCGGCGGGGCATCGGTCACACCCAGCACCATTTTTCCACCGCCCTCGTTGGCCAGTGCGACGCAGTAGGCCACAAGTTTTTCAAAATCGAAGCGGTTCTTCGCCTCTTTGAATTCGACGTGCTCGTTCTCGGAGCGAGCGGCAAGCAACGTGTTGAGGTCGGCGACAGTCATGGCGGGCAACAGGACTGTGGACGGGTCCCCCAGACGCGGGCGAGGACGCGCTGGATTTTGGCTTCGAAGGCGGGGATCAGGCCGCGGACGGCTTCGATCCGTGCCGCCTCGGCGTCCAGCTTGGCCACGATTCGCTCCTGCTCGGGGAGCGGTGGCAGGGGGATGGGCACGCGTTCGACGATGCCTTGATTTACTTTGGGCATGCTGCCAGCCGCACCGCCAGCCTGTCTCTTGAGGAACGCCCGAACAGGTTCGCTCTGGAGCGTGTGGAGGAGAAACTTCGTGAGGACTTTCGATTCGTCGGCGCGAACCCGGATCATGAGGTCGGGGTAAATGAAATCCGCGTCGTCGATATCGAAGAGCGCAGCGGTGCCGACAAGCTCGGCGGTGTTGCCACGCTGAAGGTAGATGTCGCCGTGGCGGCAGCGGCACTGCGCGTTCTGCGGAATCTCTTCGTCGAGATACTTGAACTTGGTAGCGTCCAGTCTTCCCGAAGTCGTAGCACTGAGCGAAAGAACCTTGAGCTTGGTCGGGTGCTGCACCGGTTGTCCCGAGTAACCGTTCTTCGGTTTCTCGCGGATGACTGAAGACAGTTCGACCATCGGCCATTCCGAGTCGATGTCGATGCGCGGGCGGTAGGCGGCGAGGATCTGGCGGGCGCCATCGATGACCTGCTGGTAGCCCTCGATCTCCGCCACGATCCGCCGCTGTTCCTCCAGCGGCAGCAGGGGGATTTCGAGGTCGCGGATAATTTGCTGGGAGATGTTAGGCTGCGCTCCACCTCCCGCCCGACACTTCATTTCCTCCTTCAAGGACCGAAGAGCATAAAAAAGAAACTCTGGCACGAAGCGCTCATTTGGAAGCACGCCGCAGACTGCTTGATTCGTGGTCGCTGGAATCTTGAGAATGCCAACTTCTCCGGCGGTTGCGCCATACATCGCCACAAGCACCGTATCGATGGGAAATAGTTTGGCGGACGAACTCTTGAGTCCGAGTTCGGTGATGCTCTCCGCGGCGGTCGTGACACGGCCTTGTGCCACTTCACCACTCTTTATCCACGGGATCGTGCCTCCCTCGTAAAATTCGGTTTTCGATCGCAGTGGAGTTCCGCCCGAAGTCGTCTCACATACATCGCCCAGCCGGACGATTTTGTGCTCACTGTTGTTTTCCGCGACTTCGCCGAGCAATTGCTCAACTTGAAGGCCAACCGAGCGATGTGCCACTAGCTCTCGTTTCTCGACGAGCTTGAACGGAATCAACTCCGGCGGCATTACGCTGAATTGCCCATTGAACCAGCGATCAAGGTAGCGCTTCGCGAGCGGAAGATCGTTGTCCTCGATCGGGCGGCGCTGGTCACCGAGATCAAAACCGTCGGCAGCGATTTTGAGGAAAAGAATTTTGTCCGTCCGTCGCGCGAGTTTCTTGTCGAGAAAGAGGATGCTCGTCTTCACGCCGCTGTAGGGCTTGAAGACACCGGTGGGCAGGCTGACGACGGCGACGAGGCTGTCCTCGACGAGGAACCGGCGGAGTTTCACGTAGGCGTTTTGCGTGGTGGCGACGATCCCATTGGGCACGATCACGCCGGCGCGGCCGTCGGGCGTGAGGTGCTCGGCGATGTAGTCGGTGAAGAGCACCTCGGACTTTTTCGCCGGGATGCGAAAGCGCGTGTGCGGCACGACGCCGCCCTTCGGCGTCATGAACGGCGGGTTGGCGAGAATTAGGTCGGCCTTCTCGTGCCAGCGCGCATCGTTGGTGAGCGTATCGTAAATGTGGATCGTCGGGCTCGCGAACTGGTGCAGGAAGAGGTTCACGCGGCTGAGCTTCACCATCTGGTCGTTGGTGTCGTAGCCGGTAAAGTTGGCATAAAGCCGCTGGCGTTGCTCGTGGCTCAGCCGGTCGCCGGGCAGCGTGGAGCCGGGCGAGGTGTGTGCTTCGAGAATATGCTTGAAAGCGGAGACGAGGAACCCGCCGGTGCCACAGGCGGGATCGAGAATTTTGTCGGTCGGCTGCGGATCGAGGCAGGCGACCATGAAGTCGATGATGTGGCGCGGCGTGCGGAACTGGCCGTTGTCGCCCTGCGCGCCCATGCACTGGAGGATGTATTCGAAGGCGTTGCCGAGCTCCTCGCTGTGCGAGTAGGCGAAGCCGCCGAGCTCGGTGAGGAAGAGCGTGAGGATGCGGCCGTCGCGGAATTTCAGGAAGGCGTTGCGAAAGATGTCGCGGAAAAGCGCGGGGAGGTGGGCAGCGGGATCGATCTCTTCCTCCTCCCCTTTCTTCCCGTTCTTCTTCGGGACGCGGAGCTTTTTCCCGCCGCCGAGCAGCTCCAGGCCGTCGGCGAAGCGAGCCATACGCTCTTCGGCCGAAACGGTCTGGGGCATAAGTGCGCGCCAGCGGTAGGGCGCGAGGGCACCGGTGAAGAACGAGCGCTTGCCGCCCATCGCCACGGACTCCTCGTCGAGGTCGTCCATGAACTTGTAGATCAGGGCGAGGGTGATCAGCTCGACCTGATCGGTGGGCAGCGGGAGCTTGCCGACGAGGATGTCGCGGCAGGAATCGATGCGGCGCTTGGTTTCGGCAGTGAGCACGGGTTCGCGCAAGGTATGAATGAACGCGCAAGCGCGGGGCAATGTTCCTTTCGCCGGTGGACGTACAGACGGGCGGTTTGGGCACCGGTGGCGAGGAAGCCGTGAGGCTCCGCTGGCCGGCCGGCTGTTTCCGGTCGACTTCCCGGATGATCCATCGCGATCTGGAGAACCCTATGAACGCCCCAAGTGGTCGGACGCGCCGCGTGTGGGTCGGATTGCTGTCCGTTGTCATCACGGCGACGCCCGGCGCCCAACTCGCACCCGCGCCATCGTCATCGCCGGCCGTCGCCGATTATCGCCTCCCACCGAAACAGCTCCTCGACATCCTCGATGCACCCGCACCGCCGTATGCGACCGTGAGCGCGGACGAGAAATGGCTGATCACGACGGAACGCGACATCGACCACACCACCATCGCGGAACTCGCCGAGCCGATGCTGATGCTGGCTGGCACCCGCTTCAAGGTGCACCCGGAAGCGCGGATCGAGAACACCGGCATCACGAAGCTCACGTTGAAGAGCATTGATGGCGCGGTACAGCGCACCCTCCTGCCGCCACCGGGCGGCCACATCGTCAGCCTGAGCTGGGTGCGGGATTCCGCCACGGGCGGAGAAGGCGCCTACACCGTGGTTCATGATGAAACGCGGATGTCGATTCACCTTTACGACGCCACGAGTGGAATCAGCCGGCCAATCGCGACGCCCGGGCTGTCCGGCCGGATCGGCGGCCTGAATTTCACGCGTGACGGCCGGTATCTCGCCTTCAACGCCACCACGCGCGAGGGCGTGACGCTCTGGATCGCGAATACGTCCGATGCGGCGGCGAAGAAGGTGGAGGGCGTGTTTTTGAACCACGTGAACGGCGGCACGACCTGGACGCGCGGGAAGCCGCCGTTGATCGCCCGGATGATTCCGGCCGAGCGCGGCGCGCCCCCGACGAAAGGCGAAGTGCCGACCGGCCCCGTGATCCAGGAGTCGTACGGTCGCACGGCCCAGGGCCGGACATTCCAGGACATGCTCAAGGATTCGCATGACGAGGCGCTGTACGAATACTATTTCACGAACCAGGCCATTGCCGTGGACGAACGCGGCCGGGTGACAAAGCTCGGCGCGCCGGGGATAAACTTCCTTTCCGCGTCACCAAATGGCGAATACCTGCTGGTGACGACGATTCACCGTCCGTATTCGTATCAGGTGCCGATGGGGCTGTTCCCGTCGACCACGGCGGTTTGGACCCGGGCCGGCGGGCTGGTCGCGGTCGTGAACGAGCAACCGCTCCGCGACAACCTGCCGAGCGCGCGCGACGCCACGCTGCCCGGCATCCGCAGCGTCTATTGGCGCGCGGACGTGCCGGCCACGCTCGTGCTGGTCGAAGCGCTCGACGGCGGCGACCCGCGGAAGGAAGTTCCGCGGCGCGATCGCGTGTCGCTTCTGACCGCACCTTTCACCGGCGAGCGCACGACCTTCATCGAAACCGAGCTGCGTTTCGGCGGGATCATGTGGGCGTTTCCCGATCTGGCGCTCGTGACGGAGCGATCGTCGCGCACGGCGCGCACCCGGACCTGGGTCGTCGCCCCCGCCGATCCGGCTGCCGCGCCGCGCCGGTTGTGGGATCGCAACTCGGAGGATCGTTACGCTGATCCGGGCAGCCTGGTGCTGACCGAACATCCCACGGAACTCCGGCAGGTACCGTTGCGCTCCGGGAACTTCGTCTATCTCCAGGGGACGGGCGCGGCAAAGGACGGGGCGAAGCCGTTCCTCGACCGGCTCGATTTGACCACGCTCCAGACGGAGCGACTCTGGCAGTCAGCGCCGCCAAATTATGAGTACATCGTCAAGGTGATGGACCCCGAGGCCCGGCGCATCGTGTTCTCGCGCGAATCGCCCGCCGACCGCCCCAACCTGTTCCTGCGGGAGCTTGCCCGGGGCAGCGCGCAGCCGCTGACGGATCTGCCGGAGCCGGCGCCGTGGTTCGCCGCGGTCAAGGGCGAGCTGGTACGGTACCAACGCGAGGACGGAATCGAGCTCACGGCGACGCTGTATCTGCCCCCGAACTACAATCGCGAGCGCGATGGCGCCCTGCCCTTCTTCCTCTGGGCCTACCCGCAGGAATTCCTGACCCAGACCGGAGCCACCCAGATCAGCGGCTCGCCGCTGCAATTCAAGCGCCCCGGCCGCTCCGACCACCTGCTGCTGCTGGCGCAAGGCTACGGCGTGCTGGAGAATCCCAAGATGCCCATTGTGGGCCGGGACGGAAAGGAACCGAACGATGGATACGTCGAGCAGCTCGTCGCGAGCGCGAAGGCGGCGGTGGATTTTCTGGTGGCGCGCGGCGTGGGCGATCGAAACCGCATGGGAATCGGCGGTCACTCATACGGTGCGTTCATGACCGCAAACTTGCTCGCGCACTCCGATCTGTTTCGCGCAGGAATCGCGCGCAGCGGGGCGTACAACCGGACGCTCACGCCATTCGGATTCCAAGCCGAGCCGCGGACATACTGGCAGGCGCCGGAGATTTACCATCAGATGTCACCGTTCACCCATGTTCCCAAAGTCAACGAGCCAATTCTCCTCATCCACGGCATGCGGGATTCGAACACGGGCACGTTCCCGGTGCAGTCGGAGCGGATGTTCGCGGCCTTGAAGGGCGCCGGAGGCAACGTCCGGTACGTGCAACTGCCGCTCGAGGATCACGGCTACATCGCGAAGGAGTCACGCCGCCATGTGCTGTGGGAAATGATCACCTGGCTGGACAAGTACGTGAAGGCCACGCCGGTAAAGGAATCCGTCGCCGCTGGCGGCGGAAATTGATCCAGAACACCCAGAACCGCGACTCACAGGCGCTGCATGTGAAGCTCGACGAGTTGATTCGGGCGAAGAAAGGCGCGCGCAATTCGCTCCTCGACCTGGATGAACTCAGCGACGAGGAACTGGAACGGCTGCGGCGCAGCTTCGCGAAAATGGGCGCGAAAGCGCGCAAGGAAAAGTTGATCGACAAGATCGAGGATCACGCGAACGAGATCGCGGAGCAGCACTGAAGCCACAGCCGCCAGTCGCGATCTGTAATTCCAGCCGCCGACGGCCGAATCGCACGCCGACTTGACTGGCGGCTTGGGCAGCGCTGCTGCGCTGTGGGGAGCGCGGCCGCTCCGCCCGCTTCGGGCGTTGGCCGCGAATGCATGGCGGGACGGCGGCGACAGTCGCGTCGCGGTCCACCGCAAACGACTTGGCGCGCAGCCGCGGGGCCATAAGGTTGCGTCCCACTCCTCCCCTCCCCGTGAAATTCCGACACCTTCTTGCCGCCCTGTTTATCATCGCCGCATCGCTCCACGCAGCCACGCCCGTGCCGAAGCTGCCGGCGCGGATCAAAGCACCCACCGATCAGGCGGAGTTTCGCCGGTTCGTACTGCCGAACGGACTGCGCGTCCTGCTCGTATCGGATCCGAAGTTCAACAAATCGGCCGCGTCGCTCGTCGTCCACGTGGGCCAGATCGACGATCCGCGTGAGATCGAGGGGCTGGCGCATTTCCTCGAACACATGCTTTTCCTCGGGACCGAGAAATACCCGGAGGTGTCCGAGTACAGCGGCTACATCAAGGCCAACGGCGGGTACAACAACGCCTACACCTCGAGCGATCACACGAACTACCAGTTCGAGGTGCGGCACGAGGCGCTGGCCGGGGCGCTCGATCGGTTCGCGCAATTCTTCATCGCACCACGCTTCAATCCCGAGTTCACCGGCCGCGAGGTGAATGCCGTGCACAACGAGGCGATGCGCCACGTGCAGAACGACCTCCGCCGGTTGATCGGGGTGCAGCGCGAGCTCTACGCCCCGGACAGCGGCGAAAGCAAATTCTCCACCGGCACAAAGGACACCCTGGCCACCGCCAGCCCCGCGGTCGTGCGGGCGTTCTATGAAAAGCATTACACGGCCGACCACATGGCGCTGGCCATCGCGGGCAAGGCGCCGCTCGACGAGCTGGAGAAGCTCGCGCGGGAAAATTTCGCCGCCATCCCGCACCGCGATGTTCCGGCCGTGACGCACGAGCCGAAATTCCTGCCGCGCAAGGCGGCGCTGCGGCTGGCCCAGGCCGAACCGATCAAGGAGCTGCGGCAGCTCGCGCTGGAGTTCGTCGTGCCCGCCACGCGGCCGGATTTCGCCAGCAAGCCGGATGAGCTGCTGGGCGCCTTGATCGAGTATCCCGGTCCCGGCGGGCTCGTCGATTATCTGAAGCGGGAGGGGCTGATCAACAGCCTGGACGGCGGAATCTGGGAGCGGACGAGCGAGTACGGTTCATTGCGGCTGCAGGCGGATCTCACCCCGGAGGGGCACCAGCAATACGCGCGCGTGCTCGCCACGATTTTCAGCTATCTCGAGCACCTCCGCGCCTCGCCCTTCCCCGTGGAGTTTTACCGGGAGCGGGCGCGAATCGCGCAGTTGAACGAAACCTACAACGATCGCGGCGAGGGCGCGGCACTCGCGATCAAGCTGGCGAACCAGGCCCTGTTCTACCCGCTCGAGGTGGCGGAGCGCGCCACTGACGTGTGGGGTGACCCCGACGAGGCGACGTACCGGAACCTCCTGGACGTATTGCGGCCGGACAATGTGCTGGTGTCCGTCATGGCCAAAGGCGTGCCGACGGACCGGCACGAGCGGATTTACAACACGGCGTATTCATACGCTGAAGACGCAGGAGCCGCGTACGCCGCCCTGCTGAACCCGCCCAAAGTCGCCGGCTTCGCGCTGCCCGGTGCGAACCGGTTCATGCCCGCCGCCACGCCGCTGCGGGCGGAGCGGCCGCTGCCATTGCTCGAGGAACCCGGCGTGCAATTGTATTTCGCCGCCGACACCGAGTTCCAGCGACCCCAGACCGCCGTCGTGTTCCGGTTCGTGCCCGTGCGCGACATCGCCAGCCTCGAGTCGGCGGCGCTGCTCCGGCTCTACGAAGTCTGCCTCCGCGATTTCTTCCGGGCCGCGGCCGCCGACGCCTCGCTGGCCGGCATCGACTTTTCCGCGGATTTCTCGCTCGAGGGGATGAAGCTGGCGGCGACCGGATTTGGCGACTCGGCGGTGCGTTATGCGACCTATGTGGCGGAGCAGCTGCGCACCTTCACGATCGAGCCGCGGCGCTACGAGGCGCTGAAGGAGGTGCTCCTGCGCACGCTGCGGAGTTACGAGCAGACCGAGGCGTATCAACTCGCCCGCGACCGGCGCGATGCGATGGCGCGGGAGTTTCACTATCTGCCGGATGAACTGATCGCGCGGACAACCTCCGCCACCTGGGCCGACGTGCAGCAGTTCGCCCAGCGCTTCTTCGCCCGCGGAAAAATCGAAGCGGTCGTCCATGGCCATATTTCGCCCGACAATGCCGTGACCGCCACGCGTGCCCTGGCGGCGCGGATCGGCGCCAAAACGGCGGCGCCGGGCGAACTGCTCCGGCGGCGGCACCTGCATATCGCGCCCGCCGCGGAGGTCGTGGATACGGCCGAGATCGCCGGGGTAAACTCGGCTTTCGTTCGCGACTACGTCCTGCCGGACGATTCACCGGCCACGCGCGTCGCCGCGGTGGTGGTGGCCAATTTCATCAGCGAGCCGTTCTACACCGAGCTGCGGACGAAACAGCAGCTTGGATACATCGTCGGCTCGGCGGCCGCCGCGTCGCTGCGCCACCGGTATTTGACCTTCGTGATTCAATCCAGCGCCTACGCACCGGACGAGCTGCAGCGTCGCGCGGACAAATTCATCGGTTCGCTGCCCGCGGCGCTGGCGGCCACCACGCCCGGGCAATGGCAAACGCTGGTCGCCGGCGCGCGGTCGTTTTTCGAGGAGAAGACCAAGAGCATCGGCGACAAGGCCGAGATGTTTTTCGCTCGCGCGTTCATCCATGGCGGCGAATGGGAGCGGCAACAGGCCTCGCTCGCGGCGCTCGACGCACTGACCAGGGAGCAGGCGGTGGCACTGCTCACCGATGCGATCGCCCGGGAGAAGGCGCGCCGGCGTACCATTCTGCTTTCGAGCAAAAATCACCGGCCGGCCGAGCCGGCCAAACCGAGTTTCGCCGACCGCAGCGCGTGGAAATCCAAGCAGCAATACAATTGAGGGCAAGGACCCCTCGGACACGGCGTAGACCAAAGACCCGGCGATTGGGAGCGCGACCGCCCCCGGTCGCATGGAGATCGTTGCGACCGGGGGCGGTC
>JAUSID010000070.1 GCA_030648295.1 Opitutaceae bacterium | reverse complement strand
GGAGCTTTGGGCCGACGGAACCCTCGTCACGCCCTGGGCAAAAAAAACACGCGAGCGCGAGGAAGCGCGCATCGTGCAGTGATCACGGCAGCCACTGACAGCAGGCCTTGCGCCGAACACTATTGGCGTCTCGCCCGCAATTTCGCGTAATTCCCCGCCCACTCGCTCACGCTCGTAGCTACAATCACGAGGGACTTAACAGAGTGATACTAACGGGGAATTTAACGCTCTGTTCTGCGACGAAACCGCGGAGTGCCGGCGTGCGCTTTGCACCAGTGCAGCCCCTGCCGGGTTTCCGGCCAAGGACAAAACCGCCTCGCGGTTTTGTCTTAGCCCGCATGAACTCGAAGACCGGCGGAGGAACCCGCAGCGTTGCCGGTCGGACGAGGCTGAAAACCAATCAGAGGGTGAGAAATGCGGGCTAACTCTTTTTCTTCTTCCCTTTCGGCGCGCCAGCCGCGCCGGCTTCGCCGCGCCGCGGAATCGTCGTCTGCGTCGGCTCCATGATCCGGAGATCCTCCGCGCTCGGGCCACCGCCGAATTGTTTCCAGTAAAGCTCCGCGAAGGGATTCAGCCGCGGACCAATCGCCTTCTCGTTCACCATGCCGGCACGGGCGGCGACCCACCACTTGTCGTACTCGGACGTCAGTTTTGTCACGACATCGCGATGTTGCGCCGCCACATCTTTCGTTTCGCCCGGGTCGGCGATTACATCGTAGAGCTCCCAGGCGGCCTGCTGGCCGCCCTTTACCGAGACCAGATGCCAGCGCGGCGTGCGGACGCTGCAGTTCGAAAATTTCGCCGCGTCAGGATCCGAGAACCGCGGCCACCGGCCAACGTGGGTGAACAGCGTGCGTTCCGGCCAGGTGGCTTTCGGGTCACGCAACAGCGGCAGCAGGCTGCGGCCTTCAACCTGCCGGGCAACCTTGCCCGTGAGCGGGATGCCCACGATCGCCGCAATCGTCGGCAGGTAATCGATGTGGGCCGCGAGTCCGGAAATATCCGCCGGCGCGAACTTGCCCGGCCAGCGCCAGAAGGAAGCGGCATGGGTTCCGCCGAGCCAGGGGGTGCCTTTCTGGCCGTGCATGCCGGCGTTGTAGACCTTGGTGCCGGCCGTGCCACCGTTGTCGTTCATGAAAACCACGAGCGTGTCGCGGCTCAGGTTCCACTCGTCGAGCCGGGCCAGCAGCCGGCCCACGTTCTCGTCGATGTTGTGCACCATCCCAAAGAAGTTTGCGGCCGCCTCGTCCGGCACCTTGTCGCGGTACAGTGCCGCATCCTCGGGCCGCGCCGTGTAGGGGCCGTGCGGCGCATTCGTCGCGATATAGGCGTAGAAGGGCTGCCGTCCCTTCGTCTGCTCGATCCAGCGCAGCGCCTGCGCGAAGAACAGATCGGTGCAGAAACCCTGCGTCTTCTCGAACCTGCCGTTGTGCAGGATCGCGGGGTTGAAGTACGTGTTGCCGGGGGCGTCGCCACATGATCCTGGATACACCTGGCCGATCCCGCCGCCGCCGTGGATGTAGACTTCGTCGAACCCGCGGCGGTTCGGCTGGTGATCGGCCTCGTCGCCGAGATGCCACTTGCCGAAAATTCCTGTGGTGTAGCCGGCCTGTTTGAGCAGCTGCGGCAGCACGATCGCATCCGGGTTGAGCCGCTCGCGTTCGAAGATCGTGTGCGTGATGCCATTCTTGAATTCGTGCCGGCCCGTCAGCAGCGCCGAGCGGGTGGGTGAGCAGGTCGGGCTGACATGAAAGTCGCTGAACCGTGCGCTCTGCGCCCGCAGCCGGTCGAGGTTCGGGGTTTTAAGCACCGGATTGCCGTGGGCGGAAATGTCGCCGAAACCCTGATCGTCGGTCAGGATGAAGACGATGTTTGGCTTGGAGGCCGGCGTTGACGGGGTCGCGCCAAACGCGGAAAGCGATAGAAGGCCGAGGCAAAGGGCGGGGAGCTTGATCATGGTGAAGGGGAGAACCGGCATTGGAGCAGCCGCTGACCGCGCCGCCGGATGGGGAACAGTGACCGGTGTCGTTCCGGCAGCGAAGCGGAAAGTGCACCGCGGCCGTTTCCTTGCCAAGCCCGCACTCGCAATGCTTTTCGCCGGGATTGCTTGTCTAAGCCGGCGCCGTGGCTTTCTTCAAGGTCACCCCGCCGCTCCCCTGCGGCTCCCACATGTTCCCTCTGCGACTCTCCCGCAGCCTCTTGCTGCCAATCTGTTTTGCGCTGGCCCCGGCGGTGGCTTCCGGCTCCGCCGCGACCGACGATTTTTTCCGAGTGAAGGTCGAGCCGATCCTGCGCGAGAACTGCCACAAGTGCCACAGTCATGCGGCGGAGAAGATCAAAGGAGGACTGCTGCTCGATTCGATGGCAGCGGCGCTGGAGGGCGGCGACTCGGGTACCGTGATCGTTCCTGGCCACCCGGAGAAGAGCCTTTTGATCGAGGCGATTCGCTACACGAACGAAGACCTCCAGATGCCACCGAAGGACAAGAAGCTTTCGGCCGAGGACATCGCGACGCTCACCGAGTGGGTGCGGCAGGGGGCGCCGTGGCCGGCGGAGCCGGAAATCGCCGGCCCCCTGAAGGCGCGGCGAAAGGGTGGCGGGATCACCGCGGAGGATCGGCAGTGGTGGGCGTTTCAACCGCTCGCCAAAGTCACGCCGCCTCCCGCGCATGGCTGGGCGGTGAATGAAATCGATCGCTTCATTCTGGCACGGCTCCGGGCCGAGGGGCTGGAGCCGGCGCCGCGCGCCGAAAAAGCGGCGCTGCTGCGGCGGGTGTATTTCGATCTCATCGGACTTCCGCCGCCGCCGTCGGAGGTGGACGCATTCCTCGCTGACAGCTCGCCGGATGCGTACGCGCGGGTGATGGAGCGGCTGCTCTCGAGTCCAAATTATGGCGAACGCTGGGCCACGTCATGGCTCGATCTCGTCCGGTATGCGGAGAGCGATGGCTACAAGGCGGATGATTACCGCGCGAACGCGTGGCGGTATCGCGATTACGTGATCGATGCGTTCAACCGCGACAAGCCCTACGACCGTTTCGTGCAGGAACAACTCGCGGGCGACGAACTCTGGCCGGACGACCCGGCGGCGAGGACGGCGACGGGTTACCTTGCGCATTGGATTTACGAATACAACCAGCGCGATGCGGTCGGCCAGCGCGAGACGATCCTGAACGATCTCACCGACACGACGGCCGATGCGTTTCTCGGCGTCGGGCTGCAATGCGCCCGCTGCCATGATCACAAGTTCGATCCGCTGCTCCAGAAGGACTACTTCCGGCTGCAGGCATTTTTCGCGCCGCTGCGGTTTCCAGCCGAGACCCCCGTGGCGACGGCGGCCGAGCGTGAAGCCCATGCGCGGAAGCTGGCCGCGTGGGGGACGAAGACCACGGATCTGCGCCGGCAGCTCGAGGAGCTCGACGCGCCGTATCGCCGGAAGGCCGAGGAGGACGCGGTGAAGAAGTTTCCGCCCGAGACGCAGGCGATGCTGGCGAAACCTGTCGCCGCGCGGACGCCGTTCGAGCAGCAAGTGACGGCCCTGATGTGGAAACAGGTGGAATACGAATGGGAGGAGAAGCGGTTCGCGGGCAAGTTGAAGGAACCCGCCCGCTCGAAGCGCAATGCGCTGCTCGCGGAGCTGAAGAAATTCGAGGCGGACAAGCCGGCGCCGTTGCCGGTCGCGCTGGCCACGACCGACATCGGCCCCGTCGCGCCGCCGGTGAAAATTCCGAAGAAACCGGCGCTGGGCGAGATCGCGCCCGGATTTCCCACCATCTTGCAGGAGCAGCCCGCGGAAATCGCGCCGGTAACGCCAGCGACGACCGGCCGGCGCACCGCGCTGGCGCGCTGGATCACGCACCCGGAAAACCCGCTGACCGGTCGTGTCATTGTAAACCGGATATGGCAGGCGCATTTCGGCCGCGGGCTGGCGATCAATCCGAGCGATTTCGGCCGGCTCGGTGAAAAGCCGTCGCATCCGGAGCTGCTCGACTGGCTGACCGAGAAGTTCATCGCCGGCGGCTGGAGCATCAAGCAGCTCCACCGTCTCATCGTGCTGTCGGCGACCTACACGCAGTCGTCTTCACACCCGCTCGCGGCGGTCGCGGCGGTCAAGGATCCGGAGAACCGGCTCCTGTGGCGCGGCTCGATCCGCCGGCTGGAGGCGGAGCAAATCCGCGACGCGATGCTCGCGGCCACGGGAGAGCTGAAGCTGCGGCGCGGCGGCCCAAGCGCGGAACCGGAAGAACCGGTGCGGAGCGTTTACCAGAAAGCCCGCCGCAACCGCCACGATCCCGTGCTGGAGGTGTTCGATCAGCCCGAGCGTTTTGTCAGCAGCGCCGAGCGCAACGTGACCACCACGCCCAGTCAGTCGCTGCTGTTGTTCAACAGCAAATGGGCGCTGGAGCGGGCGGGCGCATTCGCGGGCCGGCTGCGAAAACAAAACGGCGGTGATGAAGGACGGATTGTCACGGAGGCGTTCCGCGTTGCGGTGGGCCGCACTCCGACCGCGGAGGAACAGCGGCAGGCGTTGAAATTCATCGACCAGCAGGCGGCGCGGCTCGCCGATCATGATGGCGACGAAGAGATCGTGCCGTTCGCGGCCGAGAAGATGCGGTACCGCGATGGTTCGGCCGCCGTGATCGCGGCCGGCACCCCGCAGGAGCGACTCGTCGTTCCGAACGCGCCGGTGCCCCCGAAGGGCGAATTCACCATCGAAGCCTACATCAATTTGAAATCGGCCCCCGACAACGACACCGTGCGCACCATCGTGTCGCAGGGCGGTACGAAGCCGGGCGAGCCCGGGTGGGTGTTCGGCGTGACCGGAAAACGCTCGCATGTGCCGCAGACTCTCGTGCTGAAGTTGTTCGCGGCTTCCGGCCGCCCCGGTGACAGCACCGAGACGATTCTGTCCGGACTGCACATCGAACCCGACACGCCGTATTTCGTCGGCGTCTCCGCGCGGCTGAACGATGCCAGCGAGCAGGGAATCACGTTCTTCATCAAGGATCTCACCGACAGCGACGACCCGCTGCGCAAGGTCGAGGTTTTGCACCGGCTCACCGGCAACATGACCGCGTCGGCGCCGCTCGTGATCGGCGGGACGTTGAAGTCGGGCGAAAATCTTTTCGATGGACTGATCGACGACGTGCGGCTGTCGGCCGCGGCGCTGGGCCCGGACGATTTGCTGCTCAGCAACTCCAGCGTCCGCGTGCACACGATGGGATACTGGAAGTTCGAGGCGAAGGCCGACCCGTTCGGCGACAGCTCGAACCACGGGCATCCGGTGAACGCGATCAAGGTCAAGCGCCCGCGGCCGGATGCGCGCGCGGTGGCGCTGACGGATTTTTGCCAGGTGCTGTTGAACTCGAACGAATTCTTTTACCTCGAATGAGCATGAGTCCCGAATCGTCGTTTTGCGGCCGCCGCGAATCCGCGCTGACGCGTCGCGATTTTCTCGCGCGCGCGGGCGGCGGGTTCGGAGCCCTCGCGTTGCTCGACCTGCTCCAGCGTACCACGCTGCACGGCGCGACCGGCGCGGCGGGACCGGTGAACCCGCTGGCGGCGAAGCGCGGGCCTCTGCCGGCCCGCGCAAAGAGCGTGATCTTCCTGTTCATGGAGGGCGGGCCGAGCCACATCGATTTGTTCGATCCGAAGCCGCTGGTGAACCAGCTGGCGGGCCAGCGGATCCCGGAGAGCTTCGGACGCGTGATCACGGCGATGGGCGAATTCGACTCGCCGATCCTCGGGTGCAAGCGCGCTTGGAAACAGCACGGGCAGTCCGGCATCTGGGTCAGCGACTGGCTGCCGCACATCGCCGGGATGGCGGACGATTTGGCGGTGATTCGCTCGTGCGTGGCGGACGGAATCAACCACTCGGCCGGTGTTTGCCAGATGAATACAGGCTCGGTGATTGCCGGCCGGCCGTCGCTCGGCTCGTGGGTCAGCTATGGGCTCGGGACGGAGAACCAGAATCTGCCCGCGTTCGTGGTGATGCAGGATGGAGCGGCGTCGGTGATCAACGGGCCGCGGAACTGGGGCAGCGGGTTCATGCCCGCAGTTTACCAGGGGACGCGGATCACGCCGAGCAGCGAGCCGATTGCGAACCTCAATCCGCCGGAGGGCGTGAGTGACGCGCAGCAGCGCGGCAAACTCGATATTCTCAATACCCTGAATCGCCGGCACGCCGAAGCGCATGGCAACCATCCCGAGCTGGAGGCGCGGATCGCGAGCTACGAGCTCGCGTTTCGCATGCAGGCGGAGGCGCCGGACGCGGTCGACCTTGGACGCGAGTCGGAGGCGACGAAGCAGCTGTATGGGATGGGCGAGAAGCCGACGGAGGAGTTTGGCCGGATGTGCCTGCTCGCGCGCCGGTTGGTCGAGCGCGGCGTGCGGTTCGTCCAGCTCTACAGTGGCGCCGGCAGCAAGTGGGATGCGCACAGCGACATCGAGGGCAACCACTCGCGGCTGTGTCGCGCGACGGACAAGCCGATCGCCGGGCTCTTGAAGGATCTCAAGGCGCGCGGATTGTTGGAGGACACGCTGGTCGTCTGGGGCGGCGAGTTCGGCCGGACGCCGCAAAGTGAGAAGGGCACCGGCCGCGATCACAATGCGACCGGCTTCACGATGTGGATGGCCGGTGGCGGAGTGAAAGGTGGCCAGACGATTGGCGCGACCGACGAAGTCGGTCTGCACGCGGTGCAGGACCGGCTGCACGTCCATGATCTCCATGCCACGATCCTATGGCTGCTCGGCGTCGATAACATGGGGCTGGTCTACAAATACAAGGGCCGGCCCGAGCGCCCGACGTTGAACGAGGGCGAACCGTATAAGAAGATTATCGGATAGGTTTTCGCTGCTGCGAAAACCTAGGGTGGAAGAGGAGAAGCTCGTCTGGTTAGCGGCGAGCTCCGTGTTGTAGCTACGAGCGTAAGCGAGTGGTCCGCATTCGTAGCGGCGAGCGCCAAGCGAGCCGAAGGCTTTCTGTGGCTACGAGCGTGAGCGAGTGGAAGGTTTTCGCTGCTGCGAAAACCTAGGGTGGTGAGGAGAGGTTTGTCGGCGTAGCGGCGAGCGCCAAGCGAGCCGACATCTCATTCGGTTCGGATTTCGGATCACGATGCCGCTCCATGCCCTACCCATTCGCGTGAATTGGCGTCTATTCGCGGTTGAACTGAATTGTTCCGGCTTGAGAGGGATCCAAGCCAAGAATCCTCATCGATATTAGGTTTTCGCAGCAGCGAAAACCTATCGGATCATCGGCAGCATCCTGGCGGCGGACTCCGCCGGGCGTTCAGGATCAAATCCGGGTTTCTCGAAATCGGTGTCCTCGACCCAGCCGGCGCGCTGTTTCTCGCCCTTCATGTAGCTTTCGTAAAAGTGCGCATTCGCCAGGTGCGGGTATCGATCGAAGATTTCGCCGCGACCGAACATCCGCGGATCGTCCTGCGCCTTGAGCGCGGCAAACAACTCCTGCTGCATCCGCTCGCGCTGTTCGTTGTGCCGCGGGTCCGCGGCTAGATTCGTGATGCAGTCGCCATCCTTGCGCAGGTCGTACAGTTCCTCGCGCGGGTGGCGGCCGAAGTTCAGCTCCCAGCGCCAGTGGTTCATCGCCATCCGATTCTCCGCCAGGATCAGCGTCTTGGTCGGGCTGCCGTCGCTGTTGAGGTAACCCGTGATGGGATCGCACATCGGCCAGCGTGTGGGCTCGAAATTGTGCAGGTAAAGGAATCCATCGCGGTAGATGCCGCGCACGGGATATCCCACATCGTTCGGCCGGCCGGTGTCGTGTCGCTCCTGGCCGATGAGCAATACGTCGCGCCCCGGTTGCAAGCGACCCGGGGCTGGCGTGGTGTCGCGGAAGATCGGCGCCAGGCTGCGTCCGGTGATGGATTGCATGCCGCTCTTTTGCTCCGTCACGCCGGCGACATCGAGGAAGGTGGGCGCGAAGTCGATGAAGCTGACGTAGTCGTCGACCCGTCGGCCGGGTTTGGCGATCCCGCCGGGCCAGCGCATGGCGAGTGGCATGTGATTGGAAATCTCATACGTCGTGCCCTTCGACCGTGGGAACGGCATGCCGTTGTCGGCCGTCACGACGATGAGCGTGTGGTCGAGTTCGCCGGCCTTCTCCAGTGCGGCAATGATCCGGCCGAGGTGGGAATCGAAATATTCGACCTCGAAGGCGTAATCGAGCAGGTCGTTGCGGACGGTCTCGTTGTCGGGCCAGAACGCCGGCACGCGCTCAATCTGCCGCGGATCCTTGCCGCCGAGCTTCACGCCCGAGCCGTATTCGTAACGCCGATGCGGCTCAAACCCGCCGAACCAGAAGCAGAATGGATCATTGCCGCGGCGCTGCTGCAGGAAGGCCTCGAAGTTGGCCGCATAATCCACATTCGCGATGGCGCTGGTCGGCGGTTTTGTCTTCTGCTGGCTGAACGCCGGGCCGGTAAGCTGCCGCGGCTTGCCCTCGATCACACCCGGATTGCCGGGGCCCCAGCCCTTGCCGGTGAACCCGATCGCATAGCCGTTCGCGGCCAGTGCCTCCATGAACCCGCGGAACTTGGCCGGGAAGTTGTTGACGTGGTTGGCCGCCTCCTCGAGTTGCCAGCTGTTGCGACCGGTGAGGATGCACGCGCGCGATGGGGCGCACTTCGCATTCGGCGTATACGCCCGCATGAAGAGCAGCCCTTCGCGTGCGACCCGATCGAAGGCCGGCGTCTTCACCCACGTCGTGCCATACGCGCTCGCGTACGGGAACGACTGATCGTCGGCGATGGCGAAGAGGATGTTCGGCCGCTTCGCGGCGGCGCCGAACGCACTCGCGGCGGCAACGAATGCGAAGAGCAGCGTAAGGAGGAGTGGTCGTGCCATGGGGATGAGATTGTTTCGGCTCATGGGAGAGTGCGTTGATTTTACTCGTGGTCTGGTCGTCGACGGCGCCCATGAACAACGTTCGGTCCACCGCGAAACCGTTCCGTTATCCGGTATCTGGAATCCGCAATCCGCAATCCGCAATCCGCAATTCGTCCCCGGTCATTTTGCTGTTTTTTTCTTCTTTGCGCCGCTCTTCCTTGCGCCGGGCTCCACGCTCGGATCGTAGTTCGGCGACGGCACGTGCTCGCGCGCCATGAGCGCCTCGATGGCCTTCACCTCGTCTGGTTGCTGGGCCGCGACGTTGTTCTTTTCCGCCGGATCAGTTTCCAGATTGTATAACTCGAGCGGGCCCTTCAGCGCGGTGCGATAACCTTTCCACGCCCCGTGCCGGACTGCCTGCTGGAACGGCGCGGGTCCTTCGTAGATTTCCCAGTAAAGCCACTCGTGCTTCGCGGACTGCGGCTTGCCGAGCAGGGTGGGGAGAATCGAAAGTCCGTCGTTCCGCGGTGGCTTCGTGCCCGCCACTTCGGCGGTGGTGGCCATGATATCGACTTGTCCCGCGAGCAGTCCACTGGTCGTACCCGGCGCGATTCGCCCCGGCCATCGGGCAATAAACGGCGCGCGGATGCCGCCTTCGTAGAGATGGCGCTTTTGCCCGCGCAGTCCCGCGGTCGCATTGAACGTGACCATGCCGGGGCCGGCGGCTCCATTGTCGCTCGAGAAAATCACGAGCGTGTTCTGATCGATGCCGAGTTCCCGGAGTTTCGCCATCACCTTGCCCACGCTCTCGTCCAGCCGCGCGATCATCGCCGCGTGAATTTTGACCGGCTCCGGCCACGGCCGATTCGCGAATGCCGCGTGTGACGGAATCTCGAAGTTGCCGTGCGGCAGTGTCCACGCCGCATAGCAGAAGAACGGTTTCGTGCTGCGCGCCTGCGCCTCGATGAATCTCAGCGTCTCGGCTTCGATAAGGTCGTGCGAGTATTGCACCTTCCTGCCACCGGCGTTGCCCGGCAGTTTTTCGCGGACGCCATTCCGCGTGAGATCCTCGGGAAAGTAGCTGTGCGCGTGCACCTGATCATAGTAGCCGTAAAAGATGTCGAACCCCTGCTTCTCCGCCGCGCCGGTGGTGCCTTCGTTGCCGAGTCCCCATTTGCCAAAACCACCGGTGGCGTAACCCGCGCCGTGCAGCATCCGCGCCGTCGTCATGGTGCCGGCCGGCAGCGCTAGCAGCCCATTCTTGCTTTGGTTCGCGCGGCGCAGCATGTGGCCCGGGTGTTCGCCGGTCATGACCACGTTGCGCGTCGGCGCGCAAACCGCGTTGCCGCTGTAGGCATTGGTGAACCGCATGCCCTCGCGCGCAAGCCGGTCGACATTCGGCGTGGGGATTGCCTTGCCGCCGTAGCAGCCGAACTCACCCAGGCCCGAGTCGTCCGCGAGGATGAACACGATGTTCGGTTTCGCCGGCGTCGCTGCGCCGAGGTGCGGCGGGAGCATGCCGGCAGCGAACCAGACACCCAGCTTGAGTACGCGGAGAAGAAGAGTCTGACGACGGTTCATACAGGTGTGATGGAGAGAAGCGCAGCCCGGGATGGCAAATGAATCGTGGCGGATGACGACCGAGGGATCATGAAAATAATATGGCCGCAAACGAGGAGTCGCATTCGAGAAATAGCCGAACGCGTGAGCGTTTCGCTTCCACCCGCTGCGAAAAGCTCACGCTTTCCGCTACAATGCTGAAATTCCACGCTCCGCCGGCCGGAAGCTGGCCGAAAGGGTTTCGGACAAACTCGGGCCAGCGTCGTCACCTCCGCTGCTACGGCGCGGGGCCGCGCCTTACCTCGACCATGTGCAACGTGAGCGGTTGTGCGCCGGCACGGACTTCCAGGTTGAAGCCGGCATTCTCACGCAGCGAGGCTGCCGGAACGCGAAACTCGGTCGTTCGCCATCGCGCGTCCGAAGCGGGCAGCTGAAATGCCCGGGCGCCGATCCTAGCTTCGGCCGGCGCGCCGTTCAGTGCGATGATTCGCACCGTCGCGTCGCCCGCGAGCGACGCTACGAACTTTGGATCGAGCCGCACGCGCGCGGAGGCCCCCGCCGGATAGCGTCGGGCAAACGCACCGTAGCGCTGTTCGTCCGGCCCGATCGGTCCGACTCCCTCCGAACGATCATCGCCGACGCGTTCGGCGAGCCAGTTGTAGTCACCGGCGAAGCGGTTCAGCTGGCGGCGTGGCGCCGGCACTTTTGGGTTCACCGCTTTCGCGGCTTTGTTGTCGCGAAACGCCACCCACGCGCCTGGCGATTCGGCCGGCCGGTTATGCAGTCCGATGTACTCCGCGCCCCACGCATACGCCGCCATGAATTCGCGCGGTTCGGCGGAGTCCGGCGGGACCGCGGTCCTGCCGTGCCGGCCGGTGGTCGCGAAATAGAGATTCGTGTAGTATTCACCGATAAAGGACACGCCGCAGTGCAGGTTGAACAGGAGCGTCCAGTAGTTCCACTGCGGCGGGCTGCACCAGCGCGAATCGAGAATGCCGCCGTGCTCGCCCCACGCGGACGCCCATGGCTCGGCATATCCCACCGTCAGCCCGCTGCGGCAGAAATCGTGGAACGCGCCGTATTGCCGTTCGATGCCGGCGGCCCGCGGTTCGGCTTCGCTCGAGGTGTGGAAGAACGCGAGCCGTCCATTTTTGAAATGAGCCGCGTACCGCGCGCGCAACTCGTCGCCAATGTTGTTGCGCACGAACACCGTCGTCCAGTCGGAGAAGAGCCGCTCGTAAGTGGTCACGACTTCGCCCTCGTATGTCTTCTGCAATTCGGGCGTGAAGGCGGCGACCGTGGCGCGATCCACGCCAGGTGGAACGGTCCATTTGTCCGGCGTGCGATATTGCTCCGGGAAATTGAAGTGTTCGGTGCCGACGGGATTGAAGTTGAGCCGCAGCCCGAGCAGCCGCGACTGGTGCGGACTCGACCGCAAGTGCCGCGCGAATGCCGCGAGCATCGCCAGGTGAGCCTCGCGAAAACGCGGGTGCCAGAACATCAGCGTGCCTTCGCGGTTGCGGACCTGCTCGTCGAACTGCTCGCGCACATACGGCACCTGCGTGAACAGCCAGGCGGGTTTGATATTGCCGTTAATCTGGATCGTGGTCCACCTCCCGCTGGCGGCAAATCGCGCGAGCGCGGAATCGACCGCCGAGAAGTCATACTTGCCGGGTCCGGTTTCGACGTCGCCCCATTGAACGACGATCTGGCCGCCGCGGATGAACGGCAGCCTCATGATCTCGTCCGCGCCGGGCCGCCCTTCGCCCCACAGGAGATAGAATCCACGGGCTTCACGCTGAAGTCGATCGACCGTGCGTTCGGCGGCGGCGGCGGTGCTGCTGATGACGGCGAACAATAACGTCGCAAGCAAAGCGTGCACGGTGAGCGGCGCGCGTCGCAGGAGACCGCGACTGATCAATCCCAGCCTCGCCACCTCGGCTGCTACCTGAGACGATTTTCCCTGGGAGCGCGGGCCTCCGGCCCGCATGGATTGAGAAAATTGATCGGGCGATCGAAGCGCTGGGGCGGGCGAGGACGCCCGCGCTCCCGGGTCAGCCTTTGTCGTATTCATAACGGTCGATGACTTTACCGGTGTCGTAGAGGAGCGTCTTCGGGTACCACGGCTCGTCGAAGGGGCGCGGTCGCGTCGGGCCGTCCCACGTCGAACCTTCATCCCCGCGACGCCACGGCCGCCGCTTCCAGTGCGGCCCACGCAGTGGATCACGGGTGCGGTTCATCCATGCGAGCAGCACGGCATGCAATCGATCCCGCACGGGCGCGAGCGCCGGCTCGGCAATGAGGTTCTTCAACTCGAGCGGGTCCGAAACCACGTCGTAGAATTCATCCGTGTCGAGCAGATTGATCGCGAGTTTGTGGCGGCCGTCGAACACACCGCGGATGGGCGAGAACGCGCCGAATCCATCGTGGTCGATCTCGAACCGGTTGAACTCGATGAACACCTCCGTGTTCGTCCGGTGTGCCGGCTCGCGACACTGCCGGAGCAGCGATCGACCCTGGAGCAGATCGGGCACGGGAACGCCGAAATATTCGAGAAAGGAGGGGACGACATCGATGTGTGACACCGGCCCGTCGGACACGGCCGCAGCCGGAGAATGGCCGGGCCAGCGGACGATCAATGGCACGCGCGTGATCTCGTCGTAAACGCACGGACCCTTGCCGTGCAGCCGGTGGCTGCCGAACATGTCGCCGTGATCACTCGTGTACACGACGAGCGCGTCGGGGGTGTTTGCGTCGACGGCCCCGAGCACGCGTCCGACCTGTGAATCCGAGTAGCTGTTACACGCGAAATGCCGCGGGTGGTGCAACCAGGCGCGTCCGTCTCGTCGTCGGATGCTTGCCTCCCACTTGACCGTGTGTGCCGCCCACTCGCGCTGGTTCCGTGGTTTGTCGGTCAGCGGGTCGTCGGCATTCGGGACCGGAAACTCAAAATTTTCGAACGCGCTGGCGAATGGTTCCGGAGTTATCCAGGGGTGGTGCGGCTCGTCGATTGAGACCACGAGAAAAAAGTCGCGATCGCGGTGTTCGCGGATGAAGTCGATCGCGCGGTCGGCTGTCCGATGCGCGTGGGTGAAGTCGGACGTGATGCCGTGCGCCGCGATGTCGGCCGGGCCGAGCGCACGACGCGACAAATCGCGGACCGCATCGTCCGGCAGCGAGTTCAGATAGTTCCGGCCATCGAACCAGTAGCGTGCGTCCCAACCGGCGGGGCACCGTCCGTCGCCGAAATAGTCGCTGCCGTCCAGGTGCCACTTGCCGATGTAGCCGGTGGAGAAGCCGGCCGCCTGGAGCCGCTGACCCAGCGTGGGCACGTCGAGTGTCGGGGCCATGTCGTTTCCGAGGACGCCATTGCTATGTGGATACAAGCCGGTGAGCAGCGCCGAGCGCGCCGGACCGCACACGGGCGCGCACGTATACGCGCGGTCGAACCGCAGGCCCAGCGAGGCGAGCCCATCAACATGCGGCGTGCCGAGTGCGAGTTCCGGCCGGTAGCAGCCGACACAATTTGCGCCCTGGGTGTCGATGAGGAAGAAGACGGCCTGTCGTTTCGGCATAGGAATCGGGCGGATGCACCACAGAGCGCCCGTTGGGGCAGCATGCATAACCCCGCTCCGGAATCACGCAGGAATCGGTGAATCGGTGAGACGGTCAGTCGGTGAAGCAGTGAGACGGTGAAGCGGTGAAGCGGCGCCATTCGAAGTGCTGATCATCCGCCCATCCGATCATCTGGGCATCTGACCATCTGCTCATCTGACCATCTGGTCCTCCGACCATCTCCTCGACCGCTTCACCGCTTCACCGCTTCACCGAATAACCGCATCACCGACCACCGACCACCGACCACCGTTTCACCGACCACCGATTCACCGTCCCCTCGCAAGCCACCAGAGAATGGCGTACAACCCGACCGTCGCGATGACCAGAAGCCAGCTCGCGAGTCGCAGATGGCGCCACGGCGTGAGCACACCCGCGCCCGTCGCGAGCACCGGGCTCGCGGTCGGGCGCGACGGAAAGAATCGCGCGCCCCCCAGCATCCACAGGCAGAGCAGCGCAAAGTTGATCGCGATCACGTGCAGCCAGTGCAGCTGGAATCCGAAAACGCCGGAGTCGGAGCACCACAGGAGGAGAAAATGCAGCCCGACGCCGCCGACCAGCGCGGTCTTGGCCGCCAGCGGCGGGACCCGCGCGGTCGCGAGACCGATGACCACCACGGCGAGAATCGGGATGTTGAACGCAGCCATCAGCCGTTTCATCAGCGTGAACACGCCCTCGGGTGCACCGCTGAGCAACGGACTCGCGGCCAGCGATGCGACGCAAATGATCACACCGAATATTTTGCCGGCGCGAACCATCTGGTTGTCGGTGCACTGGGGCCTGATCCACGCCTTGTAGAGATCGTAGCCGAAGAGCGTCGCGGCGGTATGCAGCCCGCTGTTGAAGGAACTGATCACGGCGCCAAGCAGCACCGCGGCAAAAAATCCGATCATCCACGTCGGCAACACCGCGTCGACCAATCGCGCGTAAGCGAGGTCACCGTTGCCGATGCTCGCGCCGAAGGCCTCCGCGGCGATGATCCCGGGAAAAACGAGGAAGAGCGGCCCGACCAGCTTCAGCCCCGCCGTGGCCAGCAGGCCTTTTTGCGCCTCGGCGTACGACTTGGCGCCGAACGAACGCTGCACCATCAGCTGATTGGTGCACCAATAGTACATGTTCGTGAGCAGCATCCCGGTGAACAGGGTCGAGAACGGCACGTTCGCGCCGGGGCCGCCGACGGGATTGAGCTTGGCCGGCTGATGCGCCAGTACCCGGCCGAATCCGGTGGCGATGTCACCCTCTCCCAAATACGCCAGCCCGAGGACCGGAATCACCAGGGCACCCGTCAGCAACCCGACGCCGTACAAGGTGTCCGAAAGCGCGACGGCGGACATCCCGCCGAGAATCGCGTAGGCACCACTGAGCACGGTGATCAGCGCCGCCATCGCAAAGAAGGAAAGCTCCGGCGATATTCCCAGCACATCGTGCAGGTGAAAGATGCTGCCCATCGCAATGCCGCCCGAGTACAACACGAACGGCATGAAGTTGAAAGTGAGGGCGGCGAGCACGATGATCCCGAGCAGCCGTCTTGTACCGCGGTCAAAGCGCGACTCGAGGAACTCGGGGATGGTCGTGATGTTGCCGGACCAGTACCGCGGCAGAAAATAGTAGGCCATGGCGATCAACGCCACGACGGGCACGACTTCCCACGCCATGACGACGGCACCGTGGATCGACGCCGCGCCATTCAGCCCGATCAGCTGTTCAGTCGAAAGATTGGTCAGCAGCAGGGTGCCCGCGATTTGGAACCAGGGCAGGCTGCGGTCGGCCAGGAAGAATGTCCGGGCGTCGGTGTTGTCCCGGTGCCGGGTGAGCCACCACGCGATCAACGGAACGAGGGCGGTGAAAAAAAGGAAGGAGCCGAACGCGAGGGGCAGGTTCATGCAACGAGCAAGAGTGAAGCGGAGCCGCCATCGCTACAGGGCCGCTCTCCATGCGTCACGCATGAAGTCGGAGGGATTCGCGGTGGGGCGCATCTCACTATCCTGCAGGGGTGGCGCTCTCCTCGCGCCATGGATGGGCGGCTGGAAAGCCGCCCTTCCGTCGGAGCGGCGGCTTTCCAGCCGCCGAGTCTTGGCCACGATGCCAGGTGGTGATTCGGTCTCAGAAATTCACCGCGAACGTGACGACAATCAGCCGCGGATCGACGGTGGCGAGTTTCGCGATGCCGCCGGTGACGAAGGCAGCCACGGGGATCGGATCATCTTCATCGAGCAGGTTTCGCACGTTGAGCTGGAGCCGGTAATTGAAGCCACCGAATGCCTTCATCCGGCCGCGATAACCAACGATGGCGTCGAAATACAGTTCCGTCTCGCCCTTGTACGCGCGACCCAGATCCAGCACGGTGGTGCCGGCGCTG
Organism: Opitutaceae bacterium; assembly: GCA_030648295.1. GTDB lineage: Bacteria > Verrucomicrobiota > Verrucomicrobiia > Opitutales > Opitutaceae > ER46. The sequence goes on along the minus strand of JAUSID010000070.1, from coordinate 29,604 downwards.
TTGATGGTGGTGCCGTAGCCGATTGTGGGGGCGGAGCGCCACCGCACCGCGCCGCCGATGTTGAGCCCTCTCAGCCGCTCATGCGTGAAGCTGTAGTTGGTAATCAGATTCGCGCGGGCGGTCCGCGCCGTGTCCGTTGCCTTGCCATCCACCGCCGCCATGTAGGCGAGCGCCCGCCCCACCAGCGCATTGCTGTAATACTGCTCCAGCGTTTCGCCCGTTGGATTGGTGGCGCTGCGCGGCGCGGTCCGCCATGTCACCGGCCGGCCATTGGCATCGAGTTCGCCGTTGCTGGCGACCAGCGCCTCCCACACCGGCTTGCGCGCCTCCGCCCAGTCAAACCACGGCTTGCCGATGTTGGCCTCGATCGCCTCGGACTTCGCGCCGTTGATCCGCACGTTCCAGTTGCGGGTCGGCCTCAGGTTGAATTCCAGTTCGTAGCCCTTCGACTCCGAGTCGACCATGATGAAGTAATTCGGCCGGCCGGCGACCCGGAACCCGCGGCGGTTCCCATCCGTGATGTTGATCGTCGGCGCGGCCGGATCGAGCTCCCGCACGCGCGTGTCGATGTTGTAGAAAATATCCCGGAGGGTGTTCACGTCATTCGAGGCGCGCCGTGGCCCGAGCGTGTTTTCGTAGCGGTTCAGCCGCAGCGTCAGCTTGTCGGTCCACAAATCGAGCCGGATGCCGTAGTCGCGACCGTCGCCGCCGGCCCCGGGGATCTCGCCGCCGAACGGATCGTAGCGGCCGATGTTGAGATCGAACGTGGTCGAACGGTTGTGGAAGAGCGTCAGCCAGGACAGCGGCCGCACGACCACGCCGATGTTGCGGTTGATGCCGGACTGCGTCGCGCCGTAACTGCCGAAGTCCGTGTCCCAGAGCACAGGATACAACCCGCTGAAATCCTGCGTTTGCGAGGCGGCGTCGAGGTTGGCCGACCTGGCGCTGTCCTTGCGATAGCCATACGTGAGCACCAGCCGGTCGCGCCGTTCGCGATCGGGCAGGAAAAATCCCTGCCACGCCAGGATGCCGGTCGTCACCTTGTTGCGGATGCCACTGGGAACCTGGCCGGCGGCGAGCCGCTTGCCATCGGCGGCGACGTAAGGCGTGTCGTAAAGGTACAGCGTGAACGGCTGGCCGTTCGCATCCGTCATCGTCCAGTCGCCCGTCATCGAACCCTGCGCCCGCGTGTGATCGTAGGGATTGCTGAAGTAGTGCCGGAACTGCGGAACACGCGTGCTGTTGGTCGCCCAGTTGCGCGTCGTCTTGCTGGCGAGCGTCAGGCCGGGAATGACGGGGTCGTCCAGAATCTTGCGGTTGAAATTCTGCTGCGCGAGCTCCTCGCTTTCGGACCCGGTGAAAAGTCCCGACAGCCGGTGGCGGCCAAGCCACTTTCCCCACCGGCCGCGGTTGGCGAGCTTGCGGCCCGCGTCGAACTCGTACGAAAGCATCGCCCGCCAGTCGTCACGATCGTCGAACGTGAGGTCGTTGCCGGCCGTGCCCTGGAAGTAGTATTGGCCAAAATATGGGTTCGGCGTCGTGGTGCCAGGGATGAACTGGTTCGGATCCACATTCAGATGGAAGTTGCTGCTCCCGGCCTGGCCGCCGGCGTTGACGCGATGGTTGTAGGAATCCTCGCGATTGTAGGCGAGTTCCAGGAACAGGTTGTCCGCCAGCTTCTGCTCGATAATCGCGGTCTTGGTGTAGGCCCCGTAAAGGGTGGTGCGGCTCTCGCCCACGAGATTCACGTCGAACGGGAAGATCGCCGGGTCGAGCAGCGTGATGTCGAGTTCGGCGTCGAACGTTGGATCCACGCCCGGCAGCGAGGCCGGATTGCGGACGACGACCGAGTTCCGCCAGTTGCGAATCGACACGACGCCGTCCTGGATCGCGAGCGGCGTGTTCGCGGCCTGGGCAAAGATGGCATTGTTGCCGATGCCCGTGAGGTTGTTGTTGTTGAATGCCGGCTTCGCCGTGGTGTAGCCGCTGCCGGGAATTCGATCCGCGTATAACCAGGGCGTGACAAAGTCGGTCGGCACGATGCGGCCCGAGCGGTTCCAGTTCCGCTGACTCCGTTCACCCTGGAGGATGATGCTCGTTTTCTTGAACGGGGTGAACGTGAGCGTGCCATACACGCGCTCGTCGCGATCGAGATTGGGGCGCTTGAAGTTGTACTCGCGCTTCGACATGCCCATGAACCGCAGGGCGAGCATCTGTGGCTTGACCACGACGTTCGCATCGAAGGTGCCGCGCTTCGAATCCTCGGAATCGTACTGGAGTTCGAAGCCGTAGCGGTTGCGATTCAGCAGTGCGCGCGCCGGCGTGGCGTCGAAGATTCCGGCCGGGCTGCCGAGCCCGAACAGGATCGCGTTCGGCCCGCTCGCGATCGTGGTGCGCTCGATGTTGAAGTTGTCGGTCGGGTTCTGGACCTGGAAAAAATTCCGCGAGATCGTGCCCGACCCGATGCCGCGAATCCGGCCGCCGCCCGCCGGACCCGACACCTGGTTGCCGGGCGTCGCCGGCATGTAGTCGGTGGAATTCTCGGAGTTCGCGGTGTAAATCAACGCCTGGTCCACGTTCGTGAGCGCGAGATCGCTCATGAAATCCTTCGTCAGCGTCTCGATCTGGTTTGGCACGTCCTTGAAGTTTGTGCGCAGCCGGCTGCCCGCGAGCGTCTCGGTCGCCACCCAGCCGACATCGGAGTCTTCGGAAACAACAAACGGCGACAACTCGACCGCCGGCGCTTCCGTTGCCGGCGGAGCGCTGTCGGCGGCCCGCGGCGGCGGAACCACCTGCGCGTGGCCGGGCGACGCGGCGAGCAGAAGGATGGCCAGGCACGAGAATCCGGAATGCGGGGTGATCATGGGGTGGGGTGGGTGAACGCGTCGTGGCGAAGCGCCTTCACTCCGGTAGGTTTGGTTGACCGCACGTTGAGGTCGCGTGCGCCTTTGGGGGGTGCGCAAACGTTGGCATGGGAAGCGGCCGGTTGCCACTGCTTTTTTCGGGTTTGCGGCGGCGCGGGCGCATCTCCGAGTTTTCGATCGAACGCGAGTTGGTTCGAAAAGTGGCACGGGCGTCCCGCCCGTGTTTTGAAATCCTCATTTGCGTGCATTCGCGGTTCCTCTTCTGCATGGATACCCAGCGGCACGCATTTTTGGAATTGGGTTTGGGCGTCTTTGGCCTCTTCCTCTCCCTCGGAATTGCCCGGTCAGGCTTTTCCGTGGTGCCGCAATTCCGCTCAACCCTCGAACTCCCGATTTCATGCCCGGCCAATTCACCCGCCGTCACTTTCTCCAAGCCGGCTCCGCTGCCGCAGCCGGACTCGCGTTCGGTTCGCCCTGGGCGCGAGCCGCCGGTTCCAGCCGCAAGGATTCGTTTTCGTTCGTGCTGATGGGTGATCTGCATTTCGACGCGCTCGAGCACCACGACATGGCGTGGGTGCAGAAGGATAAGCCGAACGACATTTCCCAAATCCAGAATTACAGCCGCATCACGCGTGAGGTGAGCCCGGCGCTGTTCGCGACCGTCCGCCAGGTGATCGCGGACCTGAATCGATCACCGTCCACGCCGGTTCGCTTTGTGCTCCAGGTCGGTGACCTCGTGGAGGGATTGTGCGGCTCGGAGGCGCTGTCGTTGCGGCAGAATCGCGAGGCGGTTGACTTCATCCGGGATGCGCAGCTCGGCGCCCCCCTGCTCTTCACGAAGGGCAACCACGACATCACGGGGCCGGGTGCGGTCGCGGCGTTCGGCGAACTGTTTCATCCGTTCCTCACGCAGCAGGCGAAGGCGGTGTCGCCGAACACCGGCGAACTCAAGAACGCGCGTTACACTGTCGACTGTGGCAACGCGCAGTTTGCGTTCTTCGATGCCTACGAGGCGGGCGCGAGCCTCGAGTGGTTCGAGTCGGTCGCGGCCAAGCGCACGGCCGATCATCTGTTCGTCGTCGTGCACCCGCCCGTCGTGCCCTACGGCGCGCGGTCCAACTGGCATGTCTTCTCGTCCGAGAAGGATCGCGCACGGCGCGACAAGTTTCTCACCCTGCTGGGCGACCAACACGCGCTCGTGCTCGGCGGGCATATCCACAAATACAATTCGCTCTCGCGCCGCGCCGGGAAGGGGCGGTTCGCGCAGTTTGCGCTCAGCAGCGTACTGAATGCGCCCGCCGTGAAACCGAAGGATCAGCTCACCGGCATTGAGAGCTACACGCCCGATCAGGTCCGCGTGGAGCCCAGCTTCTCGCCGGCGAACGAGCCGGCGCGCCGCGCCATCTACGAGACCGAGCGGAAATTCGTCCACGCCTTCGAATACGCCGATCTGCCGGGCTACGCCGTCGTCTCCATCGACGGACCCCGCGTGGTCGCGAAGATGTTTTCCGGCGCGACCCGTGAACTGTGGCGGACGGTCGACCTGACCGCGCTCGCCACCGCGTGAGCGGGATCAATCCAGCGCGACCGCGGCTCGACGTGAAACCACGCCACTGAACCCGCCGCTTCACCCCATGCATCATCGCGGCCCCCTTTTCTTTTTTCTGCTCGCGGCTGCCGGCTCGGCCTGCGCCGCCACGATTCGGGTCCCGCGCGACCAGCCGGCGATCCAAGCCGCCATCGACGCCGCGCAGAATGGCGACACCGTCCTCGTGGCGCCGGGAACGTACAAGGAATCGCTGAAGCTGGCCGGGAAGAACATCACGTTGGGTTCGCATTTCCTCACCAGCAATGACCCGCGGCATATCGACGAGACTGTACTCGATGTCAGCGGGCCGGGAAACGAGCGCGGAGCCAGCATCCTCGTGGTTGAGCGCGGCGTGGGGCCGGAGACAAAGATCGTTGGGTTCACCTTTCGCGGCGCGTCTCACGCGGTTAACATCCGGGGCAAGGCCCAGGTGCTGCACAATCGGTTCACGGCCAATGGCGACGCGCTGAGCTTCGAGGGCGGCAGTGGGATCGTCCGCTTCAATATTTTCGAGCGGAACGGCGACGACGGGGTCGATATGGATCAGGCGAGCGCCGCGCTCATCGAGCACAATATCATTCGCGACAACCGGGACGACGGCATCGAGGTGCGCCTGCACAAATACGCGGGGCCGCCGCTCGAGATTGTCATTCGCGGCAACGTCATTTCCGGCAACGGCGAGGACGGCTTGCAGCTGATCGATTATCCCGACAAGTCCGACCGGATGTTCCGGGTGGAGCGAAATCTTTTTGTCCGCAATGCCATGGCCGGGATTGCTTGCATGAAGGACGGCAATACCCGCGAGAATTACGCGGGGGCCGAACTGGTCGAGCGCGTATATGTAATCAACAACACGATCGTCGGAGGCGAATATGGCGTCACCGGCGGCGACAACATGGTGCTCCTGAACAACGTCATCACCGAAGTCGCCAAGACCGCCGTGAAGCGGGTGCAAGGTGATTCCGCGGCGGGAAAAAATCTCCAGTGGAAGAACGGCCGCAGCTTCGAGGACTGCGATCTGCACGAGGAGGAATTCGTGTCCGCCGACCCGGCCCTCGACGCCAGCTTCCAGCCGCGCGCGGGCGGCGTGTGTCTCGATCGCGGCGTGGCGAAGTTCGAGTTCAACGGGGAAGTGCTGACCCTGGCATCTGACACATTCAGCGGCAGCGCTCCGGACCTGGGTGCATTCGAAGCCGGCCAGCCGCCGCCGGGGTTCGTTCGGCCGCCGGCGAAATGAAGCGCGGTCGTCAGGAGGGGACGAAGCGCCGAATCCTGGGAGCGCGGGCGTCCCGCCCGCATTCCGCGGCTCACCCGTGACGCCGCCTGATCGCGACATTCCCGCCGCGCGCGAAAGCGGGCTGGCGCCGGTCGCCGCCGCGGCGGTCTGCGTCGTCGCGGTCGTGCTGGCGTATCTCAACAGTTTTTCGGGGACGTTCACCTTCGATGATTTTCCGGCGATTCGGGACAACCCGACGATTCGCTCGCTCTGGCCGCTGACGCGCGCGTTGTCGCCGCCGCCGGACACCGGAATCGGCGGCCGGCCGATCGCGAATCTCAGCCTCGCGCTGAACTGCGCGATCGGCGGCAACAATGTGCGGAGTTACCATGCCGGCAACCTGCTGCTTCACCTCGGGTCGACGCTGCTGCTGCTCGGAATCGTCCGGCGCACCCTGCTCGCCGTGGGTCGACCACGGGCGTCATGGCTGGCACTCGTGGTCGCGTTGATCTGGTCGGTTCATCCGCTGCTCACCGCGTCGGTCGTATATCTGTCACAGCGGACGGAACTGCTGATGGGGTTCTTTTACCTGCTCACGTTGTACGGGTTCATCCGCGGCTGCGAACGCGGCGCCCGCCGGTGGCATCTGACTTCGATCGTGGCATGCGCGCTTGGTATGCTGAGCAAGGAGGTGATGGTGACCGCGCCAGTGCTCGTGTGGTTGTATGACCGCACATTCGTCGCCGGTTCATTCCGCGGCGCGCTCCGGCAACGCTGGCGTTATTATGCCGCCCTGGCGTCGACGTGGTTGATGCTCGGATACGTCATGTCGGCCGGTTTGAGCCAGCGCAGCGTTGGCTACGGGCTCGGCGTGTCGTCCGGGAAATATGCACTCACCGAATGTGTCGCGATCGCGCACTACGTGAAGCTCGCGTTCTGGCCGCGGCCGCTGGTTTTCGATTACGGCCCGGTGTACGCGCAAAGCCCCGCGCTCATCGTCATGGCTGCGATACTCGTCGCGGTGATGGTGGCGGGCACGGTCCGGGCGGTTCGGCGGGGCTCGCAGCTCGGGTTCGCGGCCGCGGCGTTTTTGCTGCTGCTCGCGCCGACGTCGAGCATTGTGCCAGTCGCAGAGCAGCCCATCGCGGAAAACCGGATGTACCTGCCGCTGGCGGCGGTCATGGCGATCGCCGTCGTCGCGCTGCACACCGCTTTCAGTCGGCGCGCGATGGTCGCGGCTGTGATGATCGCCACGCTGGCGCTCATGCTGCTCACGTTCGGGCGCAATGAAGATTATCGCAGCGAAATCGCGCTCTGGGGCGATACGGTGGCGAAGCGACCGCAGAATTCACGCGCGCAGTACAACTACGCCCTGGCTCTGGCCGATGCCGGCCGTCCCGCACCGGCCGTGACGCACTTCGAGCGGGCGATCGCGCTGAACCCGCGCGACCCGAAATATCACAACAGTCTCGGCAGCGCGCTGCTGGATCTCGGTCGGGCAGGCGAGGCTGCCGCGCGTTTCGCCGAGTCGATCCGGCTGCGGCCGAATCATGCGCGGACCTGGTACAATCACGGGCTCGCGCTTTTCCGGAGTGATGATCTGCCGGGTGCGGTCGCGCGGCTCGAGCGTGCGCTCCAGCTCGATCCGCAGCTGGCGGATGCGCAGCTCACGCTCGGCAATGTCTGGTTCCAGCGCGATCAGCCGCAACGCGCGCTCGAGCATTACGAGGCGGCGCTGCGGCTCGATCCCACGCTGCTCGAAGCGCACTACAACTCCGGCAGCGCGTGTTTCGAGCTGGGACGCTTCGAGGCGGCGGTCGGTCATTATGCGCGGTCGGTCGAGCTGAAGCCGGCGGACGCGGAGGCGCGGAACAACTACGGCGCCGCGCTGCTCGGCGCGGGCCGCCCGGCCGACGCCGTGGTGCAGTTCGAGGAGGCGCTCCGGCTGAAGCCGGATTACGCGGACGCGCGCAGCAATCTCGAGGTCGCGCGGTCCGGATTGAAGCGGCGGGAACAAGCGCGATAGTGCACGGCGCGGTCGGAATTTTTTTGCGCGCAGCGCTGACCTTTCACTTGACTCGTGCGAGACCGCCGCGCTTTTTGAAGTCCGAAAAGCGCGGCTTTCGGTCTCACCCCTGAGCCTGACCGGCGCCTTATCGTCTGAACCCGTTCGAGTGCAGTGCTGCGCCTCGAACTGCTTACAACCATGACTACTCCCCATCGATGCAGTCGGACGCACCGGCTATTTCGCGCGGCTCTTGTCGCACTCGTTTGTTCATTGTCATCCATCGTCCCGGCGTTCGCTCAAACCTCCGCCGGTATCACCGGCACGGTGAGCAACACCGCGACCGGGCAATACCTCGAAGGCGCGGAGGTCACCGTTTCCCCGGGAAACATGTCCGTACTGACCACCCGCACGGGTTCCTATGCCTTGCCCAATCTCGCGCCGGGCCGGTATTCGGTCACGGCGACTTATTCCGGCCTCGACGCGAAGACGATCGAGGTGAACGTCACCGCGGGCGGCACCACGACGCAGGACATCGAGCTGAGTTCCGGCGTGTATCAGCTCGACAAGTTCGTCGTGGAGGGCGAGCGCGAGGGCAACGCGCTCGCCATCACGCAACGCCGCAACGCGGGCAATGTGAAGGATGTGATCTCCTCCGACGCCTTCGGTAACGTGGCCGATCTCAACCTGGGCAACTTCCTCCTGCGCATGCCCGGCGTCAGCAAGGAGGAGTCGGAGGGAGAAATCATCCGCATTCAGATCCGTGGCGCGAACTCGAACCTGAACGCCGTCAGTGTCGACGGCACGCGCGGCGCCAACGGCTCGACCCGCGATTTGAATCGCGCCTTCGAGATCGACAAGATCCCGGCGGACTTCATCGAGACGATCGAGATTACCAAGGCGGCCACGCCGGATATGGACGCCGACTCGATCGGCGGCGCGGTGAACCTCAAGACGAAGAGCGCCCTCGATCGCAAGGGCCGGCGGTTCACCTACAACATCGGCAACACGCTGAACCTCGATCAGATGTCGTTCCGGCCGCTCGCGAGCATCAGCTACTCCGACGTGATCAAGAACAAGGTCGGGCTGCTCTTCACCGCGAGCTACAACGAGTCCCACAAGCCGCGCGACCGGAGCAATCTCGATTACGAACCGACGTCGGACACGGATCGCCCGGTGTTCTTTACGGCGCGCAACTGGGGGCAGGATCAGCTGAAGCACAAGCGCGCCGGCCTCGGGCTGCGGCTCGACTACAAACTGACCGAGGCGACCAAAATTTATTTCAACACGATGTATTCGCTCTACAAGGACCAGTTGAACCGCCGCCAGCCGACCATCAGTGCCGCCGCGGCCAGCAACATCGTCTCCGTGACCGAGAACGTCACAGAAACGCGCAACCAGACGTTCACGATCAACCAGAATCTGCGCAACCGCGATGTCGAGACGCTGAACTTCACCCTGGGCGGCGAGAGCACCGCGCTGTGGGGCGGCAAGCTCGACTTCACCGCCAACTACTCCCCCTCGAAAGGCACGGAGCGGCGGTTCATTCCGGACCGCAGCACCGCGGGCGTCGGATTCAGCTTCGATCGCTCGCGCACGCACCGATATTTCGTGATCGATCAGATCAGCGGGCCCGACATCCACGACCCGCGCAACTCGACCATGACCTCGCTCGATTTGCGCAACCACAAAAGCCGCGACCGCATCGTCGGCGGCCAGCTCAACTTTCGGAAGCCGGTGGAGACCGCCGTGCCACTCGTCATCAAGACCGGCGTACGTTATCGCGAGCAGAAGCGCCGGCAGGATCAGGGCCGCCAGGTCTTCAGCTACGTGGGGCCGGATGGCGTGCCCGGGCCGGTCGGCGCCGCCAATGATGACGATTTGGGCCGCTTCTTCGATCCCGGCTACACGCACACGGCGTTTCTGTATCCGAAGGGCTTTCAGTTTCTGAAGCTGCCGGAGTTCGCGGAAACGCTGCGGACGCAGCCGCAGCTCTTCCGCGAAAACGTCAACACGACGACCCGCGACACCCTGCGGCAGGACGGCAGCGCCGAGGAAACCGTGAGCGCCGCGTATGTGCAGGGCGAGGTCAAGCTCGGCGCGCTGCTGGTAATCACCGGAGTCCGGGTCGAAGACACCGTGTTCACGGGCCGCGGCTGGCGGCAGGAGATCACCGCGGAGGAGCGCGCCCGGCGCGCGGCCTATGTTGGAACGGTCACGCCGGAGGAAACCGCGCGCCGCGCGACGGCGGAGTATTTTCCAAGGGTGGGCGAGGGCGAGTACCGCGACTGGTTCCCCAGCGTGCATTTCAAATACAACTTCACCCGGGGACTGGTGGGCCGGCTCAGCTACTCCACGGGCATCGGCCGCCCGAACTTCGGCCAAATCATCCCGACCACGTCGGTCGACAACGATCGGCTGCGCGTGACGGCGAACAATCCCGAGCTGCAACCGCAGTATTCGAAAAACTATGACGCTGCGCTGGAATACTACTTCGAGCCCGCGGGCCTGGTCTCGGTGGGCGTGTTCGAGAAGAACCTGCGCAACTTCATCTTTCGCGCCAACGTGGGCACGCTCGGACCCGACAACGACGTCGGCGAGGCCTACACCGGCTATGAACTCACGACGGATCGCAACGGCGGCTCGGCCACGATTCGCGGATTGGAGTTCTCCTACAGCCAGCAGTTCAGCCACCTCCCCGGATTCTGGCGCGGCTTTGGCGCCTTCCTCAACTTCACGTGGCTGCGCACGGAGGGCGACTATGGCACGCCCGGCGCCGCCCGCACCGGCTCGCAGCTGCCGCTCTTCACCCCGCGCACGGGTAACGTCGGCGTGTCTTACATCGGCCACGGTTGGACGGCCCGCGTGAAGATGAACTACTCGAGCGACCGGCTCGAGTCGTTCAACGCGGATCCGTCGCGGCGCACCTACGACAAGGGCAGCACTCCGGTTGATCTGAACCTCGCCTACGCGCTCAACCGCCGGCTCAGCGTCTATGCGGATGTGATCAACGTGTTCAACACCGGCACGAATCACACCTACCGCTACATCAGGGATCGCGCCGTGCGGAACGATCTCTACACGACCGTGATCAAGTTCGGCGTGAGCGGGAGTTTCTGAGCGCAGTGTAGCCGGGGTGTGGCCGCCGAGGTAACGAGGCTGGAGTTTCGCTGGCACCAGCCTCCTGAGGTCGGCTGCGACGGTCGGGTAATGGAGCCGCGGCGTCCTCGCCGCGGCTTCGTCCTGTAGTTCGAAACGGATTTTCCCCTGGGAGCGCGGGCCTCCGGCCCGCAAGGGCGGAGAAGATCGAACGGGCGATCGTAACGGTGGGGCGGGCGAGGGCGCCCGCGCTCCCGGGGAGACATCGAACGGGCGATCGAAACGATGGGGCGGGCGAGACGCCCGCGCTCCCGGGGAAAATCGATTCGCGGATCGGAATGTCTGGCGGGCGACGACGCCCGCGGTCCCAACGCTTCCAGGAATTACGACGTTGGCTTCTCGGCTGCGAAAAGTTCCCACGGCGCCCAGATGTTCTCGACCGCACGCCGGCCGAAGCGCAGGGGAGGCCGGCCAATTTCAAAGGCACCGAGATCAGGCGCACGCCCGTTGAAATCGTCATTGAAGTTCGGCAATCGCGTGCCGGCATCGATCACCGGGTTCGGCGCGGACACGACCGGGTCGGTGATCTCCATTACCTTTCCGCCCATGTTGACCGGGATTTTTCCGAACTGGACCCTGGTCACGACCGCGGCGGGATAGAACTCGAGATAATGCGACGGGATGAACGCGACGCGGCCACGCGTGCCATGCGCTTCCTTCGCGTAGCCGCGTTCGTTGCCGCTGTAGAAATCGTAGTCGTAGTCGCCGGGGTTCTCCGGCGCCTGGGTTCCCGTCAGCCGGCCCGGGCAGTCGAAGATGTTGTTCCGCGTGACCGTGTTCGGATCCGAATGGCCGCTGAACACCGTGAACGCGCCGCCGGGCTGCAGCGCGGTGTTGTGAAAAACAAATTTGCGCCCGCCGACAAACTCGTCGCGCCCGCCGGTCTTGATCATCGCGCCACCAATCGAGTTGATGTGAGTGCGGCGCGCCGTCCCAAACACGTTCCGGAAAATATACAACGGGCCCTTCGAGGTGCTGGCGGTCGCGACGTGCTGATAGGTGCGGTAAATATAATTGCCCCAGATCCGCACGTTCATGTTCGCGCCTTCGCTCTCAATGGCGTCGTCCCACACGCCGGCGATGATGTTGCCGTGGATGTCGGAATCACGATTGGGGCTGCCCGCGTCGCTGAAGTTCGAGCCGCCGCCGATCCCGTCGTTGAAGCCGTGATCTTCGGTCGAGAGGATTTCATTGTACCGGATGACGTTGTTGCCGGATGAATTGATCAGGCTGATGCCCTGCGGTCCCGCCGGGTGGCCGGTATCCCAGTCGTTGGACGCACCGCGCGGGTTTTCGAGCAGGTTGCGTTGCAACACGAGATCGCCGGCGCCGCGGTCGGCATAGATCGCGCTGTCGCTGTTGCTCGCGTTGCCGTAGCTGATCGGGCCGCCGATCCGGCCCCAGAAGGTGATATGGCAGTCCTCGACCACGATGTGATGGCGGCCCGGCTTGATGTAGATCCCGTGGCGCGCCGCGTTCTTGAGTTCGAGGCCGCGAATCACGACGTAGTTCGCGTCGACCACGACGGTGTGATCCAGCTGGTTGCGGACGTCGATCGTCGCGCGCGTTTGCGGGTTCGGCGTGATGAGATGGTATGAGGTCGGTGTGCCCGATTCGCTGATCTCGAGCGCGGTCGACTGCGATTCCACGTGGGTCGTCCTGCCAATGGGGAAGCGATCGCTGCGCGTCCGCGCATTGAGCACCTTTGCCTGGTTCTGGTGCGTGAGCCGGAGCTCGTAGGCCGTGTCGGGTTTCAATCCCACCACGCTGCCGCGATGCTCCTGGTTCCGTGGATCGAACACGAGTTCGAGCGCCGGCCGCCACTCGGACGCTCCCGCGGCGCGATAGTGTACCTGGCAGGCGGATGCGTCAGCGCTGGGGTAATAAATACTGATGCACTCGAAAGTCGCGGCGGTCGTCGGGCCGCCGGTGGCGACGACGTTAATCGACGAGGCAGCGACCGCGTGGACTTCGAGCGATGCCAGGCCGAGTGCGGCCACGAGGAGTGAAGCGGGGATTTTCATTTGGAAACGAGATGGCGGCCTCGCGGCAGGCGCGACGCCGCAGCGCGAGTGGATTCTTGCGAGCGGAGGCCGCCGATTCCAAGGCTGAACGAGTCGAAGCCGCGCCTGAACCCGGGAGCGCGGGCGTCACGCCCGCAACGGCGTGATTCGGGCGGGTCGCCCGCGCGCCCAGGAACAAAGTCGCGTTCAGTTCGCGCGATTGAACGACGGCTCGGGCGCGCCGGATTTTGCGATCGCCGGCTCGGCCTTCTTCGCCGGTTCGCGGAAGAAGATCAGGAAGATCACCATGACGATCAGCGCGAGCACGCCGGGCGTCAGCCAGATGTTCTGCCAGTTGTAATTGATCGTGCCCTGGGCGACCGGGAGCTTGTTGGCGGCGAGAACCTGCCCGGCCAGCCACGTTCCGACATAAGCGCCCACGCCCCAGAGAATGAAAGCGATGAAGCCCTGGGCCGCGCCGCGGATTCGCTCGTTCGCCTCGCTGTCGACGTACAGCTGGCCGGCGATGAAGAGAAAATCGTAGCAAACGCCGTGAACCATGATCGCGGCGTAAATCAGCAGCGTCTGCGCACCCGGCAGGTTCACGCTGCCGGCGAGGAAAAAGTAGCGCGAGACCCAGCAGAGAATCCCGATGAAGATCGTGATTTTGTAACCGAACCGCCGCAGGAATATTGGCAGCAGAAACAGGAAGATGACGTCCGACACCTGGGCCAGCGATGTCTTCACCGCCATGTAGTCCCATTTCAACTCGGTGAGATAAATGCCGAGCATCACGAAATAGAAATAGAGCGGGATGCAGATGAGGAACATGCAGCCGATGAAGATCGCGAAGGACGGCTTCTTTAGCAGCGCAAGCGCGTCGAGCCCGAGGATTTCGCCGAGCCTGACGTTGGCGCCCGTCTTTTTTGGCGGGGTGTACGGCAGCGTGAGCGAGAACAATCCGAAGAGCATCGAAATGGCGCCTGCCAGATAAAACTGAATCGATGACTGCTCGCCCTTGAGCACGCTCAACGTGAACAACCCGGCAATCCAGCCAATCGCCGAATAGACTTTGACGCGGGGAAAATCGGTCTTGGCGTCGGCGAGGTGGTGAAGCGAGAGCGAGTTTCCCAGCGCCAGCGTCGGCACATACAGGGCGCAATACAGGATGAGCATCGGATAAAATGCACCGAACGTGTGCAGCCGTGGCAGCAGGCACAGCACCACGCCGCCGACGATGCCGAGGACGGCGAGCATCTTCTCGGACGCGAACAACCGGTCGGCGATCAGGCCGACGAAGAACGGCGAGATGATCGCGCCGATCGCGAATGCGCCGTAGGCGGCGCCGATCTGCGCACCGCCAAATTTCAAGGTGTTGGCGAGGTACGTGCCCATGCTGACGTACCACGATCCCCAGATGAAATACTGGAGGAACATGAAGACCGACAGCTTGAGCTTCAGTGAGGATTGAGACGGGGTCATGGGGGTAAGAAAAGTTTTGGCGGCGCTGCGCCGCCAAAACTTACAGCTCCTTGATGCTGATATTCCGGAACTGCACCAGGCTCGAGGCGGGCTTGTACTTCTTCGCTTTTTCGTCCCAGCCGCCGTGGTGCTGGAGCGCGAGCTTACCACTGGCCGGCAAATCGGGGAGCTGCGCGTTATCGAGTACCTTCCTGCCGTTCAGCACCACGGTGAGCCGGTCGCCCTTCATCGTTATCTCAAAGGTATTCCACTGGCCCACCGGTTTGTCCGCGTGGACCTTGGGCGTGACGCCGGCCCGCACGGCGGGCGGCATTTTTTGGTCGCGGCGATAGCCGTAAACTTCGCCCGATCCGATCGGCCAGCACCAGATGTTGAGCTGCGCCTTCGAGGTGCCGCGCAGATAAATTCCCGAGTCGGCATTGGCCATCGGGGTCGTGAGCATCTTGCCGTCAGGTCCGAGCTTTTCCGAGCCATCCGGCAATACCGTGGGAACCGGATACAAACCGCTCGTCTCCTTGATCCGCCAGTCGATCTTCAGGACGAAGTCCTTGTATTCCTTTTCGCTCCAGAGGTTCTTGTCGCCCGCGGCTTCGCTGCGAGCGTCATAATCGATGACGCCGCTGGTGACTTTCCAATGGCCGTTGTCACCGTCGGGCGCCTTCCAGCCGGTGAGATCCTTGCCGTTGAAGAGCGAAACAAAACCGTCCTGGGATTTGGACTTCGATTTTCCGGACGCCGCGTGGGCGTCGCCGACGACAAGGGCACCGAGCGGTGCGAGCGCGAGAATCAAGGCAGCGAGGTGAGGCTTCATGGGGTGAGGCGCGGAGTGGAGCGGTTTACCGCGGGCGCGTCAAACCAAGCGCGCGCAACCCGGATTTTGGGTTCTGGGTTTTGAATTCTGGGTTTTGAGTTCTGAGTTCGGAGTTCGGAGCCCGGAGTCCGGAGTTCTGGATCCAAGGTCGGACGCGCGGAACCTCCGGCTCAACCGACTCGTCGATTCGAGTTCGGTCGCATGGCGGAGCCGTCGGTGCTGCAAGGTGGCGCGCGTTTTCTGCCTTGGGCTAGTCGAATGGGCCTGCCGTGGGCCCGAGCGTATCTTCAAATCCGGAGTCCGGTGTAGCGGAAGCCGTGAGGCTTTCGCCATTAGACGAAACCCGCCAGAGGCGGGCAAGCGTTTACCCGCCTTCGGCGGGCTCACGCGTTCCGCCACACCTCCTTTCCGAGACGGAGCTTGAAGAAATACCCGAGTCGAACGGTTCCGCAACGAATTCAGCGCTGACTTACCGCCGCGCCTTTGGCCGGCAGCGCCGTCGTCCGATTCGTACTTTTGCCGTTCGCACCCTTCACCATCGTGAAATAATCCAGCCGTTCGCCGGTTTCGCTCAGAAACGTGGCGTCGAGCTTGTTGTTATCCACGTCGATCACGAACGAGCCGAGCTTGGCCAGCGAAACGAGCATCGCGGGATGATCGAGAAAACCCCGGGCGGCTGATTTCTCGTTCTTGCCGCTGACTTTTCCGGAGCTGCCGGCGACGACGTACACGGCACCTTCATGCACGCCCGTTCCAAGAGTCGCTTTCTTATACGGCCCGGTGCCGTCCATCTTGCCGTCACCCGCATCGAGTTTCATCTTTGCCGTCAGTGTGTCCTGCGTCCCGTAGTGTCCATCGAGCAGGAAGGAGCGCTCGTAGGAATGGCTGTGGCCGGTGAGGCAAAGGTCGACGCCGCCCGCCTCCATGATCGGCAGCGCGTTGGTGCGCATTTCCACGAGATTCCGCTCGGTGTTCGAGTCATGCGAGCCCTTCGTGTAGGGCGGATGATGGAAATAGACGACGATCCAATCCTGTTTCGTCGAGGCCAGGTCGTTCTTCAGCCAGGTGAACATCGCGCCGGTCGGCGAGCGATCGGTGTAGTGGGAGTCGAGGCAGATGTAGTGAATGTTGCCGTAATCGAAGGCGTAATACGCCTCGGTGCCCGACATCAGGCCGCCGGCCTGCCCGAGCGTCGGCAAGGTGAAGATGTCGTAGTAGACGCCGGATTGCGTGACGGACATGGCGGAACCGGCGTCGTGATTGCCGAGCGTCGGCCAGGTGACGACTTTCCGCAGGATGTCCTTGTACATGTCGAAGACGGCGATCTGGTATTCGGCATCGGTGCCGGTGCTGTACGCATTGTCGCCGAGCTGCAGGAAAACGTCGGTCGGGCGGACACCGGTGAAATTGTAGTAGGCGTCGCGCACCTTGGCTTGCAGGCCCTCGTTGCCCTTCGCGCTGGCGGTGCCGGCGTCGCCGATGACCCAGGTGCGGATCGGCTGGCGCGTGCCGTGTTGCGGGGAGGTGATGAAGGCGTGCCCGGCGTCGCCGCCGGCGAGCATCTTCTCGGCATTGCCGATCGCGTAGTGGTATTTTGTGGACGGGGTGAGGCCCTCGAGTGGGACGATGTGCTCGGTGGTCTTCCACTTGGTCTTCACCTCGCGATCGAGCCTGCCCGGCTCGGCGCCGAATTTGACGGCGCTATCCGTGGGGACATCGGTCCGCCAGCGGACGACGATGCTGTTCGGCGTGCCGATTTGCAGGTACGGGCCGCGCACGACTTGTTGCGCCGCGAGGGGGGCGAGCGCGAGCGGAACCAGCGCGAGAAGCCGCAACGCGGCGGTGGGATGGGCGATGGGTATCATGATGTGAATTGGGAATACAGGGACGCAGACATTATTGAACCACAAATCTGCGCGATCATTGGAAGTAGGTGGGTCTGGGGCTCAAAAAAACGTCGCGGCTGCGACGGTTCGCCGGGGTTGGCTTTGCGCTTCAGCAGTTTCGCCGAAAGCCGGAAACCGGTCTATCACCCGAACGGGTGGGGCGCAGCCCGTCGGACTTGCAGGGCCGCGCCGCGGATTCGACGCGCGTTTTTCCCCAACGCACGCTTTTCCCCGACGGGCTGCTGGATCGCGAAGTCCGCGTTGCATCCCGAGCCCGCTTTCTCACAGTCTTCTGCCTTCACTTCGCGGGAACTTCGACCCTCCTTTGAAAAACTCGACCGACTCACAACCCGTTGCGATGGCGTCACGTGTTGGTTTCATCGGCTTCGGGGAAGTCGCGTCGGTTTTTTCCGAAGCGGTTTCACCGCAGGCGAGCGCAGTGCTGGCGTACGACGTCCTGGTGGAAAAACCCGCGGGAAAGGACCTGCTCCGGAAGCGCGACCGCACGAATGAAGTTCGCTTTGTCGGGTTGCCGGAGCTGGTCGCGGGCAGCGACTGGATCGTATCCACCGTCACCTCGGACGCGGCGGCTGCCGTCGCGCGTTCGGCCGCCCCATATCTGGGAAGCGCCAGGACCTTTCTGGATCTCAACGCGACTGCGCCAGCCGTGAAGCAGCAGATTGCGCGGACGATCGAGCCGACCGGAGCGGCGTTTGTCGAGGGAGCGATCCTCAGTGCGGTCGGCGTCACGGGCGCGCGGACGCGTATCCTGATCGGCGATTCGCGCGGGCCGGCCGCGACGGAGGCGCTGGGCCGGCTGGGACTCAACGCCGTGTTCTACAGCCGGGAGATCGGCCGGGCTTCCGCGTTCAAGTTGCTGCGGAGTATTTTTTCGAAGGGGCTGGAGGCCCTGCTGATCGAGTTTCTTGTCGCGGGCCGGCGCGCCGGCCTCGAGGACGAACTCTGGCGCGAGGTGACGGAACTTTTTGCGCGCAACCCCTTCGCGCAGGTGGCGGAGAATTGGATCAAGACGCATGCCACCGCGCACGAGCGGCGCTATCACGAGGTCGTGCAAGTGGCGGCCGAGATGCGGGCGCTGGGTTTGGATCCGGTGATGACCGCGGCGACCGAGGCGTTCTTCGCGCGATCCCGGACCACCGGTCTGAAGGAACGCTTTGCCGGCACCGACGCGACGCCCGCGGACGTGATTGCGTTTCTCGAATCGGCCCTGCGCGCCGCCGAGCCGTCCGGATCGCCGCCACAGGCATTGAAATCCGAAAGGTGATGGGAACAGGTCACGTCTTCCCAACCAATGCGACCACGGATGTCACGGATCAACACGGATAAAACCAATACGCATCCGTGTTCTCTGTCTGACTCTCCGTCTGTAGAGACCAACATGTTTGTCTTAACTGACACTCCAAAACCAGAAGCTTTACAGGAGGAAACGGAGACAACGGAGAGCACAGGCACCGTAGTTTCTCCGTTACCTCCGTTGCCTCCTGTAAGAAGGCTTGGAGGGCGGCTGCTCGCCGCAGGCGAACCACTTTTTCCGAGCACAGTCTTGGAAAAAGGCCGTACACTATCCCTGAAATTGCACGCAAGCCGCGAGCATGAGTTAACCGCAAGGAACGCAAAGAGCGCAGAGAAACTGCTCCTCTGCTCCTCTGCTCCTTTGCGTTCCTTGCGTTCTTTGCGGCTAAGTCCATCTCCATCCGGTTGCGGCTGCGCCGCGCTGGGTGATCCGTGGTTGAATTGGTCCGGGGCTCTACCAACGAATTCGGATTCCGATTCTTTATCCAAAATGGACGACGCCCCCCGCCGCCAGGCTGCTTCGCCATGAAAATAAATCGTATGAAAGCCAAGCTCCTCGCCGGCACCCCGGCGTATGGGGCGTCGGTCATGATTCCTTCGCCGCAACTCGTCGAGATGCTCGGCCATGCCGGGTTCGACTGGGTGCTCATCGATTGCGAGCATGGCACGATTTCGATCGAGTCGGTGGAGTTGATGGTGATGGCCGCCGAAGCCGCCGGGATCACGCCGATCGCGCGGCCCGCGACGAACCGGGCGGACGATATTCTCCGGCTCATGGATCGCGGCGTCATGGGCGTGCAGGTGCCGCATGTGAACAGCGCCGAGGATGCGCGGCGCGCGGTCGAGGCGGTGAAGTATCACCCGGCGGGCGCGCGCGGGCTGGCGGTCGGCACCCGCTCGTCCGCCTACGGTTTCAGCGGCCCGATGGCGGAGTACGTCGCGGCCGCGAATCGCGAATCGCTGGTGTGCGTGCAACTCGAGGATGCCGCGGGGATCGAAAACGTGGACGATATTCTGCGGGTGGAGGGGGTGGACGTGTTCTTCATCGGCCCCTCGGATCTTTCGCAGTCGATGGGGCACCCGGGTAATCCAAAAGCGCCCGCGGTGCATGCCGCCATCACGGGAACCCTGGCCCGGATCGTCGGGGCCGGGAAAATCGCCGGACTGCCCGCGACGTCCGAGAACGTCCAGCAGGTGCAGCAACAGGGCGTGCGCTATATCTACACGCACGTGCCCAAGTTGCTGGGCAGCGCCGCCGGAGAATTCTTCAAGGCGGCAAAGCGTCCGTGATCAGCGATCCGGAACCATCCCCCGCGGCGCCCGCCCGCCCGCCGCCGCGAGCGGTGCGAGGCGTCCGCGCTCTTTGGCGTCAACTCCTGCCGGCGCCCGCGGCCGTGCCGCTCACGGACCCGGCCGAAATCAATTCGCGCTATCGTTACTGGCGGACCCGGATTTTGTATGCGTCGTTTTTCGGTTACGCGGTTTATTACTTTTGCCGCGTCAACATTTCGATGGCGATTCCGCAGATGCAGTCCGATCTCGGCTATTCGAAATCGCAGATCGGCCTGATCGTTTCCGGGCTGCAGCTCGCGTACGGCCTGGGCAAGTTCGCGAACGGGATCCTCGCCGATCGCGCCAACCCGCGTTACTTCATGGCGCTGGGCCTGCTGCTCTCGGGAGTGGTGAACATCGTGTTCGGGCTGTCGGCGTCGCTGGTGGTGCTGATGGTCCTGTGGGCCGCCAACGGCTGGTTTCAAAGCATGGGTTTCCCGCCCGGCGCGCGGCTGCTGAGTCACTGGTATTCACCGACTGAATATGGAAGAATCTGGGGCATCTACGGCTGCTCGCACCAGGTGGGCGCGGCGATCGTTCTCGTTGTGGTCGGCTACCTGGTCCAGTTCGGCTGGAAGACCGCCTTCGTCGTGCCCGGCATCCTCGCGATCGCGGTGGCGCTGCTGCTGGTTGAGCGGTTGCGTGACATCCCGGCCTCCCTCGGGCTGCCGCCGGTCGAGCTGCACCGCAAGGACGTGATCGATCCGACGCGGATCGCGGCGATCGAGCGGCCGCTGTCGATCCGGGAGACCCTGCTCGAACTCGTGCTCAACAACCGCGCGATCTGGTACATCGCGTTCGGCAACCTGTTCCTCTACGTGGCCCGTTACGGCGCGCTCACCTGGGCGCCCACGTTCATCAAGGAGGCGAAAGGAGTGCAGCTGAGCACGGCGGGCTGGATGATGGCGCTGTTCGAGGTGCTCGGCATTGCCGGCATGTTGAGCGCAGGCTGGGTGTCGGATCGCGTCTTTCGCACCCGGCGCGGACCAGTGATGGCGGTTTACATGCTCGGCGCCACGCTCGCGATGCTCGTGTTCTGGCTGGCACCGGCCAGCCTCCCCTGGGTCTTCGGCCTCGCGCTCGGTGCCTGCGGATTTTTCATTTACGGGCCGCTCATGCTGGTGAGTGTAGCGGCGACCGGATTCGCGGGGAAGAAGGCCGCCGCCACTGCGTCCGGCTTCACCGGGTTATGGGGCTATGCCGGCGCCGTCATTTCTGGAGTGGGGATCGGATGGGTGGCACAGCATCACGGCTGGGGCGCCGGTTTCGTCGTACTTGCCGCCTCGGGCGTCCTGAGCGCGGCCTGTTTCGCGCTCACGTGGAACGTCGGCGCCCGCGGAGTGGAGACGCGGGCGTGAGAGCCGTCGGTCGTCACGAAACCCGGCTGTAGGTTGCGACCTCGTGTCGCAACGACCGGCATGCATGTCGACTGTCGTTGCGCGGCCCGTTCGACTTCGCTCAGGGCAGGCGAGCGCGCAACCTACGAATGCGCGCAGCCCGCAACGACACCTGTCACTCCGGCTGCGGCTGCGCCGCGCTTGTTTCGGCGGTCCCGCGATGGGCGGAAAGCCGGCCGAGCGCGTCGCGGGCCTGGCGTGCGAGCGCTTCCATCGGCACGGTGTCACGATAACGCTCCGGCAGGTTGTCGATCGCGGCGAGCGCCGCGCGATACGAGCCAATCGCCTCCTCCTTCCGGCCGCATTGGACGAGGATGTCGGCCTGTCGGACCAGCCACGACTCAGGCCGGGGAGCGTGCGGCAGCAGCGCGGCAATCCTCTCGAGCGCGCCGGAATAATTTTTGCGGTCGACTTCCAGCGTGATGGCAAAATCGACCAGCGAGATCACCGGGCCCAATCGCGCGATGCCTTCATCCAGCGCTGCGAGCACCCGCGCGGCGTCCGCCTTCGGCGCGCCGGCGAGCAGCCGGGCATAACGCAGGTAGTGTTCGGGACGCGGACGGGGCGCGCGGCGGATTCCCTCCGCGTACGCCGCGGCGCTGGCGTCGTGCTCCCCGAGCGCGGCGAAGATGTCCCCGAGGAGAAATTGTCCCTCGGGCTCGTCCGGCGTGCGGCTCACGTAACGTTCGGCCAGCGGCCGGGCGCGTGCCGGCTGACCCGACTCGAGCAGCGTGCGGGCGCGGAAAAAATCCACGATGGTCAGCGTCGGTTCGAGCTTTCCTGCGGCGATGAAATCGGCCTCGGCCTTCACCCACTCCTCCTGGTGGCGGTAAAGCTCTCCGCGCCGGATATACAAATCCGGATCCGGCGCCTTCGCGAGTTCCCCGGTCAGCGCTTCAATCAGCATTTGATCGTCACCGTGCGCGCGCAAGTGCGGCGCGCCGGTCCACAGCGCCGAAACCAACGCGAGCACGAGCCGTGGCGGCATCAAACCCATTGGCGGCGCAGGACAGTGTTCATGATTCGCTCGCGGATCGGAAGGGCTGCCCGCCAGCAGTCAGAGCGTCCATGGTGGCGACGAAGCCCGAGTAATGTCCGCGTCAGCCGCCTAGTTCAACTCGACGGTTTTCTTCCGCGTGTATTCCACCCCAGCCGGATCGGCGCGGTAGCCAGTCGCGGACCCACGGCATGGCAGCGGCATTTTCGACTTCGTGGTTTCCCACGACGAGGTACCACGGGAATTTCGGCCCGAGGTGCCGGTCGATGATCGCCCGGACCGCGGCGGGCGGATCAGCGTCTCCGGGAGAAATCAAGAACGCACCCGGGCCGACGCGCTTCATGGCCACACACGCGCCGTCGAAAAATTTCCTGCCATCGGCCTTGGCATTCTCGGTGAAGCTACGCATGTCGCCGGCGACGACGAACGACAGTTCCGAATCGGACGGGGCCGCCGCGGCTCGAGCAAGCAGTACGAACGCGGCCAGGAGTCCGACGCGCATCAATCGTTGGCAAAGCTCGTGCCGGCTTGGTTGGGAGCGGGACCGCCCTCGGTGATTGCGACCGGGGGCGGTCGCGCTCCCGGCGAAGCTATCGCGTGCGGGAGATCTTCTGCGCCACCATGGACGAACTTTCGAAGAGATTAATAGCAGGAATGCGGACACGGCCAGGGGAAGACGAGAGGCAGGTTTCATTGGGATTGGCTGACGGGCATACGCATTGCTCCCTCGCGGGGCCAGCGAAAGCGCTCGGTCTGTCATTCGGCGGCTGCCCCGCGACAGGCTCGAGGCCTCCCGGTCGATGAAGCATTTGGCTGTGAGCCTGCCGAACGGGAAAGCCGCCGCTCCGGCTGATTGGCCAACCTTTTGCCGACAACCGGCAGAAGCGTCCGCTTGCGTGCCGGGTGTGAGGCTGACGTTCGCTCAGAACTTGTATTCGACTCCGAACTGATATTTCCGGCCGGAGTAGCTCACGTCCTCCGGAAACTGCGGCTGTCCCGTGTAGGACACCTGCGGCGTGTGCGTCAGGTTCGTGCCGGAAGCGAAGACGCTGAGGTTCTTCGTGAAACGATAGCTCATTTCGGCGTCGACCTGTTCGCGCGCGGAGAACCACTCGTCGGTGTCAATTGCGTCGTCGAGGCCCTCGATGTAGGCGGCGCGATAACGGTAATCGACGCGAGCGCGGAAGTTGCCCCACGCATACGAGAGCGAACTCGTGAACAGATAATCCGAGAAGCCTTCCAGCGGCAGGTCGTCACCTTCGCGGCCGGGCACTTGCGCCTTGCTCTCCGTGAAGGTGGCGCTCACGTCGGCACTCAGCCCCTTGAGCGGCCCGGGCAGAAAGTAAAGGCGCTGGCGGGCGATGAGCTCAATGCCCTTGTTCTTTGCCCCGGGACCATTCAGCGGCTCGTTGAAAATGTTGTTGCCGTTGGCGACCGGGACGGGACGGCCGTTCGCGTCGAGTGTGTTCCAACGGGTGACCTGGGTGAACGTGAAGTTTTTCATGTCTTTCATGAAAAGGGCGATCGAGTAAAGGCCGCCCTTGTCGTTATACCACTCGAGCTGGATGTCGTAGTTGTCGGACTCCAGTGGCTGCAGGTTGGGATTGCCCTCCGTGATCGTGATCACGCCGCTCGTGGCCACACTCTCCTGGCGACCGCGGGAAATGAGCGTGAGACTCGGGCGGCCGTAGCTCTTGTTGTAGCTCTCGCGCAGGATCAGGTTCTTCGCCAGTTCGTGCCGGAAGTGCACCCCGGGCAGCCAGAGATCGTATTTGGCCGAACTCTTGACCGGGGCGGTCGAGTAGACGTTGCCGGCAGGCGTGGCCGTCGTGATCACCCGTTTGTTCTCCCGGCTGAAATCGTTCTGCTCCCAGCGCAGGCCGCCGATGACCGAGTGACGGCCAAATTTGAACGTGTCCATCACGTACAATGCCGTGGTGTTTTCCTCGGCGTTGTAGTCCGGCAGGTTGCTGTTGTTGAACGAACCCGGTTGAACCGCCTCCCACGGCACGGTCCCGAGTGTTTTCTTCGCCTCCTTCGGCAGCGCCTCCATGTAGCGCGGGATGCCAAGCGAGTTCAGCACGCCGGTGGCCGGCCGCGTCACTTGGGCAAACGGGAACGTCTGCATCGCCGGGGCGTTGCCGACTACTCGATAGCTGACCTGCTCCTGCTCGAAGGTCGGTTTGCTGCTGCGGTATTTCGCGCCCAGCTTCAGCGTGTGCGAGGCCCGCTCGCCGGCGAATTTCTTCTCCCAGTCGATCTTGCCGCTGTAGACCTCCTCTTCCTTGGTCCGCGCGCGCAGGATGAGATTGGTCGGCCCCTGGCGCGCATAGGCGAAGTCCGTTGGGCTGAGCCCGTTGATGATCGTGATTTGCGGGCGCAGCCGGTTGGCCGAGCTGTATTCCATCACATAGTAGCCCGCCGTGATCGGATCCAGGCGCAGGTTGTATTCCGCGAAGTTCGGCTGGACGTTCGTCGAGGTCGAGTAGTTGAAGTCGTAGGTCAGCCGCGTCGTGTCCTTCTCGTGGCGGCCGCCGAACGTCCATGACCAGAGGTCATTGTGGGTGTCGTTGTCGGTGCCGATGTAGCCGAGCGTGCTCCGGCTGCCGTTGGGGCCGGGTGTCCCGCGGCCCTCCGAGCCGTCCGGCGCTAGGAACGCGTAGGTCTTGCGGCCGCCCACGTTGTCCTGGAACCGCGTGTCGATGTCCCAGTCGGTCTCGAACGTCTCCGCCGTCTGGTCGTAGTGGCTGTAATACGGCCGGAAGTAGAACGAATTCTCCGGATTGAGCCGGAAGTCGATTGAGCCGTTGAAGCCCCAGGTGTTCGTCGCCTTGTAGGCTCGCTCCGCATGCGACGCCTCGAGGAACTTCGTGTTGCCGGTCAGGTTGAGCTGCGGGTTGTTCGCGGCGGTGACGCGGACCCAGTCGATGTCCGCATTTTCCGAATACCGGTCGGTGCGGTATTTCGTCGCGGTGAAGCTGATGCCGAGGTTCTTCTCCTGGCCCATGACGCCGAAGATGTCGGAGAACGAGGCGCGCGCGTTGTAACCCCACGTGCCCGAGAGGTCGTTGTAGGAGGCAGTGCCGACGAGCTTGTATTCCCGGCCGTCGCGCTGAAACGCGTTGCGCGAGACGACATTGATGATGCCGCCCACGGCGTCGCCATCGCGGTCGGGCGTGACGGCCTTCATCACCTCGATGTTGGTGATGCCGTCCGCGACCAGGCTGCGCATGTCGGCCGCGCGGCTGGTGCCGCCGGAGTTGGGCAGCCGGATGCCGTCCACCTGGAACGAGTTCAGCTCGCCGGGCACGCCGCGCAGGTTCACCGCCGTCGGCTGGCCGTCCTGGTCCTCGTCCACGCTGATGCCGGGCAGCCGCTGCAGCGCGTAACCCGGGTTGCCGCCGATCATGTTGCCGAAGACTTCCTCGGAGACGATGTTCACGATGCCGGCCGCGGTCTTCTGCTGGTTAATCGCGAGCGCCTGGCCACGCACGGCCTCCTTCACTTCGAAGGCTTCGAGTTGCAGCACGGAGCTTTTCAGGCCCGCGCTGACCATTGCGGTCGTGCCGGCCGAAACGCTGACCGACTGCGTGAAGTGATCGAGGCCGACGTATTCAATTTCCAAGGTCGCCGAGCCCGCCGCGACGCCGGGAAGAGTGAATCGACCCTCGGGGTCGGTGTAGTCCTGGTGGTTGGTGCCGCGCACGGTGACGACCGCGCCCTGCAGCGAGCGGCCGGTGGTGTCGTCATACACGCGTCCGGTGATGGTGCCGTTGTTGCCGGACTGAGCCAGCATTGAACCAAAAAGAAATGGCAGCAGCAGAATGCGCGGGGCGAGTCGACGAAGCAGTTTCGGCAGCGACGGAATGGTGTGCATGGGTGGAAGCAGGTTGGAAGGCCTGGGTTTTACGGCTCGGGTGGAAAGCAAACGCGAAAAACCGCGGCAAAACCGCGGTCGCCCGCAATGTTCAGAACGGGGTAAGGAAAGCGGGCCGAGCTTCACCGATACCGGCCCGGATGTCCATCACCCGGACGGGTGAGATGGGGGAACGGGAAGAGAGGATCCAACCGCCCCGCAAAGCTCGTGGCGCTGTCCATGGCCGCAACCAACCGGATCGGCTGAATCGCGCGATGTTGAATCGGATCGCGCAGGTCCGGCGGCAGCCCCTCGGCTGGTGCTCGGGGCCCTGAGACATGCCGAACGGGCAGGCGTGCGGTGACGAAGCGCGTAGCCATGCCCTCAACAAGCAGTTCGTCCGCCAATCATGGATGTCTCTAGTCGGGAAATTTCACCCTCTGCTCCGCTGCGAACGCACCGTGTGTTCGCTGGTGCCGTGCGCCGGCGCGCGCTCCACGATTTCCCGGCTAAGGGCATTCTGCTGGCCAGCAGAATGCATTTAGCTCGCATGAACGCGGGGCGCTCGCCGGAACATTGGGATGTTGGCGGTCAGACACGGGTGAAGACCATTTCAAGTGTGAAAAATGCGGGCTAGGCGGTCGTATCCGCGAACTCAGCACAGGCGGGCGGAGCGGCTCATTCTTCCCTGACCCGGCGTACGCCCGCCTCACCCGTTCGAGGGATGGACGGCCGGCCGGCGATCCGCGACTATCACGGCGCGGATGTGCCACTCCCCAATCCGGCCGGTTTCGTTGGCAGCAAAATGCAGCCCAGGCGTCCCAGCCGGACGTGGATTGCATCGGGACGCCCGCACTCAGTAGCGTGGACGGAGCCGAAATCCCCATGTCTGCTTCCCCCATCATCTCGTTTGGGATCGCCGCGATGTTCCTGGCCGGCGCAGCCAGCGCCGCAACCTCGTCCCCGATCACCCCGGTGCCGCCGCCGGCGGTCGAATCGGCGCCTCTCACCACCGTCGCCGCGGCGTTTGCGCGCTGGCCCGAGCTCACGGTCGAGCAACCGCCGGTTCGTATCGAGGGTGTGGTGACGGGCACGATGCCCAGCGGCGCCTTCCGGCTGCACGACGGCGAGCTCGGCATTTTTGTGTCGAAGTCGCCGTCGGGGCAGAAGCTCGTGCCGGGAGATCGCGTCGCGGTGGCGGGGGTTTTGCGCAAGGGGGGCTTTTCTCCCTGGCTCCTGCCGACGGCGCTGATCCCGCTGGGCCGCGGTCCGTTTCCGGACGCCCGGCCCGCCAGCTACAGCGTGCTGGCGCTGGGCACGGCGGACAACCAGTGGCTCGAGATCGAAGGCGTGGTGCGCTCGGCCGAACTGCTCGAACCGCGCGATTTTGTGGCAATCGATCTGGGCATGGAGGGAGAGAGCCTGCGGGTCCTCGTCAACTATTCGGCCGGCGCCGATCTCGAATCGCTGGTCGATGCCCGGGTGCGGATGCGGGGTGTGGCCGCGGTCAACGTCAACAAGCATGGGCATGTGGTCGAGCCGTCTTTCCGTGTCCCGTCGTTTTCCGAAATCACCATGCTGCGGCCGCCGGCCCCCGACCCATTTGCCCAGCCGCTGGTGCCCGTCAGCCGGCTGATGCGGCTGCCGCCGGGCGAGACGCACCGGCACCGGGTCCGGACCAGCGGGGTCGTGACGCGCCGCATATCGGACACGACCTTCTTTCTTCGCGACGGCGATCTCGGATTGAAGGTGGTGATGAAACCGCCGGTGAATTTCCAGTCCGGCGACATGGTCGAGGCGGTGGGATTTCCCGCCATGGCCGAAGGTCTCGCCGTGCTCCAGCACGCCGTCGCGCGCGTGATCACCAAGGGCGCGCCGCCGCCCCCCGTGCGGCCGACCACCGCGGAATTGCTCGGCGGTTTGTACAACTCGGACCTCGTCCGCATCGATGCCCGGCTGGTGGATTGGTCGGTGACGGGCCAGGGCGTGACGTTGATTCTCCAGTCCGGTGATCTGCTGTTCAAGGCGCTCTATAACCATCCGCCCGCCGCCCCGCTGCGGCTGCCGGAGAAGAACAGCCTCGTGACGGTGACCGGCATTTGCGTCATCAGCGAACTCGAGGATATCTGGTTCTACCAGCCGCGCGCCTTCCTGCTGCTCGTGGCCGACGCGGCGGACGTGCAGCTGGTGCAGGCGCCGCCGTGGTGGACGCTGGAGCGGCTCTGGCGCGCCCTGCTCACCACCGGGGCGATTTTGCTGGGCGCAGCCGGGCTGGTGTGGTCGCTGCGCCGGCAGATTGAGCGCAAGCGGGCGGTGATCGAGCAGCAGACCCGGCATGCGGCAGCACTCGAGGAACGCACCCGGATCGCGCGCGAACTCCACGACACGCTGGAACAGGGGCTGACCGGATTGTCGCTCCAGATGAAGGCGATGGAAACCGATCTCAACGGCACGACGCACCCGGTGCGGGCGCGGCTCCAATTTGCGCGGCAGATGCTGCGCCAGAGCCGCGCGCTGGCGCGCAATGCGATCCGCGAACTGCGCGAGGAAGCGGTGCCGGCGCGGCTGGAAGGTCTGGTGGCGGGGCTACAGCGCATTGCCGGGTCGTGGAACCACTCGGGTGCGCTCTCCGTGGATATCCAGGTTTCGGGTACGGTGCGGTCGCTGCCCCCGCGGCTCGAAAACCACCTGCTCGGCATTGGCACCGAGGCGATGACCAACGCGGTCAAACACGGCCGCGCCGAGACCATTCACGTGCAGCTCGATTTTCGCGCCGCCGAGGTCAGCCTGCGCATCATCGACAACGGCGCGGGGTTCGAGCCGGCGGAGCAGCTCGATCAATCGAGCGGCTGCTTCGGGCTGCTCGGGATGCGCGAACGCGCACGCGAGATCCGCGGCGAACTCCGGATTGAAAGCGGGGCCGGCAGGGGGACCGAGATCCTGGTGACAGCGCCGGCGCCCCCGGTGGCCGACGGCGATGACGGAGCCGTCGGGCTGCCACCGGCGCGGGATCTTCTTTCCGGCCCGTCGGCGGCGACCTGACCATGACGACCAGCATCAAGGTAATGATCGTCGATGATCACCCGTTGGTGCGAGTGGGCATGGCGACGGTGATCAACCAGCAGCCCGACATGACCATCGTCGCGGAAGCCGAGGGCGGCCCGCGGGTGATCGAGCTTTTCCGCCAGCATCGACCGGATGTCGTGTTGATGGATCTGCGACTGCGCGGTGACAGTGGCGCGCAGCTCACGCGCGCGATTCGAACCGAGTTTGCCGACGCGCGCGTGCTGGTGATTTCCAATTACGATGGCGACGAGGACATCCACCAGGCGCTCGACGCCGGGGCGATGGGGTATCTGTTCAAGAGCGTGGTCGAGGACGAGTTGATCGATGCCATTCGCGAAATCAACGCGGGCCGCCAATACCTGCCGAAGGGCGTGACCGCGCGGATGGATGAGAATGTAACCGGCATGCGACTGACGCGGCGCGAGGACGAGATCCTCGATCTGCTGGGCAAGGGGCTCCGGAACCGCGAACTCGGCGACGTGCTCGGCGTCTCGGAGGACACGGTGAAGACCCATCTCAAGAGCCTGTTTCGAAAGCTCAGCGTCTCGGATCGCGCCGAGGCCGTGCGCGAAGGCCTCCGGCGCGGATTCATTCATTCGCAGTGAGTCGTCGTTCCCGCATGAATCGC
>JAUSID010000057.1 GCA_030648295.1 Opitutaceae bacterium | reverse complement strand
TGAGCAAGGCGCGGGTGCAGCGCACCGACGCCGAGTGGCAGCGTCTGCTCACGCCCGAGCAGTTCAAGGTCGCACGCCAGCAGGGCACCGAGGCGTCGTTTCGCAACGCGTATTGGAACCACCATGAGGACGGGGTTTACTTTTCCGTGTGCAGCGACACGCCGCTCTTCGACAGTCGCGACAAGTTCGACAGTGGCACCGGCTGGCCGAGCTTCACCCAGCCGATCGATCCGGCGTTCGTGGAGGAGGACGTTGACAGCAGCCACGGCATGCGCCGCGTCGAGGTGCACTGCGCGATCGACGGCGCGCATCTCGGCCATGTCTTTCCCGACGGGCCGCACGAGCGCGGCGGGCTGCGCTACTGCATCAACAGTGCGTCGCTGCGGTTCATGCCGCGGAAGGAGTACGATGCGTGGGTCGAGCAGCAGAACGCTCAACGCTCAACGTTTAACGCTGAACGCTCAAGTAAGCGGGAAGCGGGCCCGGTAATTAAGCGTTAAGCGTTGAGAGTTGAACGTTGAGTGTTTGCGGGCAAGGTCCGCTACACTTTCGGGAACTTGACCCACTTCGCGCCGGCCTTGCTGTTCTTCACGGCGGCCCGTCGATTCCCGCCGCGCATCGCGCAGGCCTCCGTTGACAGCACAACCGAATGTGACACGGTGTGTCACATGAAGACGATAACGATTCGGGAACTTCATGCGGCCACGGGCAAATGGGTGCGGCAGGCGACGCTGTCGGGCGAGGTGCACGTGACCGAACGCGGTCGCATCGTGGCCAAGCTCGTGCCGGCAACGGCCCCGCCGGCGACGCCGTATTTTTCCCGCCGGAAACTGACTCCCGCATTTCGCAGGCACACGCGATTTTTCTGCGGTGGGAAAGATGCCACGGCCCTGGTCAGTGAAGATCGGGATCGCGCCGTGTCGTGATCTATTTCGACACGAGTTACCTGGTCCGGCTTTATTTTCAGGATCCGGGCTGGGAAACGGTGCGGGAACTGGCCGCGACGGATCACCTTGCCTGCGCCGCGCACGGGCACGCGGAGATGATCGCCGCCTTCCATCGCAAGCTGCGCGACGGCGCGATCAAACCGGTCCACTATGCTGCGCTCCTGGGACAACTGGCGGCGGATGATGGCCAGGGCGCAATCCAGTGGCTGCCGATCGCGCGCGAGACGCTGGTCAAGGTGGCGGCGGTTTACGCCGGGCTGCCTGCGACGACTTTCTTGCGCGCGGCGGACGCGCTCCATCTGGCGACGGCGGCGCAGCAGGGCTTCAAGAGCGTCTACTCAAATGACGGACATCTGCTGGCGGCGGCAAAACACTTCGGATTGGCGGGTCGGAACGTGATCGCGACGGTCCCGTAACTCGCATCGGTCAGCGTTCAACTCTCCAGCCAATTGGCGCGCTGACGACCTGCCCGAATTCGCTGCCAGAATTCGATCCCTTCGTGGTGCGCGCGGGCCACGACACCCATCCGCTTGGCCTGAGTGTCGAACAACGGGTGTCGCAAGAAACGGCGAACGTATTCGGCGGCGTCGTCCGCGCACACGTCGAGATAGAGCAGGCAATAGGTGGGATGACAGAGTTCTTTTTGAAAGAAATCCTGATCTTGCGTGAATAAGGTCACCCGCCGCAGCCGGTGAAGGAGTCCGAGGACGTTATCGTCCTTGACACCGTGCCAGCCGACCTCGTGTCCGATTTGCCGGAATGGAATTCGCCATTGACGTAAACGGGGCCGCTGATCCTCCGGAAAGTTTTCGTCCAACAGGTTCACGCTGAGAGGGCAGTGGCCGAAGGCCTGCGCTGCAGGCGGCCATGCTCGTCCAGCCATGCCTGTCGCGAGAGCCGCACTGCCTCGGTAATCCCCGCCAGCGACACCCGCCCTCCCCATCGTGTCCGGCAAATAAAGTCCCACGACCGTCCGTCGGCGACGTCATCGAGCACCTGCCACACCATGATGCGCGTGCCCTTGAAAGTGGGTTTGCCGTGGCAAATCGCCGGGTCGGCCACGATGTATCGGCCCAGCTCGATGCGCTCGGTGGCGCGGGAGGACGTGCGGCTGCGGTGCTTGCCATTCTTCATGGGCGCAGGGTAAGCGCGATGACCTTGACATCAAGCCGGTGTTGCAGGCGGCGCACTGTGATTGCCTCGAATCTTTGGACACAGAATCGAGGCTCTGACCTCTGACCTCTGACCTCTGATTGCCGATCTCCGGGGAAACGCCCGGCCGATGAGCCCGCAAGATTTGCGCAGGTAATCTCGTTGCTCCGGGGCGGGAATTGGCGCCTTCTCAACGGCATCCGAAGAATCGGCGCCATCTGCGCAGGGTGCTTCGGCTCCAGCCGAATACCCTTGTCCGATGAAGACCAGCCGCGATGAACCAGCCGGGTCGGTTCAGGGTTTATGCTCCGAACCTCGTGGTAACAGTCGCGGTACAGCGGACACGATTCGTCTCACCTCGGCGTTCATGCGATGGGGTTGTCCGGTATAGGTGGAACGACGGGTGTGGCCCTCGTTGAAGTTTACGAGATGCCATAATCCGTCGCCGGTATAAACAGTCCGAATCACCACAATGAACACTGCCGCCTTTATCTTTTCATTTCATTACAGGACGACGCTGGGCCGCGGCGGCCGTCGGCGCGTTCGCGATTCCTCCGGGCGGCCGTGATGCCGCGATCCTGATCAACCTCGCGCCTGGAGCCTACACCGTGCAAGTGCTCGGCTCGAACGACGCCACCGGCACGGCGCTGGTGGAGGTGTACGAAGTACAGAATTAAGCGACGACCGATTGACACGCCAACCGCGCATCATTGTCGGCCAAGGCACCACGCAGGCCCCTTGCCACGACACTCCACCTAGGTTTTTGCAGCAGCAAAAACCTTCGGGAACTTGACCCACTTCGCGCCGGCCTTGCCGCTCTTCACGGCCGTCTCCACAAAGGCCATACCGGCGATGCCGTCGTCGATCGTCGGGAAGTCGTAGGCGTCCTTGCCGGGTTTGCGCCCCTCGATTGCGTCGGCGATCGCCTTGCCGGCGCTCCGGTAAACGTTGGCGAACGCCTCGATGAAACCTTCGGGGTGCGCGAACGGCGTCCGGGTGGCGCCCTGCGCCGCGGCCGAAAGGTAGCCGTTGCCGCGGCGATACACGAGTTGCGGCGAATCGGCTTTCTTGAAAATGAGCTCGTTCGGGTTTTCCTGGAACCATTGCAGCGAGCCCTTGGTGCCGAAGACGCGAATGTTGAGGTTGTTCTCCTCGCCGCTCGAGACTTGCGAGGCGTAGATGATCCCCTTCACGCCCTTCGCAAACCGCACCAGGCAGTTGCCGTCGTCGTCGAGCGGCCGGCCGGGAATGAACGTCGACAACTCCGCGCAGATTTCCTCCACGTCCAGCCCGGTGATGTAGCGGGCGAGATTGTGCGCGTGCGTGCCGATGTCGCCCATGCAGTTCGAGAGTCCCGACACCGAAGGATCCATCCGCCAGTTTGAAATCTGTCCCGTCGTGCCGGTCTCGAGCGCGCTGATGGCGTAGCCCTGCGGATACTCCACCACGATTTTCATCAGCTTGCCGAGCTTGCCGGCACGCACCCACTCGCGCGCCTCCTTCACCATGGGATAGCCGGTGTAATTGTGCGTTAGCGCGAAGACCCGGCCGCTCTGGCGCACAATCTCCCGCAGCTTCAGCCCTTCCTTGAGGGAGAAGCACAGCGGCTTGTCGCAGATGACGTGGAAGCCCGCCTCGAGGAATGTTTTTGAGACGGCGAAGTGCGTGTTGTTGCGCGTGACGATCGAGACGAAGTCGATGCGTTGATCGGCGGGCAGCGCCGCTTCCTTCCGCGCCATTTCCTCATAGGTCGCATAGACGCGGGACGGATCAATGAACAGATCCTCGCCCGACAGTTTTGATTTTTTCGGATCGGCCGAGAAGCAGCCGGCGACGAGATCGATTTCACCATCGAGGCGCGCGGCCATGCGGTGCACGGCGCCGATGAATGCGCCACGACCGCCGCCGACCATGCCCATGCGGAGTTTGCGGTTGAGTTTCATGAGTGGGACGGGGGGAGGGGACAGGGGACGGGAGACAGGGGACAGGGGACAGGGGACAGGGGCAGAAGCCAGAGGCCAGATTTCAGATGTCAGATGTCAGAGGTCAGAGGTCAGTGTCGGCGGACAGTTATCCAAGTTGGGGACACGAGGGAGGAGACGGGATTGGGTCCTTCTCCTTTCTCCCTGCTCCCGTCTCCAGCGCGAAGCGCGCTACAGCGCGACCGGCCGGCCGGTGGCGGCGGACTTGTAGGCACCGTCGATGATTTTCATCAGCGATACCGCCTGGTCCGGCGTGTTGAGCGGTTTTTCCGAGCCTTCGAGCGTACGGATGAAATTCATCGCGGAACGCACGCGGCCCATGGGCGCATCGGGGGGGACCGTGATGCTGCGGTTCACCGGCCGTCCGCGCTCATGCGTGTAGAGCTCGCACGTGTCGATCGCGGTGGCGTCGATGCCGTCGAGTCCGAACAGCCGCTGCACCAGGCCGCCGGCCTTCGAACCCTGGAACGTCACCGATACTTCCTCACGTTTGTTCATTTCCGCCCAGGAGACCTGGAACGCCATCGACTGGCCGGTCTTGAACGTGACGAAGCCGTGCGCCGCCGCCTCGACGTCTGTGACGCCCTTGGCCACATCCGGAATGCCCCACGGTCCCTTGAACGTTTTGTCGGTGATCAAATCGCTAAACGTCCGCGCGAGGATGTGCGCAGGTTCCGGATACCCCATGAAATAGAGCCCGAGATCGATCATGTGCAGCAGGTCGATCATCGGCCCGCCGCCGGAGAGCGACTTGTTGGTGAACCAGCCGCCGAAACCAGGGATGCCGGTGCGGCGAATCCACTTTGCCTGGCAGCTGTTCACCTTTCCGACCGCGCCGTCGGTGATGTACTCCATCATCGCGTAGCTCTCGGGCCGGGCGCGGTTGTTGAAGTTGAACATCAGCGTCCGCTTCGCCTTGTCCGCCGTCTGTTTCATCACCGTGGCTTCGCGGGCGGTGAGGGCCGGCGGTTTTTCGCAGAACACGTGCTTGCCGGCTTTCAGCGCCGCGATGGCCAGCGGCGCATGAAACTTGTTCGGCACGATGATCGACACCGCGTCGAGCTCCGGCAGCGTGCGCAGCATGTCCGCGACATCGCTGAAGACGCGGGTGATGCCATGCTGGGCGGCGGCTTTTTCCGCCGCGGCCTGGTTGACGTCGGCGAGGGCGACAATCTCGGCGCCGGCCTGGCGGAATCCTGTCGCGTGGTAACCGGCCATGCCGCCGGCACCGATGATCGCAATTTTGATGCTCATTGATTCTTCTTGTCGAATTGCGCGTCGAAGGCGATGGCGCTGGAGGGGAAGTCGATTTTCCGGACAAACGCAGCCGCCTCGGCCGCGCCGTGCATGCGGTCCATCCGGCTGTCTTCCCACTCGACGGAAAGCGGCCCGCGATAGCCAACGTCGTTCAGCGCGACGATGATGTCCTCGAATTTGATGTCGCCATGGCCCAATGATCGGAAATCCCAGAAGCGCCGGGCCTCGCCGAAATTCACATGGCCGCCGAAAACGCCAACCGTGCCGTCACCGTGGCCCCACCACACGTCCTTCATGTGCGCGTGGTAGATCCGGTTGCCGAAGGTCCGGATGAACTTCACGTAGTCGACCCCCTGGTAGCCGAGGTGGGACGGGTCGTAGTTGAAACCAAAACGCTTGTGACCCTTCACCGCCGCCACCGCGCGCTGCGCGCTCGCGATGTCGAAGGCGATCTCCGTCGGGTGCACCTCGAGGCCGAAATTCACGTTGGCCTTGTCGAAGGCGTCGAGAATCGGGCCGAACCGCTTCGCGAAATCGGCGTATCCGGCATCCCAATATTCCTGCGAGGTCGGCGGGAACGCGTAGATCGAATGCCAGATGCTCGAGCCGGTGAAGCCATTCACCACCGCCGGGAAATCATCCTTCGTGCCGCGGCCGGGCTTCGCGTCGAAAAACGCCCGCGCGGCCTTCGCGGCCGTAGTGAGCTTCTTGGCGGCGCGTTTGCGCACGCCCTCGGGCTCGCCGTCGCCCCACACGTCCGGCGGCAGGATGGCCTTGTGCCGCTCGTCGATGTTGTCGCACACCGCCTGGCCGACGAGATGACTGGAGATCGCGAAGCAGGTCAGCCCGTGGTCCTTCAGCAGCGCCCACTTGTCGCTGACGTATTTCTTGTTCGTCGACGCGGCGTCGACGTCGAAGTGATCGCCCCAGCAGGCGAGTTCGACGCCGTCGTAGCCCATCTTTTTCGCAAGCGGAGCGAGCTTCTCGAGCGGAAGGTCGGCCCATTGGCCGGTGAAGAGGGTGACAGGTCTTGGCATGGCAGGAGGAGCAGAGGTTGCGGCTGATGCGGATCGGGCCCGCTTGGGTCGGGACCGTCGATTTCGCCGGTCTGCGCGGGCGCGGGCAAGGAGAATGTCACGCAAGCTCATGCCATTCCGAATTCTTCGCCTGCTGTTTGCGGGAACTGATACGAGTGTTCGCGGCATTTCGCGTTGTCCGCCGGCTGCTGGCGGGCTAGGGACTTTGTCCGCGAGGCTTCCGGCCATCGCAGCTGAATCCTCGATGCCTGCCACGCCGCAAACCACGCCTGACAATCCCGGGCCAACGGTGTTGCTCCGCTGCTGCTCCACGCTGGGTTGTCCGGACGAATCGCTGGAGGGCGCCGTCGACCTCGCGTGCCGCCACGGGCTCGGTGCCATCGAAGTGCGCGCACTGGGCGGGACACTCGACTTGCCGCGCTATTTTTTTGAGCGGTTTGGTAATCCAGCGGAATTCACCGTTCGTGGGTCGTCGCCCGCGCTGCCGATGGTGGCGCTGAATGCCTCGCTTCGGCTCGCCGCCGCCACGGCCGAAGATCGCGAACAACTGCTCGCGCTCGCGCCCTGGGCCGACGCGCTCAGCGCACCGCGCATCCGGGTGTTTGATGGCGGAAACACGGCGGACGAGCACGAGCTGGCGCAGGCTCGCGCCACGGTCGAGTGGTGGCGCGAGGAACGGCGGCGGCGTGACTGGCGGGTGGACTTGTGCGTCGAGACCCACGACAGCCTTGTCACGACGCCGGCAATTCTCCGGTTCGTGCGCGCGGTGCCTGGCGTTCCCGTTCTCTGGGATGCGCACCACACATGGAGACGCGGGGGCGAGGAACCGTTGCTTACATGGCAGGCGATACGCCGCCACGTCGTGCATGTGCACGTGAAGGACAGCATCAACGTGCCCAGCGCGCGCCATCCCCACACCTACGTGCTGCCGGGCGAAGGTGATTTTCCGATTGCGCCGCTGCTGGCCGCGTTGCGCGCCGATGGATTTTCCGGTCCGGTGAGTTTGGAGTGGGAGAAGTTGTGGCACCCGTATCTGCCATCGCTCGATGCTGCGCTCTCCCATGCGAAGGCGCGGGGCTGGTGGTGAAGCGGCCATGCGGCGTGGCGCACCGAAGATGATCATTCGGTCTGTCTCATCCGCCGCGGAGAAGGGAGCAGGGAGCAAGGAGCAGGAGCAATCCAGTTCCGTCCACGCGGTGCGCAAGAGTTCGGCTCTGTGCGCTCCGTGACCTGCCTGAATTTTTGCTGGGTAAGCAATGCCATGAAGTGGCTGCGGCATCCTTGCCGCAGATCCGGATTGTGCGGCTGCCGCTCGGCGCCATCCGCCCTCTTTGGCTGACGTTGAGTGGATTGGCTATGTTTGTGACCCGCAGCCGCAGGAAATGAGGATTGAGCGGCGCTCAATTTTGGCCGTTGTGGCCGGGGCTGATCGCGTCCAGAGAAGGTGCTGCCGCACCTACCCCGCAACCCCTGACCTTCACGAGTGTGTCCGCGCCGGCGTGGCCCCGCTCGTCCGCCCCCATGAAGACACGCATTGAACTGTCCCGCTGTATCTCGATGGCGCTGTTTCTGCCATCAATCCTGTTCGCCGCCAGCGCTCCGGCTCCGACAGCTCTCAAAGAGGAACCGGTCGAGCTCTCGCCGTTCGTCGTTACTGAAATGACCGACACGGGCTATGCCGCCACGAACACGCTTGAAGGCAGCCGGCTCAACACCGCCCTCCGCGACACTCCTGGATCCATCAGCATCTTCACGAAGGATCTCCTGGACGATCTTGCGGCCACCTCGATGGAGGAGATCTTGCGTTACGACGTGAATGCGGATGTCGCCCACGGCGGCGACGAGCCCGGCGGCGCCGGCAGCCAAATCAACATGTTTGGCGATCAGGGATTCACCTTCAATGTGCGCGGGCTGCCGGGCACTTCATCCGTCAACGGCTTTCAGAATGCCGGGCAGCCGAACACCTACAATATCGAGCGCGTCGGCTCCACCCGGGGCCCGAATGCCATCCTCTTCGGCACCGGCAGCGCCGGCGGCAACCTGAACTTTCGTACCCGCGCACCCTCCCTCTCTCGCAATCTTGCCAGCCTCGATTTGAAGGTGGCCGACGAGAGCACCAAGCGCGCCGCCCTCGACCTCAACCGCGTGCTGCGAAAGGACAAATTTGCGTTGCGGCTGCTGGGCGTGCGCGACCGGAAGGGTTCGCCGCAGCCCCATCAATACACCGACGTCCAGGCCATCACCGTCGCCGCCAAGTATCAGTTCCGCCGCGACACCGATCTCACCGTCTCGTACGAGCGCAGTCACACCGAGGGCGTATCCGGCCGCACCTGGAACCATGTCGATGCGCTCTCGCGTTTCATCGGGGGGCTCGGCTCCGGCGACATTCGCTGGAACCAGGCGCTGGAGCGTTATGAAAACGCCAGCGGCACGGCGCTGGTCAATGCCGTCGCGGGCACCGGCAATTTGAACAACCGCACGGCGCTAATCTATGGTCCGGATCTCGCGGTCGCGCCCCTGTTCTGGGAGGGCGCGTCCGCGACGGCCAACCGCACTACCTTTGCGACCAACGCCACCGCCTTCAACAGCTCGGAAAACGTGATCGTGAACGAAGCGTTCGAGCCCTACGGTTCCGTCACCGCGTCGGGCGCGGGCGAATTCGCCGGGGTCTCCACCAACAACCTGACCGCCACCTTCAACCATCGGTGGTTCTCGCGGTTCTACATGGAACTCGCCTACAACCGCTCCGAGCGGCACAGCGACACCACCCTGGGACAGAATCCCGACCTCCGCGCCGACCTCAACTACCGGCTGCCCGATCGCAGCCTGAACCCGTATTTTTTCGGCAACGGCTATTATTTCAGCCAGCAGAATTACCTCCGGCTGAAGCGTAACAACGACAACGATACGCTGCGCGCGTCGTTCTCCTATGAGCAGGACCTGGGGAAGCGCTGGGGCTTCCATCGTTTTGCCGTGATGGGCGAGCGCAACGTCAACGAGGAATCGCGGCTGCGGAGTCGCGAGGTCTGGGCCGGCCGGCCCTACAACGCGAATCCCGAGAACGCCGCCAACCAGGTCTTCCGGCGGCGCTATTTCCAGATCGATGGTCCGTTCGCCAACTACACCGCCGGATTCCAGCCGGGAAACCCCGCCAACATCGAGTCGTTCTCCTCGAGCTTCGCCAGCGTCGGCACGCTCACCACCGACTGGGCGCCGCCCAACGATCGCGACTTCAATGACGAGATCACGACCGACTCGTACATGGCAGTGATGCAAAACTTCCTGTTCAACCGCCGGCTGGTGACGACGCTGGGGGTGCGTGACGATTCGATCAGCACGATCGGCCCGCGGATTCTGCGCGACGCGGCGACGGGCAAGTACCGCTTTGCGACCTCCGCCGATCAGCCCGCCTTCACGCCGTTGCAGCAGGAGTGGTTTTCCATCGCGGAGAATGGCGGTATCCGCCGTTCGCTCGGGGCGGTCTTCCACCTCACGGGCAATTTCTCGCTCACGGCGAATTATTCGAACGGCGTCGGCCTCGGGGAGCGCAACCGCTCGGCGCTGCCCGACGATCTCACCCCGCCGCCGTTCCGGGGCACCGGCCACGACTTTGGCGTGGCCTTCAGTTTCCTCGACAACCGGATCAGCGGCTCGGTCAAGGCCTATGAATCCAAGGTGCTCGGCGATCGCATCCAGGGCGGCGGGGGGGTGTTCGTGAATCCGAACAACGACGTCATGTCGTCGTTCGAATACTATTTTCGCCAGGCGGGGCTCACCACGCTCGGTTCGGGCGATCCCATCCAGAACGTCGGCGATCTGACGGCGGTCTATTTCAGCACGGCCGACTCGTTTCTCAGCGATCGCGTGAGCAAGGGCACGGAAGTCGAGCTGTTCGCGAATCCGACGCGCAACTGGACCGTCCGTGCGGGCTACTCCTACACCGATCGAACCCGGACCAACGTCTTCTTCGAGGGTGTGCCGTGGTGGGCGGAACGGGTCGCCCTCTGGCAGAGCCTCGACGCCGTCTACACGTCGCGCACCGGCCGGCCCTCGATCTACAACCAGCTGCTCTTCGACCGGAACCAGGCGTTCGGCACCGTCACCGTGGCCCAGCGCATCGCCCAGTCGGATACAGAACTGGCGACGACGCGCCTCGAGGAGGAACAGGCTTACGGCAACCGGCCGCACAAGGCGAACCTGTGGACGCGTTATTCCTTCCCGTCCGGTCCGCTGCGTGGGTTCGCCGTCGGCGGCGGCTGGCGGTACCAAAGCGCCAACGTCGCGGGCGTGGTACTGTCTTCGGGACGCACGCTGTGGGGAAACGCGCGCTCGATCGGCGATCTCTTCTTTCAATACAAGACGAAGGGTTTCGCGGGTCGGTGGATGGATGCCACCCGCGTCACCTACCAGCTCAACATTACCAACTTTCTCGACGACCGCACCATCATCGCCACCAAGCTCGACGTCGACAGCGTCACGGGGGTGGTCTTCCCCCGCCGCGGTTACCGTGAGAACCCGCGCGTGTTCGCGTTCACGTTACGACTGGAATTCTGAGCCGGCAGCAGGCGCGGTCGATTGCATAGCAGCCGAGGTAACGAGGCTGGTCAAAAGCGTGTCATTCTGACCCGGAGTGGAGCGAAGGGGAAGAATCCAGTCCCTCGACAGGCTCGGGACCCTGAGCTTGCCGAATGGGCCCCATGCCCGCAACCGGTCGCACCACGGGATGCTTTGCGACGCTCAGCATGACAAAGGGGAAAGTTCATCCGCGTGTCCCACGCAATCCGCGCCGCGTATTACTGCCGGTGTACTTTGAAGAATCATGGGCGGCCCGTTCGACAAGCCTCTCGGCAAGCTCGAGGCCTCGCTGTCGATGAAGTAAATTGGCCGTGAGCCTGTCGAACCGGCTCAGGGTCCCGAGCCTGTCGAGGGAGACGCCCATGCCACGGAAAGATCACGGGCGAGACCCAGCCTTCGCGCAAGGCTACGGCGGGCGGGCTGCCCGTGCCACTTCAGAACTGATGGCACCGCCAATCGGCAGAAGCGCCCCCTTCCGCCGCCGTCGCCCCGAGATTTGGCTCGTCCCTCGTTCCCTCGCTCCCTTACTCCCTCACTTCTGTCATGACCCCGCCCGAACTCGCCGCCTTCCTGAAGACTCGTGTCCGAACGGTGCGCGACTGGCCGAAACCGAAGGTCAACTTCCGCGACGTGACCACGCTGTTCGGCGACCCGGACGCGTTTCACGCCATCGTCAAGGCGTTCGCGATCGAGTGCGTGCGTCTCGAGGTCAACCGGGTCGCGGCGGTCGATGCCCGCGGATTCATCCTCGGCGGCGCCGTCGCGTATGCGACCCACACGCCCTTCGTCCTGGTGCGCAAGAAGGGCAAGCTGCCCTTCAAAACCGTGTCGGCCGACTATGCGCTCGAATATGGGTCGGCCACGATCGAGGTTCACGCGGATGCCTGCCGCGCCGGCGATCGCGTGTTGATTGTGGACGACTTGATTGCGACGGGTGGGACGCTGCTCGCGGCCGCAAAGCTGTTTCGCTCGCTCGCGACCGAGGTTGCCGGCGTCGCGGCGGTCATCGACCTGCCGGAACTCGGGGGGTCGGCGCGGCTGCGCCAGGACGGGCTCACCGTCCATACCCTGTGCGAATTCTCCGAAGATGAGTAAGCCCACCCCCGCCCCGCTCACAATCTGGTGTAACGCGAAGTTTTCCGAATCCGACACGCAGCTGCTCGTCGAAGGCACGCGGGCGCACCAGCTGGTGTTTTCCGCCGAGGCTTCGAGCTCCGTGCTCGTCGCGGGCCGGCCGGATCCGCTGCTGCCCTCGGCCGACGTCGCGTTCGGCCAGCCCGACGCGAAGCAATGCCTCGCGTGCGAGCGATTGCGCTGGGTCGAGGTCACGACCGCGGGATACACGCGGTACGACACGCCGGAGTTTCGCGAGGGCTTCAGCGCGCGCGGCGCGCGGTTCTCGAACGTCTCGCAGGTCTTTGCCGATCCCTGCGCGCAGCATGTGCTCGCGATGATGCTGGCCCTCGGCCGGCGGCTGCCGGATTCGCATCGCGATCAGCTGGCGGATCACTCGTGGCATTATGCCGAACGGCGCTATGACTCGCGGCTGCTCACCGGCCAGACCGTGCTCATGCTCGGATTCGGCGCGATCGGCCGGCGGCTGGCGGAGCTGCTCGCGCCGTTTGGCATGACGTTGCTGGCGGTCCGCCGGCAGATCCGCAGCGAACGCGGCGTGCGCATCATTCCGGAGGAACAGGTGAGCAGCGCGCTCGCCGGGGCGGATCACGTGGTGAACATCCTGCCGGAGAATGCGAGCACGCGGAACTACGTGAATGCGCGCCGGCTCTCGTGCTGCAAGCGCGGCGCCCGCTTCTACAATGTCGGCCGCGGGACCACCGTCGACGAGCGCGCGCTGCTCGAGGCGCTGCGTTCCGGCCGGATTGGCGAGGCGTACCTCGACGTGTTCGAAACCGAGCCGCTGCCGGTCGACCATCCATTCTGGACCACGCCGAACTGCCTCGTCACGCCTCACACCGGCGGTGGTCGCCATGATCAGGATACGGCCATCGTGCGGCACTTCCTCGCCAACCTCGGCGCCTTCATCCGTGGCGAGCCGCTGGTGGATCAGATCGTGTAATCGTGTAATCGGCGTTCCGCCGATTACGATTAAACCTTCACGACCTTCGTGCCCGCGATCAGATCGTGGATGCAGCGGCGGTCTTCGCGGAAGATGAAGATGATGTCCACGAGGTTGAAAATGAAACCGAAGGGGATGAGCGCGATCACTCCGGGCACGATGGCGCGCAGCAGTACCGCGCCTACGAATCCCGGGTTCGCGTGGTCGACGAAACGCACAATCCGGATTGCCAGCAGCCGCTTGCCGATCGTCTGGCCGCGGGTCGTCAGCATCCAAATCTGAATGATGAGCAGGGTGACGAGGCCGAACAGCAGCAGGGACGATCCCAACGCCAGCCGCGCGGAATCGATGCTTTCGAAATCCCGCTCGCCGGCAATGAGCGCCTGCAGCACGGACAGGCCCAGCAACATGGCGCCGGGCAGGCAGGCGATGAACCCGAAGATCTGATCGATGAACCACGCGGCCAGGCGGGTGAGTCGTTCCGCCAAGACCACTCCCGCCGGCTCGGCCGTGCCGGGCAATGGCGGCGGCAGCACCGAGGTTGGCGAAAATTCGGCGTAGTCACCCAGCCGGTGCCACTCGTCGGAGCCGAGCGCCTTCGCCTTTGTCTCCAGATTGGCGCGGCCAGCCGCGATCCACGCGCGAACTTGGGCGACACTCGCGGGACCGTATTCCTTTCCGTCGCCGCCAATGATGGTGAACATGCGATACGAGATGAAGCACCGGCAGGTCCGTCAACTGCCAGCACATCAAAGCGGCTTCCGCGCAGCTGAATCGATGAAGGGTGGAACCGTGAATGGAAGTGGCACGAGTCACTCGTGGTTCTCGAATCGAACCTGCGCGCGATGGGCGCGGTGAATTTTTCTCCATGCCGTCTTGGTTTCGCGTGCCAGCCGGCTATCGGCGCGTCGCGCGGCATAGGCCTGCTCCCGCTGGAGTTTTTGGAAGCTCTGCCATCGGTCCGCCGCCAGCGAGCCATCGGCGAGCGCCGCCTCGATCGCACAGCCCGGTTCGCCATGATGGCCGCAGTCGGAAAACCGGCAGCGCGCGATGAGCCCGGTCACATCGGTGAACGTGTTGTCGAGGGCGGTGGACTTCGTCTCCCACCGTTGCAGCTCACGCATACCCGGCGTGTCGATCACCAGTACGCCGGACGGCGCGACCATCAGCTCGCGGCGCGTCGTCGTGTGCCGGCCCTTGCCCACGGCGTCGCTGATCGCGGCGGTGGCCTGCCGTTCCACGTCCACGATGCGATTGATCAGCGTCGATTTTCCGACGCCGGACGAGCCGAGCAACGCCACCGTTTGTCCAGGGATGAGCCAGCGCGAAAGCGGGGCGAGGCAGCCGTCCGCTTCCAGTGCGCTGACCGCCACGACCGGAGCGCCCATGGCGACGGTTTCGACCTCCGCCTGGGCGGTTGCGGGGTCGTCATGCAGATCGGCCTTGTTGAGGACGATGAGAGGTTGGGCACCGCTGTCCCATGCGGCCGCGAGATAGCGTTCGATCCGGCGCAGGTTGTAGTTGTGATCCAATGACGTCACGAGGAAGACCACGTCGACGTTGGCGGCGACAATTTGCTCGCCCCCGGCGCCGCCGACGGCGCGACGGGAGAATTTCGTCTTGCGCGGCAGCACGGCGTGAATGTCGGCATAGGGCTCGCCCGGCCGCGGACGGATCGCTACCCAGTCGCCGACGGCCGGCAGTTCTTCCCGCGCGACGGCGTCGTGCAGGAGCCGGCCGGT
This sequence comes from Opitutaceae bacterium, assembly GCA_030648295.1. Classification (GTDB taxonomy): domain Bacteria; phylum Verrucomicrobiota; class Verrucomicrobiia; order Opitutales; family Opitutaceae; genus ER46. Next base: position 23,662 of record JAUSID010000057.1, on the reverse strand, counting down.
GCAGCTGGCACGGAGTACGCCGTAGGGAGTGAGGAGTTCGAAGCCGTGCTTGTGCTCGAGCGCGACGCGGGCCGGCTCGAGCCCGAAGGAGGCGTGAGAATCGAAATGTCGGGCGAAAGAATCATCCCAACCGAGGGATTGCAGGGTCATGGGGAGACGGGTGACAGGAGACGGGAGACAGGAGACGGAGGACGGAGGACGGAGGACGGACGACGGACGACGGAAGGCAGAGGTCAGAAGCCGGAAACCAGAGGCCGGAGGACCGAGCCGAGGGCCGGAAACGAAAAAGGCCGCCCGAACCGGGCGGCCTATGCTTCTAAATTTCGTGCGCGTTATCGGCGCGCGGCAGTGCCAACCGGTGGGAGCGAGGTATGGAATATGACAATCTCGTTCATAATGGTTGGGGGTTGGCGGTGGAAGTCGCCTCGACCGAGGCAACGGGCGGAAAAAAGGTGGCTTTGCCCTCGGAGTCAAATCCCGATGGCGAATAGCTCCTCATGAGACGGAATCGGGACGGGCGTCTCGCCCGTGATCTTTCAATCCAGCCCCGCTGCGGCACCACCGAGCACCCGCGCGAAGACGGCCGAATCCACGTTGCTGCCCGTGCAAACCAGGCCGACGCGCCGCCCGGCGTTCCGGGCCGCATCCTTCAGCACCGCGGCGAGCCCGGCGGCGGCGGCTCCTTCGGCCACGTTGTGCGTATCGGAAAAATAGATGCGCATCGCCGATTCCACCTCTTCGTCGGTCACGCGCACCACGGCATCCGCGCCCGGCAGGATCTGCTCGAGCGCGTCGGAATTCGGGGTCGAACATGCGAGCCCGTCCGCAATGCGCGTGCTCACCGGATGCGAGACGACATGGCGGGCCGCGAACGACAGCGCGATCCCGGGCGCACGATCGGCCGCCACGCCGATGATCTTGGCAGGCGCACCGAGCGCGTCGCGTGCGGCCATCATGGCGCAAATCCCCGACCCCAGCCCAATCGGCACATAGATGAGGTCGAGCGTCGGGGCGCCGCGAAGAAATGAAAGCGCGGATACGGCGTTGCCCAGGACGAGGTCGCGATGAAAGGACGGCACCGGGTGCAGCCCACGGTCGGTCGCAAGCTCCGCGGACCGCAGCAACGCGGCCTGGAAATCGTCACCATGCTCGATCAGCTCCGCCCCGAGCGCGCGCATGGCCCGGTTCTTTTCCGGGCTGTTGCGACGGGGAACGACCAGCGTGGCCTTGAGCCCGTGGCGGCCGGCGGCGAACGCGATCGCCTGCCCGAAATTTCCGCGCGTTGCCGCGATGACGCCGCGCACATCCGGTTCGCGTTGCACCAGCCGCCCAAGGTAGGCGAGGGCACCGCGAATCTTGAAGGAGCCGACCGCCGTGTGATTGTCGTGTTTGACCCAAAGCTCGCACCCGGCCCGGGCATTCAAAAGCGGCCACGAGTAGTGCGGCGTCGGCGGCACCACTCGATCGATCACGGCCGCGGCGGCGTCGATCTCGGCGAGGCTGGGCAGAAGCGACATGCCCCGACCCTGAGCGGGCGAATCCGGGCGCGCAAGCGACGGCATCGTGTGCTCCGGCAAAATCCGTTCATCCGTGCTGTCTGTCTCCGGTCGATTATCCGGGCAATTCGATCCGGCGCTCCGCGGGCTCGGGATGCTGCCGGTAGAATAACGCCGTGCGGCCGACCGCACCCACCAACACGCAGCGGCCTTCTGCCGCGATTTGGTCGCACAACGCCGCGCGGGCGTGACGATCCGCTTCGAGGAAACGCAGCTTCACGAGTTCGTGCGCGCGGAGCAGCTTCTGCAGCTCGACGAAAAACGCCGGTGTGATCCCGCCGCGGCCGACAACCAATGTCGCCTCGAGCGTCTGGCCGCGGCCGCGAAGAAATGCACGTTGGGCGCCTGTAAGGGGAAATGGATACATGTCACGTACCATTCATCTCGTCGCCGGTCAAAGGCAAGGAATGCGCCGCGTCGGCCAAGGGATGCGATGGAGACCCCTCGGCATGGAGTAAAATACAGCATGCTGACGCACAGCCATGTCGGTCTGCTCCCCGGGGCAGCGACCCCAGCAGCGTCACGGGACAAGACGCCGATTGTCGAAGCGGCCTGGAGATATCATTCGCCGAAGGCATCGATCCCGCGCCTGCTTGTTGCAATGTTCCTCGCCGTGCTCGTGCACGGCGGATTCGTCGCGGCGATTCATCCGTACCGCAAGGCGAAGCCGAAGCCCGCCGAGGTTCCGACCATCGCGCTCACGATCACCATGAACGTCAGTGAGCTCGAGGAGCTCGATCCGGTGCCGGTCGACGACACGGCCCCACCCATCGATCTGAGCACGATCGTGCCGATGCAGGCGGATGTGCCGCAGATCGCCGCGCCGTCCGATTTCGTGCAGCGAGTTGATTACGCGTCGCTGATCGAGCGGCCCGATCTCACGGCGGCCAAGGTCATGGTGATTCCCGAGAACATCAATCGCGGCGCGCAACTGGCGCGGCGAATCGGGACGATCTTCAATATCTCCGACCTCGATCGAATTCCCGTGGCAACGTTTCAGACTCCACCGGTTTTCCCGCAGAACATGAAGCGTGAGGCCGAATCCGCGGTGGTGAAGGTCGAGTTCATCGTCGACACCCAGGGCAACGTGCTGAATCCAGTCGCGATTGAATCCACCAACACCGGCTTCAATGACGCGGCGGTCCATGGCGTGGGCAAATGGAAATTCCGGCCGGGGTTTCGCGGTGGGCGCCGCGTGAACACCCGGATGCAGGTTCCGATCGTGTTCAAGATTGTCGACGGCGCGTAGGTGCGGGTGCGAACGTAGCAGCGGAGGTAACGACGCTGGCAGATCGGTCTGCCGATCGGCTCTGCCCAGCCTCGTCACTTCGGCTGCTACGCGAAGGTGTCGGGCGGGAGTTCGATCCATTTTCCGGGCGGCAGGTCGCCGAGCGCGAGTAACCCGAAATTGGTGCGATGCAATGTCAGCACCGTCGCGCCGGCCGCCCCGAACATCCGGCGAACCTGGTGATAGCGTCCCTCGGTGACCGTCAGCTCCGCTTCGCGCGGTGACATCAATTGCAGCGCGGCCGGCGCGCAGGGTCGATCTTCGCCGGCGAGCTGGAGCGTTCCGCTCGCAAACCGCGGCACGAGCTCGGCGGACAAATCGGCGTCGACCGTGGCGCGATAGATCTTCGGCACCTTGTGTTTCGGCGAGGTCAGCCGGTGCACGAGCTCCGATTGATCGGTGAGGAGCAGCAACCCGCTCGTGTCCTTGTCGAGCCGGCCGATCGTCGTCACCGGCGGATTCCGACGCTGCCAGCGCGCCGGCAGCAACGAGTACACGGTCGGCCCTTCCCGCGCGTCATGCGTGCACACCAGCCCGAGCGGTTTGTGCATCATCAGCAGCAGGCCATCGGGATGATCCAGCGGCTCACCGTCGACGAGGACGTCGGCGGGCAGCGCCTTTTGCCCCACGTCATCGGCCGGTTCACCCCGCACGGTCACGCGGCCGCCCGCGATCCACGCGCGTGCCTCGCGGCGGCTGCAATAGCCAAGGCTGGAAAGCATCTGGTCGAGGCGACGCATCACGCAAAAAAGGAGTCCTTTTCGCGAAAAGGAAAGGAGGGAGCAGCCGGTCGGGGTGGGCGGGTGTCACTCGAGGCGGCCGGATAATCCATGGGCGGCTCATGGGCCGCTCCCGACCGGCGACTAGTCCGCGCTGCGCGCGGGCGCTGGAGTGGTTTCTCCGGAGCGTCACGCGTTGAGCGGGGCCTCGTGCACTGGCTGCCGCAATCCGTTGGATCGAAGAACATGGATTGAGGATTCGCCCTGGGTCGCCATCCTGAGCTCATGCGTACCGTATTCGGACTCCTGGTTTTTGCCGTTGTGGTTGGCCGGGCGATGGCGGCTTCAGCCGGCGACGTGGCTTTCGAGTCGCTCGCGCGGCAGTTTATCGAGGACTACCTGCGGCTTGATCCCGAGTCCGCGACGCAGCTCGGCGACCATCGCTATGACGATCGGCTTTCCGATTACTCCCCGGCTGCGCGGTCGGCCAAGATCGAGCGATGGCGGAAATATCGGACCGAGCTCGCGGGGATTGACACGACGACGCTGACGGGTGCGAATCGGATCGATGCGAGGATTCTCGCGCTGGAAATCGACGCATCGCTTTTCCGGCTCATCGAGGAACACCCGCACGACTGGAATCCGCTCTCCTACAACCAGAGCCTCGGCAATGCCGTGTATGCGTTCGTGGCGCGCGAGTTTGCGCCGCCGGAGCAGCGGCTGCGCAGCGCGATTGCGCGGCTCAATGCCATGCCGGCCGTGATCCAGCAGATCAGGTCAAACCTGAGGAACCCGCCGCGAATTCACACTGAAACGGCGATTCAACAAACCAGCGGCGCGATCAACCTCGTGCGCAGCGGGATGGATGCGCTCGTCGCCCAGGCGCCGGCCTTGAAGGCGCCGTTCGCCGCGGCGCAGAAGAACGCCATCGCTGCGCTGACCGATCATAAAACGTGGCTGGAGCAGGATGTGCTGCCGCGGGCGACCGGGGAATTCCAGCTCGGGCCGGAACGGTTTCGGGAAAAGCTGCGCTTTGCCCTCGGCTCGGAGCTTTCGCCCGAGGAGATTCTGGCGCGCGCCGAACGCGAACTGGAGACGACGACCGATGCGCTGCACGCGACGGCGTGGACGCTCTTCGAGGAACATTTTCCGACGGCGGACGCCGCGACGCGCGCCGATCGCTCGGCGGTGATTCGCGCCGTGCTCGACAAGCTGGCCCAGACCCACGCGAACGACGACACGGTGGTGGCGCGGGCCAGGGAGATAACCGAGCTGGCGACCAACTTCACCCGCGAGCACAATCTCGTGAGCGTCCCGGCCACGCCGCTGAAAGTGATCGTCCTGCCGGAATTCCAGCGCGGCGTCGCGGTTGCCTATTGCGACGCGCCGGGCGCGCTGGAGCCCGGTGGCGAAACCTTTTTCAAGGTCTCGCCCACGCCGGCCGACTGGACGACGGCGCGCCGCGAGTCGTTCTTTCGCGAATACAACGACTACATGCTGCATGACCTGTGTGTGCACGAGGCGATGCCCGGCCATTACCTCCAGCTGGCGCATGCGAACCGGTTCAAGGCGCCGACGCTCGTGCGCTCGATCTGGTCGAGCGGCACCTTTGTCGAGGGCTGGGCGGTTTACGCCGAGCGTGTGATGGCCGACGCGGGGTTCGGCGGGCCGGAGGTGAGGATGCAGCAACTGAAGATGAGGCTGCGCGCGATCATCAATGCGATCATCGATCAGAAGCTGCACACCGCCGGCATGACCGAGAAGGAGGCGATGGCGCTGATGATCGAGCGTGGCTTCCAGGAGGAAGGCGAGGCGGCCGGCAAATGGCGCCGCGCGTGCCAGAGTTCGACCCAGCTCTCGACCTATTTTGTTGGCGCGATCGAGCACGACGACCTGCGCGCGACAGCGGAGAAGAAGGCAGCCGCTTCGGGTGTGAAATTCAATTTGAAGCGCTACCACGACACCGTGCTTTCGTTCGGCAGCCCGGCCGTGAAGTACGTGCGCGAGGGGATGGGTCTTTGATTGGGGAGATTGGAGTGGCGGCGGGAGTCAGATGTCTGTCGCCACGATCGTCGCTCGACTGCGGGATTCGAACCGCCGACGCGTGTCGAACGGAACCGCCATCCCATCGAATTTTTGGGCGCTCTGAACTTCGCGTTCATTCGCGTTCATTCGCGGTTCTAACCGGGATGCCTTGGTCTCCCGGGCGTACCGGTGCCATGCGCGGTGCGGTCCGTCCTCTCCGCTGCTTCACGAACCGCGCGAGCTCGAGCAGCACGAGCGGGATGAAGATCCAGAGCACCTGCATCGGAAAAACTTTTCGCGCCGCCGACTGGTGGTAGGCGATGAGTGCGGCCGCCACATAGGCGAGCCGGTGCAGATTTTTCCACGCTTTGCCACCCAGCCAGCGAATGAGCGCCTGCAAGCTCGTGATCGCGAGGACCAGCAGGAGCGTCAGCGCGATCATGCCGGTCACAAGAAACGGCTTGGTGACGTCGGTCTTGAGCACGTGACCGACGCCCTGCGCGCCACCCTGCAATTCGTAGAACAGATGGGTGGAGAAATGAATCGCGCCGTAGGCAAACGCGCTGACGCCCACGAGCCGGCGATGGCGGTTGAGCGCGAGCGCGACATCCCACTTCGGAAACAGCACGCGCAGCGGCGTGAACGTCAGCACGATCGCGAGCAACAGTGACGCCGTGAACCCGAGGTGGAGCAGGACGAATTTCAATGGATCCGCGAGCACGCTCGGATCCTGCCTGTAGAACAACGGCCACGCGGGCCAGAGGCCGGGCAGGATGATCAGGATCCAGATGACGGCTTTGGCGCGGAGGAATTTTCCGAGGAAAGACACGCGGTAGAAGCTCCAAGCGCCAAGATCCAAGCTCCAGGGAAGGTCAATCAACCAAGCACCAGGGCGTGTGTTCAAACCGGCGTCCGGTGTAGCGGAAGCCGTGAGGCTTTCGCCATACCGACGAAACGCTCACGCGTTCCGCTACGCCGATTTTCTGCAACGAGGTTTGATAACACGGCATTGTAATTCAGAACAGAGGTGCATCGTTCTCTGGATCTTGGCGCTTGGATCTTGGAGCTTTGCCGCGCTAATCAGTAATATTTTCGAAGATCCATTCCTTTATACAGCGCGGCGCACTGCTTCTCATAGCCGTTAAACATGAGGGTTTTTTGGCGGGTGCCGAGCAGTCCGCCGCCGCCGATCACGCGCTCGCTCGCCTGTGACCACCGCGGGTGATCAACGGTGGGATTCACGTTGGCGTAGAAACCATACTCGTCCGCCGCCATCACGTTCCAGGTGTTGCGCGGCTGCTTCGCCACGAAATTGATCTTCACGATCGATTTGCCGCATTTGAATCCGTACTTCCAGGGCACCACGAGTCGCAGCGGCGCGCCGTTTTGATTCGGGATCGGCCGGCCGTAAATCCCCGTGGCCATGAAGGCGAGTTCATGGTTCGACTCGTCGAGCCGCAGCGCCTCGAGATAAGGCCACTCGAGCGTGCCGCGCCGCTGGCCCGGGATGTTCTTCGGATCGAGCACGGTCGTGAAGGTCACGAACTTCGCCTCCGGTTTCGGATCCGCCCACGCGATCAACTTCGCCAGCGGAAAACCATCCCAAGGGATTACCATCGACCACGCCTCCACGCAGCGGAACCGGTACACCCGTTGCTCCGCGCCGCCCATTTTTGCCACCAGATCGTTGGCGTCGATTTTCGCCGGATTGCGGACAAGCCCGGTGATTTCCACCGTCCAAGGCTCGGTCTTCCAGCCCTTGTTCGCGTTGGGCTTTGGATCCGCTTTGTCGGTGCCGAATTCGTAGAAGTTGTTGTAGCTGGTGATCAGCTCGTAGGCCGTCGGCTTGAGCGCTGCGTCGCGGTAATCCGGATTCACCTTGGTCGGAAAACCCGCGGTGGTGGCGAACGCGGGACGTCCGGCCAGCGCCGCCGTCGCCAGGCCGAGCCCGGCCGTTTTCAGGAATTCCCGCCGGCCGAGAGAGCGCAGGTCGTAGTCGCGTTCCGGCGTCGCAGCGGATTCGGGCAGTTCCCAATCTTGCGGTGAGCGAATGAGCATGGGCGTGGGTACGGTGGGAGTTGCGGGACGGGTGGGTTATTCCGGCGCCGGTAATATTCGCGAGCCCGTGCGAATTGCCAGCGAAAGGACGCGCGGCGACCCGCGCGAAGCTCCAAGCTCACAAGATCCAAGCTCCAGAGAATAACTAACGGCCAACACAAAATTCCGAGTAGGTTATTGAAGCTTGTTGATTGGATGTTCTCTGGAGCTTGGATGTTGGATCTTGGAGCTTCCGCAGGGCTTGGATCTTCCGCCGCGCTCGGCGCGGCGGTCACCAGCTGCCGCGGATTCCGACAACCGTGAGCCGCGGTGTGCCGAGGTTGACCACGCCGTCGGCGGTGCGGCCGGTTTCGATACGGACATCACCGATGTTCTCGATGTTCAGGAACAGTTCGAGGTGCTTACCGAGCGGGCGCGCAATGCCCAGATCGACAATCACGACCTCGCCGAGCACGAGCTGGTTTTCATCGTCCTCGAACTGGCGCCCGATCCAGCGCAGCCGCGGGGTCACGGAAATCTGGGCGGGCGCCAGCCAGGTCGCGCCGATTGACGCGCTCTGCCGCGGCACTTGCGCGACGCGATTGCCAACCAGCCCGGGCGCGACCGTCGCGCGCCGAACCCTGGCGTCGTTGTACAAATAATCGGCCGAGACCAACAGCGTATCCAGCGGAGCCCATCGACCTGACAGTTCGAGTCCCTTCACTTCCGTGCGATCGAGATTCAGCCGCTGCCGGCCGACTCCGCCGGAGGCGACAAAGCCGACGATGGGAAATGTTCCTGGGCCGCGCGCGATCGTCACGTTGCCGACCGCATCGCGGAGATCGTTCCAGAACGCCGTCGCGCCGACCACAAGCAGGGGCAACCGCGTGCGCCGCGTGCCCGTGCCGGCAGAGAGTGATCGCCGGGCCTGCGCCGCCGTCGGGTTGAATTCGGTTTCAAGTCGTCGATCGCGCGGCTGCGCGGAAGGAGGTGGCGCGGCGGCGATCCGATACTCGGCGCCGAACTCCGCGCTCGTCGCGCTCTCAGTGTCGAGATCGGCATTCGCCTCGGTCACATTCGGACCGACCCGAAACGGACGATACAGCTCGTTCAGCGTGGGACGGCGAAAGGAATGTTGGGCGTTGCCGCGAATCCGCCAGCGGTTCGGGCCGGCCCACACGAAGCCCGCACTCGGGCTGAGCTCGACGTCCGAACGATCGGCGTAGCGATCGGCGCGCAAGACGGCGCCGGTAATCCGATCGGTCTCGCGCCGATGTCCGTCGGTGTCGCGCCACGCGTCCACGCGACCGCCCAGCGTGACCCGAAGATTCTCCGTCAACGGCTGCTCGTGCAGCGCGAACATTCCCGCGAATACCTGCCGGCCGCCTGCCACGCGCTGACGCGTGAACACGCCGTTCGCGAACGTGAAGTTCTCACGCGTTTCGCCGCGGACGTACCGCAGGTCGGTGCCGCCGGTCGTGCGCGCCCCGCCGGCGTGACGCCAGGTGCCGGCCCAGGCGCCGCCCGCCGCCACCGAGGGAACGTCGAATTGGTCGCTCGCCGGCGTTTCGGCGGTGCGGGTGGCGTTGACCGCGCTGAACGTGCTCGCGAACGACTGGTCCTGTGCGTATGCGACGGCGTTCCAGGCGAAGTCCTCCGCCGGCTGACCCGCCAGCGCGAGCGAGACGAATTTCTCGCGGGAGTTGTTTTGCTGATACGGCGTGCCGTTGCCGCGCTTCTCCTCGTAGCTGCGAACGGTGGCGGTGAACTCCGCCTTGTTGCCGAGCGCGTGACGCCAGCGGCCGGTAAGCCAGCGGTGGCGGCTCCACGCCGGAATATCGATCGCGCCGCGCCGCTCGGGCGCGACGAGCGAAAAACCGTCGGTGGAAAACTCGCGCCCCAGTAGCTGCACGATCCCGCCACCCACGGGCCGGTTGAGCACGAACTCGACGCTGCGCGTGTTGAATTCCCCGAGCAGCGCCGAAAACCGCGCCGTGCCGAGCTGCCCCCACGCGATCGGCGCGGGCGGACGATCGACGACGATCATTTCGGTCCGAATCGGTGCGCTCAAAATCTGGATCGCTCCGCCGAGCGCGGCGTTGCCCCACGCGGTCGCGCCGCCTCCCGGAACCACCTCGACTTTGCCGACGGCTTCGCGCGGGACCTTCGTCCACGCGACCCAACCGCCGAACGGATCGTTCAGCGGCACGCCATCGAGCAGCAGGAGGGAACGGCTCGCGCCACTCGGTCCCAGACCGCGCAACGAAACGCCCTGTGCGGTCGGGTTCGCGATCAGGCTGTCGCTGCGGCGAAACAAGCTGAAGCCCGGTGCGCTCCGCAGCGCGGCGTCGAGGCTGAGCGATGGCGCGTGCCGAATCGAATCCGCATCAAACAAGCGAATGCTGGCGGCAACGCGTTCCGGTGGCTCGGGACTGCGGCTCGCCGTCACAACCATGGTCCCCATCAGGTTCGGTAGCAGGAACCCGGGGAACTTGAATATGAATCCGAGCATCGGCCAGTGCGTCTCCGTGATGCCAGGCTGCACGGCCCGATAGCGGTCGGCTTGAACGTTGACTGGGTCGAGATGATCGACCTTCTCGGCCGTCTCGGGCGGCGCGTCGGCGGCAACCGCGATGGCCGCGAGCGTGGCGGACACGAGGCTCAGGAGACAACGGGCTGATGAGGCAATCACGGTGCGGTTTGGGGCGCGGCGGACAAAGTCCATGGTCACGGCGAATGGAGCATACGCCGGCCATTCGCGCCACTTTTGTCTCTGGCATGGCGAAGCGCCGGATCATTGGACGGGTGGCTTGTGCGTGAAGTGCACGACGAAAACCGGATCACGGGCGAGACGCCCATGCCACATTCGGAGGAGCGGCGATTGAAGTGGCACGGGCATCCCTGGTCGCCTTCGGCGCCGCCAGAGGCGGGTAAACCCTGGCCGCCTACGGCGCCGCCGGAGGCGGGCAAGCTTGCCCGTGATGGTAAGCCCGGGAGGAGTTTCGTGACGCTTTTCCCTGGGAGCGCGGGCCTCCGGCCCGCTTCGGGCATTTGCAGGCCGGAGGCCCGCGCCCCCAGATCACGGGCGAGACGCCCGTGCCACTTTATCAATTCCGGCGCGCGGCGATCTGCTCCGGTTTCACCTCGGAGGTTCCGGGCGCGAAGTTTTTCCGCAGATACGTCAGCAGACTCGCGAGATCCGAATTACCGAGGATGGCGAACGGCGGCATGACATTGGAAAACTTCTCGCGATCCGGCGCGAGCACAGCGGCCGGGCCTTTCAGCAGCACGTCGATGAACCGGTTGGTATCGCCAGCGACGACGGGACTGCCCGCGAGCGCCGGCTGCATCCCCGGAACGCCGCTGCCGTTGGGCATGTGGCACGCGGCGCACACCTACGCGTAAATTTTTCCGCCCGGCGTGTCCGCGCCAATCGGCGCAAAATTTTGCGCGGCGACGGCCGCATTGCGCGCGCGGGGCGCAGCGAGCTCTCCGGTGTAAATCACACGCCAGATCCGGCCTTTTTCGGTTTCGCTGATGTAGAGCGATCCGTCGGGCCCGACCGCGACGCCGGCCGGCCGATAGCGCGCGTCACGCGGGTTGGTGAATTCCTCCACACCGGGAAAGCCGCGGGCGAAAACCTCGTAGGTTCCGCGCGGCATGCCTTTCTCGTCGAACGGAACGTGGCAGACATTGTAGCCGGCCTGTGATCGTGGCGCGCGATTCCAGGAGCCGTGAAACGCGACGAACATTCCGCCGCGATACTTGGCGGGGAATTGCGCGCCATCATACCGCGCCATCTGGATTGGCGCCCAATGCGCCGGAAACGCGACGACCGGCTTGTCGTACGGATCGGGATCGATGCGCTTGAAATTGTCGCCGCTAAATTCCGGCGCGAGCATGTGCGCCTTCCTGAACGGGTCCCAATATGAATACGGCCAGCCAAGGTTCGCGCCTTCGCGCAGCAGGTGCATGACCTCCGAGACGCGCTCGGCGTTGTCCAGTTCGTCATAGTGCACGGGATCGACGACGTTCATGCCGTCGCGGCCCATCTGGACCATGAAGAAATTCCGCGACACCGGATGCCAGGCGAGCGCGAGCGAGTGCCGGTGACCGGTGGAGAATCGCGTGCCGTCGGCCTGGGTCTGGCCGAGTTTGTTTGGATCGAACCGCCAGAAGCCGCCGTAGGTCTTCTGGAATTCGGCGACTTCTTCGCGGGTCTTTCCCTTCGCGCCGAGCCGGCGGTCGCCATCGGAGTAGACGTTGAACGGCGAGCCGATCTCCACGAGCATTCCGCCCTGATCGTCAAACGCGAACGCCTTGGCGTCGTGATCGCGCTCGGCCGGCAGGTCGCGGACGATCGTTTGCAGTTCGCTCGTCGGGACGAGTTCGCCGGGCGTGTAGCGGTAGCGATAAACCGCCGTGCGGCTCGAGTGGTAAAGCCAGCCGTCGTGAAACGCGATGTGGGTGCCGCCATCGCCCGGGCCGAACTCCTTGATTTCGTCGGCGCGGCCGTCGCCGTTCGCATCGCGCAACGCCCAGATCAGGCCGGTCCGGCCCTTGGCGTAGACATCGCCATTGGCGGCAACGGCCAGCCCGCGAAGTTTTTCCGGGGTGTTGCCGGCGCGTTTGCCGACGACGAGGTTCTCGGCAAAGACGAGCGCGCGAAACCCGGGGGGCAGCTCGATGCCGCCATCGTCCGGATCGGGCGTCGGCAGCGCGGCCCGGCAGAGATGCGGAAGCACGGTGGCGGCGAGGACAACGAGAAGGAGCGGGAGCAGACGCAGGGCGGCGGGGGGACTACGCATGAAGCCGAACGTGCCCGGGGATCGCGCCCGCGCAAGTGCCAGAGGGGAACAGGCCGCGGGCGAAGCGCGAGGCCGCGCTCCAGCAGCAGGATTCCGGGCCCAAAGACGGGCGGATGGTGTGATGTCACGATTATATGCTCGGCAACGGCGCCGGGTTTTGGAATGGGTGAACTTCCGCGCGACGCGCGGGCACATATGTCACTTTGGGAATACAAGGTCATTACGAGCGGCAAAGGTGGCTTTGCCACGCCTGCTCTGCTGGAAAAATTTCTGAACGATCTCGGTCGTGATGAGTGGGAGATCGTCACGTTCCACAGCCAGCCGGACAACTTCCTGGCTTTTACCGGGCTCGCGCGCCGGCAGACGCAGCGCGACTGGACCCTCGAAGATGCCGCCGCCGCGGCTGCCAAGGTGGAGGCGGAAAAACTCCGCGCCGAATTCGAGGCGAAGTTCAAGGCCGCGACCGCGCCCGCGCCGGCCGAGGAACGCGCCTCGGATTTCCTGCACGAAAAGGTCGCGCCCGACGATGGGTTCCGGAAGCCCGTCGATACGTCGCACGATGCCGAACCGGAAGTCGAGGAGGAGGAAAAGGACGACTGGGACAAGCTTACTGCGCGCGAGGACGAGGAGCTGCCGACCTTCTTCGAGGCGATCAAGCCGCACATGCGCCGCAATCAGCGCGGACCGGGGATGTCAGTCGGCGTCGATTACCTGGCGAAGAAGTGGGACCAGACCGAGGACGATCTCAAAGCCGCGCTGGTGGAGTGTGGTTTCGTCGTGCCCGAAGACGAGGACGCGAAGACGGAGTACCTCGAATACGACGGGGACCTTTTCTGGCTCAACGTGAATCGCCGCGGTGAGCTTTGGATCAACACGAAGGAAAAACCGCGCGCGGTGTTCCGGCCGGTCAAGGCGCAGAAGACGACGGTCGAGGAAGAGCCCAAGCCCGAGTCGAAGCGTAACGAAGCGCGCGAGCAGAAAGCAGAAGAGCGGCGCCAGAAGGCCGAGGAGGCCCGCGAGCGGACGGAGACAGAAGGTCAGCCCACCGAACCCGGCCAGCCCACCGAGGAGCGCCCGACAGAGGGGGAAGCCGCCGCGGACGGTCAGGCCGCCGATCAATCCGCAATCCGAAATCCGAAACCCGAAATCGCCCCGTCCGAGCTGCCGACCGGTGCGTCGTTACTCAAGAAAATCCGGCCGCACATGCGGCGGAATCGTCGCGGTCCCGGCGGTTCGGGCAGCACGAGTTTTCTGTCGCGCGCGCTCAAGGTCAGCGAAGCCGATCTCAAGGCGGCGTTCGCGGGGCTCGGGTTCACGGTTCCAACATCGGCCAATGACAAACCGATGTATATGGAGTTCGGGAACGAAGTCTGGTGGTTGAATGCGGACTCGCGCGGAGGATTGTGGATCAACGGCCGTGAAAAGAAACCCGGCGAGAAGCTGGGCGCGCCGGGGGATGAGCCGACCGAGGCCGAGAAAGCCGAGACCGCTGCGACTGAACCCACTCCCGCCACCGCCGCCGAATCGGCTGCGCAGGCACCGGCGGAAACTGCCGCTGCGACGGAATCCAGGAATGAACCGGCGGGGGAACCCGTGCCGCCGCGCGAGCCCGCATCCGGGCCGACCGAACAGCCCGGTGGGTTTGGAGCAACGGTCAGCGAGATCGCCGCTGAAACAAACTTCCCGCGTGAAGTGCGGTCAGCCGCTGCCGGCACAGCTGGGCCCGAGCAACAGCCGCTTTTCCCGATGGAGCAGAAACCGATCACAGAATCGGCTGCGCCGGTCGCGCCGGTGCCGACGGACACCGCCACCGAAACCATTTCACCGGCAGCGGCCGTGAACGCGGACATTCTCGATGCCGCGCGCCAGCGGCTGAAGGAAATCAAGGCCGGCTCGGTCACCGGCAGGATCGACCAGGTCGCGGAGGAATTGGGCCGCCCGCCTGATGCTCTCATCAACGAGCTCGTTGGCGCGGGATTGAAGGCGCCGGAAAAGCCCCGCGAAAAACCGGTATACGTCGAGCGCGGTGGCGAGATTCTCTGGCTGACGCGAAACGCCAAGGGCGAGATTTGGCTGAACGCAAGACCAGCCAAGTCGGTCGAGTAGCGCTGGGGTTTGCTGCCGATCCGCGCGAAAGGGCCCGGAGTGGCTGCGGCTTCCAGCCGGAGATGGTTCGGATTTTCCATCGGATTTTCATAGCAGCGGAGGTGAAACATCGCGGACGTTCATGCGTCTAACGGCGTATGAACCCGACCCCTGGCGGAGTTCGCGCTGCTGCGACTTGCGTGGCGCTGGTGCTTTTTTGTTCGGTCCGCGGCCACGCCGCGACCCCCATTGCGAATGCCCCGGTCGTGCCTCCGGCTCCCGTAGTGGAGAAGCCGCTGACGCCCGTCGCCAACGATGCGCCCGGCGAACAACCGAGTTCGCAGCACGTCTGGGTGCCGGGCCATTGGCGCTGGAGCGAGGGCGCATACATCTGGGAATCGGGCCGGTGGGAAATCCCGCCGATACCGAATGCGGCGTGGACCGCACCGCAGTGGCAGCAACAGGGAAATGGATACATCCTGCGCGAAGGTTACTGGCAGGAAGTCGATCCGGCGCAGGCCGCCGCAGCAGTGGCGCCGCAACCGCAGGCGCAACCGGTGGAGGTGGCGCAACCGCCGCCGCCGCCGCAACGCGAGGTGATTTTCGCGCGGCCGACGCCGACTCACGTTTGGATCCCGGGATTCTGGTCGTGGCAGGGCCGGCGTCACGTGTGGGTGCCGGGTCACTGGGAAACGCCGCCGCGCACGAACCTCATCTGGGTGCCGGCGCGCTGGGAAGTCCGCGGCAGCCGTTATGCCTTCGTGCCGGGGTTTTGGCGTGAAGCCGGGGTGGTCGTGTCGAGTCCGCCACCGCAACACGTGGTGGTCGCGCCGCCCACGCAGCAGATAGTAGTAGTGTCGGCACCGCCACCGCCACGCCGCGAGGTCGTATATGCCCGGCCGTCGTCGCGCCACATTTGGGTGCCAGGATATTGGACGTGGATTGGCGGACGCTACGCCTGGGTGGCCGGCCATTACATGTTGCCGCCGCGAGGCCGGAGCCACTGGGTGGAGCCACGTTGGGATCGCCGCGGAGGAAGCCATATTTTCATCGAGGGCCACTGGCGCTGAGGAACGGTTTTCCCTGGGACCGCGGGCCTCCGGCCCGCTCCGCGACCTGCGTCCCAGCCGTGCTGCCGCCCGGAAGTGGCTGCGGCTTCCAGCCGCAGATGGGATCGAAAGTTCGCTCGAATGTCCCTGCGGCAGGATGCCGCAGCCACTCCGGCGATTTCAGTTGTTTGAGGACACGGCCAGCCGGTAGCTGTGTCGCATGAGAAACGCACCCCTGCTCGCCGCGGCGTCCTTGGCCCTGGCCTCGGTAATCTCCGCGGCCCCGGCTCCAACGGGCGCGGCCGCGATGGGGGCACCGCCCGTCCTCTTCAACACCGCGTTTGAAGGCGCCGCGCTGGGAAAAATCGAGAAGCTCGGCGAGACGGAGTTCCGGCTGCACATCAAGGGCCAGCAGGATGCCCGCGGGCGCAACCGCCAGGCGACGTGGTATTCATTCCGGATGGACGACGTGGGCGGACGCGAGGTGACGCTGCACCTGACCGCGTTCAAGGGAGAGTACAACGATCGGCCGGCCCGGGCGCCGGCCGGCGATTGGTATCGGCCCGTCTGCAGCGAGGACGGAGAAAACTGGCAGCATATCCCGGCGGCGCGCTGGGACGAGGCCGCCGACGAATTCACGTTCACGCTGCGGCCGCGTGGCAACACGCTCTGGATCGCGCATGTGCCGCCTTACCCGCATGCGCGGGTGTCGCAGTTGCTCGCGGAAGTATCCCGCTCGCCGCACGCGCGAACCGAGGTAATCGGGCAAACCGTGCTCGGCCGCGAGCTTCACCTCGTGGCCGTGACGAATTTTGCGCGGCCGGATGCGGCGAAAAAGATCATCTGGATGCAGGCGCGGCAGCATGCCTGGGAAACCGGCACGTCGTTCCTGCTCGAAGGCGCGCTGCGTTCCGTCCTCGCCGATGAACCGCGGACGGCGAAGCTGCGCGACGAAAACGTGTTTCTCTTCGTCCCGATGATCAACGTGGACTCGGTGGTCCGCGGCGAGGTGCGGTTCAACGTGAATGGATTCGATCCGAACCGGCAATGGGACGAGGTCGACCTGCGCGACAAGCGGTGGCTCGAGCGGAATCCGGAAATCTGGTACGTGAAGAAGGCGATCCTGGCGCAGCATGCGCGGCAGCCGATCGCGATCGCGTTGAACCTGCACAACACCGAGATGAACGAATATCTCGAAACCATGGTCGATGCCGAGCCGCAGCAGGCGATGCTGCACCGGTTCTTCGAACTGGCGGTGACGAAAACGTCATTCGATCCGTCGCGGCCGAAGCTCACCATCGGCTTACCGACGAATTTGCCGCCGGGAAACACGACCAACATCCTCTGGCGCGATGCGCGGGTGCCGATCATGCTGCTCGAGCAGCGAATCGGTCCCAACCGGAAGCTCAACCGGATCGCGACGCCGCAGGATCGGATGGATCTCGGGCGCGACCTGATCGCGCTGATGGCCGAAGTGGTGAAGTAATGTTTGTCCGGGTGGGGGAGCGTGAGGACGGCGAACGTGGCTGCGGCATCCCTTCGACAGGCTCAGGGCAGGCTCTGCCGCAGATCCGATTGGAAGCACAAGCAGACGATCGAAGGATAGCCAGCGTCGTCACCTCCGCTGCTATGAAAGCCGGACGGAAAATCCGAACCATCTGCGGCTGGAAGCCGCAGCCACTTTTCCGCAGTGGCTGCCAAATTGGTTCGCAGTGGGCGAGACGCCCCATGCCACTCCAGACCACGGCGAGACGCCCGTGGCACGCCGGATCATGCAGGCGTACTCAAAAACCAATTGCGCCCGCTTGCCGGGATGCTCGCGATAAGAGTTCACACCTCGAGGAAGGTCGTTATGAGTGTGACCGGTTGGCGCCTTCTCCCTAAATCCAGCCAGAGCTTCGCGGAGTTCGCAGACCAGCCCCGTATGATCCCGATCTCAATTCGTCTCGCGCGAGCCTTGCTGCTGTTGTTCGGTTTCGTGGGGCTCGCGGCCATGGCTTCAGCGCAGGCGGTCGACGTCCCGGCCGAACGGGCGAGCTCAACGAGTTGATTCCGATCAACGCGCAGCCCGATGGCACGATCAACTCGTACCGAATTTCGGAGCCACAGAAGTGGACGCTGACAAATACGATCAGCTTCTGAGCGGTCGGGGGTGGATTCCCTCTCGTGCCGCACCGATGCAGTCGAAAACCACCGGGCTTCGTAGCAGCCGAGGTAACGAGGCTGGAATTTTCGGCTCGCCAACGGGTGAATGGAGCAGCGGCGCCCTCGCCGCGGACGCAAGCAAGACGTTTTGCAGCCGGATGCGGCCCGTTCGACAAGCCTTTCGACCAGCTCGAGGCCTTTGCGTCAATGTAACAGTTGGCCGTGAGCCTGTCGAATCGGCTCAGGGTCCCGAGCCAGTCGAGGGACGAGGGCGCCGCGTCTCCAATGAACGAACATCGTACGAGTTCGACTGCACGCCTCCAGCCCAAGACCGGTGGCCGAAGTTCGGTGTGTGCTGGTCTGCTGTTGCGCTGCTGCTCGCGACCTCGCTTTTTGCGGCGGAGGCCCCCGATCCGGAGGCGGTGGCGGATGCGGCTCGTGCCGCGGCACCCTCACGCCAGCGGAGCTTTCAGCCGCCGTATCCACAAAGTTCGGTCATCGCCCGCGTGAGGTTCGAAGATGGCAGCGCGCGCACCGAAGCGCCGGGCAGCGACATCTGGCCGATGACATGGGCGGCTGACGGTCATCTCTACACCGCGTGGGGCGACGGAGGCGGGTTCGGCGGCACGAACCAGAAGGGCCGTGTGCTGCTCGGCGTCGCGCGGGTGACCGGTGGCCGTCGCGATTACATTGGCCGGAATATCGCCGGTGGTGTCGATGCGCCGAACCCGGCGCCGTTCGGCGGGAAAAGCGAAGGTTTCCTCGCGCTCGGGCCGCGGCTCTACCTGTGGCGCGACGGTGACAAGTCGAGCCCGGGGTACTTCAAATTCTGCGAACTGTGGCGGTCGGATGATTTCGGGGCTACCTGGCGGCCGACACCGGTGCGGTTCAGCCAGCCGGAAGGCGATTTCCCGGCGGGCGACGCGGGAATGTTCGCGCCGGCATTTCTCCAGTTTGGCCAGGCTTATGCCGGTGCGCGCGATGATTACGTTTATGTCTACGCGCCGGACATCGTCGATCCGACGCACTGGAACGTTCGCCTGCCGGGGCGGATCAACCTCCTGCGCGTGCGCCGCGATCGGATTGAGGTGAAGTCCGGTTACGAGTTCTTTGCCGGCAACACTCCACGCGGCGAACCGCGGTGGGCTGCAGCGCCGGCCGAGCGGCAGCCCGTTTGGGCGGACGCCACGCAGGGCACGCACCGGATCGCCGTCAGCTACAATGCGCCGCTGAAGCGCTATCTTCTCACCACGATCACGATTGATCGCAGTGGCTGGATGAGCATCTACGATGCGCCCGAGCCCTGGGGCCCGTGGACGCACGTGCACACCGAGCACAATGCGGAGCGGTGGGGTACGCTCACGATCATTTTCACCTTCGTGAACAAGTGGCTTTCGGCCGATGGCCGCGACTTCGTCATCGTGCACACGAAGAACGATCGTTGGGCGACCATCGAGGGCCGGTTCGAGCTGGCCGGCAGGCAGTAGCAGGAAGATCTTAATCGACCGATCCACCATCTCGTCGCCGATCGGATCTGCGGCAGGATGCCGCAGCCACTTCGGAGAACGTAGCAGTCGAGGTAACGAGGCTGGAGCGCTGCGTTACGAAATGAACTCCAGCCTCCTCACGTCGGCTGCTACGGCTGAGCCGAGTTCGTAGCAGCCGAGGTAACGAGGCTGGACCGCTGCGTGCCGGAAACTAAAACTCCGCCGCTCCCGGCGTGCGCGCGAACGGGATGACGTCCCGGATGTTTCCGACTCCGGTGACAAACATCAGCATCCGCTCGAATCCAAGGCCGAACCCCGCGTGCGGTACCGAGCCGTAGCGGCGCAGGTCGAGGTACCACCAGTACTCCTTCTCGCTTAGCTGGTGCTGCGCCATCGCCTCGCGCAGCACCTCGAGCCGCTCCTCGCGCTGGCTGCCGCCGATGATTTCACCGATTCCGGGCACCAGCAGGTCCATTGCCCGGACCGTCTTTCCGTCGTCATTCACCCGCATGTAAAACGGCTTCAGCGTGCGCGGATAGTTGTAGACGGTGACGGGGCACTTGAAGTGCTCCTCGGCGAGGAAGCGCTCGTGCTCGGACTGCATGTTGTCGCCCCACTGCACCGGGTGCTCCCATTTGCGGCCGCTCTGCTCCAGGATCGCGATCGCGTCGGTGTAGCTGCACCGCTGGAAGGGTCGCTCGAGCACGAAATCGAGCCGGGTCAGCAGTTCCTTGTCGACGAACTTGCTGAAGAACTCGAGGTCGGCGGTGCAGTGCTCGCGCGCGTCGCGGATGAGGTGCTTCACGAATTCCTCCGCGAGCGCCATGTTTCCCTCCAGCTCGCAGAACGCCATTTCCGGCTCGATCATCCAGAACTCCGCCGCATGCCGCGACGTGTTCGAGTTTTCCGCCCGGAAGGTCGGGCCAAACGTGTACACGTTCGACAGCGCGCACGCGAACGTCTCGGCCTCGAGCTGCCCGCTGACGGTGAGGTAGGCGCGTTTGCCGAAGAAATCCTTTTTGAAATCCACGTCGCCCTGCTCGGTCATCGGCGGGTGCGATGAATCGAGCGTGGTGACGCGGAACAATTCGCCGGCGCCCTCGCAATCGCTCGCGGTGATGATCGGGGTGTGGACGTAAATGAAATTCCGCCGTTGGAAAAACTCGTGGATCGCGAACGCGAGCCGGCTGCGGACCCGGAATACGGCCCCGAACAGGTTCGAGCGCGGCCGCAGGTGCGCGATTTCCCGAAGGAACTCCAGCGTGTGCCCCTTTTTCTGGAGCGGGTAGGTGGCATCGGCCTCGCCCAGGACGACGAACGATTCCGCGACCACTTCCCACTGCTGGCCCTGGCCCTTCGACGCGACCAGCTTGCCGCGCACCTCGATCGATGCGCCCGTATGCGCTCGCTGGATATGGGCGTAATCCGGCAGGCCCGCGTCAGCGATGACCTGGATGCCGCGAAGCGAGGAACCGTCGTTCACCTCGAGGAAGGAAAACGCCTTCGCATCGCGGCGGGTGCGAACCCATCCCTGCAGGAAAATCGCGTCCATCGGCGCAGTGGCGTTGAGGGCGTCCTTGACGAGCGTGCGTTCCATGAGTTTGCCGCCCAACGAAGCCCGCTGGCCGCGACGACGCAAACCCGGAAACGCGATGCCCGATTTCAAGATTCTCCCGGCCAGTCTGAGCCGGCGCATCCGCACGGGCTCGAGCTAGTCGCCTCGGTGCCCCGGTGCCGTGTGGGTTCCGCCGCGCTGGCAGCCTGAAGGCACTTCCTGGCGCTTCTGCGAGGGCTACTGGGACTGAACTGCCCGACCCTTTGTAAACCCGGTCATTCGACGGCGCGGCGATAGCCGCACCTTTTTTTCGTCCGCGACCGGAGATTGGGCGTTGAGGTTCACGCCATCACCAACCAGCGTTTGGACGCCGGCGGCCAAGTTTGCGGACCGGCCGGATTACGCCCCAACCCACGATGATCTGTTATGTCGCACCGGACCAGGCTTCGGGCGAGCTGCGCGCGGCGGTGACGCCCGCGACAGCGGCTGCATTGGTCAAACTCGGGCTCGAGGTCCGGACGGCACCGGCGCTGGGGCGCGAAAGCCTGTATTCCGACTTCGATTACGCCGCCGCCGGCGTGACCTTTTCGGCGGATCACGAGGCCGCATTGCGCTCGGCGGATCTGGTGCTGCGCGTCCGCCGTCCGCCCGTTGAGGATGTGCGGCGGCTGAAGCCGGGGGCGGTGCACGTCAGTTTTCTCGATCCGTTCAACGAGCAGGCAATTCTCGCCGCGCTCGCGGCGGCCCGCGTGAGCGCCGTCAGCCTCGAGATGATTCCGCGCACCACGCTCGCACAGAAAATGGACGCGCTCAGCTCGCAGGCGAGCCTGGCGGGGTACGCGGCAGTGATTCAAGCGGCGGCCCGGCTGCGGCTCGCGCTACCGATGATGATGACCCCGGCCGGCACGATTCTGCCGGCCCGCGTGTTCGTGGTTGGCGCCGGCGTCGCCGGGTTGCAGGCGATTGCGACCGCGAAACGCCTTGGCGCACGCGTCGAGGCCTTCGACACGCGGCCCGTCGTCGAGGAACAGGTTCGCTCGCTCGGTGCCAAGTTCGTCAAAATCGATCTCGGCTCGACCGGGCAGACCAGCGCCGGATACGCGCAGGCGCTCACCCCGGAACAAATCGCGCGGCAGCAGGCGGGGATGGCGAAGATTTGCGCCCAGTCGGACATCGTGATTACCACGGCCAAGGTGTTTGGCCGGAAAGCGCCGCGGCTGATTACGGCTTCAATGCTCGAGGGGATGCGTCCCGGCAGTGTGGTCGTCGACCTCGCGGTGGACAGCGGCGGCAACGTCGAGGGTTCGCGCCCGGGCGAGGATTTTGTCACGGGTCGCGGCGTGATCATTGTCGGACACCCGTGCCTCGAGGCCACCGTGGCGCATCACGCCACCCAGGTGCTGGCGGCAAACTTCGCCGCGTGGGTGACGCATTTCTGGGATCCGCACGCGAAAACGCTCCGGCTCGATCGCAACGACGAAATCCTGAAGGGCTGCCTCCTCACCCACGATGGCGCGATCGTGCATCCGCAGTTTGCGAAGGACCAGGGACCAGGGACCAGAGACCAGGGACTTCAACGAGCGGCAAGTGCAGTCCTGCCGCCCGTCACTCGTTCCAGCCTCTGATCTCTAAGTCATGTTTTCAAACCTCGTTGCAGAAACTCGGCGTAGCGGAACGCGTGAGCGTTTCGTCGGTATGGCGAAAGCCTCACGGCTTCCGCTACACCGGACGCCGGCTTGAAGACACGCCCTAGTCTCTGGTCTTTGGTCTCTAGTCTCTCGTCTCCACCCGCCTCATGGAACTCATCCTGCTCTTCTTCATTTTCACCCTGGCCGGATTCTTGGGTTTTGAACTGATCGCGCGCGTGCCGTCGCAGCTGCACACCCCGTTGATGTCGGGTTCGAATGCAATCTCCGGCATCACCGTCGTTGGCGCCATCGTCGTCGCCGGTGCGGACGATGGTTCATGGATCACGACTGTACTGGGCACGACGGCCGTGACCCTCGCAATGATCAATGTGGTCGGTGGATACCTCGTCACGGATCGGATGCTCGGGATGTTCCGGAGGAAGGCGCCAACTGCTCCGCCACCGACAATGGGCAAGCCCCCGGCATGAACCGCGAAGTCATCATCAACTGCGCTTACATCGGCGCGTCGATCCTGTTCATCCTCGGGCTGAAGATGCTCGGGCGGCAGCCGACGGCGCGGCGCGGCAACCTGATCTCGGGCGTGGGCATGCTGATCGCGATCGTGGTGACGCTGCTCGATCGCAACGTGATCTCGTTCACGTGGATTGTCGTCGGACTCGTCGCCGGAACATTGCTCGGGCTCGCCTGCGCGCGGTATGTGAAGATGACCGCGATGCCGGAGATGGTCGCGTTGTTGAATGGGTTTGGCGGGCTCGCCTCGCTGCTCGTCGGCTCCGCGGAGTTCCTGCGCATCCGGCTTGGCGTGGTCACGCCCGAGGCGCCGACGTTCACGGCGGTCGCCATCTTCCTCGCCGTCCTGATTGGCGGCATCACCTTCACGGGTTCGGTCTACGCCTTTGCGAAGCTGGCCGCATGGCTCAGCGGCCGGCCGGTACTCTTCCGCGGCCAGCACGTGGTCAACGGCCTCGTGTTCGCGCTCACGATTGCCGCCGGTGCGATCTATGTCGCCGATCAGCCGGCGAGTGCGGTCACGTTTGGGTTCGTGACGTTTACCGTCCTCTCGCTCGTGCTGGGCTGGACGATCGTGATGCCGATCGGCGGCGGCGACATGCCGGTCGTGATTTCGTTGCTCAACAGCCTGTCGGGGCTCGCGGCGTGCGCCGCGGGTTTCGTGATTCGCAACAACGTGCTGATCGTGGCGGGCTGCCTGGTCGGCACGAGCGGCGTGATCCTCTCGATCATCATGTGCAAGGCGATGA
>JAUSID010000052.1 GCA_030648295.1 Opitutaceae bacterium | reverse complement strand
GGACTTGGAAGCCGATAAGCTGAGCACGCACTTTCTGGCCAGCAACCAACTGCGCCTCTGGCTGGCGAGCTTCGCGTATCTGCTCTTGGAACGGCTGCGCACCCTGGGCTGTTACGGCACGGAGCTGGCGCGGGCGACCGCCGGGACCATCCGGTTAAAATTGTTGAAAGTGGCCGCGCGGGTAACGGTGAGCGTGCGGCGGGTATATATCCAACTCAGCAGCGCCTATCCGCGGCAGGACTTGTTTCGGCTCTGTCACGCCCGGCTGATGCGGCTCGCGCCCGCGGACGGATAGCCGCGGACCCCAGATCGCCAAAAACCGGCGCGTGATCCGCGCCGGATCGGCGGAGCGTTGGCGCGCACCGCAGAAAAACAGGGTTTTGACGTCGGCGACCCTGTTGGGCCGCGCCCCCGACGAAAAACAGGCCGGCCACCGATCCTTTTCGCACTCACCACCGGAAAAATCGAAAAACCGCTTCGGCTATGAAATAACCGGGTTAGCCGGGAAATCGTGGAGCGCGCGTCGGCGCACGGCACCAGCGAACACACTGTGCGTTCGCAGCGGAGCAGAGGGTGAAATTTCCCGGTTACGGGCTCAGATCGTCGCCCTCATCTCCGTGATCTCCTTGGTCGCGATGCCAATCGGGCGGTCCAGCGGGACGCCGGCACACCCGAGCAGCGTGGTGAGCAGGTCGCCTTGGTTTCCGCGGACATTATTTAAGAACCGTCCGGTGTTGATCGTGCCGCCGCCGCGGCCGGCGACGATGAAGGGCAGGTTCTCCCGGGTGTGCTTGTTGCCATCCTCCAGGCCGGAGCCCCACATCATGATGCAGTTGTCGAGCAGGGTGCCGTCGCCTTCCCGGATGCTCTGCATGCGTCTGATCATATAGGCGAACTGCTCGACGTTGAAGGCGGTGATCGCGGCGACTTTCCCGACCTTTTCCGCATCGTTGGCGTGATGCGTCTGCGAATGATGCGTGTTCGTGAACCCGAGCTCCGGATACGAAACACCGTTCGGCGTGGAGCCAATGTAGGTGCTGACGCGCGTGGTGTCGGTCTGGAACGCCAGCACGTTGAGGTCACACATCACCTGCATATACTCGCTGCGTTTGTCCCCCACCGGAATTTTGATCTCGATCGGCGGGGAATCGGACGCGTGGCGTTTGCTCACGCTGACGCCGGCCGCCTCCAGGGCCGCCTCTTTCTGGCGATATTCGATCGCGGCAATGCGCCGCTCCACCGAACGCACGCTATCCAGATATTCATCCAGCTTGTGCTGGTCGCTCTGGGGCAGCTTGCGCCGAAGGTCTCGCGCGCCTCCGATCACCAAATCCAGCATCTTCCGGTCCAGCGCGTCAGCCGGGCCCACCTTGCGGCCCGTCTGGTCGCGCATCCCGAAGAGCCGGTTGAGCACGTTGCGTGGATTCACCTCGGCGGGCACGGCCTGGGTGGCGGAGCGAAAGCTGCAGTGCGAATAATACGCCTCGTGCAGCCCGGCCTGGTTTTCCTTGTGCGTCTGCGGCATGGTGGCCAGTTCCAGGGACGGCAACGACGTGAAATGGCCCACGTAGTTCGCGGCGATCTGGTCCGCCGAAATCGAAATGTTGACCTGGCTCCGTCGCTCCGCATCCGGCAGCCGCGCGGTAAGCCAGGTTGATAATTCGAGGGCGTGCGGGGCGCCGTCGAAAGGCGCGATCGGAATGCCCGAGATTCCCTTTATCAGCAGGCATTGATCGAGCACGGGACGCAGCGACTCCAATGCAAGGGGCGGCGCGGTCAGGAAGCTCTCGGGACTCGCGGGCCAGAACTGGTCCATGATGACCCCGTGGGGCATATACATGAATCCGAGGCGAACCGGTGGCTTCGCTTTTTTCTTTTCCGGTTCGGCCCAGCCCATGCTCTCGAACAGGGGCAGGGCGAGGGCGACGCCGATCCCTTTCAGGCACGTGCGACGATCGATGAGGGTGTTGCTGCTCATGGGGTGGGGTGGGTTACTATTTACAGTGTCATTGCGCGTACCTGGAGGGCCCGCCTCTGCGCGGGCCGCGGACGACGCGGAGGTCGTCCCTCCAAATATGAAGGTCCGACGGGTTATTGGATACGGCGCTGGGTGAAGGGGTAGCTCGTGACGATTTCGGCGATCAGGGTCTGCATACGATAGCCATCCCTGGCGATGGTGTCCATCAGGCGATCCACCACGATTTCGTCGTAGCCCTCGAGCTGGCGGCAGAGGGCATAGGCCAGCAGTTTCTCCGTCAGGTTGCGCGCGAGCTCAGCCTGTTTGGCGGCAATGATGGCTTTGAGCTCTCGCGGAGACGAAAAGCGTTTTCCACCCGGAAGCTCACCCGCGGCGTCGATCGCACCGCCCGAATCGTCCTCCTCCCGCCAGCGCCCGATGGCATCGAAGTTCTCCAGCCCAAATCCGATGGGATCGAGGATTCGGTGACAGTTGGCGCAGGTCGGATCCGTGCGGTGCAGTTCGGTGCGCTGGCGGAGAGTCAGATGCGCGACCTTCTCCTTGTCCTGTTGCTCCAGCGCCGGAACGTTTGGCGGGGCGGGCGGCACGTGTTCGCCGAGTACCTGCTCGAGCACCCACACGCCGCGTTTGACGGCGCTGGTGCGATCGGGAAACGAGGTCGTCGCGAGAATGCCGGGCATGCTCAGAATGCCGCCACGATTGGTGTCGGTCAGTTGCACCTTACGCATCGCCGGTCCGGTGACGGTTTTTTCCAGTCCATAAAGCGTGGCCAGCGCTCCGTTGAGAAAGGTGTAATCGCTGTCCACAAAAGTGACCACGCTTCGGTTTTCGCGCACGATGCTTTCGAAAAACAGGCGGGCCTCGTCATACATCGCTGCGCGCACCTCGCCGGTCATGAGGGGAAATTTGGCCGGATCGAACGTCTTGCCCTCCAGCTCTCCCAGCCCCAGCCACTGCGCCCCGAACCCGTCGAACAACGCTCGCGACCGTTGATCCTGCAGCAATCGCCTGACCTGCTCCCTCAGAATTGCCGGCTCGTGTAGTTTTCCGCTGTCGGCCAGTGCCGATAGGTCCGCATCGGGCATGGTGGCCCACAACAGATACGATAGGCGGGATGCCAGTTGATAGTCATCCAGCGGGACGACACCGCGGCCGGATTCAACCTCCCGCGCTGGCGTGATAAAGAGGAACTGGGGCGAAACGAGGACCGCCTTGAGCATCAGGCGCAGCGCCGCCGGGTAAGCGAGTTGGTTTTCGCGCGCCAGATCGAACACCCCGACGAGTACATCCAGTTCCTCCTCCGAGGGAGGGCGGCGATAGGCGCTTCGGGCCAGCGAGCGAGCGACGTTTCGCGCCGCGGCCCGGACATCCGCCCCGGGCGGCGGTGGTTCACCGAACAGCCGCCTTTGCATCGGAGTCGGGGGGGCGTCGGCCGGGGCCAGGATTCGATCCAATACCTCGTTCGCGATCCCGAGATACTGCTCCGACTGGAGGGGCGAGAGCGTATTCAGATATCCCGCACCGAACACTTCCTCCGGCAGCTCGCGGGCGATCGCCGGATCAACCCCGAAGAGATCGCGCAGGGTGTTGCCATATTCCACCTTGTTCAGCCGACGGATCACGAACGGACCCGGATCCGGCGGGCTGAGAAACTTGAGCTTCGCAATCCAGTCGACGAACATCTGCCGCTCCTCATCCGCCGGCTGCTTTTCGGCATCGTCCGGCGGCATGTCGTACGCCTTCGCCATGACGAGCGCCTGCTTCCAGTTCTTGCTGAAGGCAGGACTGCCGGGGTCTTTGAACGCGGCCTGGAAGTTGACTCCCGCCTTCGTCGGTCTCCGGTTGCCGTGGCATTCCACGCAATAGGTCGTGACAAAGGGGACAACGCGCTCGCGAAACGACTTTTTAATCTCGGCCTGTCGCGCCGCAAAATCCTCCTCGTGCGCCGGCTCGGCTTGGCAAAGCCCGGCAAGAGGGAGCGCAAAGCCAAAAAGAATCAGGGCCATCACGCCCCGGGGAAAAGCTGCGGCCATGGTCATTCCGTTTTCATGCTCGTGGGGCCCACACTCTCACGGGTCATCCGCCTTCGCTCAAATTTAATCGGAGCGAGCATTTCACAACCGAGTGACGGAGCTGGCGGTAGGTGGTGCGCCCGCCGCGCCACGGCAACGAGTGATGGAGGACGCGTGAGCGGCTGGAGTGATGTATTTTCGCGGCTGACATCGTCGGAGGGGCGACTTTCCAGTCGCCCGAGGCCGATCGGTGGAACGTACCTCGGCGGCTGGAAAGCCGCCGCTCCGTAACGCTGCGCCGCGACAAAGGCGTGGGTCGGGGCGCACAGCCACACCACTGACCAGCATGCGCAGCGTTTGCAGGAGCCAAGCAGCCTCCCCGCGAATTCACCTCCACTTCTCCGTGACTTCATTATTACTTCACACGGGTACCGGAACCTGAGCCATGGCCGATGCGAATCAACCCGAGTCACTCGAGGAGCAGATCGAACGATGGCGGAGCCACCTCCGCCGCCGGCCAACCGGCCAGGCGGTCGATCTCGCGAGCTTGGAAGCGCAGCTCCGCGCGGAGATCGCGGGCCTCACCCGCGCCGGGCTCGCGACCGATGAAGCGTTCCTGGTCGCGGTGAAGCGCATCGGCAGTCGCGACGCCCTGGCGGGCGAGTTCGCGCGCGAGCACTCGGATCGCGTGTGGAAGCAGCTCGTCGTGGCCCCAGCCGATTCCGGCGAACGCAACGCGCGGGCGCGCACGGAGGGCATCGTTGCCTTCTCGCTGGCGGTGCTGGCGGCCGTGGCGATCAAGGTGCCGGCACTGTTCGGAATCGACCCGAACGAGAACCACCACGAGGGCTTCTACCTCCGCAACGCCAGTCTCTTCGTGCTGCCCTGCCTGATCGGTTACTTCGTCTGGAAACGGCGACTCACGGTGCGCACGGTCGGGTGGCTCGCGGCCGCGTTCGTTGTGGCGGCGGTCTTCGCCAACTTGCCCGGGTTTGGCCGGGCCCGCGACTTCGAGCAACTCACGGCGCTGCACCTGCCGATCGCGCTCTTGCTGACCGTGGGCGTCGCTTACGCCGGCGGCCGGTGGGGCGAGGTGAACGGTCGCATGGACTTCATCCGGTTCTCGGGCGAGCTCTTCATTTACTACGTGCTGATCGCGCTCGGCGGCGGCGTCCTCTGCGCGTTCATGGCGCTCACGTTCCAGAGCATCGGCATCAAGATCGAATCGTTCCTCGGCTCATGGCTGATCCCCTGCGGCGCGGCTGGCGCCGTCCTAGTCGCATCCTGGCTGGTCGAAGCCAAAAAGGGCGTGATCGAGAACATGGCGCCGGTGCTGACGCGCCTTTTCACGCCGCTGTTCGCAGCCATGCTGGTCGCGTTCCTGGGGGCCCTGTTGGTGTCCGGGCGGGGAATCGCCATCGAGCGGGAGCTGTTGATTGGCTTCGACCTGCTCCTCGTGGTGGTGCTCGGCCTGCTGCTCTATTCCCTCTCGGCCCGCAACCCGCAGTCACCCCCGGGCGCGTTCGATGTGGTGCAGGTCGTCCTGGTGGTCAGCGCGTTGGTGGCCGACGCGGTCGCGTTGTGGGCGATCGGCGCACGGATCAGCGAATTCGGCTTCAGCCCGAACCGCGTGGCCGCGCTCGGCGAGAACGTCGTTCTGTTGGTCAACCTGGCGTGGTCCGCCGTGCTCTACATCCGGTTCCTGCTGGGGCGCGGATCGTTTGCGAGCCTCGAACGGTGGCAGACCGGTTATGTGCCCGTTTACGCGGCGTGGGCGGCGATGGTCGTGATTGTTTTTCCACCGCTGTTCCGGTGGATCGGATAAGCTTGGCCGGAACAATGCAGCGGAGCGACGCGTTCTTCGAATCGTGTCGCATGGGAACTTTTCGGGTGCGGAAAAGGGGCGAACGCCCGCGAAGGGGCGCGCGTCTATGCGAGCATTTCCCGGCTTGGGCAAAACCCGCCGAAGGCGGGTAAACCGCGGCGGCTTGTGCGCCTCCGGCGCATTTTGCTTTTAAGCCCGCGGGAACACCGTGCCGCCCGTGAACTCGGCCGCGCCGGTGCGCAGAAAAAACGGAGTCTGACTTTGCACTTTGCACGTTCGTGCAAGAGTCGCCCGATCCGGAAGAATGAACCAGCTCCGCTTACAACAGCGCCCGAAATTGCTCCGGCGTCAGTCCGGCATCGCGGGCGATCGCGCCCATCGTGTTCGCGTTGATTGTAGTGTTCCGGGGAATGATAAGCCGGGTCTATCCGTTGCTCATCACAATATGTCCGCTCTGGCGCACGATGCGGTAGCCGAGCTTTTCGAAAACGCGGACGGACTCCCGCTGACTGATCCCGGGAATCCGCGGCATCAGATCGTGACTTCGGCCTGCTCGAATCTCTTCAGGCCAGTCTCCTCCGACTCCACCTCGAGCCAGAGTCGGATCGCTTCCCGGATATTCTCCAGCGCCTCCTCGCGCGTCGTGCCCTGCGAATGACAGCCCGGCAGATCCGGACAGCTCACCGCCCAGCCTTCATCCGATTGAAACAGCGTCACGCGGTAGTTCATGGACGGCAGCATGTCGCCGTGATCCAGACTGTCAAACCAGGCGCCCTTGGAACCGAGAAGTCTCCGCCGACGGCCGAATCCCAAAGCACCACCGACGTTTCAAGCGCCTGCGGGTACGGTTGGAATTGATTCAAATTCATCCGAACAACTGAGGGATCCGTTACGGCGCAAAATCCTCACAGGTGCTCTTCGTAGGTGATGTCGATCTTCCCGAGGAAGGCCTTCTTCTTGGCGGCGCCCTGGAAGCGGATGCTGTGCGTGAGTTCGTCGTAGACCCAGCCGTTTTGCGGGTCGGGGCGCACCTCCTCGCCATCGACCAGCACGCGCAGGCTCTTTTTGTAGAAGGTCGCGGTGGCCTCGACCGGCTCGAGCGCGACGGCGACGGTGTCGGCGATGCGGTCGCCCAGCGCGGCCAGCGGCCCGGAGAAATCAGTCTCGATGTTCAGCACCGTGCCGCCCGTCAGCTCGGCCGCGCGCCGGTGCGAGAGGTTGTCCGGCGACACCACCGCGTGCATCTCGAGCTTTCCGCGCTTGTTGCCCTTGGCGATGATGAAGGGACGCAGCACCCAGTAATTGATATAGCCATCGAGCGTCTGGCGTTTGTGGGGATTGCGCGCGTTGTATTGGTTCAGCAGCTCGGGGAGTTTTCCGTTTTCGATCCACTCGGCCTGAGGCGGGCCGTTCCTTTGCTCCTTCCACACGGCCATGCGCGTCTCCTCCTCATCCATGAAGAAGACCACGATCGTGGTGGCGTCGGGCCGCAGGAACGCGTGCTGCTTGTTGTAGTAACCCGCGACGAAATTATACACGGAGGTGAACGCCGTGCGGTCGCTGTCGCCATTCGTGCCCACTTTCACGAGTTCGGCGAAGATGCTGTCCGGCGTCCGGGGCGTGACCCAGGGCTGGGCCATCACCGGAAGCGTCACAAGCGTGCCGTTGCTCGCGACGCGCTTGGTCACCTGCTTCGGCCGGCCGCGGCTGTCGGGCACCGGGTTGCCCGCCGGGTCGAGCTGCACGGAGCGGACCTCCTTGAAGTACGGCTGATCGTCGGGCCGGCGGCCCGGATCCGCGTTCACGAAATCGGTCGTCAGCACTCCGATCCGGTAGTCGAGATCGCGGGTGTGGAAGAGTTGCCGAAAACGACTCAGGTTGGCCGCGATGCGGCTCTGGTGTGCCGACATCGAGGGCGAATTGTTGATGACGAACACGAGGTCGACCTCGCGGCTGCGCGATCGATCGATCGAAATATGCTTCACGTTGCGGATCGGCTCGACGTTGACCGCGATGACATTTTCCACGCCGAGGTGCGCGTTGTTTTCGTCCATCGTGTAATACTTGAAGCGATCCTCGCCGATGAAACCCGGGTTGGGCGCATAGGTGAGCTGGCCGGTGGCGCGATCGAGCCTGGCCGTGCCGTGCTGCGGTTTCACCTTGTCGTCCAGCAGATATGCGACCTTGGGGGCGGCGATGACGACGCGGTCGGCCGGCGTCATGAAATCCTCGTGGCTGGGGACCTTGTATGTGACGGGCGAATTCGGGCGCGTCGTGAGAGAAACCTCGCGCACATTCATGGAGCGCTCGCGGTCGGCGCTGACCTCGAACTTCTCCAGCATGACCGCGGGCGCCGGCTTCACCTGGATCGCGACGGTATTCTTGAACACGAGGCCGGACGTTTCATTGCGCACGGTGTAGGCAAACGAGTCCTTGCCCGCGTAACCCTCCGCCGGTCGATACGCGAAATAGCCGAGGCGCGAAGTCTTGTTCTTGAAGAAATCCGCCTCATCCCCGCCCCCAGCCAGTCCCACCCGACCATACGCCGGCTCCGCCGTGATGGTGAAGATCAGATCGGCGCGCGTGTCGGGGCTGATAATCTCCGGGGCGACGACGAGTTGCCCGTGCACTCCGGTTCCCTCGGCTTCGATCTCCATCGGAGTCGTCGAGACGATCGCACTGTCGCTGGGCGCGGCGCGGTTCGTGGCCGCAGCATCGCTCGTGGGCGCGGGAGTGTCGGCGGCGAAGGCCGGCACCATCACCAGCATTACTGCCAGGCACAGGACGCGCAGCCACTGGTGGGCGCTGGTTTCGAGGCTCATGGGAGTGAAGACGATGCGGCGCATGACGTCTGATGCGTAACGCCAGCCACGGATAGGTTCCGCCAAGCTTGGCCATGCCGGCCGTTGACAGACGCGAAAGAGGATCCGGCATCGTCGTAGAGCAGCGCGATTTCCTTCCAATCGATCACGCCGCTCACGGCGGGGTGCGCGTGGATCGATTGGATTGCCGCCTCGAGTTTCATTTAAAAAACGGCCCGTCGGCGAGCGACGGCCCTACATTTCACTGTATCGTTCCGACTGCTATGAAGCGGGAATCACCGATGGCGTGGCCGCCCCCGTGCGCCGCAACCGCCGCCTCGGCTAGCTAGCCGAAGAGGAGACCGAGAAGGACAAACAGGACGAGCGATGCCCTCATCCCCGGCGAGCACCACGAGGAGCGCGAGTCCGATGGAACATAATCGTGTATTGAAGTGGCCGCCACCTCTGAATCTTAAGCGGCACAGGACGGAAATTCCGTACGCGTTCGAGTCGCTCTATCCAATTGCCTTGGCGCGGGTGCGGCCAACGGCTACTGGAAGCTGGCTGCCAGGCACCGTTTCGCTCCATGCCGAAGCGACGAACTCCGGCTAAAACACAAACGCGACCGTTCCGATCAGGCTCAGCGCCCTCACCCGCGGCGTGGAGAAATGGACCGCCTCCGCCGCGAGTTGCAGCCGGCGGTTGGACGGGACTCTCCAGGCCACGCCAACGCCGGGTTGATACCGCCAGGTGCGGTGGGCGAACTTGGTGCCGAACGGGCCGTACCGGATTCGGAGGTAATGCTGGAAACCGCCGGACGCGGGTCGGGCGCGCGAGTTACCGGAGGGGCAGGTTCATCCGCGTTGCGCCGCTGACCTTCGTTCCGCCAGCACAGCGTATCCGTGTGAATGAGACAACCTGCAGGATCCGGTCTCAGGAGAAATTGCGAAAGTTACCAGTCATGGCTCCAAGTCGCCTTCGATCTCGCTGAATTGTTCAAGCGCCGCTTCGAGGTCGGCGACGATGTCGGCGGCGATGATTCCCGGGGCCGGGAGATTCGCACTGTCTTCGAGAGCGTCGTCCTTCAGCCAAAAGATATCCAGGTTTACCTTGTCGCGCTTGATCACCTCGTCGTAGGTGAAGGATTTGAAGCGCTCGGTTTCTTTCCGGTCATGCCTCGTAGCGGAACGCGTGAGCGTTTCGGGCTTGGACTTCTTACCGGCTTTCCCGGACGAAAGACTCATGTCTTCCGCTACCCTGCCAAAATAACACGCGACGAAGTCGTCGAGGTCGCTGCGCTTGAGGGTGTTTTCCTTGAGCGTGAAGTGCTGGTTCGTGCGGAGGTCGTAGATCCAGAGTTTCTCGGTCCAGGCTTTTTTGTCGGCGGCGGGCTTGCGGTCGAAGAACAGCACGTTGGCCTTCACGCCTTGGGCATAAAAGATGCCGGTGGGTAGGCGGAGGAGGGTATGGACATCGGCTTGCTGGAGGAGTTGCCGGCGGATGATTTCGCCCGCGCCGCCTTCGAACAGGACGTTGTCCGGGAGGACGACGGCGGCGCGGCCGTGCTGCTTTAATATAGTGAAGATGTGCTGGAGAAAGTTGAGCTGCTTGTTGCTCGTGGTGGCCCAGAAATCGTCGCGGTTGTTGCAGTAATTCCACAGTTTCTGAACCAGCGCGGGAGCGGTCATCGAATGAAAGAGGAGTCATCCCGGTTTGTCCGCCGAAGCCTCGGCGAAGGCGGAAGGATGTTGCAGCTTGCCGCGCCGTAGCCCGGCGGAGGCGGGGAATTCCAGCCTGCCCGCCGAAGCCTTGGCGAAGGAGGGAGCTTTTGGACGAGAGCGGGAGCGGTCATGAATGATTCCTTGCAAGGCGACTACGCGCGGATTTGTTTCGGCGCGCTGGATTGGGGATCCCCGGTCGGCAAAAGGTCCCGGTGAACATCGGGGGCCTTCGTTCCAAAGGTTCCACCCCGGTGACAAGAACCCAAGGGGTTCTCTCGCAAGAGTAGCCGGGGTGGTCGCTTTTTGAATGTATGCCGGGTAACGGTCATCGATCAGAACCTAAATTCGCCGGTGACACTGCTGCCATCGCGAAACTTGATGCGATGATTTGCCCCGGGCTTTCCGACCTTTTCGCGTTCGCCGAGGTTCACGATGTCACCCACCTCATCGGTCCACTTCCGCAATGCTGAGAGCTGAACCGTTGGAAAACGCATGCCGACCGCATACACCTCATCGAAGCTGACCTCGCGCCTTTCCCGGATCAAACGGTGCACGCTTTCTCGAGCAGCCCCGCCGTAGTGCGCCACAAGCTCGTTCACATATTCTCCCTTCGCCCAGCGCGGCGGCGTCGGCCGCGCTCATCAGCTGTTCGGCGAGCAGTTGCCGAAGCTCCTGGAAGAACTTAACGAGACCCTCGCCGCATGAGCGCGAAACCCGCCAAACCGAATGTTGGTGAATCCCCCGGGCTCGACCCAATTTGGCAACGAGCCGTTGCCAAATTTCAGTGGGCGCACAATTCCGCAACGCCGTTGCGGAAATCTTATCCAGTCATTATGGCGAGGGTTGACCAGTTTGCGCCCCGCCTGCTCTCGAGGTTGCACCGCACCACCGGGGGTTCGAATCTCCCCGTCTCTCCCCTTGACATAACCCAACGCTGGGTTTCCCTGTGCAGCATCATCTCCCCGGTCGTTTCGACGCCGGGCGCGGGGCCATCGAAAGGTGGCCCCTGCTTATTTTTACAGCCGTGAGGACGCACCTCTACATCGACGGCTTCAACCTCTACTACGGCTGCCTGAAGGATTCGCCGTTCAAGTGGGTCAATCCCGCAGCGATGGCCGCTCTGCTCCTGCCCGGCCACACGATCACTGCGATCCACTACTTCTCCGCCAATGTTACCGCGCGACCAGGAGATCCCGATCAACCCATTCGCCAGCAAACCTATTTCCGCGCGCTCCGGACGCTGCCCAATCTCACGATTCAGCTCGGTTACTTCAAATCCCACCAAGTGCGGATGATGCTGGTCGCTCCGCCACCCGGCGGCCCCAGCACCGCCCTGGTCTGGCGGACCGACGAAAAGGGCTCCGATGTAAACCTAGCCACGCAGATGCTCGTCGACGGTTTCGCCAACGCCTATGAGTGCGCCGTGCTCGTCACCAACGACTCCGATCTCCTCGGCCCCATCCGTGCGGTGCGCGCCCAACTCGGCAAAAAGGTGGGCATCCTCAACCCGCAGCAACGCCCGGCCCGCTCACTCCACGGCGAGGTCGATTTCTACAAGCAAATCCGTGCCGGCGTGCTCGGCGCCAGCCAGTTTCCTTCGCCGCTCACCGACGCCACCGGCCCGTTCCACAAACCCGCGACATGGTGAACGCACTCACATCGCCACCTGTTCCGAAGGTAGGGCGCGTTATCCCCAACGCGCCGTGGCCCATGGTGCCGCTTGGTGAAATTGGCCGGTGGTTCGGCGGAGGAACGCCGAGCAAGGCCAATCCCAAATACTGGACCGGCGGCACGATACCTTGGGTGTCTCCGAAGGACATGAAGCAGCCGCTCATCGATGACGCTCAAGATCACATCACTGCGGCAGCCGTCAGCGAATCATCAACAAATATGGTCGAGGTCGGTAGCGTCCTCGTCGTCGCGCGAAGCGGCATCCTGCAGCACACGCTGCCGGTCGCCATCACGACGCGACGAGTTGCGCTGAACCAAGACATCAAAGCCGTTGAACCGCGAAAGGACGTCGCACCTGAGTTTCTGGCGTTGGCGTTAAAGGCGTTCGAGCGAGAGATTCTTCACACCTGCACCAAGACTGGCACGACGGTTCAGAGTTTGGAGTTACCCGTCTTCCAGCGGTTTCAGATTCCCGTTCCCTCGCTCTCCGAACAACGCCGGATCGTGGCGGAGATCGAAAAGCAACTCACACGCCTGGACGCCGGAGTCGCCGCGTTGCGCCGCACGCAAGCCAACCTCAAACGCTACCGCACCGCCGTCCTCAAAGCCGCCTGCGAAGGCGGCCTCGTCCCTAGAGAAAGCGGACATTGGAAACAGATGACCCTCGAGGACGCCTGCTCCAAAGTCACCGACGGTGATCACCAGCCGCCTCCGAAAGTTTCAGACGGAATCCCGTTCCTCACCATCGGTAACATCAGCTCCGGACGGCTCGATTTTTCCGACACGCGGTTCGTGCCCTCAGAGTATTTCGCGCAGATAAAAGCCGACCGAGTTCCGCAAACCAACGATGTGCTTTACTCGGTTGTTGGTGCGACAATTGGCATCCCCGTTCTGGTTAATACCGAGCGGCAATTCTGTTTCCAGCGACACATCGCCCTTCTCAAACCATCGCCAGCGATTCTGCCGAAATTCCTTTGGGCATTCATGGCGTCGCCCAGAACCTTCCGCGAGGCTTGGGCGAAGACTACTGGCGGTATGGAGAGCTAACCGAAGTCGTCCGGCTCGATGCTCAGGCTGGTGGCGATGTGATCGCGGATGAGGTGCAGCCAGGCGAGTTGGTCGGGAGTGAAAGTGGAAGCGGCGTCTCGCCGCTTATCGTCGTTGGCTAGGGCAAGCGGCGGGACGCCGCTTCTACTTTGCAGCCATTGCTCGAATCTCTCGTTCACCGAGTCTGAAAACGGTTCGAGAACGGGCTGTTGTTCGAGGGCGAAGCGCACGAGCGAAACGAGGTCGGCGAACCGGCGCGTTGCGCCGGAGTGACGAGTGACCTGTGACGAGTGACAAGTTTCAAATGCCCGCCAAACAGAGTTCACGGGATCGGGGCCGAAGGTGGGCTCTTGCTTCAACTTCGCTTCAAGTTCCTTCAGCATGTCTTCGTTGAGACGCTGCTTGTAGGGTCGGGAGTAGAGAATCTGGAGCGCGGCAATTTCGCTTTTGTGCTCCTCGATGTAGTGGCGAAACGACCGGGTGAGGTTCGCCGCTTTTTCCTTCGCTGCGGCGTCGAAGCCGGCGAACTCGACCTGGTCGATCGTGACGGTGTCGATGGTCTGTTCGGCGTCCTGCTTCGCTTTGGCGAGGGCGTCGCGGAGGACGTTGTTTTCGAAGGGGGCGCAGGCGGCGGCGAGGAGGGATTTGCGGGCGGAGGCGAGCTCGGCGGGCGTGGGTTCGCAAGGGAGCGAGCCATCCATCACGGGCGGGGACGCCCGTGCCACGACAAAGTCGGGATCGAATGCGTTGAGAAGATTCTTGGCGAGTTCGCCGAGGGACTTTCCGCCGGCGAGGGCGCTGAGCTTCTTCGCGTCTTCGCGTTTCAACGATTGGTCGAGGCGGGTGAGACGACCCGCGAGGGTCGTGAGCGTGTCTTCGTCGCGTTTGCCGAGGGCGACGCCGAGGAGGAGCGTGGGGAAGGCAACGGTGGGCTGACGCGGTCGGCGACGGCGCGCTCGTGAGTGTATTCCATCACGAGGTTCTG
This sequence comes from Opitutaceae bacterium, assembly GCA_030648295.1. GTDB lineage: Bacteria > Verrucomicrobiota > Verrucomicrobiia > Opitutales > Opitutaceae > ER46. The sequence goes on along the minus strand of JAUSID010000052.1, from coordinate 32,903 downwards.
GTTGAAAAAACCGACGGTCTGTTTGCCGGGCGTGGCGGTGAGGCCGACGAGGTGCGCGTCGAAATACTCCAGCACCTGGCGCCAGAGGCCGTAGATGGAGCGGTGGCACTCGTCGGTCACGATGAAGTCAAAGGCTTCGGGTGGAACGGCGGCGTTGTAGGCGACGTCTTTGGGACGGGCATCGGCGGCGCTGAGCTCGGCGGCGGATTTTTCGTCGAGGTCCTCGTCGAACTCGGCCTCGCCGCGGAGAATCGAGTAGAGCCGCTGGATCGTGCAGATGGTGACGCGCGCGACAGTGTCGAGGGTGTTGGAGGTGAGGTGCTGGACGTTGTAGACCTCGGTGAACTTGCGGCCGGTGTCGGGGGCGACGAATTGGTCGAACTCGCCCTTGGCCTGCTTGCCGAGATTGGCGCGGTCGACGAGGAAGAGGACGCGACGGGCGCCGGCGAACTTGATCAGACGGTAGGTGAAGGCGCAGGCGGTGTAGGTCTTGCCGGCGCCGGTGGCCATCTGGATGAGCGCGCGGGGACGATCAACGGCGAAGGAGGCTTCGAGGAATGTGATGGCCTCGATCTGGCAGGTTCGGAGATTGGTGGTCGGGAGCGGGTGCGCGGTGGGGAGAGCGGCGAGGCGGCCTCTCAAAGTGGGATGAGCGGAGCCCTTCGACCCATTCGACGGGCTCAGGGCAGGCAGGCTCAGGGCACCGGCCTGAGATCCTTCCGCGAGCCACTCGCGCAAGGTCTCCGGCCGGTGAAACGCGAAGACGCGACGTGAGCGGGGATGCGGGTCGCGTTCGTCGCGGAAGAGGGTTTCGACCCCGGTGGATTCGTAGGCGAAAGGAATTTTTTTCGTGCCGGGCAGAAGATTCGCGAGGAAATCGGGGAGGTTTTCGCCGTAGTGACTGGATTGGTCGGAAACGGTGGAGAGCGTAGTGCCTTCCTTCTTGGCCTCGATCACGCCGAGAGGAATGCGATCGACGAGGAGGAGATAATCGCAACGGCCGGAATCGAGCGGGACTTCCCGGAGTGCGATGCCGCGGGCGGCAGCGGGATTGAAAGCCTTGTAGTCCTGGATCGCCCAGCCTGCCGCGACGAGGAGTGCGTCGATTTTTTCGCGTGCGGCAGCTTCGGGCGACATGCTGGAGAGAAACGAGTTCAACCGCGCCAGGAGCGCGGAGCAATCCTTGGCTGATGCTGCGGGAGAGTTGAGCGCGCCGTGGAACACCGCGCGGCCAAGTCGTCCGCGCCGGCGCAGGCAGTGACGGCGTCCTCGATTTCGGCGGCGAAACGCCATAATACGCGGGCGGCGGCTAATTTCCGGCCACAGGGGCAAAAGCAGCGTTGACAAGGACAGTCGCCGCCGTGTTTTTCGACCCCTCATTCACGCCGCTCGCGGCGGGAGCCACGTTGCCCGGTAGCTCAGTGGCAGAGCAGGTGACTGTTAATCACTTGGTCGCTGGTTCAATCCCAGCCCGGGCAGCCATTCGACGCGCCGTCCAAGCACGGCTTGCCCCTTCGACGAGCTCAGGGCCCCGAGCGCAGTCGAGGGGCTCATGGCCTGCGGCCGGCATACTCGAATGACATGAACGCGTTGGTTGCCGAAGCGCGGCGTACCGAGTGAAGCGACATCAGCCATGGCCCTGAGCAAGGGCCAACGGCCCGCGTCGAAGGGCATGCCCGTCGTATATTCGCGTGAATTGGCGTGTATTCGCGGGTGAACTGAATTGGGGCGCTTGGCGCAGACGCGAAAGAGGGATGAAGCTGCCGCCAGCACGAGGCCAGCTGGAAGGGAGCTTCAGCCCCGTATCAGGCTTGCCCGGCAGCGCGGCAAATCGGATTCGCGCATGGAGGCGCCGGTTTCAGAGTAGTTTGGAGAATTGGCGCCGCTGCACCGGCCGCACCGCCAAAGTTTTGGTTGCATTCGCCTCTTCCGACCCTATCACCTGACCCTCTTTTCCATTACGCCTGCCTCCAATTCCGGGGCGACAGGGGGAACGAAACCATGAGCCAACAATTCAAACTTTATGTCGCTGAACGCGCCCAGACGGGCCGCAGCGCATCCCGCCGACTCCGCAAAGCCAATCGCGTCCCCGCGATTCTTTACGGCAAACACACCAAGCCGGAGTCGCTCTCCATTGAAGGGACGGAGTTCGTCCGACTGCTGAAGACCGTCGGCGACCGCGCGGTGCTCATCGAACTCCAGCGCAACGAGAAGCCGGACAAGGCGCTTTCGTTCCTCCAGGAGGTCCAGCGCGATCCGATCACGGACAAGTACCTGCACGTCGACCTGCAGGAAGTTAAGTCCGACGAAAAATTTGAAATCCGCATCCCGGTTCACCTGGCGGGCGAATCGTTCGGCGTGAAGAACCAGAGCGGCGTGTTGGAAATCAACTCGCACCTGCTGCGGATTCGGGTGCTGGCAAAGGATCTCCCCGAGGCGATCACGGTGGATGTGACCGAGCTGAAAGTCGGCGAAACCTTCAAGGTCGCCGGACTCAAGCCGGTCGCCGGGGTCGAGTTCATGGATCCGAAGGGCCAGCCAATCGTTTCGTGCGTCGAGCCCGTCGCGGAAATCGTGCAGGAAGTCGTCGCCGCCGTGCCGACCGCTGGCGAAGGTGCCGAGGCCCTTGCCGCGGGTGCCGCTCCCGTCGAGGGAGCTCCTGGTGCCGCTCCGGCCGCTGCCGGTGCCGCCGGTGCCGCGGCTGCTCCCGCCGCCGCTGGCGCTGCCGGGGCCAAGCCCGGCGCCGCTGGCGCTCCCGGTGCGAAGCCCGGCGCCGCGCCCGCGAAACCCGGTGCCGCGCCCGCTGGCGCCAAACCCGCTGCCGCCGGTGCGGCGAGGCCCGCCGCGCCCGCGAAGAAGTAAGCGCGTTTTCCGCTCCGCCCCGTCGCTTGACCGCGACGGGGCAGGACGATTGTTCTTTGAGTCATGTTCCTCTCGCTCGTTGCCGGCCTCGGCAACCCGGGCCGCGCTTACGAGCACACGCGCCACAATGCTGGCTGGGTGGTGCTCGACGCGCTCGCGAAAAAGCACCGCCTCGCCTGGAAGCGGTCGGCCGCCTTCAACGCCGAGGTCGCCCGCTGGGACCTCGGTCCGAATCGCACGCGCTGGTTGATCAAGCCGCTGACATTCATGAACGACAGCGGCCGTTCGGTCAGCGCACTGGCGCGATTCTACAAAATCGCGCCGGAGGCAATCGCCGCCGTCTACGACGACCTCACGATCGATCTCGGATTGATCAAGGTCTCCGTCACCGGCAGTGCTGGCGGACACAACGGCGTCGCAAGCCTGCTCGAGCACGTCGGCAACGGATTCGTTCGTTACCGGCTCGGCGTCGGGCCGAAAGAACCGTCGGAGATGGACATGGCCGACTTCGTCCTCGGAAAATTTACTCCTGAACAACAGATTATCGTTAACCAAAAAATCGACCATTACGTGACCGGACTCGAACTGCTGCTCGCCCGCGGCCCCGAGACGGCCATGAACCAGCTTAATCGCAGAGACCCAAAATGACCGCCACCGCCACTCCCACCAAACAACGCAATTATCGCGCGACCTTCATCCTCGACAACCGGGGCAAGGAAGAATCGATCGACCAAATCGTCGAAGGCGTGAAAAAAGTCATTGCCGAGGTCAAAGGCGAAGTCACCGCCGTCGATAACATCGGCAAGAAGGACTTCATCCGCGTGACGGACAAGAAGCTGACGGGCGCGAACTACGTGCACATCAACTTCACCGCCCCCGGCGAAGCGCCGGCGCAGTTGCGCGAGCGACTGCGGTTGAACAGCAGCGTTTATCGCACGTTCATCCAGTCGGCCTGACGATGGGGCAAGAAGCCAGAAGTCAGATGCCAGAAGCCAGAGGTCAGAGATCAAAACCCAAACGACTGCGTCAGCCGCACAAGCTCCTCGCCAACACCCGCGAGACCTCCATTCTGTGGCCCTTCGCCCCGCGCCATCAGCCCTTTGCTCCTAGCTCCTAGCCCTTAGCACTCCAGCAGCCATGCCTTCGCTCAATAAAGTCATGCTCATGGGCAATCTCACCCGCGACCCCGAGTTGCGCGTGACACCCAAGGGCACCTCGATCTGCCAGTTCTCGCTCGCGATCAACCGGAAGTTCAAAATGGAGTCCGGCGAGAGCCGCGAGGAGGTCATCTTCGTCGATATCGAGGCGTGGGGCAAACAGGGTGAGACCATCGCCAAGTTCGTGACCAAGGGCCGGCCGCTGTTCGTCGAGGGCCGGCTGAAGCTCGACCAGTGGGAGGACAAGAACACGAAGGAAAAGAAGAGCAAGATGCGGGTCGTCCTCGAGCAGTTCGAATTTCTCGGTGACGGTCGCGGTGGTGGCGGCGGTGGTGGCAGTGGCAGTGGCGGCGGCGGTGGCAGTGCTGCCGGCGCTCCCGCGAGCGACATCGACCAAACCGCTTCACCCGAGCGCCATTCGCCCCCGCCGCGTCCCGGCGGCGCGAAGCCGGGGTCGACCGAAAACCTCGACGAAGATGTCCCGTTCTGAAGGTTGAAGCGACTAAGGGGACTAAGAGACTAAAGGACGCCGGAGACTAAGCCGTGTTTTCAAACCTCGTTGCAGAAGCTCGGCGTAGCGGAACGCGTGAGCGTTTCGTCGGTATGGCGAAAGCCTCACGGCTTCCGCTACGCCGGACTCCCGTTTTGAAGACACGCCCTGAACACTTTTTATTTTTTCCGCAGGCGGTGAAAAGCTGCCTGCTTTTTATTCAGAAGAAGCAAAACTGAAATTGATTGTAGCGGCGCCGCCTCCGCGGCGCCGTCGGCGGCGAGTGCCGTCGTGACACCCGAAAACCACAACCCGCTCCTGGCGGACAAGCCCGCGCCCCGGCGCACGTTTTAAACCAAATCCAAAATGGCCCATACAGAAGTTCTCCTCGTCAAACCCGTCGAAGGTCTCGGCGGCGAAGGCGATCAAGTCAAAGTCCGCGCGGGTTATGCGCGCAATTTCCTGCTGCCGCGGAAAATCGCGGTGCCGCTTACCGGTGCGAACCGCAAGCAGGTCGAGTCGCTGAAAAAGCGCCGTGCCGAGCGCGAGCAGTCCGAGCTCACGCGGGCGCAGGAGCTGGCAAAGAAACTCGAGAAGACGAGCCTCGCCTTCGCGGTGAAGACGGGGGAAGGCGGCCGGATGTTCGGCGCCATCACCGCGACGGACATTCACGAGAAGATCACTGCCGCGGGTGTCGAACTCGACAAGCGGAAGATCCATCTCTTCACGCCGGTGAAGACGCTCGGCAAGCACGAGGTGAAGATCAAACTGCACCCCGATGTCACCGTCGAGGTGCCCTTCGACGTCGTATCCGAGAATCCGATCGAGCCCGCCGCGCCCGAAGAGAAGCCGGCCGAAAAAGGCGCGGGTTACGAGCGGCGCGGTGACCGTCCCGACCGCGGCGAACGCACCGAGCGTCGTCCGCGCAGGGAATAAGCCGCCATCGAATCCCGCATCCTGAAAAGGATGCGCTCCGAGCCGCACCGAACGTGTGGCTCTTTTTTTGCCGAACGGGGAAGCCGCAGCCACTTTCGTGGTGCGGCGTGAAGCGGTGCGCGCTCCACTCGCTCACGTTCGCAGCTACGATGGGGTGGCGCTCCGCCGCACTCGCGCGTGGAGGACGGAAATTGCGTTCGGACTGATCGTTCCCCAACGTCCGCCGGCGTGAACGCCTCTTGGGATATCCTGAAGGTCCTCTCGGATCCAACGCGACTGCGGCTGCTCGCGCTTGTCGCCCGGGAGGAGCTTTCGGTCGCGGAGTTGCAGGACATCCTCGGCATGGGCCAGTCGCGGATCTCCTCGCAACTGGCGTTGCTTCGGCAGGTGAACCTCGTGGCCGACCGTCGCGAGGGGAAGAAGGCGTTTTATTCGCTGCGCGCCGATTTGCCCGCCAAGACGCTCGCGTTGATCAAGTCAGCGATCGATTCCGTCGCCGAGCTGCCGATCATCGGCGAGGATCGTGACAACCTTGATCGGATCCTGCTGAAGCGGCGGCGTACCCAGGAACAATATTTCAACCTCATCGCGGGCCGGCTGGGAAAAAACTACTGCCCGGGCCGATCATGGGAGGCGATTGGGCATCTGGCGCTGCGACTCACGCCGGCGATCGACATCGCGGATCTCGGGGCAGGGGAGGGGCTGATCTCGCAATTGCTCGCGCATCGGGCGCGGCAGGTCTGGTGTATCGACAACTCGCCGCGAATGGTCGAGGTCGGCACCGACCTCGCGCGGAGAAACGGATTGGGCAATCTCGCCTACAAGCTTGGCGACATCGAGCAGGTGCCGCTGCCGGATCGTTCGGTGGATCTCGCCATCTTCAGCCAGGCGCTGCATCACGCACAGCGGCCGCAGGTCGCCGTCAACGAGGCGCACCGAATCCTGCGATCAGGCGGCCAGGTGCTCGTGCTCGATTTGAACGAGCACACGTTCGAGAAGGCGCGGGAACTCTACGCCGACGTGTGGCTCGGATTCCGGGAGAGCGCGCTGCACGGTTTCCTGAAGAAGGCGGGGTTCACGAAGGTCGAGGTGACCGCGGTGGCGAAGGAAACGACGGAGCCGTTTTTCGAGACACTCCTTGCCAGCGGGGTGAAGTCGGGGCGCGCGTAGGATCAGGGGAGGTTTCCAATTTCGGATTTCGGATTGCGGATTGCGGATTGGCGGGGAAGCCGTATGCGTTTCGGTCGAAAATGCCGTAGCGCTGTCATCTCGGGCGTTGCACGACCGAGGACCCGCCTCGGATCGGATTTGCCGCGCGGTCGACCTCATGCAACGGTGCGCTTCGGCTTTCCGCGCCGTCGCGGCGCCAGCGGAAAACCCCACCGATCATCGTTGCATGAAAGCATTTCTTGTCCGGCTCCCAATTTTTCTGGCGGTTGTCCTGCTCGTCACCGGTGCCGCCAAGCGGGCGAAACCGCCGGCGACAAATACGGAGTCGCAGAGCATCGAGCTTTTCGAAAATCGAAAAATTCTGATCGAGCTGCCGGAAGGCTTCATGATGAATCGGGGCAGCGACGCGCGTGGCGTGCCGGCAGTGAGGGTTTTTGACGCGAAGGAGCGGGTGTCACTCGAGATCACGTTTCTCCCGGATCCCGAGGAACGCTTCAGCGATGGGTTCGCCCGAAAGGAACTGATGCACCAGTTGTTTCAGGAATTCCTCGCCGGGTCCGAGGAGCGGGCGATGCAGTTCGAGGAACTGGAGCCGAAGAACGGACGCGGCACGTATTGTGTTTTCACGGACCGCGCCCTCGCCGGCAAAACGAGTCCGCCGCCCAACGAGTATTTGAACGTGACGACCGGGGTTAAGTCGTGGCCCGGTGTCGTCGCGGTATTCACCCTGTTCAGCAACGGCACGTCATCCCCCGAATACCGGGCGGCAATGACAATGCTCCGCGAGAGTGTTCACGAGCGGGTGGGGCCGTTGAGATAGCAGCCGGTCGGTCGTACGGGGCTCATGGTGCCGGCGCGACGACGACATCGACTCCTTCGACAGGCTCAAGCAGCACTGCGCGCTGCAAGGTTCCGCTGCTTTGGAGTGTTTTTTACCCTTGGTTTGGCCAGCAGGCCAAACCAGCAGGCCAAACCATCACAGCTTCTTCAAGGCGTACGCCATCGCGTCCGCGATCTTCTCGAGCTGCTCGTCCGTGTGCATCGCGGAAATCGCGGTGCGAATGAGATCCTTGCCCACCGGCACGCCGGGCGCGATCGACATGACGGTGAAGACGCCCTTGTCGAGCAGCGCCTTCCAGAATGGATACACGCGCTCCTTCGAGCCGAGCACGATCGGCACCGCCGGGGTTTCGCTTTCCCACGTATCGAGCCCGAGCGATTTCAGGATCGCGCGGTACTTGCGCGTGTTGGCCCAAAGCCGGTCGAGATGGTCGGGCTCGGTCTGCATGATTTCCAGCGAAGCCTGGGCGCATGCCGCCTGGCTGGGGCTGATCGCGGCGGAGAAAATCGTCTGCTTCGAATGGCTGCGAAGGTACTCAATCACGTCCTTCGAGGACGCGACAAAACCGCCGGTGCTCGCCAGCGACTTGGACATGCTGCCGCAAATGACGTCCACCTTGTCGTTCAATCCAAAGTGATCGACCGTACCGCGCCCCTGCCGGCCGAGGACGCCAAAACCATGGGCGTCGTCGAGGACGGTGAAGCAGCCGTGTTCTTCCGCGATCTCGGACAACTCCGGCAGCCGCGCGATGTGACCTTCCATCGAGTAGACACCTTCGATGACGAGCATCTTCGGTGTGTCGGGACTGACCGCGGCGATGACATTGCGGAGGTCGTCCGGGCTGTTGTGCGAAAAACGTTCGACGGTCGCCACCGACAGCCGGATTCCATCCCAGAGGCACGAGTGGATGTTCTTGTCGGCCAGGATGACATCACCTTTTTGCGCGAACGAAGCCACGCTCGACATGCAAGCGAGATAGCCGGCGACCGAGATGTGGCAGGCCTCCCGGCCCAGAAAATCAGCCAGCTTCTCCTCCAGTTCCAAGTGATACGTGCGGGTACCGTTCGAGGTCCGCGCCCCCGTGGTGCTCGTGCCCCATTTCAGCAGCGCGGCGCGACCGGCTTCCACGACCTTCGGGTGAAAGGAAAGCCCAAGGTAGTCGTTGCTGGACAGCATGATCATTTCCTTGCCGGCCAACCGCACGGTCGTACCCTTCTGCGCCTCCATCGAGTGGTACCAAGGCGCATATTTCAGCCGCATCTTGGTCTGGTAATCGTCGCGGCAGCGCGCCAGGAGGGCTTTCTTGTTCTTGGTGAAGAAGGATAGCGCCATTGTGCGAGGTGACGCTGAGCAGCGGCCATGCCTATTGCAAATGTAAAGACTGGAGTGCTGGTCCCGATTGGGACTTGCGGCGATCTTCGGCGCGAACGCCGCAATTTTCCGGCCGCAGAGCCCGGGGATTTTTGCTCACTTTCATCGGGGCAGTGCGCGCAGCCACCCACGAAGTTCGACGACATAGGCGGCCCACGTCTTGAATTTTCGCGCGCGCGCCTCCCCCTGCAGCCGGGCCACTTCGGCCGGGGACTTCAGCAGTTTTTCGATCGCGCGGGCGATGGCGTCGGCGTCGGTCGAGTCGAGGGTGACGCAGCCACCATCGCGCGCGGATTCGCCGAGTGCGCCGCCACCCGAGCAAATGCACGGCCGGCCATGCGCGAGGCTTTCGAGCACCGGCAAACCGAAACCTTCCATCAGCGATGGATATACCGTGAACGCCGATTCAGCGTAGGCGGAATTCAACGCGTCATCCGTCACCGGTCCGTCGTACCGCAACGGCCGGCCTGCGGCCTGGAGTTCGCGAATCCGGACGAGGGCGGCCGCGCCGGTTTGCGGCTGCGCGAGCCCAATCAAATGCAGCGTGAATTTCAGCCCACGCCCCCAAAGCGCTTCACCCGCGTCGAGGAGTGCCTCGTGGTTCTTGCGGCCCTCGATGCTGCCGACACAAAGGACGACGGGAAGGGTCGATTCGCCGCGCGGCCCGGTTGAGGCAGGTGGCACTTCGAAATCGATTCCCCAGCCGATCGTGTGCACGGCCGGCCGCTGACGCGCGCCGAGCCAGTCCCAATAGCCGATGAGCGAGTCGCGCGATTCCTCCGAAATGGCCACCACGCCATCGAAGGCGAGCAACTCCGACATATAGGCGGGAAACCGCGCGACCGTTCTGGCGGGCGTCACCTCCGGAAGCTTCAGCGCGATCGCGTCGTGAAAGATGGCGACGCGCGGGCCTTGAACCACGGCGAACAATTCAGGCCAGGCGCGCGCGACGGCGGGCGAAAATACCTCGGGCACCACGAGCCCGCAATTTTCCGGCAGATGTGGTCCGCCGGCGCGGGTGAAGACCCGCGACGCGCGGCTGCGGAACCGCGCGGCCATGCTCCAGTGCGCACCGCGCTTCGGGGCGGGCGCCTGCGATTTCAGGTTGTCCTCCTCCCAGCGCTGCAACTGCCGCCAGCGGCGGGCGTACGGATCATGCGTCACCGCGACGCCGGCGTCACCCAATGCGGCTCGCAGCGATCGCACCACGCGTTGAATGCCCGTTCGCGCGCGCGTGTGGCACGTGTGCGAAAGATCGATGAGGAGAGGCACCGACATGAGTGGCGGCTACGGTTGCCAGCACGAGCCACGGATCGTGAAGCACGACCGCGGGCGGGCGAACGCGAAGCGAGCGGTTTTCGGCGACACGTGACGGCACCGGGCCAACGCATGAGCGTGGACTACACAGAGAATCGCGGTCATTCCATTTTCCAGATCCCGATGTCGCGGGCGGATGCGACTCGTGTCCAAACACCCGGGCAGCGGCGCCGAATCGAGTCCTCTTCCTCGATGTCGAAAACCGCGGCGTACACCGGCCGGCCGGCGCTGCGCGCGAGCGCTGCATACCGGACGAACTCCTCCGGCTCGACCGAATCGAACAACAGCGTGGGCATGCCGGTGTAAAAATAAATAGTCCCGCTGATGTTGCAGCACACCATCAGGGCATGGTCGGGAACACGTGCGCGCACCAGACCTGCCGCCTCCTCGTAGGCGCGCTCGTAAATCGACACATACAAGACGTGCAGGTTTCGAGTCCAGTGCCACGAGTTGCCCGCCGCCCAGAGTCCGAGGGCGAGCGCGACGACGGGCCGGAACGCGTGCGGCCAGCGGGCACCCCAGCCGCGCGCCAGCGCTTCGACGCCCAGCAGCGCGGCAAGAATAAGGGCGGGCACCGCCGGCATGATATAACGCAAGTACTCCCACCCATCGTGCGAGAACGCACAGAAGAGATAAAACCCGGTGATGGCGGCGACGATGAGGCCCAGGCCGGGCAACTCGCGACGGCGGGTATCGCGGCACGCGAGCGCGACGAAGGGCAGGGCGAGCACCACCGGCGGCAGGAACAGGGCGAGCCATTTGGTGAAGTGCACGGCGGTGGGGGCGAAATACTCGGCGCCGAACGCGGCGAAGATGTCACCGTAGCCCGAGCGGAGGGCGCCGCCGTAGACGTGATGATTGTAGAGTCCGAGCCAGAGCGCACCGGGAACGCCGCCGAGGACAAACCATGCGAGCCGCCGCAGATTGAATCCCAGCAACACGACCAACGCCGGCGCGATCAAGACATTCGTCGGGCGCACCAGAACGGCGATGGCCAGCGCCGCGCCGCACGCCGCGGCCCAGCCGGGCGCGGCGCGGCCTCGCTGCGCGAGAAGCAGCGCGGCGATCGTCCACGTGGTCGCCAGCGTGTCGCTCAGAGTTTGAATCGACGAGAAAATGAAGACCGGGAAAGCGGCGAGCATCACGGCGGCGGCGCCCGCCAGCGCGTAATCCAGGCCGAGCTCGCGCGCGGTGCGATAGCAAAGCCAGATCGCAGCCACCGCGGCGAGCAGCTGCATGAACAAGGGTCCTGCCTTCCAGCCGAGCAGCCGCCCGCTCAACGCCAGGTGTAGCGGAAGCCCGGTTGGATACACGGGTGCCAGGTCCTGGTGGATCGGGAAGGTGTCCAATCCCGCGGGGGTAAAGTGCGTCCGCTTCAGTTCGAGGCCGGAGAACTCGGGCGGGACGCGCAGCTCGGTTCGAACTTTTCCCGCTGCGAACAGCCGGGCACTGTTCAGATATCCCGATGAATCGGCCCCCCCTGCGACCGCGGTCATGTTGGCGCCAAGAAACGCAGCGTAGCCCGCCAGGGCGATCCACCCCAGCCAGATGAACCAGCGCGGCGCCGGCGGCCGCGCCGGCCGGTTCGACTCCGCTGCGGAAGGCGGCGGTTTGACGGCGGAGGAGAGCGAATCGGGTGGTGACATGCAGGGCGCACAACGGCCGCGGGTCGCGTCCGGGCGGGATTGAAGTTGGTCTTGAGTGCGATTCGGCCGGCGGGCAACAGCGTTTCAGTCGCGGGGAGCACTCCCGGTGCCGAGGCGTTGCGCCTCGAACGGCTTCCGGAGGACCACGAGGTATTGTCCACCCAACGGTAGTCGTCGAAGCCAAATTTCGACGCGCCGGAATGCCCGCAACGCGTTGGGAAAATAGAAATGAAAGGTGGTCTCGATCCAATTCGCGCCCGCCTCCTCGCCCAGCCGGCGAGCCTCGCCCGGCCGGAGGGTGATCGCATCGCGATCAAATGGAATCCGCGACATAACCCAGCGGGTGCCGGGATTGAGCGGGTTGTTCTCCCAGAAGAACCAGTGGCCGCCGGGCCGAAGCAGCCGTACGATCTGCTGCGCGGCTATGAGGCGCTCCGCCGGCGCAATGTGGTGGAACACGCCGTTGCAATAAACCGCATCGACGGAATGCGCTGCCGCGGCGTCGAGGGCATCCGGGGTGTACCATTCGATGGGGAAAAGCACGTGGCGTCGCCGCGCCTCGGCCAGGGAGGCAGTCGAAGGATCGAGGCCGATGAGGCGCTCCGTCGCGAGCAATTCGTGGAGCAACGGGAGCGTGTCGCCCGTGCCGCAGCCGTAATCGCAGACGGTGCCGATGCGAAGCCCGAGGTGCCGGCACATGTCTCGCACGATCTCCACGCGGCGGCGCGCGTAGAAATCGCGCGATTCGCCGGTGAGGCTGAGACCCTGGTCGAGCGCCGCGTCGTAATCGCGGGCGTAGGCGTCGAACGACGGCGGGTCGGACGGGGAGGTCATTTCCGCTCGAGGCTGGCCAGACTGATGACGAAGCTGCCGAAGAACGTCTGCGCCGCGAGCGCGATCAGGAGCACGCCGGGGACAACGGACCGGAGGGTGATGTCGTAGGGGAGGGCGCCGAAGTGAACGCCGCGCCATCTCCAGAACACGCTCCCGATCAGGGCGGCGCCGGCGACCGTCGCGGCCAGACTCAGGAGCAGCGCGCGCTCGAGCGTGAAAACCCGGTAGAATCTCTCGAGAAAGGGCGACACGGGCGCGAGATTTTCGCGCCAGGCAAACGTGCGGGCGAAAAGCGCCAGCATCAGCCCCTGGTAGCCGAGCAGGATCAGCACGACCGCGACGAGCATGGTGTGTGGGCCGAGGGTCGCGGGGCCGATTCTGGCGCCAAACCAGGCGAGCACGCCGGAGACCACGCCGAGCACGAGGAGGGCGACACTTGGAAAAAGATGCAGCCAGCGCGGCGAATAGAGAAGGAACAGCCGGAGCGTGCGCCAGCCGTCGCGAAACGTCCGCAGGTGGGAACGCGTGCCCTCCCGGCCGTCGCGATGCAGCGTGATGGGCAGCTCGGTGACGCGTTCCCGGTGCAGTGCGGCCTTGATGATCATCTCGGTGGCGAACTCCATGCCGGTGCAGCGCTGCTCCATGCGCCCGAAAAAACCCCTAGTGAATCCGCGCATCCCGCAATAAATGTCGTGCAGGCCGGTGCAGAAAAATATGCGCGCCAGGAATGAGAGCGCGGGGTTTCCGATCCACCGGTGCGACCACGGCATCGCCCCGGGCGCGATCGTGCCGCCGCCCCGCGGCAGCCGGCAGCCCTGGACGAGTTCATATCCTTCGCGCAACTTGGCGACGAAGCGCGGCACTTCGCCGAAGTCGTAGCTGGCATCCGCATCTCCCATGATCACGAAACGTCCGTGCGCCGCCGCGATGCCGGCCATGAGCGCGCTGCCGTAGCCGCGCGGTACCACGGCGACGACCCGGGCGCCCGCAATGGCGGCCCGCTCGCGCGACGCGTCGCGGCTGCCGTTGTCGGCGACGATGACCTCGCCCGACAGATTGGCGTTGCCCATGGCCGCGATGGCCGCGGCGACACAGCGCCCGACGGTTTTCTCCTCGTCGAGGCAGGGGATGACAACCGTGACCTCGATGGGCGCGGCGGCATTGGGATTTGACATGGTGCGCTTGCGTTCTGTGATGCCGCAAACTGCCCGTGAGAAAATTGGAATACAAGCGCCCGCAGCGTCCTGGTTCGATCCCCGGTTGCCGAGGAGCACGGCCGGCGGAATGAGATTGCGAACGCAGAAGGCGGGCGGAACGGCGGGACGGCGCGGGCTCGGCTCGCTCGTTCCCTTTGCCATGGCGGTGTGCGTCGCGGTTTTCCTGTGGGGCGTGTCGCTGTTTTACAGCCCGAAGACCGGGTTCACGAGTCTCATTTCGATCGGCGACATTCTCGATGCGACCAAAGTGACCGCCTTGCGGAAGATACCGCACCACGTGTATCAGGACTCGGCTGGGTATGATGGCGCGTATTACGCGCAACTGGCGCTTTATCCGACCCTAGATAACCCCGAACTGAAGCAAGCCATCGACAACCTGCCTTACCGGGCGCGGCGAATCCTGTTTTGCTGGACGGCGTGGCTGCTGGGACTCGGACAGCCGGCTTGGATCGTGCAGGCGCATTCGCTGCTCAACGTGATTTGCTGGCTTGGACTGGCAGTGGTGCTGCTCCGCTGGTTTCCGCCGACTAATTGGAACAATTTCCTGCGCTGGTTTGGAATCATGTTCTCTCATGGCGTGGGCACGAGCGTGCGTCATTCGCTGGTCGACGCGCCGAGTCTGCTGCTGGTCGCGGTGGCGATGGCGTGGATGGAGCGCGGGTCCCGCAGGCGTGCCGGCGCGGTCCTCGCCCTGGCGGGGCTCGGAAAGGAAACGAGTGTGCTCGCCGTCGCCGGCCTCTTTGATCCCACGTCACGCTCGTGGCGAAATCTCGCGCGATTCGCCCTGACGGCGCTGGCGATTGTATTCCCGCTGCTTGCCTGGATGGCCTATGTGCGGTTTAAATTCGGCCCGGCGGAGGATCCCGGGCTTGGCAATTTCACGCTGCCTTTCTTCGGGTTGGCTGAAAAATGGGCGGAGGCCGTGCAGGCATTCCTGGAGGAGGAGGATCCGTGGGTGGCGTGGGGCGTGGTCAGCGCCACCCTGGCCGTGACCGTGCAGCTGCTGTTTATTGCCGTGGGTCGCCGGTGGACGGAGCCTTGGTGGCGGGTGGGCGCGATGTTCGCCCTGATGACGGTGTTTCTTTCCACCCCGGTATGGGAGGGATTTCCGGGCGCTTTCACGCGCGTGCTGCTGCCGATGAGCCTCGCCTTCAATGTCATCGTGCCGCGAGGACGGCGCTGGCTGCCGCTGCTGGTGGCCGGGAACCTGTCCGTCCTTTCGACGTATCGCGAGGTGGGGCCCCCGGCGGAGGAATTCATTCGCGTTCAGGCGGAGCCGCAGGTGGCAAAAGCGCTGACGGTCACCCCCGGGCCGGGCTGGTATGGGCCCGAGGAGGGCAGTGGAGTACGGTGGCGCTGGAGCAGTGGCGAATCCTGGTTGCGGATACAGAATGCGTCGGCCGGGCCGCTCGCACTCACGCTGCACGGCCGCATCGCCGGAACCGGTCCGCGCCACGTGAAGGTTTTCCTGGGCGAGGTCACGCTCTGGTCGGGCGATATATTGGAGAAGTCGTCGCGGGTCGATTTCGACTGCGTGGTGCCACCCGGTGAATCGAAGTTGCGGTTCGCGGCCGATCAGCCGGCCCGCAATGTCGGCGGGGATCCGCGGCGCCTCTCGTTCAATGTTTCGAATTTGGACATCGTCGCGCGGCCATCGCTCGCGCCACCCTGAGCGGTCATGGGCATCAACCTCAAGTCGCTCTGGGGTGCGTTGTTTTCCTGGCGGAAGATGCCGCAGGAGGATTCACGCCTGCGCGCCGAGGTGCAGGCTCTGCGCGCGCAACAGGCCGGGTGGGCCCATTTTTTCCCTCCCGGACATTTCTATTCACCGCTGCCATCGCCGGAGGAGGTGGCGGAGGCATTTGCGCGCGGGGGATTCGGCCCGCCGTTTCCCGGCATCGAGCTGAACGAGCCGGAACAGGTCGCGCGGCTCGAGCGGTTTGCCAGCTGGTATCCGGAGCAGCCGTACCCGGAAAAGCAGACCGAGGGGCGGCGCTATTACCTCGAGAACCCATCCTACGGCCACTTCGACGCGCTCATGCTGTACGGCATGCTGCGCGAGGCGCGGCCGCGCCGGATCATCGAGGTGGGCTCGGGCTTCAGTTCGGCGGCGATGCTGGATCTGAACGAGCGCATGCTCGGCGGCAACGTGCGGTTCACGTTCATCGATCCCGACATGAGCCGGCTGCGACCGCTCCTGCGGGAAGATGATGGCGCCCGGGTCACCTTGATTGAACGGCGTGTCCAGGAGGTGCCGGTCGAGATTTTCGCGAACCTCGGCGCCAACGATGTGCTCTTCATCGACTCGTCTCACGTCAGCAAGATCGGCAGCGACGTGAACCGGCTCTTCTTCGATGTCCTGCCGATCCTGGCGCCGGGCGTGCTGATCCACATCCACGATGTCGCGGGCAACTTCGAATATCCGCGCGAGTGGCTCGAGGAGGGCAGGGCGTGGAACGAGCAGTATTTGCTGCGCGCGTTCCTGATGTACAACCGCGCCTATCGGATCGAGCTGTTCACCGGCTACCTGTTCAACACCCGCCACGCGTGGTTCCGCGAACACATGCCGATGTGCGCGCGCGGCGGCGGCGGCCAGCTCTGGCTCCGCAAGTTGTAACCACGAATTCCGGACAAGGGCAGTAACCGCGAATGAACGCGAATGGACGCGAATAATACGGCGCATTTCGCTGCGGAGTGCGTTTAACCCGCGCGTCGTCCTGGATTGCTCGCGCGGCCGCTCCAGGCCCGAGTCCGCAACATTCGCGTTCATTTGCGTTCATTCGCGGTTAACCCCTGCCTGGAGCGGCACCTTCACTTTCGCTCCTTCAGAACGTCGCGATGCTTTCGAGTCGCCGGCGATAGCGCGCGCCGATCACGCGTCGGGGAGCAAGACGCGCGGCCTGGCCAGCGGGGGGCATTTTCTTACAAGATTGTCAGTATCGGGCGCTTGCCCCCGGCTCCAGCCAACGGCTTACCACTACCCGGCTCCCGAACCAATCCCCACCAGCACTTGGGCCTTCTGCTGCGAAATACTGCAACGGCACTGATTGTGCATTGGCGTGCCGCCGTCCTCGCGGTCAAACTCCCGGCCAGGTGGCTCCCCATGTCGCCAGAGTGGGCCGGGGTCTGGCACGTGGGTCTGCTGATCGTCGCTGTGACGCTGACATGGTGTGCGCATTATGACCGCTGGAGCATCGCGAGTTGGTCGGTTCCGCTCGAGTATCGCGGCGACGCGCCCGAGATTCTCGCGCAAATGCGGGCCGCGGCTGACGGCGATATGTGGCCGTTTCGTCCGAAAATCATCGAACGACTCGGTGCGCCGTTCGGAGCGCATTGGAATGCGTTTCCGACGCCGGACAAACCGCTGCTCCTGCTGGTGGGAGGGCTGACGCACCTGGTCGGCTTGTTCGCCGCGGCCAACATTGTGATGTTGCTCGGCTCGATCAGTTCGGCGCTCGCGTTCTATTTCGTGGCCCGCTGGCTCCGTTGCCGCTGGGAGTGGGCCTGGGCCGGTGCACTGCTGTATGCGTTCACCTACCACACGTTTCACCGCGGTCTCGGTCACTTTTCCATCGCATTCACGTGGACGGTGCCGCTTGCGCTGCTCGCGGTCTGGCTCGTCGCCCAAAGCCGGCGGCTCGAGTGGCGGAGCAGCGGTGCGGCGGTATGTTTGGGATCGGCGGTGGCCGTCGGAGTCAGCAACCCATACAATCTGCTGTTCTGGGTCCAGTTGATGGGATTCGCGTTGATCGCGCAGTGGTTCAGCCGGCGCCGCCGGGCGAATCTCACGATCGGCGTTGCCACCGTTCTAATCGCGGGCGTGGCGTTCATTGCCAGCCATCTCGAGGTTTGGGTGTTCGTGCAAGAACCTGAAGGTGCACCGCTCGTAATGCGCAACTATGCCGGCACGGAGATATATGCGCTGAAGCCGATCGAGATGTTCATCCCGCCGCGATTCCATCGTTCGGATGTGCTCGCGTTCATGGGCCACCGGTATGAACGCTGGTCGGCGTGGCGGGGGGAGGCGTTTCTGCCCTATGTCGGGCTGGCCGGGATTGCCGCGCTGCTCTGGCTCGGGTTGGTGACCGCGCGTCGGATTTTTCTTCGCCGCCCCCTGCCGGGGCATGCGTTGTCGATCGGCTGGCTGATTGCCTATTCGTCGATCGGCGGCGTGACCAACGTCCTCGCCCTCCTCGCCGGATTCCAGATTTTCCGCGCGACCAACCGGGTCGCGATCTTCATCTCTGCGATCGCGATTGTATTCCTGATCGTCCGGATGTCGCGGCTCACGGCCCGTTGGCCGGCATGGCTGCGGGGAGGCCTCGCGTTTGCCGTCGCGGGAATCGGCGTTCTCGATCAGGTGCCCCGGCCCGAGCCGCCAGACGTCGTGGCGGAGATCGAGGCGGATGCGAAATCGGATCTTAACCTCGGCCGCGAACTCGAGGCGGCGCTGCCCCCGGGGGCAGCGATTTTTCAATTGCCGATCATGGGCTTTCCCGAAGTCTCGGCACCGAACCTGATGGCGGATTACGAATTGTTCCGGCCCTATCTGGTCACGGAGACGCTGCGGTTTAGCTATGGTGCGGCGAAATCTCGTGCGCGCAGCCGATGGCAGCGCGACATCGAACGGGTGCCGGCTGCGACCCTGGTTCGCCGGCTGGAGGAATACGGGTTTTCCGCCGTGTATGTGAATCGAAAGGCCTTCAAGGATCGTGCCGAAGGTTTGCTGGGCGAGCTGGCCGCATTGGGCTACCACCAACGGATCGAAAGCGCGCGCGGTCACCAGACCGTCGTGCTGCTAAACCCGGCGGCCCGCCCGACTTTTCCGCTGGCCCGCACGCTAACCTACGGACTCGGCTGGCACACCCGGATCCTCGAAGGCGTCAAGTGGGCCAATTCCGATGCCATCCTCTCGTATTTCAACCCCTACGACCGACGCTTGCCGGCATCACTCGAACTGATTGTCGAGGCGGTCAGTGAGCGCGACGTCTGGATTGAACGCGACGGTCGTGAGTTGGGCCGGATACACGCCGGTAAAGTTCCGATTCCGCTGCGGGTGCCGCGTCTGGACCTCGAGCCGGGCGTGAACGTCTTCGAGTTGCGGTCGAACCAGCCGGGAAGGCGGCTCGGCACCGGCCAATACCAGTTGCGGACCTTCGGTTTGCACGACCTCTTCCTGAAGGTCGACCGGCCCGACAAAACCTCGAAGTGAAGGCGCCGTCGATATTCACGAAGCTCGGTCACGGCGCCCCCCTTTGCCGACGGCGCATTTGACGCGGTGGCCTCGCTGACGTGCTCTGCCAGATCGACGATCCGGGCGCGGGCGGCTGGTATCACCGCGACGGGTTTGGCGACAAAATCCCGCCGCTTTACGGCGCTTCGGCCGTCATCTCCGGACTTGCCGTCAACGGTAGCAATGCCTGGGACCACCCGCGCGAGCCGGGACGATAGGTTGGAAACACCGCTGCTTCCTCGGGCGCGGGGTCGTTTTGCACGTCGACGGAGCCGCGCAGGAAAATGCCGACCGACGCGCTGTCCACCGGGACGGTCACATCGATGTCGATCTTCCTGGTGCCGGCCGCAACTGGAATGATGAACCATTTCCAATTCTCCGGCGACGGCTCGGCCGCCGCTCCAAACTGCCCCGCGCTTCCGACCGTGCGGGTAGTAATGGCGCGATCATCGATGGCGACGCTGGCGAGCGCTCCGCTGACCGCCGGCTCTCCCTGCACGAGGATACAGAGTTCCGCCGCCGCCATCTTGGGAACGATCGCGATGCTATTCCACGCGAAACGAAGATCACCGCGCAGGCGCAACTCGTCGTTTGCCGGTGTCACCGACCACACCGGCTCCCTCGCCTCGAAGGCCGCATCGATGGGGGAGTGGGAGACGGCAGTGGGGAGGTCCCCCGTCACTGCGACCAATTCCAGCATCACGGTCTCATACGGGGCGAGCACGAGCGATGGCGGTTCTGCACCGGGTGGCAGCAAGGCAACCACTTCGCGGCGCGGATAAATCATGCGCAGCATGCGGGTCTCGGTGGTGCTCGCACAAAGCGGGAGGTCGAGCGAGCGCTGCTCGATCCAGGGATTGCGCGCGCAATAAACATCCTTCGCCGCGCTGTGGTTGTGAAACATGTAGCCGTACGCTTCCTGGGCTTCCGGGTTGCCGCCAAACATTTCCGCCCCGCGAAGATACTGCTTGTTGGCGCGGGCCCAGCGCACGAGCGCCGCCAGGAAATCCCAGTTCTGCGGCGTCATCAGTGCGGGCCGGAGATAGGTCGAGATGAACCAGCGTCCGCGGCCGATTGCCATCACGGCCAGGTTCTCGAACTGGCCGGGACTTTGCACGACGATATCGATCGTCTCGAGCGCTTCCGTCGGCATGATCCAGTAGTCGCGATCCCGACGGTAGGCGATGTCCCGCGCGCTGATCAGCGACTCCATCCATTCCGGGCTGGGCACGCGGCCGTACGGCACGTCGTCGCCGAAGGGCCCGAGGACGTACGGCGTTTTGGCCAGCCACCAGGGGCTGGGCGGATAGCCCATGCACAACGGCTCGAGCACAATGTTCGGATTGGCGTCACGCAGGCTGTCCATGACATCCGCCAGTCCGGCCTGGATGGCGTGAACAGACTCCATGCCGACCGGATGTCCGTGCGTCGGGACGTCGCAAACTTCAGGCATGTAATCGAGCTTCACATGCCGGATTCCGTACCGGTTGACGAGCGACAGCAGATTCTCCTTGAACTCGCGCTGATATCGGCCGCCCAGGGCAAAGCAGGCAACGATGCTGAGATGGTCGTTGACATACGGGAAGGGCATGACCTCGTAGCCGGCGCCCTGGAGCCACTGATTGTCCAAGCCAGGTGGATACCCGCTGCCGGGGGACACCCAGAGCCCGAGGCCGGTGCCGAGACCCGCCAGGCGTTGGTTGATCGTCCGAAACTCGTTCGGGAAATTATTCGCGTCCACCCGCCAGATGCTGCGCGGGTCCGACCAGCCCAGATCCAGCGCGAACGAGTCGAAGAACATGCCGGTCCGATCCGCAAAGCCGGCGGCGAGCGCATTGATGTCTTTCAGCACGTCGGCCTCGGAGAACGGTACGGGCAATGTCCACCACGTGTTGGTGTGCAGCTCGAAGTCCCCCGGCCGGACGCGAATCGTATCCAGATACTGGAGAAATGCCGCCCGCACCCGGCGGTCCTCCGGCACGAGGTTGCAGTCGCTGGCGGTCGGCCAGCCCACGATCGCGGTCGCGATGAACTGCCAGTCCTCGCCGACCGTGGCGTAGGGCGCCTGCCAGAGGTAGATTCGCTCCCCGTCCGCATAACTCCGACCGGAGACGTGTTCGAGCCCGGCAAAGAAGTTTTCACTGAAAAGCGGGAACGACGTCGGAGCCTCGCCGGTTTCCCGGAACGAGTCGCCGGGAACGCGCAAATCCAGCAGGCCCGCGAGTTCCAGCACGACCGTCCTTTCGATTGCGCGTACCCAGGTGGCGGCGCGAATCGTGTTCGGCGCGGCGCCAAACGTGAACACGCGTCGAACCCGCACCCCGGCGGATGGCGCGTCCTGCTCGAACACCAGCCGGCTCGCATCCTGAGCCGTCAACGACCAGTCCGGCGAAAGCATGTCCTCGCCCCGCGAGGTGACGATGGGGCTTTTCCGGACCGAGACGCTTCGCGGTTCCAGCGCGCCGGGAACGGTCAATTCCGTCCAGGTCCACTGATCCGGAACCTCCTCGGATGGGGTGAAGACGGCGACGGCTCCGCTCTCGCTCGTGAGCGCGAGCCGCGGCTCGTCGGCGTCCAGGTGCAGTGCGGAGGCAAGAAGAAAATATGTGGCCGTCCGGAGAAACGGCGATCGGTGTGGCATGAGTCCTCGGAAGTGACGTGCTGCGCCCGCCAAGGTTTCCCCACTGCGGCCACCGCCCGCGTCCAGTAGGGGTATTTATTTGCACCCGCACGGCGGTCATAAGCATCGCTGGCCGGACTCATGTTTTTTTACTGGTCGCGCTGGCGCTGCACAGCCCCACCTTCACTTTCCCTCTCACCTTTACTTTCACTCCGTCAGAACGTCGCGATGCTTTCGAGTCGGAGGCGATAACGCGCGCCGATCACGGCGGGCGCGAAACGCGTTTGAATCGTTGCGCGGGCCGCGGCGCCGAGCTTCTCCGCCAGCGCCCGGTCATTGAAAAGCCGCCGCATGTGTTCGGCTGCGTGCGCGGGATCCGGCTCGGCCCAGGTCGAGCCCTTCGCATACGGGCCGTGGTTTTGCTCGAGCGTCACGAGTCGCGCCCGCACCGGGCAGCCATTTTCCGGGGTCACGTATTCGGCGGTGGCGGACCAATCCGTTGCAATGACCGGCTTGCCGAGAAGCATGCTTTCCGCCACCGCGAGTCCAAAGCCCTCCGAACGGTGAAGCGACACGAAGGCATCGCAGGCCGATTCGAGCGCGTAAATGTCGGCGCGCGACAACGTGTCGGTGATAAGTGCGGTGCCGGCCAAATCCTCGACGCTCGACTGGAGGGCGGCGAAGTCCGCCTCGTTGCCCGCAACATTTTGCACCTTGATCACGAGTGCAGCGCCCTTGCCGGCGAGACCGGACCGGCGAAATGCATCGATCGCCGCGCGCGGATTCTTTCGCGCCGAGTATGAATTCAGGTCGAAGAGCGCCAGGTAAAGAAAGGCCTCGGCCGGCAGCCGGAATCGTGCGCGCAACTGCGACTTCGTCCCTGCCGGTGCGGCAAACCCGATCGCGTGCGGCATAGTGAGCACGGGCATGGGCGATTTCATGGCGATGGCCGCGGTCGTGAAATCGCTCGGGCTCCAGATTTCGTCGTAATAGTCCAGGCTCGGCACCCACGCATCGGGGAACTCGGGCAGCTCCCACGCGAAATAGCCGATGTTGTATTTTCCGGCGCGAAACGCTTCGCCGTGATGGTGATCGATGTCGCGCGACGCGGGCGGATCGACGTGAACCACGTTCACCCCGTGCGGATTGTCGTCCTGCAGACGTGCGGCATACGTTTGGTCGCCGAGCCGGTTCTTGCAGTGGAGCTTCAGTTGCACGAGTGCCGCGGAAATTCCGGCCGCGTCCGCCGCCCGCACCATACAGCGCGCGGATTCACCCACACCGAGTTCGGCGGTAAGGAAGCCGACGATGTTCATCCCCAGCTTCACGTGACGTCGTGCGTAATCGGCGGAGTAGGGGGCATCTCGCCGTGAAAAATCGAAAATCATCTCGTCCGTCTCCGTGGTGATGCTCGTCACGCGGAGCTGTCGGTTCTTGTTCTGGGCGCGAAACCGCTGCCACGGGCCGAGCCCCGTCACCCGGCCGAGCCAGGCCAGCATGTTCGTGAGATTCGTGCCCGTGGGCGCGAGCTCGAGCGTGGCCTCGTCCCCATCCGGCCGCGCCACCCGAACTTCCCAGGGGCCGGGTGTGCCCGGGGCAAGCCGGGCCACGTCGCGTCCGTTCATCACGATGCGCAATCCGGGCGGTGCCGTTTCCACGCCACGCACGTCGGGATGAACCCGAAATTCGCCCCGCAGCACGAGCGTCCGCGTTCCCGCGAACAAGGGCAGCCGCACGACCGCTCGCTCCCGAATCCACGCCGAGTTCAGATCGAACTCGTCGAAGAACAGCCCGCGGTAGGATGAGAACCGCCGGGAAAAGGCGCCGCCGGCGGGCATCGAGCGGAGGCTGGGTCGCATGGTCGCGGCCGAGGGAAGGCTGCGCGGTCGATCTTGGCAAAAACTTTGTGCGCGTAACCGCAATGTTGCTACAGGCGGCGAATTTGCAGCTTTACGACATTCATTGGCTGCGCAACTTTCCAAAATGTCAGGGAACCCGGCTTGCGCCTGCGGCCGGACGAGGAGTTTACCAGTGATCCCCCGATTCCAATCCCCACACCTTTTGGCAAGCCTGCGGCGAATCCTTTCTCGTTTTTCGGCGGCGCCATGGCAGGTCGGGCTGCTGGCATGTGCCGTCGCCCTGATCTGGGTGGCGCATTACGAGCGCTGGACGCTCGAGAGCTGGCACGTCCCGACCGACTACTACATCGACGCGCACGAAACGCTGGCGCGGTTGAAGGCGGCCTCGGAAGGCGACATTCTGCCGCTGCGCCCGCAGGTGATCGAACGGCTCGGGGCGCCGTTCGGCGCGTACTGGAATGCGTATCCGACACCGGATAAGCCGCTCATGCTCGCGCTCGGGGCCTTGGTGCACGTCGTCGGGCTCTATGCGGCGGCGAATATCGGGCTGCTGCTGGCGCAGGTCACGTCTGCGCTCGCCTTTTTTTTCACCGCCCGCTGGCTGCGCTGCCGGTGGGAGTGGGCCGCAGCCGGCGCGCTGCTGTTCGCATACACGTATCACACCGTGCACCGGGGTTTGTCCCATTTCTCGCTGGTATTCACGTGGACGGTGCCGCTCGGTCTGCTCGCGGTGTGGCTGGTGGCCGGAAGCCGGCGGCTGGATTGGCACCGGCCCGGCGCAATCGTCTGCCTTGTGGCCGCCGCGGCGCTCGGCGTCTCAAATCCGTACAATCTCTTCTTCTGGCTGCAGCTCATGGGTTGGGCCGTGGTGCTGCAATGGTTCGGAGCGCGGCGTCGTGCCAACGTGCAGATCGGAATCGTCGCCATCCTCGTCGCGATCGCGGGATTCGGGGTGGTGCAGGCCGAGGCCTGGCTGTACGTGGAGGACACGGGCGCGCTACCGCTCCTGGCGCGTAATTACGCCGGCACTGAAATGTACGCGCTGAAACCGGTCGAGATGTTCATCCCGCCGTCGTTCCATCATTGGGACTGGCTCGCGTTTTTCGGCGATCGCTACACCCGCTGGTCGGGCTGGCGCGGCGAGATTTTCCTTCCCTACCTTGGGCTGGCAGGGATCGCGGGCTTCGTGTGGCTTGTCGTCGCCACCGTTCGTCGGATCATCGATCGCCGGGCGCTGCCAGGCCAGGCCCTGTCCGTGGGCTGGATCATCGCCTACGCGTCGATCGGCGGAGTGACGAACATCCTCGCTTTGTTTGCGGGGTTTCAGGTCTTCCGGGCCAGCAATCGCGCGGCGATTTTCGTTTCGGCCATCGTGCTTTTTTTCCTCGTTACGCGGCTGTCCCGTCTCTCCGGCGGCTGGCCGCGCTGGGTGCGATTCGGCGTTGCGGCGCTCATTGCCGGCATCGGCGTTTTCGAACAGCTGCCGCGCCCTGAAGACGCGCTCAAGGTGGACACGCTGGGGAAAATGGTACGTGCGGATCGCGAGTTCGGGAAAAAGCTCGAGGCGGCGCTGCCGCCGCACGCGATGGTTTTCCAGCTGCCGGTGCTGGGTTTCCCCGAGGTTGCCACGCCGCATTTGATGAACGACTACGAGCATTTCCGCCCGTATCTCGCGACCGAGACACTGCGGTTCAGTTATGGGGCGGCGAAGAACCGCGCGCGCAGCCGATGGCAGCGGGAACTCGAGGGGCACTCCGCACGTGAGATGGTCACGCAGCTCGAGGAATATGGATTCTCCGCGCTCTACCTCAACCGCCGCGGCTACCAGGACGGAGGCGAGAGCCTGCTTCGCGAACTCAATCAACTGGGCTACACGCGGCAACTAGAGGGTCCGCTCGGACACCAGATGGTCGTCATGCTTCATCCGGGGGAAAGGCCGCGGCCGCCGATGGCAAAGTCGCTGACGATCGGGCGAGGCTGGCACATCCAGCCCGATGACGGAATACGCTGGGCCTACGAGGGCGCGGCGCTGTCCTATTTTAATCCCTATCCGACCTCCGTGCCGGTCGAGATCCAGCTGTCACTCACGGCCGTCTCGCCGCGGACGGTCGTGGTCAAGTTGGAGAACGCGATTGTGCACGTGATGCCGGTGGGTACTTCGCCGTCGACGATCGTGATTCCGGGAGTGAAGCTCGCCCCCGGCGTGAACCGGTTTTCGCTTCATTCGCCGGCGCCCGCGATTCGGCAGGGCCCTGGTCGGAATCAACTTCGTTCGTTCGGGCTCAAGGAATCGCGGGTAAACATCTCGGTCGACGATGCCCGCTTGCCGGCCGCCCACAAACCGACCGAACGGAAGCGTGGCGTTGCTGGTCTTTAGGTGCGCGTGATGAGTCCGGCCCCACGAGCGCGGCGGCCCGGACCAAGCCTGCCGGGAGCCACCCTGCCGATCGGGATAGGAACCTCATCGCGGCGGAAAACTGCGGGCTTGCACGCATGAGCGGCCGGGCGTTCAAAGGCTCTTCGCCGGAGAAAAACCCAATCCAGCGGCGCGTGCGATCACCCCTGAGAACATCATTTGCTGCATCGGCTGGGCCGTGGCGCACCGGCCTGCTCGTACTTGTCGTCACCTTGATCTGGTGTGCGCATTACCATCGCTGGACCGCCGCGAGCTGGTCGGTTCCGATCGAATATCGCGGCGACGCGCCGGAAATCCTCGCGCAGATGAAGGCTGCGGCGGAAGGCGACATCCTGCCGTTTACCCCGAAAGTGATCGAGCGACTCGGCGCCCCGTTCGGCGCGCACTGGAATGGTTTTCCCACGCCGGATAAACCACTGTTGCTGCTCGCCGGCGGCCTTGCGCATGTCGTGGGATTGTTCGCGGCCGCGAATGTCGTCATGCTGCTCGCCGCCATCAGCGCGGCACTGGCGTTCTATTTCGTCGCCCGGTGGCTGCGCTGCCGTTGGGAGTGGGCATGGACCGGCGCGCTGCTATTTGCGTTTACCTACCATACGTTTCACCGAGGGCTGGGACATTTCTCGATTGCGTTCACCTGGACCGTGCCGCTTGCACTGCTGTCGGTGTGGCTGGTGGCGGGAAGCCGCCGGCTCGAGTGGCGCAGCCCAGGCGCGGCGGTTTGCCTCGGCGCCGCGGTCGCACTGGGTGTCAGCAATCCGTACAACCTGTTTTTCTGGCTCCAGCTCATGGGTTGGGCGGTGATCGCACAATGGTTCGCTCAACGGCGAAAAGTGAACCTGGCGATTGGCCTCACCGCCATCGCGCTCGCGGGACTCACGTTCATTTGCAGCCATCTCGAAGTGTGGGTGCACGTGCAGGAACCGGCCGGCGCGCCAGTCGTTGCACGGAATTATGCGGGGACCGAAATCTTCGCGCTGAAACCCATCGAGATGTTCATCCCGCCGACCTTTCACCGGTGGGAGGAACTGGCGTTCCTGGGACATCGTTACGTGCGCTGGTCGATTTGGCGGGGTGAAGCTTACCTGCCGTATCTCGGCATCTTCGGCATCATTGCGTTGATCTGGCTCGCCGCACTGACGGTATATCGAATTCTTCGCCGCCAGCCGCCGCCGGGGCAGGCGTTGTCGGTGGGCTGGCTCCTGGTGTACGCGACAATCGGCGGGCTCACCAACCTGCTCGCGCTCCTCGCGGGGTTTCAAATTTTCCGGGCCACCAACCGCGTCGCCATTTTCATTTCTGCAATCGTCCTGACGTTTGTCGTCATCCGGATGTCGCGGCTCACGGCCCGATGGCCCGCCTGGATTCGCGTCGCCGCGGCGTTCGCCATCGCGGGCATCGGGGTGCTCGATCAGGTTCCGCGCGCCCTGAGTCCGCCCGAGCAGGATGAAATTGTGTCCACGGCCACGTCCGATCTTAAGCTCGGACGAGACCTCGAGGCGGCGTTGCCCGCCGGAGCCATGGTTTTCCAGCTGCCGGTGATCGGTTTCCCGGAGGTGCTCCCACCGCAGGCGCTCGCCGATTACGAGCTTTTCCGGCCGTTCCTGACCACGCACACGCTGCGGTTCAGTTATGGCGCGGCGAAGTCCCGGGCCCGGAGTCGCTGGCAGCGCGACCTCGAGGGTGTTTCGACGGCAACCCTGGTTCGACGGCTGGAAGCCTACGGGTTTGCGGCGCTCTATTTGAACCGCAGAGGCTATGAAGATCGGGCGCAGCGGATCCTGAAGGACCTGACCGAGCTCGGCTATACCCGCCGCATCCAAGGGACACTCGGAAACCAAGTCGTGATTCTCCTGAATCCCCGCGCCAAACCCGTGCTTCCGCTGGCCCGCGCGCTGACCTTTGGCCAGGGGTGGCACCCCCGCGGCAGCGACGGCATCCGGTGGGCAAATGACGATGCGATGCTGTCCTACTTCAATCCCTACGACCATCCGATTACGGCCGCGGTCAAATTGACGCTGGTGGGAGTCACCGACCGCGATCTGTCACTCGAACTCGATGGTCGCGGTATCCGGCGCATCCGCGTTGGCGCTTCGCCGGTGGTGCTGGAAATTCCGGAACTGCTGCTGCCGCCCGGCATTAATGTCCTTGCGCTCCGTTCGAGCGCACCGCCGGTCCGCACTGGTACCGGACGGTATCAGTTGCGCACGATTGGCTTGCAGGATTTCTCAATCAAAGTGGCACGCGGAGCCGACCCGATTGATCGCACGGAGTAGGGGGCGGAATCGAAGTTGAAATCCGCGGGCGAAGCTGGCGGTGTAACCGGCTGCACATGGACCGGAACGAATACATCAAGATGTCGGAGGTGGAGGATCGGATGTGGTATTTCCACTCGCTGCATGCACACGTCGGCCGGGAACTCGAGCGTGCCGGGCTGAAAAGCGGAGCCGAGATCCTCGATGCCGGGTGCGGCACCGGCGGCTTGATCGACCGGGCCCGAAAATGGCCGCTGCCGGCAAGCTGGACCGGCATCGATCTCATGCCGCTGGCGTGCGAGCTGGCGCAAAAACGGTTCGGTGCCGCGGTGGAAATCCGTGAAGCCTCGGTCACCGCGCTGCCCTTCGAGGCGGAGCGTTTCGACGCGGTGGTGTCCGTCGACGTGGTTTGCCAGGTCGAGAATGCAGCCGACGCGGCCGCCGAGTT
The DNA here is from genome assembly GCA_030648295.1 of Opitutaceae bacterium. Classification (GTDB taxonomy): domain Bacteria; phylum Verrucomicrobiota; class Verrucomicrobiia; order Opitutales; family Opitutaceae; genus ER46. Next base: position 4,234 of record JAUSID010000052.1, on the reverse strand, counting down.
TATGCGCGTGCTGCGGCCGGGCGGGCTCCTCGTGCTGAATGTCCCCGCGTATATGTGGATGTGGTCGTATCATGACGACGCGGTGCACACCAAACACCGCTACACACGGCCGGAAATCGCGACGTTGCTGCACGGCGCCGGTTTCTCCATCGAGCGGCTGACCCATTGGAACGCGCTGCCGTTTCCGCTGATTTGGGCGAAACGCAAAATTTTCCGTACGAATGGCGAGACGAGCGACGTCAAACCATACCCCGCGGCCGTGGAAGCGATGTTCCGTGGACTGATGACCATCGAACACGCGTGGATGCGCGGTGGCGGCCAGTGGGCCTGGGGCACCTCGGTGTTTGCGGTCGCGCGAAAACCATAGGGCCCTCCGCGGCCGTCGCGCGCCGGACGTGAATCATCAAGGCTCTTCCGGCGGCGGCTCGGGATACAACCGCAGCGGCTGCACGGCTTGGGACCAACCGCGCCGACCCGGACGATACAACGGCAAGGCCGCCTCGTCGGCCGGGGCGGGCTCGCTGCTGCCGGTGGTGGAGCCGCGCAGGAAGACCCCGATGGAGCAGCTGCCGAGCGGCACATCCACGGTCAGATCCACGTTGTGGATACCGGGCGTAATCGGGGCGGAAAACCATTTCCAGTTTTCGGGGGACGGGCTGGCGGCGGCACCGAACTGGCCGGCGCTCGCCGACGTCTTCAACGCCTGCGCCCTGCCGTCGATCCCCATGGTCGAACTCGAGCCGCTAATCGCGGGGTTGCCTTCCACCAGGAGATAAAGTTCACCGCCGGTGATTTCAGGCACGGTGATGCTGCCGGCCCATCGGTACGACACACGGCCCGGAATGCGCGCCTCGTCGTTCCCTTCCCGAACCGCGACGTTCGGCGCGTTCTCGCTGACGATGGCTTTGTATTCGGGGTTTGAATGGACGATGGTCTCCTCGCCCGCCGGAATGGTTTCCAGCATGACCGTTTCGTACGGCGCGAGGACGATCCGCGCCGGTGTGCCATCGGGCTCGAGCCGGGCGACCGTCTCGCGTCGCGGATAGATCATCCGCAGTTCGCGTGGCTCGCGCTGGCTCGCGCACCCGGGCAGCTCGATTTCACGTTCCTCCATCCACGGATTACGGAGGCAGAAGATGTCCTTCTCGTGCTGGTGAAACATGTAGCCGTACGCCTCGCGCGCTTCCGGCTGCCCGCCAATCATCTCGGCGTTGCCGAGATACTGTTTGTTCGCGCGTGCCCACCGGACCAGGGCGGCGAGGAAATCCCAGTTCTTCGCCGGCATCAGCTCCGGCTTGAGGTAGGTCGAAATGAACCAGCGGCCGCGGCCGATTGCCATCACCGCGAGGTTCTCGAAATCGCCCGGGCTCTGCACCACGATGTCGATCGTCTCCATCGCCTGCGACGGCATGACCCAGCGCTCGCTATCCATCCGATAGGCGATGTCCCGCGCCGTGATCAGCGACTCCATCCACTCCGGGCTCGCGACGCGCCCGTAGGGAACGTCGTCGCCGTAGGGGCCGAGGACATACGGCGTTTTCGTGGTCCAGAAAGGGCTCGGCGGATAACCCGTGCACAGTGGCTCGAGCACGATGTTCGGATTCACCGCTCGGAGGCTGTCGAGGACATCTGCCAGTCCCGCGTCGATCGCGTACGTGGACTCGATGCCGGCGGGATGCGGGTGAGTCGCGATCGCGCACGTGTGCGCCATGAAGTCGAACTTCACGTGGCGAATGCCATAGGTCCGCACCAGCGACAGCAGGTTCTCCTTGAATTCCCGCTGGTAGCGGCCGCCGAGCGCGAAGCAGGCGACCTTCGGCAGATCCTCGAGAGGGAAAGGCGAGACTTCGTAGCCCGCGGATTCGAGCCAGGTGTTGTCCAAGCCCGGCGCATACCCGCTGCCGGGCGAAACCCAGATGCCAAGCCGCGAGCCGAGCGCGTTCAATCGTTCATTGATCGTGCGAAGCTCGTTCGGGAATCGTCTGCCATCGACCCGCCAGATGCTGCGGTTGTCCGACCAGCCCAGATCCAGCGCGAACGAGTCGAAGAACATGCCGGTGCGATCGCGAAATCCCATGGCCAGCGCGTTGATGTCCTTCAATACGTCGGATTCCGAAAACGGCACGGGCAGCGTCCACCAGGTGTTCGTGTGCAACTCGAGGTCGGCCGGTTTCACCCGGATCGTGTTGAGGTACTGGAAGAACGCGTTGCGAGTCCGACGGTCACCCGACGTGAGGGTGCAGTCAGTCGCCACGGGCCAGCCAATCACCGCGCTGGCGACGAATTGCCAGTCTTCGCCGACGGTAACGTGGGGCGTTTGCCAGAGATAAACGCGTCCGCCATCCGCGTTGCACGTGCCCGAGACGTGTTCGATGGCCACGAAAAAATTGTCGCCGAAGAGGGGGAACGACGCCGGTGCCGCGCCGGTTTCATGGAAGTTCTCGCCTCGGACGCGCACATCGAGAATGCCCGCATGCTTCAGCACCCGCGTGCCCTCGAGCGCCCGCGCCCACGTTGCGATCCGAAAAACGTTCGTGGCCGGACCGAATGAGAACACGCGGCGGAATCGCACGCCGGCGGAGGGCGCGTCCTGCTCGAAAACCAGCCGGCCCCCGTCCTGCTCAACCAGCGTCCACTCCGGGATGAGCGTGGCGTCGCCCTCGGAGGTGACGATGGGAGTGTTGCGGACGGAGATGGCTTGCGGTTCGGCGGCGCCGGGAACCGTCAGTTCGGTCCAGGACCAGCGACCTTCCTGTTCCGCTGATGGACTAAACGCGGCAACGGCGCCGTTCTCGTCCGCCAGGATCAAACGCGTTTCCTGCGCCACGGTGGAGGCCGCGGGCGACAGAAATAAGAATGAAATGGCAAGTAAGCACGGCCCAGAATGGTACATGTTGTGGCATCAGAAATGACGCAGGTGCCGGGATTTAGTTGCAGTTGGGCCGAAGGGCGGTCGCGCAAATTGGTTTGGCACCGATGATTTCCGTAAGAAGCATTCGTCCAGCGCATGGTATTTTTTCTCGTCGCGACAGCTCTCGCATTGCACATCGCACTTTGGGGCGCGGGCTTGGCGGTACTCGCAATGCCGCGCCCGTGGCATCGCTTCTGGCCGGTCCTGATCCTGCCCGCCGGCCTCGCCCTGCAATCAGCGGCCGTGTGGGTGGGCGCGCTGTCGGGTCTCCGCGGAACGGAAACCTACGCCTGGGCCAGCTTCATCCTTCCCGTTGGGCTTCTGCTCGCCGCGAGTCGGCGCAAGCGCTTTTCCGAAGCGCGGGCCGACCTCGCCCGGTTCGCAGCGGTCTGGGCGGTCGCGACGGTCACGCTGATTTTCCTGCTCCTGCCGCTCGCGGTTGGCTTGCGTGGATTGACGACGATATCGCTGGGAAGCTGCGACGCGGCGGACTACGCGGCCGGTGCGCGGGTCTTCATGGAGTTCGGCCGCGGAAGTCGCGAAGGATTTCTCGGTTTGACCGAGGTCGTGCAGGTTCAGTCCGCCGACAATTTTTTCGACTACTGGATTCGACTGAATCATTTCACGCCGGCGGCACTGATGGCGCTGAACGGCACGATCCTGAATTGTGCGCCGCACGAGCTCGCCACGATTTTGACCGTGATGGTGCTGGTGTGCTCGGTCCCCCTCGTGTTCTGGATCGCCCGCTCCGTCCTCGCCCTCCGCGGCCCGAGTTCCGTGCTCGTCGCACTTCTTTACGGGATGAGCCCGGTGACGTGGTACGCCGTGGGCCAGGTGGCGCCGAGCCAGTTGCTCGCGGCCATGGCGATCGCGTTGATCACGTGGGCGGCCATCAGCGCCTGGCGGCTGCGTCGGCGTGGAAAGGCGGCGTGGCGGCTTGGTGGTGTGCTGGCCATCGGCTACTGGCTCGTGCTCGGCAGTTACAATTTCATTCTCATCGCGTGCCTCGTCCCCGCGACGGCGTATGTCGGCGTGATGGCGCTGCGTCGGCGCGAACTCTCCGCCGTCGGCCGCTGGACTTGCGTGGTGCTGGCGCCGCTCGCGGTCTGCGCCGTGCTGTTCCTCGGCCGCGTGGTCGGCCTCGTTGAACGTTTCACGCTGCTGCGCTCCTATGACTTCGGCTGGCGGATTCCGCTGCTCACCCCGGAGGGCTGGCTCGGCTTCGTCGGTGTCGCGCCCTCGCTCGCCGGCATGGCCTTGTTCTGGCGCATCGCATTGTCCGTGCTCCTTTTCGCCGCGGTGGTGATCGCGTTTCGCCAGCGA
>JAUSID010000051.1 GCA_030648295.1 Opitutaceae bacterium | reverse complement strand
TGACCGGCGAACTCGTCTGGTCGTCGACCCCCGGCATCGAGCCCATCGACAGCACGTTCGCGACTCCGGTCTTCGGTGACCTCGGTGACCAGCGCGTCTTCTACCAGGGCACGGGTTGCGGCAACCTCGTGTGCGTGAATGCCCGCACCGGCGAACCGGTCTGGCGTTTTCGGCTTTCGGGCGCGGGCGTTAACGCCGACGTCGTGCTGGTCGGCAGGGACCGGCTGGTCGCAATTCACGGGAAGGAAAACGTCGACTCCACCAGCCATGGCCGGCTCGTGATGCTCAAGATTCCGACCGAATATCCCAAGGGCCAGAAACCGGTTGTCCTCGGTCCCGATGTCGAGGTGTGGCGCAACGACGATTTCATCTCGTTCAGCAGTTCGCCGCTCGTGGTCGACAATCGCGTTTACTCCACGATCGCGACCGGCAGCCTGGTTTGCGCGGATGTGGGCACGGGCAAAACGCTGTGGCAGGAGAAGCTCGGCGCCGATCAACTGCACGCTTCGCCGGCATTTGCCGACGGCAAACTCTACGTGCCGATGCACGACGGCACCGTCCATGTGATCAAGCCGACGGCCGAGAAGGCGAATGTGATTTCGGTCAACAAGCTGGACGCGCCGTGCCTCGGTGCGCCGTCGTTCTACGGCAACGCGGTTTTTGTTTTCACAAAGGAAGGGCTGCACTGCTTCGGTCCGAAGGCCGGTGCCGCGAGCGTTCCGCCGACCGTGGCGGTCAAACCGGCGCCGGCTTCCACCGCGCCGATCACACAGATTCAGGTGGTGCCGGTGGAGTTCGCGCTCGCGCCGGGTGAATCGCAGACCTTCACGATCTGGGGCATCGACGCGACCGGCCGCCGCATCCGCACGCTGAACAACGAGGTGAAGTTCGAGAAATTCATCCCGCCGACGGCGCTGGTGAAATCCGAGGTTGATGCGGAGATGTCGGGCAACGTGCTCAAGGCAGGACCGAAGGCGAAACTCTCCGCGGGGCAGTTCAAGGTCACCTACAACAATCTCACTGGATTCACGCGCGGCCGGATCGTCGCCGGCCCGGGGCACCGGGAGGACTTCGAAGGCCTGCCGTTCGGGCAGAAAAACGGGGCCGGCGAAAACGTCGGCTTTCCGCCGCTGCCATGGCTCGGCGCGCGCGTGAAGTGGCACGTGCTCGAGAAGGACGGCGGCAAAGCCGCGGCCAACCGGCTCGATGTGATCCTCTTTCAGCGCACGATGAACTTCATCGGCAAACCCGACATGAAGAACTACACCTTCGAGGCGGACGTGATGACCGATGGCACGCGCCGGATCATGTCGAGTGTCGGCGTGGTGAACCAGCGTTACCTCATCACCCTCGCCGGCAACAGCCGGATCCTCGAGGTCACAAGCAATCACGAGCGCCTGAAGCAGTCGGTACCGTTCGACGTGCAGCCGAACAAATGGTACCGGCTCAAGACGCGCGTGGACCCGGATGCCGGTGGCCCGGGTGGTTTCGTCCGCGCGAAGTTATGGGAGCGCGGCCAGCCGGAGCCGGACAAGTGGACGATCGAGGTCCGCCAGGAAAAGCTGCATGCCATGGGTGCGCCCGCAGTATTCGCCTTTTCCCCACAAAGTCAGAAACGCGTCTTCATCGACAATCTTTCCATCACCGCCAATGAGTAAGCTGATTTTTCAAGCGTTCGCTTCAGCCGATCGTCGTAGCGGAACGCGTGAGCGTTTCGCGGTTGGAGCGGCGAAAGCCTCACGGCTTCCGCTACCACGTATCGCGACCCTCGCCACCATTCTTTTCGCGTCGCTTACGCACGCGAAAGACTGGCCGATGTGGGGCGGTTCGCCTTCGCGCAACATGGTCACCGAGGCGAAGGGAATCCCGGATGACATTGTCAGCGGAAAATTCCTGCCGAAAACGGAAACGATCGATCCGAAGAGCACAAAGAACGTCCGTTGGGTGGCGAAGCTCGGCTCGCAGGCCTATGGCAGCCCGGTCGTAGCCGGCGGCCGCGTTTACGTCGGCACGAACAACGAATCACCGCGTGACGCCTCGCAGAAAGGCGATCGCGGCGTGTTGATGTGCTTTGACGAAAAGTCGGGCGAATTCCTCTGGCAGCTGCTGATCCCGAAGGTCGGCGCGGGCAAGGTCAGCGATTGGGAATACGTCGGGCTTTGCTCGTCCGTCGCGATCGACGGCGACCGCGGCTACGTCGTATCCAATCGCGGCGAGCTCGTCTGCTTCGACGTCAAGGGCCAGGCCGACGGCAACGCGGGCCCATATCAGGACGAGGCGAAATTCTCCTCGGTCGACGGCAAACCCGTCACCCTCACGCCGCAGCATGCCGACATCATCTGGGTGACGGATGTGCGCACTGAGCTCGGGATCTTTCCGCACAACGTGTCGAGCTGCTCGCCACTCGTGGTCGGCGACCGGATTTACATGGCGACGTCGAACGGCGTCGACTGGTCGCACCTGAACATCCCCGCGCCGTTCGCCCCCTCGCTCATCGCGCTGGACAAGAACACGGGCAAGGTCATCGCCGAAGAGACGTCCGAGGTATCGAAACGCGCGCTGCATGCGAGCTGGAGCTCGCCGAGCTACACGGTGGTCAAGGGCAAGCCCATGCTGATCTGGGGCGGCGGCGACGGATTGTGCTATGGTTTTGAAACCGAACCATACCAGCACCCGGAGGGTTTCCCCGCACTGAAGGAACTCTTCCGTTACGATGCGAATCCGCCGGAGTACCGGACGAAGAATGGCGCGCCAATCAAGTATGCGACGCACGATGGACCAAGCGAAATCATCGCCACCGTGATCGCGGTAAATGATCGAGCGTACATGGTCACGGGCCAGGATCCCGAGCACGGCGACGGCGTCGGCATGATGAGTTGCATCGATCTCACCGCCCGCGGCGACATCACGGGCAAGCCGGTTTGGGTGAACAAGGAAATCGGCCGCTCGATTTCCACGCCCAGTATCGACGGCGATCTGATTTACCAGGCCGAGTACAAGGGTGACATCCACTGTTACGATGCGAAGACGGGCAAGGAAGTCTGGGTGCATCCCACGAACAGCCGGATCTGGTCGTCGACGCTCGTGGCCGACGGCAAGGTCTATTGCGGCAATGAAGACGGCGAACTCGTGATCCTGAAAGCGGGCCGCGAGAAGCAGCTGATCGGCAAGGTGGATTTCTACACGCCGGTTTACTGCACGCCCGTGATCGCGAACAACACGCTGTACGTGACGACGCACACGCATTTGTTCGCGGTCGGGAAGTGACGATGCCGTTGAATACGATCGGACTGCCGCCGGGCCGCCTGCTCGCGGCCAGCCTCCTCACGTCGGCTGCTACACGAACGAACCGCAGCCGAAGCCGTAGCAGCGGAGGTAACGACGCTGGGATTGTCGCTCGGCTGCCCGCCCGCCTGCTCGCGGCCAGCCTCCTTACGTCGGCTGCTACACGAATGGACCACAGCCGAAGCCGTAGCAGCGGAGGTAACGACGCTGGGATTGCCGCATTGAGTTTCGGCTGACCGATAATGCGCGCTTCCACGCTCATCCTCTCGTTCTTCGTCCTGCTGTTCGTCCTGCACCAGGACTACTGGTGGCGCGATGATCCGCGGCTGGTGCTTGGCGTCCTGCCGGTGAGCCTGGCGTATCACATTTTCTGGACCCTGCTCGTCGCGTTCGGTTGGTGGCTCGTCACACGTTTCACCTGGCCGCACGAACTGGACGACGAAGCCCTGGGAGCGCGACCGCCCCCGGTCGCTTTGCCCGATGC
>JAUSID010000043.1 GCA_030648295.1 Opitutaceae bacterium | reverse complement strand
GCGCGTTTGAAAGGGACAGGTCAATTCGAACGGCCCTGATTGCGGGCCAGGGGCCCGCGCTCCCGGACCTGAACCGCTTTCCGACCCGGTGATTGTTCCCGCTGTGGCGAAACGCTCATGCGTTCTGCTACACAATCTTCGCGCGCTTGCGGCTTCGCGTGAGTCTGCTTGCAAATTCGAACGGTTCCCATTGCGGGCGAGACGCCCGCGCTCCCAGGGCGATCCACTTTCGTGGCCCGGTGGTTGTTCCCGCGGTGGCGAAACCCGCCAGAGGCGGGCAAGCGTTTACCCGCCTTCGGCGGGCTCACGCGTTCCGCTACACAATCTTCGCGGGTTCGCGTGAGCCTGCACTACCGGCGCAACTGCTCGAAACTCGTCCACTGCGGAATCCCGAATCGTGGACGTACGATTTCGCCCTGGGCTTGGGCGACCATGTCATGGTACGCGCCGTAGAAGTTGCTGTTGCAATCCAGCCAGAGCGTGATCCGCCTGAGGTCGTCGGCCGGCAGTTTCACGTCGTAGTGGCCCTGGGCGAGGAGCTGGTATAGTTTGCTCACGCGGGCGCCGTCCTGTCCGGGGATGCTATATTGCCGTTCCTTCAGTGCGACGCCGTTACCGCCGCTCATGCCCCACGCGAATTTGTTCAGGGACTGGAACGCCTCGCTCCAGCCATACCTGGCGAAACGGTCGCCGCGCAGCCCGGGCGCCTTCTTCTCTTTGTTGTCGTCGTGACACGCCACGCAGTGCCGATCGAGGACGGGTTGGACCAGCCGCGGAAACGTGAGCGGATAGGATCCGGCGGACTCGGGTTCGAGTTCGGAGGGCGCGCGGTTCAGCGCCAGCGGGCGCCTCGCGCCCGCCGTGCCGGCGGAGCTGTGCTTGGACTCATGGCAGCCGACGCACGTCAGCGTTTCCCCGGGATGCAGGTAGGTGACCGAGCGCATCGTGTGGACCGCGAGCCCGTTTTGGTCCAGCGCCTGGAAGTACAGGCCGGCGCCGGCCGGCGCCTTGAAATGAGCACTGCCATCCGGCTCGACCGGCACGGTGCCGAGCACGCCGCGCGCGAGCGATTGCGAGGCGTGACCGATGTTGGGTTCGTCCTGGACGGAGTTTGCCTTCGGGAAGATGTTGATCACGCGTAATTGCTTTACGGTGACATCAGTCGGCCAGGGCTGGTCGCTCGTATATACGTTCGTGACGATGATCGTGCCGCTGGACAGGTCGGCGTCCGCCGGCCGATCGGCCTTCGCCTGGAGGGTTTGAACGGGCAGGACGGGTGGGCGCACCCGCGGGCGGAGGGGGATTGGGTCCAGGCACGCGATCTTTGGGTCGCGGTAGAGCAGTTCGCGGTTGCCGAAGCTGTCGATCAAGTAGAGGCCGTAGTTTTCGCGGCCCGGGTCGTGGACGACCAGGTGGAAGTCTTCGCTCAGCGGCCACGGGGTGCCGTACACCTCAGCGTTGGGCGCGTGATTGCCCTTGGCGTGAGACACTCCGGGAGCGGACTCGGACTCCGTGAAGGGAACCTCGGGCGTAAGGCGCTTCAGCTGGCTGGACGCACGATCGTCTTTTTCGCGCAGGTCAATCGACACGAGCGTGCCGTAGGCCTGCCCGTGGTGCGCGCCGGTCACGGCTATATACTTATGGGAGTTCGGTACCGCCCGGATGGACATTTCCATCCAGGGGCGCGACTCGCGGCGCTCGGGATAGTTGCCGTGGTGATTCCGCGGGTCGCGGCCGTCGGGATAGCAGTGCCAGATGTGATGCGCCACGTCGGAGTCGCGGTCCACGTAGTCCCACCGCGTATATACAAGCATGCCGTTGTGATCGACGCTCGGGTGCCACTCGTTTGTCTCGTGGAAGCTCAGTGCGATGATGTCGCTCCCATCCGGCTGCATGCCGTGCAGCGTGTAAGCCGGGTCGGGCCGGAACCCGCAGCGGAGCTGGCCGCCAATCCGGGTGGAGATGAAAGCAATACGGCCGTCGGGCAGAAAACACGGATCGAAATCGTTGAATGGTCCGTCGGTCAGCTGCGTGAGGCCCGTGCCATCCACATTCATCTTGAAGATGTGGTAACAGGTTTCCGGGCGGAAGTGGTAGAACGCATGCCGCGGATCGCGACGGACATCCGCCTCGGACCAAAGATTCGTGTCGAAGGCAACGCCGGGAGGAAGCTCGTGCTCCGCCTCGGTGAACGCGAACAGAAGCGTTCGTCCATCGTAATCGAGATCCAGCGCGATAAACCCGCCTTCGTTTTCGAGCGAACGGCCCTGGAGCCGGCCGTTGGTGACGCGTGCACCGGCCAGCAGGCTGCGCACGGTGGGCCGGTCGCTGAACGGCTGTTCGAGTATATATACGCCACCGGCCTTCTCGGCCACGAAGCCAAAGTATTGGTCTACCATGTGGCGGTCGCCGCGCATCTGTTTGTTGTGTTTGAGGAACGCGATCCGATCGAAATCGAGCAGCGGATTCTTGAACGCGATCCGGCGCCGCAGCGCGACGATCCGGTCGAACGCGGTGCGGGAGTTGTCGCCCGCCAGCGCCGCCAGTTCAGCCGTCTCGCGCGCCAGCTCCGGTGCATTCGGCCATGCCTTCAGATGATCCAGCAACGCCGAGGTCCGCCGCCGCACCACGTCGAGCGGCGTCTGGTCGGTGTCGAGGATCAGCGCGTCGCGCCGCACGGCCTCCTTTTCCAGCCGCGAGTTATTCCACGTCTTGCGGGCGGCGATCTGCGCGGCGAGCTCGGCGAATTCATCGCGGCCCTTCGCGGCCACGGGCGAGGCGGGCGGCGGCAGGTCATCGAGCATCGACCGCGCGGTCACCTGCTTCGCCGCCTCGTGGTCGGTCGCGCCGTGGTCGACGGAGACAAAACCGTGGGCCGCCTGAATCTGCCCGCCGGCAAACGCGCCAACCGCCACGGATACGCGAGCCATTAATCGGAACGGAAATTTCATGGAATCGGAGCGCGAAGGGGTGAGACCAATTCGTCGGCGGCTGGAACCGTCCTCCTGAACGGGAAGAATACAGAACGACGACCGACCACAAATCGACACAAATGGATCGTGGCGCAGGTGAATCTGAAGGGCAGGCCCGACGAATTCAATGGGACAGGTCGATTTGGTCTTGTCCGGGCGCCGGTCGACTCGCTGGCGCTCGTCGCTCACTTCCCTCCCCTCACTTCCCCGCCTTCTCCGTCTCCGCCTCCTCTTCTTTTCGTTCACGTGCGATTTCGACGGCGACTGCGGCCGCCTCCTCCGCCGGCGCCATCTCGGTGCGATGTTCGTATTCCCGCTCCTCGCGCTGATCTTTGCGCCGCGTCTCGACATCCTCCGGCTGAATCGTTTCGCCCGGTAGCTCGACGCGCAGCTCGTCGATCAACATCACCGCGGCGGCCGCCATTGGCAGCGCGAGCAACGCGCCAATGATCCCACCCAACGCGGCCCCGACGAGCAGGGCGAAGAACACCACGGATGAGGGCAGCCGCAACGCGCGCCCATATACCAGCGGCAGCAGCACACGGCTTTCGAACTCCTCATAGAGGAACAACAGCGCAAACACGGTCAACCCGATCGCCGGACTCACGATGTAACCGGCCGCGACCGCGGGCCCCATCGTCAGAAACACCCCGATGTAAGGCAGCACGTCGGCGATGCCGCCAAAGACGGCAATCGCCAGGGCGTTCGGCACACGGCAAATCAACAGCACGGCGAGGATGAAGACGGTCATCAGCGCGCACGTGATCACCTGGCCGCGAATATAACCGCCCACGATGGTCTCGAGGTTCAGCAGCACCCGCGAGAAACGGACGTGGTGTTTCCGCGGCATGAACGCAAACATCCCTCCGCGCAGCCGGTCGCGATCGATCATGACATACAACGCGAGAAAGATCGCCCCGACCGTGTAAGCCACCATGGCGAGCGCCTGCTTTGTCATCGTGAACACCAGCGCGTTCGACGACTTCAGCAGTTCCTGATATTGCAAGTTGCGCAACTCCTCCGCCAGCGGCGCGGTGAGGGAGGATCCGGCGAGATAGTCGGCCAGCCGGCCGCGAATTTCCGGCTCGTGTTCAACCAGATCCTTGAACTGCACCACGAGCGAGGGCACGACGAGGAATAGCAGCAGTGCGATCAACGCCGACGCCACGCCAAACACGATCCCGATCCCCACATTGCGGTGCATCTTGTGCCGCTCGAGCCAGGCGACCGCCGGGCTGAGCGTCCCGACGAGCATCAGCGCCGCAATCAGCACGAGCAGCACCGGCCACAATCGCACGAGCACCCAAACCACCGCGATCACGAGCACCGCCGCGATGATGCTGCGCGTAGAGAGTTCGAACAGGACCACCCTCCGCCCCAGGCCGACCGATTTTGCCGGCAATATTTTCATCGGAAGATCCGGCCGCCGCCCGGGGCTGGAATTCTCTTTGGGTTTCAGCCCACCATCCTACTCCTCCGACGACGAATACGACATGGGGTACTATGGGTAGCTGGAAGCGGATCCGGGCGTTCAAAAGGCTCGAGCGGGCCCGATCCGAAATTTCAAAATGCCAAGCTTCGCGGCGCGAAACGCAACGCGTGCGCAGCGGACACGAATGCATGCCGGTTACCTTTGGCTCCGACGATCGTCTGGCTATCCTTCATGTCCGACTTTTGCCTCCTGCCTTTCCTCGTTCGCTGCGGCTTCCTCGCAGCCGGTCTTTTTGCCGGCGGCTGTACGTCCGTTTACAAGGTCCGCGTGGAGGCGATGGCGCGGCCGAACAGCGTGTCGCCCGGCCGCGCTTCCTACCGGATTGAGGACCAGAGCGCCGTTCCCGCGGCCGGCGTACTCCGGCACCAGGAAATCGCCAACCAGATCAGGACCGCATTGTCGGCCCAGGGACTTTACGAGGCGCCCGATGCGCAAGCGGCCGACATGGTCGTCGAAATCAGCTACGGCATCGGTCCGCCGCACGCGCAACGGACCGTTTACGAGGAGCTGGCGTTCGGCCGTCCGATGACGGCCGCGGAACGCCGCGGACCGCCGCCCGAGGGGGTGGCGAGGGAAATGATGGGCTACACGGCGCTGGCGGAAACGATTGTTCTCCGCGAAAAGCACCTGTCGATTTGCGCGCGGGAAAACCACGCGCAGGCGGAGGAGAAACCGGCGGAGGACCTGTGGCGGGTGGACGTGATGATCGAGGACGAAAGCGATGATTTGCGCGGCCATCTGCCGGTGCTCGCCTCCGCCGCGATGGATCACATTGGCCGCACGACGAATGGTGCCACGGCGGTGACGTTGCGCAGCGACGACGACGCGATCCGGTTCATCCGCCGGGGACTGTAATTGCATTCCTGATGCGTCCGGCGTAGATGCCGCCATGGCTTGTTCGATTCCGTCGGATCCTGAATCTCTCGGTCAAACACGACATGCCCGTGCTGGTGGCGCTGGAGGGCGAATATTGGTGGGAGGGGCGGCCGGACTTGTGGAACTGGTGGATGCCGGAGCAGCCCGGGTTCGATCCGGCGAACCGCGAGAACGTCGAGTGGACGTCGTGGAACTCGGAAGACGCGTTGAAGATCGCGTGGCTGAACTGGGGCCGCCAGCTGCGCGTCCTGCCGCCGCCAAATCTGATGAGCCCACGTTATCGCGCCGCGTGTCACGAGCAGATGCGGCGGCTCGTGCCCATCGTCACGGGATGGTGGAGGGAACTGCCGCCGGAGAAAAAGCAGCTGTTTGTCGGACTCAAGGTCGGCTGGGAGTCGTCGATTGGGGTGAACAAATTTTATTATCCGAACGGCAACGCGCGCTCCGGAAAAGCGACGCGCCGACGTGGGCCGCGGTCGAATGGCTGCACCAAGGCCCCGACACAATCGGTGTGTGGCGCACATCGATGGAGCGCACGCTCGCCGATCGCCGCTGCCGTTTTCTGTGCATCTTCAATTGGAAGGGCATCGAGTCGAAACCGGCCGCGATCGAGGCGATCCGGGCGCTGGCGGCTAACGGCCGCTGAGGCTCGGGGTAGATGGAACCGCGGAGGTAACGAGGCGGAATTACTCGGTCATGCATCCGGAAAGTGGAGCCGCGGCGCCCCCGCCGCGGAGGTAAGCATAACGTCCTGCCGTCAGACGCGGCGCATTGTTAGCCGCGGCTGCCGCAATCGCGCTGGCGTTGACGTTGATCGATCTGCGCGGCGGGGAAAGGAACCCGGATGCGGGCTGGCGGCCGCTGCCCTTGATCACCGACGGCAGGATCGATCCGGGTTGGATCCAAATCGGCTGGGGCGGATTAGTCGTGGACGATGGCGCGTTGCGCACCGCTCCGGATCCGCGAGGGCTCGGGCTGCTCGTCTACCGCGCGGAGCGATTGGGCAATTGCCAGATTCGCGTGGTCTTCAAGGCGAAGGAGGCAAAGTCCAACGCGGGCGTCTGCGTGCGGCTCAGCGACGGCCTGCAGAACCACGATCCCGGCGACATCGTGTGGTTCAAGGAAGTCACCGTCCGCCGGCTGCCCGCGGCCAACGAGCACGAGCGCGCCGCGAAGTGACTGGTTGGATACGAGCCTTACGGCAGCGGCGGCGCCGGACGGACGACCAATCCGAGCCCCAGCACGGCGGACAGGCCGGCGCGGTGAAGCGTCCGGCGCATGCTCGAGTTTCTGCGTTCATCTCGCGCTCAACGCGACCGATCGCGGAACGGGCCGCTCAATCAACAGGGCCCTGGACGCACGGCGGAACTCCACCAGCTCGAGCTCCTGTTCGTCGCTGAAGTGTCCGAGCCGCTGCGCATAGGTATCGAGCCACGTGAGCAGCCGTTCACGGGCATCCGCGTCGAGGTGGACCGCGTAATGTCTCGGTGGCTCATCGAGCAAAGCCAGCAGTGCGCTGCGTTGCGCGATGCCATCGCCGGGAACGGAAAAGCCACGGCGATAGGCGGCCATCACCTGCTCATGCACACTCGGTTTGCCGAAACCGATCAGGGTCGCGTAAGCCTTCGCCGGAGTGAGATCGAATTTCGCGGCGATGGCATCGCTGGCCTTCGGGTGGTGACAGCTCACGCATTGGCGATCCAGCACGGGTTGCACGAGACGATCAAAACGCAGCGGCCACGAACCCTCCGGGCCGGCAGTCAATCGCGAGGGCTCGCGCCGGCTCGCCAGCGCGATCCTCGCGGGCGGAGCTTCCTCGCGACGCTCATGACAGCCAATGCAGCTCAGCGTCTGGCCCGGCTGGACATGGGTCGCGCCCCGCATGGTCTGCACGGCAAATCCGCGTTCGTCGAGTGCCTGGAAGAACACGATTACTCCCGACGGCACACGGAAGTGGGCCGAGCCATCGGCCTCGACCGGCACCGTGCCGAGCACGCACTTTCCGGGATCATCCCGGGTGACGCCGATGCTCGGAAAGTTCATCGTCGGATGCGTTTTCGGCGGGACCGCGACGATGCGGAGCGACTTGATGGTGCCGCGTGGTACGTCGGGCAAACCGCGATACACGTCGCTCACCAGAAAGCGGCCTTCCGGCGCGGCGTCGGGTCGAATCTGGCTCGCGATGACGGGCGGGCGCTCGCGTGGCCGCACGGGAATCGGATCGCCGCAGGCAATTTCGTCGTCGCCCCAGAGCAATTCCCGCGTGCGGGTGGCGGCATCGAAATGATAGAGCGCCATGCCATTTCTTGGACGCTGCACGGCGTGCCAGCGACTCCAGCCTTCGCGCCCCTGTACGAGCATGCCTTCGGCGCCCCACGCCACCAGGTAGGAACGCTCGCTGAGCGGCCAGGGGTTGGCGTACGAGGTCAGCGGCCAGCCTTCGATCTCCGGGAACACGACTTCCGGCGTCAGGCGCACGATTGGCCCGCCCCCTTCCTGGCCGGCGCTTGGATCGAGCAACGCCAGGCTCCCCATCGTCTGGGCGTGATGCGCGCTGCCGGTGAAGATGATCTTGTTCGAACCGGGAACCGGCTTCGCTTCGAAGGTGGCGTGCGGCACCTTGGTGTAGTTCTTGTACACGAGCCGCGCGTTGGTGCCGTCGGGGTGCATCGACCACAGCCCCATGTAGGGCATGTTGTCGCGGTCGATGTAATCCCAGCGCGAATACAAGATGGTGCCGTCGTGGCCGATCTCCGGCGTCCACTCGAACATCTCGAACGGCGAGATGGCGACAAGGTCCGAGCCATCGGCGTCGATCGTGTGCAGGGTGTAAACCGCCACCGGTCGCTCCGGCCCGCCCCCGCAGCGCACGTAGGAATCCGGCCGGGCTGGTTCCGCCAGCGTGCGCGCCGCGCTCTGCCGCCCGACCTGCAACGCCTGTCCGCGCCGCGTCGAGAGAAACACGATGCGCCCGTCCGGCAGGTAGCGCGCGTCGAAGTCGTCGTATTTGCCCCGCGTGAGCTGGCGCAGCCCCAAGCCGTCGAGGTTCATCTCGAACAGGTGGTAGAACGCGTCCTCCGGCACATTGGCCTTGTCGAGTTTGTTCTTCTCCGCCGCGAGGTGCGCATAATGCCGGCACCACGCGAACAGGACCTTGTTGCCGTCGTAGGAAACCGTCGGGCGCATGAAGCTGCCGGGCTCCTTGAACGCCGCCGTGATGCACTGCTCCGTGGGCGCATCGCTCGTGAATCCGCGCAATAGATACAGGCCGCCGCCGGGCTTGGACCACCAGCCGTAATGCTGGTCGGACATGTGATTGAAGCTGCCCGGGACTCGTTTCGTGAAGAGCAGCGTGTCGAAGTCGCGCAGCAGCGGATTCCGAAACGCGAGTTGTCGCTGGAGCCGGCGGGCCTCGAGGAAAATCGGCTCGGCCGACTGGGCCGTGGGCAGACGCGCGAGTCTTTCCTCGAGCCGCTGGAACGTGGCGGTCGATCCGGCCGAGTATTCACCATTGAGCCGTGCGCACACCGCGAGCGTTTGGGCGGTGCGTGCGGTCCAGTCCACCTCCTTCACCGGCGTGTGCGCGACGGACCATTGCGACACGCTGCTTTGGTCTGCGGGCCGGTGCAGCGCGATGTTCTGCTGTGGGTCGGCGACGGCGAAGACTTCCACCTCGTCGAGATGCAGGCGGTTTTTGCCTGGAACGCTGACCCGCACGAAACGGCCCGGCTGGCCCTTCAACTCGACCACCAGCGGCTTGTTGTCGCCGACGCCGCCAAATGCAGTGCCATCGTGCTGGTAAACGACGCGGAACTGCTGGCCGTCGCCGGAAAGCTGCACGTTGATCCGCGCCGCGCGGGCGACGGCACTCATGCGATTCCAAAC
>JAUSID010000031.1 GCA_030648295.1 Opitutaceae bacterium | reverse complement strand
ATGCCCACCATGCTCCATCTCAAGTCGATGTCCAAAGTCGAGAAGTTGCGCGCCATGGAAGAATTATGGGCCGACCTGACGAAGAACGAGAACCGGTATGATTCTCCGGAGTGGCATCTGCGTGAGCTTCGCGCGACTGAGGCGCGCGTAATCGCTGGGAAGGAGGAGTTCATCGATTGGGAGGTCGCCAAGAAGTCGCTTAGGCGCCGTGCCAAGTGAAGATCAAGATTTCGCGGTCTGCAGACCGGGATCTGTTGGCCGGCTTCCGGTTTTACGAGCGCCAGAATCCCGGCGTTGGGCACTACTTTCTCGACAGCCTTTTCTCGGATATCGATTCACTGGTGTTGCACGCTGGGATTCACCGGCGAATTGAAGGTTTTTATCGGCTCCTGAGCGCTCGATTCCCTTTCGCGGTTTATTACAAGATTAAGGACGATACAGTCCGCGTTCGACGAGTGCTCGACTGCCGAAGGGATCCCTCTTGGGTGTATCGGCAGCTCAAGAATGACTAACCCGGAGAGTTGTGTGACGCGAAGCCGTAACACGACTCCTGTTGCCCGGGATGACGGACGGAGCTGAACCGGAGGGACGGAGGGCCAGGCCAGATGGTCGGATGGTCGGATGCCCGGATGGTCGGTCGGCGCGCCGCGGCTTCGTTCGATGGAGCCAGCGCTGCTTTCGATTCGTTTTCCTCGTGGCCGGCGCGATGACCCCATGGCTCCGCCGCCGCCACTCCTCCTTCGCGTCCTTCGCGGCTTCGCGTGATCTCTGCCTTGGTCGCCTGGGCAAAAGAAGGACTCACCGCGTCGTGCCTTGACCGACGGATCCCAGCGGCTACCGTCTTCGCATGACTGCAACGGCAATGCTCGATCTGAAACAGCGCCTGGCACGTCTCACTGAGACTGAGCGCCGTGCTGCCGCCGCCTATCTGCTTCAGCTCAAGCACGAATCGCCGTCTGGGCGTCGCGAAACTTCGCGTCTCATGAGCGAGATGGATGCCGGAAAGAAAACGCCGCTACGCGATGTTTCCGGGCGCCGCCGTCATGGCTAGGCTCGAACCGTTCGAACCGGTCTTGTCTGGAAAGGCGTTGACGTTTCTTTCGACGCTCCCGAAGCGCAAGCAACGGCGAGTGGTCGACCTGCTTTTTCGGCTGGCTGACTACCCAAGCCAACCAGGAGATTACGACTCTGTTGATGACGTCGGGCGCAAAGTGCAGCACCTCCAAGTCGGCTCATTCGTAGTCAGCTACTGGCCCGACGACGCTGCTCGAGAACTTCGGATTACGGACATCGAAGATCTCTGAACCAGTCGGTATGTCCGGGCGACTGAGCCAGTGCTGCTTTCGATTCGTTTTCCTAGTGGCCGGCGCGATGACCCAATGGCTCCGCCGCCGCCACACGTCCTTCGCGTCCGTCGCGGCTTCGCGTGAGTTCTGCCTTGGCCGCTGGAGCTTGTCTCACGCGAAGCCGCGAAGTCATCAGCCATCTGCGCGGGGAAACGCACGATTCAAACCGGCACCGCAAGGTGTCCTCGCGCCCGACCGGGACTCACCTCTGTTCGGCCGGTCCGCAGCAGCGGACCTTACTAACGAGGCGCTCGCCGCCACCCTGTTCGGCAACCCCAGATTCCCCATTGCTTCAGCGTGTCGAACGCGATGAGGCTACGCCTCGTTAGGGCGTTCGGCAAAAGATGAAGATCGCCCCCAAGTATCCGCCGCGAAGATCGTGTCGACTTGTGCCTGGGACACGAGTGCGAGTCGTCGAGGGTTTTACGGCTTTGGGCGTGGAATTCATCAACGATGAGGAACTCGTGTTCCAGGGTGAAATGCTGGACGTATACGATGGCTGTGATGCGTGGATTTTCAGCGCCCAGCCTGCCGCCGGAAGGACGCCTCCCAAGAAGGTGATTTCGGGGCAGGAGGAATTCTCCGAACCAACGAACTGGCTTCATCGTTTCTCGGTGATCCAAGAATGAAGAAAACAGACGAGATTTTTGCGGTTCGAATCGGCAGGCGTATTGAAGCGCCCTGAAGTCGAAGCGTTGCTCCGCATCGCAGCGGTTCGATCCAGAGTGGCGCTGCCATCCACCGGCCGCGGCAAGCTGATCATTTCGCCAGAACCGCGCCGAAATTGGCGGATCTCGGAACTGAAATCGTTCTCCGGCACGGCTCGCATCCGGCCCCGTTTTAGCTCAACTTCGCGCCCGGCTGAAGCGCCCCGTTTCGCCCCGAAACCCACAACCCCAATACCCCCACGCCTCGTGCTGGCGGACGCATCGCTCCCGCCGGTCTTCATCGTTAACGTAACCGGAAGAAATGTGCGGGTGGTTCAAACCAAAGAAACATCAGCACCGACCGGCTCGACGCATGTCAAAAAGGCCTGACCCACTGCCAGCCCACCTGCATGCGGCTCCTCCGCTCAACGGTTTGGCTCGCCACTTAAGTCGACGCACGCGAGTTTCGCGGCGCCAAGTCAACGTCCTTCAACCGTTGCCCCGATCCCTGCGGTCACCGCGTGTCATGCTTACCCTGTCTCGTTGCTCACGTCACCTCGCCCTCTTTCTTTCTGTCGCCGCCGCCGCGGCGGCGCAGCCCACGCCGGCCAAGCCGACCTGGGCCACGCTCCAGGTCCCCGCTGGTTTTGAAGTGACCCCGGTCGCCGGCGCGCCGCTGATCAACTTCCCGATGCTCGGCGGGTTCGACGATCGCGGCCGGCTCTTCATCGCGGAAAACGCCGGCGTCAATTTCGACGACAAGGAACTCCAGGAAAAACTTCCGAGCCGGATCACCATGCTGGAGGACACCGATGGCGACGGCGTCTTCGATCGCTCGAGCGTGTTCGCGGACAAACTCGCATTTCCCCAGGGGGCCGCATGGCACGAGGGAGCGCTGTATGTCACCTCCGCGCCGTCGATTTGGCGGCTGGAGGACACCGATGGTGATGGTCGCGCGGATTCGCGCCGCGTACTCGCGACCGGGTTCAAGTCGACCGGCAACGCGGCCGACGTGCACGGGCCATTCCTGCATCCCAACGGCCGGCTCTACTGGTGCCATGGGCGCAAGGGTCACGAGGTGTATCAGAATGGTGGAGGCGCGCTCGTGTCGAAGGGCCTGGGGGCGCGCATCTGGTCGTGCCGCCCCGACGGCACCGACATCCAGGTCCACGCCGGCGGCGGCATGGACAATCCGGTCGAGGTGGCCTTCAACCAGGAGGGCGAGGTTTTCGGCACGGCGAACATCTTCGTCGGCACGCCGCGCAGCGATGCGGTCATCCACTGGGTGCATGGCGGCACGTATCCGCGCATCGACCAGGAGCCGGTGCTGGCGGAATTCAAGCGCACCGGCGAGCTGCTGCCACCGGTGGCGCTGATCGGACACGTCGCCCCCTCCGGCATCGCCCTGCCGCGCAGCGACACCTGGGGCACGGAGTACCGCCACAACCTCTTCTACGCCGAATTCAACACGCGCCGGATCATGCGCGTGCCGCTGGAGGCGTCAGGCGCGTCGTACCGCGGGCACCAGCAGGTCTTCGCCTCGACGGCCGAGAGCGGCGTGCACTTCACCGACGTGATCGAGGACGCCGACGGCAGTCTCCTGGTGGTGAATACAGGCGCCTGGTTCCGGCGCGGCTGCCCGACGTCGGTCGTCGCGCGCGCCGACATTGGCGGCGGCATTTACCGGATTCGCCGCACCGGCGCGAAGCCGCCCGCCGATCCGCGCGGCAACGCGATCAAATGGACCAGCGCGGAACCCGCCGCGCTCACCGAGCTGCTCGGCGATCCGCGGTTCGCGGTCCGCGACCGCGCCGTGTCCGAGCTGGCCCGGCGCGGCGAAGCCGTCGTGGCCGCGCTCGACGGCGCGTTGGGAAACAAAAACTCCCTGGTGCGCAGTAACGCGGTGTGGGCGTTGACGCGCATCGGCTCGCCCGCGGCCCAGACCGCCGCCCGCCGTGCGCTGCGCGATGGCGACGCACGCGTGCGGGTCGTGGCCTGCCAGAGTGCCTTCATCACGACGGATCGCGAGGCGGCCGTGCTGCTCGTCGCCGGCCTGGGTGATGATTCCCTCGCGGTGCAACGCGAGTCGGCGCGCGCGCTCGGCCGGCTGCGAAACGCGAAAGCCGTTCCCGCGCTCGGCGGTGCAGCCGCGATCCCGCGTGATCCGATGCTCACCCATGCGTTGATCTATGCGCTGATCGAAATTGATGCACCGGCCGAGACGCGTGCCCTCCTCGATCATCGCGAGCCGCTGGCCCGTCGCGCGGCACTGATCGCGCTCGATCGCAGTGCCAGCGGAAAACTCGAGTCCCAGCCGGTGTTCGCCGCGCTGAAGTCAACCAGCGCGGAGCTGCGCTCGGCCGCGCTCCAGGTCGCGGTCCGGCATCCCGAATGGGGGCGCGCCGCGGCGGATTATCTCGCCGCCGAAATCGCTCGCGCAAACGAACCGGCGGCCCGCGACACGATTGCCCGGCTGCTTTCCGCCTTTCTGCCCGCCGCCGAGGTGCGCGAATTCTTGCGCTCGAAACTGTCCGCAGCCGGGGGCGCGACTGCGCTCGATCCCCAGCTGCTCCTCGAATCGATCGCGAGTTCGCCGGGCGCGTGGGATGAAAGCTGGCGTGACTTGCTCGTGTCTTCGCTGCGCTCAAGCGATCCGCGCCGCGCGCAGGCGGCTCTGCGCGCCATCGGCGTCCACCGCACCAAGGATTTCGGCGCCGCGCTCCAGGAAGTGGGGCGCGACCCGGCGGGTCCGACCGCATTTCGCGTCGCCGCGCTCCAGCTCGCCGCCGGCGCCGACAGTGCGCTCGATGACGCCTCTTTTCAGTTGCTGCTCGAACCCCTGGTCAAAGGCGGCCAGCCCGACGCGCGGCTCCAGGCCGCGACTGTCATGGCGGGTGCGAAGCTGACGCGGGAGCAGCTCTCGAAACTCGCCGACATCCTGCCCTCGGCCGGGCCGGTCGAACTTCAGCAACTGCTCGGCGCGTTCCAGCGCGGACCGGCGGACGCGAAGATCGGGACCAAGCTGCTGGCGCAGCTCCAGGTTTCCCCGGGCCGCTGGGGTGTGCTCCAGCAGACGCTCCAGGCGATTTTCCAGCGCTACCCTGCCCCGGCCTACGAAAATGCGGCGCCCATGATCTCCGAGATCATGAATCAGAACGTGGCGAAGGACGGCCGCGTGGCGGAGCTGGAGATCCTTGCGACCGGGGGCGACCCCGCCCGCGGCAAGGCCTCATTTCTGGCTGGCGCCGGCGCGTGCCTCAGCTGTCACCGTGTTGGCGATACAGGCGGAACGCTCGGGCCCGATCTCTCGCACATCGGGCGGATCCGCAACATCCGCGATCTGCTCGAGGCCATCAGCTTTCCGAGCGCCACCATCGCCCGCGGCTACGATAGTTTTCAGATTACGACCAGCGATGGCCGCAGCCTGATGGGCACGATTCCGCGCGAGGCGGCCGACACGGTTTTCGTGGTGACGGCGGACGGTCGCGAAAACCCCGTCCAGCGCGCTGCGATTGCGAAGCTCGATCCGGTCGCCATGTCGCTCATGCCGCCGGGCCTCGATCGCGTCCTGGAGCCAAAGGCGCTCGCTGATATGGTGGCGTACCTGAAGAGCCTCGAATGAGGGCGGTCAGAGCGGCGCAGCCGCAACCGAAGTACAGACCAGGGACCAAAGACCAAAGACCAGGGACCACAAGCCACGAAACATGCATCCGTGGCCTCAGCGTTGCCGCCAAGCCGGACGAATTCAGTTCAACCGCGAATAGACACCAATTCACGCGAATGGAGCGGGCGTCCTTTGGGAGCATGGCAACAAGGAACCAAACGGTGACCATGGTTTCACCTGGGCAATGCTCCCCTCCTCCTCTGAAATTTGCGTCCATTCGCGTTCATTCGCGGTTGTCCTCTGAATCGATACGGCCAAGGCCTTTCGTCACCACATGAAACCGAAACCCGCCCTTTCCCTCTTCCTGCTGCTCCTCGGCGCCACCGTCGCGCGGGCGCAGGCGCCGATCACGCCACAGAAAGTCATCGCGTTGTTCAACGGGAAGGATCTTTCCAGCTTCACCACGTGGGATCGCGTCCATGGCAGCGAGGACAGGGATCAGGTTTTCAGCGTGGTCGAGCGGATCGACGACGGTCCGGCGATCCGGATCAGCGGCCGGCATTTCGGCGGACTCATCACCAGACAGCGCTACACAAACTACCGGTTCGTGGCGGAATTCCGCTGGGGACTGATCACGTGGGAACCGCGGCGCGACAAGGCGCGCGATGGCGGTTTACTCCTGCACTGCCAGGGCGAACCCGGCAACAACGAGCCCGATTTTCGTGGTCCTTACATGCGCTCGGTCGAATACCAAATCATCGAGGGCGGCACCGGCGATCTTATCCTCGTCCGTGGTTATGAGCGCGGAAAGCCGGACCTCATCTGTCCCACGCTGCACACGACCATCACGCCCGGGACGCGACAGTGGAATCCCGCGGGCGAGCCGGTGCTGTTGACGATTGGGCGGCACCGCACCGACTGGCAGCACAAGGATCCCGAGTGGAAGGACGTGCTCGGGTTCCGCGGCCGGCGCGACGTGGAGAAACCCGTCGGCCAGTGGAACCGCCTCGAAGCGATTTGCGACGGCGGCAGCGTCACCTTCCGGTTGAACGGCGTGAAGGTAAACGAAGGCCGCGACGGCTCCTTGAAGGAAGGCCGGATCCTGATCCAGTCCGAAGGCGCGGAGATGTTTTTCCGCAAAATCGAATTGCATCCGCTGAAAAGGTGAAGGGGCATCGTCTCGCAGCGGTGGCCCTGCGCGTCGTTTGGATTTGCAGGCGCCCCGAAATCAGCGAATCAGAGGGCCGTGCTGAAACCCCATCAGTTCGTTCGAACGCTCTTCGCTGCGCTGCTCGCGTCCCTTTCCGTTGCCCCGGCCGCAGTCGCCGCGGACGCCGGCGTCGGCACGATCGAGGGCCGTGTCCAAAATGCCCGCACGGGCGAATACATGGAGCGTGCCCGGCTGCAGCTCGCGGGCACGACGCAGGAAACATTCACCGACGCCGACGGGTTCTATCGCTTCGCCCGCGTCGCTCCGGGTGAGGCGACGATCGAGGCTTTCTTCACCGGGCTTCCGCCGGAGACGATTCGCATCACCGTTGCACCCGGTGTCACCGTCCAGCGCGACATCGTGTTCGGCGGCGTCGCCGCGGCGGAGCGCGACAGCACCGTCAAGCTCGCCGCGTTCGTCGTCGGGGCCTCGCGCGAAATGGCCGCCTCCGCCATCGCCATCAACGAGCAGCGATTCGCGCCCAACATCAAGAATGTACTCGCCACGGATGAATTTGGGTTCGTCCCCGAGGGCAACGCGGCCGAGTTCCTGAAATTTCTGCCCGGGATCACCATCGAGTCGTCCGGCGGCAATTCCCGCGAGGTTTCGATCAACGGCGCTCCGGCGGCGAATGTCCCCATCACGGTGGAAGGATTCAGCATGGCCAGCGCAAGCGTCGGCAACGTCAACACGTCGCGCACCGTCGCCATGGACATGGTGTCGGTCAACAACGTCGCCCGGATTGAAGTCGAGTACACGCCCACGCCCGAGTCGCAGGGTGCCGCGCTCGCCGGCAGCGTGAACATGGTTCCGCGCAGCGCCTTCGAGCGCTCGCGTCCGGTCTTCAACGGCAGCGTCTTCGTGATGATGCGGAGCAACGAACACAGCTTCAAACCTACTCCCGGCCCACTCCAGTCGCCCTCGCGCAAGTTCGATCCAGGTTTCGATTTCTCTTATGTCGCCCCGATCAACCAGCGGTTCGGCTTCACGCTTTCCGGCGGCACCTCCACGAATTTCTCCCCCGAGCCGATGACTCAGACCGTGTGGCGCGGAGCGAGCGCCGCCACGAATGGCGCCGCCTTTCCCGACACCACGCCCGACCGCCCCTATCTCACGCAGTTCTCGTACCGTGACGGGACCAAGGTCACCACGCGCAATTCCGTCGGCGCCACCCTCGACTTCCGTCTCACGCGCAACGACCGGCTCTCGCTCGGATTTCAGCATTCCTATTTTCATCTCTACGCCACGAACCAGAATCTCGCTTTCGTCATCAGCCGTGTGCTGCCGGGCGACTTCAGCGTGGAAAGGACGCGCAGCGCCCCCGGCCAGGCCCAGTTGCAGCCATCCAACCTGATGCGCGACCGGCACAATCGCACCGCCATGCCGACGCTGGTCTGGCGGCACGACGGGCCGGTGTGGAAAGGCGATCTCGGACTGGGCGTGTCGACCTCGACCAATGCCAATCGCGACATCGACAAGGGTGCGTTCAATTCGACCACGGGGTTTCGCCGCAACCTGACCATCACCTTCGAGGACATGATGGAGACGCGTCCCCGCGCCATCACTGTCATCGACAATGCGACTGGCGCCATCATCGACCCGTTCGCCATCGAGGGGAAATCCTTCAACACCGGGACCGCCATCCAGAACAACACCGTCGATCGGCAACGCACCGCGTACGCGAATCTTGGCCGCGCCTTCCCGACCCGGGTGCCGTTTCGTCTGAAAGCCGGGCTCCATCTCCGCCAGTCCGCCCGCGACAATCGCAGCACCACCTCCGTTTACACCTTCCTCGGGCCAGATGGCAGCGCGGCGACCGACGAGAGCTCCGCCCCCTTCCTCGACTCCGTCTACGGCTCGCGCCGCGGCGTGTTCGGGCTGCCGCCGCTCCAGGGTACGAGTCCGTTCCTGGCCTGGCAGCGTTACCAGGCGACGCCCGGGCAGTTCACGGTGAATCAGAACAACGAATACCGCTCGACCGTCACCTCCTCGAAGTTCGCCGAGGAACTCGTCTCCGCGGCGTATATCCGCGGCGACACCAGCTTCCTGGCCAACCGGCTGAAGCTGACCGGCGGCGTGCGGGCCGAGCAGACGAATATCGACGCGCAGGGCCCGCTCACGGATCCCACCCGGAATTACCAGCGGGACGCGCAGGGCCGCCTCATTCTCGCCGGCGGCCGGCCGGTGCCGATCATCGCGAGCACCACCTCGGTCGACTATTCGCGGCTCACCTTCATCGAGCGGGGCGCGCAGGCCTCGAAGGAATACCTGCGGCTGTTTCCCAGCCTGAACGCGAGCTTCCAGGTGCGTGAAAACCTGATTGCACGCGCCGGCATCTATCGCTCGGTCGGCCGGCCGGACTTCAACCAGTACGCCGGCGGGCTCACGCTGCCCGACAGCGAGTCGGTGCCGAGCCAGGCCAACCGGATCATCGTGAGCAATGTTGGCATCAAGGCCTGGAGTGCCACGACGACCAATGTGCGACTCGAATATTATTTCGAGGGCGTCGGCCAGATCTCGCTCAACGCTTTCCGCCGCGATTTCGAGAACTTCTTCGGTGCAACGCGTTTCCCCGCCACGCCCGAGTTTCTGGCGCTGTATGATGTCGATCCGGGTGTCTACGGCGCGTTCGACGTGGAGACGCAATACAACGTTCCCGGCATCGTGCGGATGGAGGGATCCAGCCTGAACTACAAGCAGGCGCTGACGTTCCTGCCGCCGTGGGCCCGCGGCGTGCAGGTTTTTGCCAATGCCTCGTCGCAGCGGCGGACCGGCGCCCTCGTGGGCAATGCCGGTTTTAATTTCTACCCGCGGAGCGCAAGCTGGGGCGTGAGCCTGACGCGGCAGAAATTTCAGGCGCGGCTCAATTGGAATTATCGCGGCGAACGCCGCGGCGCCGCCACCAGCGGTGCCAGCATCGGTCCGAACACGTTCACGTGGGTGCCCGAGCGGCTGACGCTCGACGCCCAGGCGGAGTACACGTTCTTCCGGCGCTTCGCTGTTTTCGGCAGCCTGCGCAATGCGGCGAACGCGCCCGAAGACACTCAGATCTACGGGCCGCTCACGCCCGAGGCCGCGCGCTTTCGCAATCGCATCGATTACGGGGCCCTCTGGACGTTCGGCGTGAGAGGCACGTTCTAGCCGGATATTTCGCACCGCGGCCCAAGGCCGCAACCAAACCCAACCCATTTAACAGGAGGCAGCGGAGGAAGCAGAGAAAATGCATGAAGTGCTGGATTCTTCGCCAAGCCTCAGAATGACAAACCGGGAATTGTGTCGGGTCGCCGGGTGCGCCTCGTTAGAGGTAATCTCCCTGTAGAAAACGCTCTTCGGTTTCCTTGACCACCTCGGCCAGCTGTTCTTCCTCGACCGACTTCCTGGCCTCCTGCCGCAAGCCTTCCCAGAGGGTGGTCATGTAGCTGTCCTGCACCGCCCGCTGACGCTGCTCCGCCTTGGCAATCGCTTCGTTCAGGGCCGGAATGCCCTGTTGATTCAACTCCTCGTAGTAACCTTTGATCCGATCAAAGTGCTTTTGCAGCGTCCCGATGGGGCGGTTTTGGGCGTTCGCGGTGTGATGCTCCGCGGCAAATATCGGCAAGCGCGGGAAGGGATTATCAAATATGGTTCCGCGAAACGTCTCATCGTGCTTCTCGGCAATCAAATTGACCGATGCGGTATCAGCTTCCAAAGCCGCCCCTACCTTTACCGCCCGATTCAAGGACTCCAGCGCCTGGGCGGTATACGTTTGGCGCTCCTTGTCGTAGCCCGTCACCATCAAATTGCGGGCCTCGCCGATGGACTTAATGAAATCCAGCATGATCGAACTGACCAATTCGATGGCATTCCGCCAGTCGGACAGGAACTGCTCGCACGCCAGCCCACTCATGTAGGTGGTGTCATGGTTTCGCAACCATACCTCCAACTGCCGACGGGCTGATTTGCGCAAGTTTTCCATTGCACTCTCGTTTTGCGCCAGAGCGCGGGCGAAAAAATTCACCTCGCTTTCCGCGCTGGCCATCCGGGTTTCAAACTCCACCCTGGCCTGTTTTCGAACCACCATAAACGGCGGGCGCGTCGCATCCACCTTTTCCTTCTCCTGCTTGTTCTCCTCCTGTTTGGTCACGAGAATCTCCGCGGCGCGCGCCAGGTATGCCTCACGGATGAGAATATCCTGAATGTCCTCGGGCGCGTTCTGGAAGAAGGTGACAACATCGTACGGCCGGAACTCGATGACCGGCATTGCAGCCTGAGCCGGGTTCAGGGCTATGACGGGCGCGACATCCGGTACATCGTCCGGGAAGCTGCCGGTTGGGCTCGGTGGAGAAGGTGGAAATTCGGCCTCCATGCCGGACAGACTAACGCCATCGGGCACTTTGGAAAGCCAAGGTTTTCTGGGGTGGCATCCATTCCCGGCCGAGATCCACCCCGGTGCTTGTGAGTTCCGTCACAGAACGCGTGAGCGTTTCGCCGGATTGGAATTCGAACCGCGAAATGCTCATGCGTGTCGCTGCCCAAGCCAATCACTTCACTTTTTCCGGCAGCGGCACCTGGCTGGGATGCATCAGATAGGCGATCAGGTTGGCCACGTCGGCGGCGGGGAGCGATTCCAGCAGACCCTCGGGCATCAGCGATTGCGGCAGTTCCTGCCGGGAAGTGATCTCCCCCTGCTCAATTGTTAGCGCTTCGGTCGTCGTGTTCAGCGTCAGTGTGCGTGCCGTCCTCGCGAATACAAAGCCGCTGAGGGTGCGACCGTCGCGTAGCGTAAGCAGGTTCAACCGGTAATCTGCGCTCACGACTGCGCTCGGATCCGCGATGTGCTCGAGCAGGTAATCGAGATTGTCCCGGCCCGAACCGGTGAGGTCCGGGCCGATCCGGCCGCCCTGGCCGTAAAGGGTATGACACGCGGCGCACACGCTGCCGTAAACCTCGCGTCCCCTGCCCTTGTCTGCCGCCGCCAGCACCGCCGGCGTGAGCTGCGCCTTGAGTCGCGTGATCAGCGCGCGTTTGTCGGCCGCGGGCTCGCGCGCTTCGCCCCAGACGCTTCGCAGTTCGTCGTTGAGCGCCGGATCGCCATAGCTCCGAATCTGCCGCGCCTGAAAGGCGGTCAGCGCGGAGCGCGGGATCCGGCCACCCGCCATCTCCGTCAGCAACGCGCGCGCGAAGCTGGGCCGCGCCACCAGCATGGCGACGACGCCTTCGCGTTCCGCCGGCGGAAACGTCCGATAACTGCGCGCAATCTTCTGCCCGATCGCGGGATCGTCAAATTGGGCGAGCCCGCGCACCGCGGTCGCGTTCACCCCGCGGACGGCGAGCAGTTTTTCGCACACCTGGCGCAAGTCTGGTGGTGCGCTCGCGATGAGCGCCTGCAATGCCCGCTGCCGCGCCGGCAGATCGGCCTGGTCGTCGAGCGCAACGCGGCGGATTTCGTCCAGCGCGCGGCCATCGCCAAACAGCACGTTGAGATCACGGATCCGTTCGCCAAGCGC
>JAUSID010000020.1 GCA_030648295.1 Opitutaceae bacterium | reverse complement strand
TATCTCGAGTCCTGATTCACCTTATCTTCAGTACCAAGCACAGAGTTCCAGCCTTGTCGCCGGAAGTCCGGCCTGAACTGCACGCCTATTTTGTCGGCATTCTAAAAGGTATCGACTGCCCGGCATTGCAGGCGGGAGGTGCGGAAGATCATGTGCACTTATTCTTCGGTTTGTCGCGAACGCGCTCGATGGCACAGGCGGTGGAAACGTTGAAAACCAGCTCGTCGAAGTGGATCAAAACCAAGGGAGAGTCGTTTAGTGACTTCCATTGGCAGGCAGGCTACGGAGCTTTCTCGGTAAGTCAGTCGGATGCAGACAGTGTCGTCACCTATATCCGTAATCAGGAGACGCATCACCAGAAAGTGACCTTTCAAGAGGAATACCGCCGCTTCCTCGAACGCTACCAGGTAGCCTATGATGAAAGATATGTTTGGGATTGAGCCTTGTCCCGGCCTTTCAGGCCGGAGCAATCGTAATCCTCAGCCCAGGCCGTTGGCCTGGGCTGAGGATTACGCGCCGTTGGCGCTGAAAATTGGCCAAACTCCAGTCTGCGGCTGGAAGCCGCAGCCTCAGAACTCCACTCGAGCGGTGAACACGAAATTTCGTCCGGGCTCGTTCAGCCCGGAGCCGTGGATCCGATAATCTTCGTTGGTGACGTTCTCGAGGGCCGCCGAAAGGGTGAGCCGCCGGCTGGCGCTCCAGCCCGCACGTACACCATACACCGAGTAGCCGGGCGTGCCGCCGGGGGGAATTCGCTCGGTGTCGATCCGGTCCTGGGTTGGCAACCGGTCCGCGGTTGATGCGACGGTCACTGTCGCTGCGGCCCACCACGGCCCGTCATGCCAGTGCGCCATGCCGAACGCCGTCAGCGGCATCAGGCGTGAAACCGGCTCCTCGATCAGCACCGGTGCCGCGGTCGGATAACTCTCGAGCCGGCCCTCCATCCAGGTGACCACTCCGCGCACCGCCAGGAATTTCGTCACCATCGCGCGGGCTTCGAGTTCGATGCCCTGAATGTACCCGCGGCCCGAGTTTCGTTTCGTCACCTCCGCGAGCCCGCTCACCACCTGGCCGGTCGGCGTGCGCACGATCAAATCGTCGATGAGCGTGTGGTAGTACGCCAACTCCACGCCTCCCCGGGGCCAGTTGCCGCGCAAGCCCGCCTCGCTGGTGACGAAGCGCTCGGGATCCAGCTGGCTGACGGGCGTCTCGATCTGTCCAGCCTCGGCAATGTCGAACCGCGTGAGATCGCTCAGATTGGGCGAGCGGACGCCCTGAGACGCGCCGGCGAACAACTTCCAGTGCTCCTCGCGATCGAGTGCGGCGAGCAGCCGCGCGTTCCCCGCGAGCGCCGATGTGCCCGACGACATTGAAAACGCTTGGCCACTCCCGGGCGCTGCGACCTTGCCGGCCCGCACCCGCGTGCGGTTGAGTCGCGCACCGACGATCGCGCCGAGCCGCGCGCCGATCGGGAAACGATTTTCCGCAAAGATACCCAGTAGATCGTACCGGGTGTCATCGGCGACCGGGCCCTGCACCCGCACTGCCGCCAGCGCTCCCGTCGGATCGAACTCACGCAAATGCGAATCGACCCAGTCCCGATAGAACTCGGCCCCGGTTACCCACCGGCCCGCTTTCGTATCCCACCGCGCGTGCGCATAGGTGCCCAGTGTGTTCACCTTGAAACCCTGCCGCTCGACGCGAAGATTCGCGCGCTGCCGGAACTCGTCCTCCGCCTGCCGCTGGTGGGCGGCGCCAACCTGGAACGCACGCAATGTTTCCCCCGGCCGTTCGACATCGAAGCGCGCGTACTGCAGCGTTCGCCGCTGATCGAGCACCCGCACCAGGTTGCTGCCCGGCCGCGTTCCCTTCCACCGCAACCCGTGAATCGTCGCATGCGTGCGCCAGACGTCGTCCTGTTCCACCGCCTGGTGGGCCAGCGTCAGTCGCGCGCCGGGTGAGAACCGGTGTTCCAGCTTGAAATCGAAATCGCGCTCGTCGTATCCGGTTTGTGGCTGCAATCCCACCTCGCGGCCGCCGCGCAGGTCGCCGAAATCCTTGGCCGTCGCGCCGAGCGTGAAGCCGGTCGAGTTGCCCAGCCCGCCGCCCGCCTCCACGCGGCCCACCTGCGCGTGCTCGGCGGAAGCGAACCGGTAAACGGCACCGGCAAAAACCACCGGCTTTTCGCCCTCGAAGCGTGGCGCGATGGTGCGGGCCTGCACCGTTCCACCAATGGCATCACTGCCGTGCTGGGCCGACGTGGGACCCTTTACCAACTCGATTCTCTCCAGCGACCACGAGTCCACCGTGTTCCAATACTGGTTGGGGCCATCACGGAAGACCGAGTTGTTCAACCGGAATCCGTCGACCAGCAGCACGGTGCGAAACCCCGTGAATCCGCGGATGAACGGCGAGCCCTGGCCGAGGGATGTTTTTTGCACCATGACCGAGCTTTCCTCTTTCAGGGCGTCAGGCAGCGTGCGAGGCGACCGCTGTTCAAACGCCTCGCGTGAAATCACCACGGTGGCATAGGGCAGGGCCGCCGCCTCCTCCTCAAATCGGGTTGCGGTCACGATCATCTCGTTGAGCTGCGACGGCGTCGGGTGTTGTGCGCGCAGCGCGGTTGACGGGATCGCGGCTCCCGCCATCGCGATGGCCGCGAAACGCAGGAATTTGGGAATGAGCCGCCAACCGCGTCGGACACTCGCGCGGCCCACGCCACGAGCCGACGTGCGCTGCACCGCCCGCACCCGCCATTCGGCGCGGTGTGCGCCCCCCCATGAATCTCCGTGCATCAGTATCGGAAATGAAACCGCGAGATCGGCAGAGGCATCTCACTGTCCGCACCGCGCACGCTCTTCCAGATCACCTCGTTTAATTCGAACATTGGCGTGCGGTCGTAATCGGAAAAATCCATCGCCATCGAAACTCTCGCGCCCGGCGACCGCGGTGTGTTGACGGCATTCACGTCGACCTGCGGCGGCAGGTGCCTGAATGGCGCGAGGTTTGGCTCCATGCCGAACGAGGCATACATCGGCATCGCCGCGGCGTCGAACTGCGTCATGGGCGGCAATCCGAGCAGCAACTCCATCGTCCTCACCATCGACGACGTCGTATACAGCGTCGAGTCGACGAACTTCCGCTTCGTGTACGGGCTGACCACCAGCCCGACCGTGCGACGCGCGTCGACGTGGTCGGGTCCGTTCTGCGCATCATCCTCGATGATGAAGATCGCGGTCTGCGGCCAGTAGCGCGAACGGCTCACGCGCCCGATCAGCTGGCCGATCGCCCAGTCGTTGTTCGCCACGCAGGCAATCGGCGTGTTTGCTCCCGGGCTCGTCCCCCGCGTATGATCCTCGCCCAGGCTCATCACGATGTAGTTCGGCAGCCGCTTCTCGGGATCGGACGAGTCGTAGTTCTTCTCGTACTCATCGAATTCCTGGAAAAAAACCTTCACGTCGTCGGTGTCGCGGGCGCCGCCGCCCATGAACCGCGGCGAGATATGACCGACGAGCCCGATGGCGCTGGCCCGGGCGCGGGCAATCCTCTCCGTGCCGTCGCTCACGCGCTCGGCCGACTCGCCATATGAGCGATAAGTGAGCCCCTTCGTCGCCGCGAGATCCCAAAAATGACCCGACGATGGAACATCACCGGGGCCGCGGACGCTCGCGCTGTGGCCGCCGTACTGTGGCGGCCAGCGCTTCTCGTTAAAATCGGTCGCGTAGGCGGAATTCGACCACGAGTGGCCGTCGACCGAAACCTCCGCATCGCAGTAGAGATTGTCGAGCAGGACGAATTCCTCGACGAGCTTGTGCTGATTCGGCGTCACGTCCCGCCCGAAGATGCAGAGCCGCGGGTCGCCGTTGCCCTGCGGCAAATCGCCGAAAACCTGATCGTACGTGCGGTTTTCCTTGATGATATAGATGACGTGCTTGATCGGCGAACCTGCGCCCACCTCGCGCGGCACAATCGACGGACCGGAAACCGGCGGACGCGCCCGGGCGAGCATCTCGTCGTTATAGGGCGAGTTTGCCATCGCCTGCCGCGTGTGCGCCTTGATCTCCGCCTTGAGATTGGCCAGCGCCAGCACGCTGACGCTCCCGCGCTGGAGTCGTGCGATGTGGTTTGTCCGGGGCGGGGTCGTTTCGCCCGGGAGCGGCATGACCAGCGGGCTCGTCGGTCCGTTGAGATTCGGATAGCTGGCGAGCCCCTTCGCGGCGCCGACGTAGAGCGATTTGCGGTCCGGCGAAAGCGCAAGCGACGCTGGATACCACGCGACCGGAATAAACCCGAGGACATTTGAAACCTCGCGCTCCGCGATGTTGATCACGGCCACGTTGTTGTTGTCCGCATTCGCCACGAACAGCATCTTGCCGGTCGCATCCAGCGCCAGCGCGTTGGGCGTCGAGCCGACCGGCGCCATTTTGTACATGGCGGTCGAGATCACCTCGATCGGATGGAGCGCTTTCGTATCGAGCACGTAGACCGAATTTTCATTTCCGCAGGCGACGAAAAGCCGGCCGTCGGGTGCGAGCACCATGTCGTTGGGATTGTGGCCGACGCGGATGGTGGCGCGCGTGCGGCGCGTATTGGTGTCGATGATCGACACCGAACGGGCGCCCCAATTTGAAACGAAGAGGGTGTCGCCGCTCGGATCAAGCAGCACGGTGTACGGGTTGATGTCCGTCGGCAGTTCAGCGAGGCGCGCACCGGTCTGGGTGTTGAACACGACGATGTGGCCGGGGATCGGCTGCGTGCCGCGATTGGCGGCGAACAGCCACGGCTTGGTGGGGTGGTGGGCCAGGCCGGACCAGTAGATTCCGTTGGGCGGGACCGGTTGGTTGAACTCGCGGATGGGTTTTTCGCTCAACCGGCCGTTCGCAAAACCAAATTGGTACACTGGGGCAATCGTGCGATTCGTTCGTCCCTCGGCGTTCCCGCCGGAGACAAAGATCGATTTGCCGTTCGGTGCCCACGCGAGTCCGAGCCACGCCGACTTCAGCGGCACCTGCTGTCGTACTTCCATCGTGGTCGGATCGATCACGGCGAGCCCGTGCGGGCTGTGACCGCAGTGCAACGCGACGATGCTCCGGCCATCGGGCGAAGGCGTCAGGTTCAACACGTAATCGGGGACCACGGCGTGCCGGCCGACCGGAGTGAGACGCCAGCCGTTCGGCAGCTCATAGCCGTTCGGCGTCGCGCGGGGAACTTGCGCCGGGGCGGCGGCCGCGACGGCGAGAAACAACAAGAGTTGGGCACGCATCGGGCCGGATTGGACGCGGTCGACGTCGGCGCATCAAGCTTTCGTCCTGGGAGCGCGGGCCTCTGGCCCGCAATCTGATTAATGCGGCCGAGACGGCTGCGCTCCCAGGACAAGCCACGTGTCGCCTGGCTGAAACCGAATGCCGCTATGGTTTTCCGATTAGCGCTTTGATCAGCGGCTCGAAGAAAAACTTGTCGCGCGCTCTACCATGACTTTCCGACGCGCTGAGCGACCCGCCGTTCCGCACCGCGATCACCTTCAGGCTCGGAATCACCAGCACGATTTGGTGCTGCGCGCCCGAGCCCCAATACGCATCGCGCGGTAACGCCGCCACCGTGCCGTCGTTGTTGCTCCACCATCCGATGCCGCAGTTTCCGGGCGTGCCGGCATCCGTCGTGACGGCGCGCACCGCCTCGCGTTTGATGAGTTGGCGGCCCTCCCAATCGCCTTCGCGCAACATGAGCCGCGCGACCCGCGCCGTGGCGCGGGCCGTGAAGCCACCGCCGCCCCACGACGCGACGAGTGGCAGCCCGTCGACCGTGACGGTCTGGCCGTAGCCGACGCTCCATTCCGCATCGGGCACGCCGATGGGCCGCATCACCCGTTCGCGGAGGAGCGTGCGCAAGTCCCTTTGCTCCGCATTGCGCAGCGCCGCCGTCGTGGCATAAGCAAGCATCGCGATGCCGGGGTTGCTGTAGTGAATCTCCGCGCCCGGGGGCGAAATCACTGGCGCGGCGTCGCGTGAGAGCGTGAATGAATCGCGCGGCACGGGCGGCCGTTTCCAGAAATCGCCCTTCCAGCCCGTGAGTTTTTCGTGCGGCAAATCGTTCGCCTCGGCGTCCTCGATGCCGGAGGTGTGTGAGCCAAGCTGGCGCAACGTGATTCGCGCCTTCGCCGGGTCGTCGCGCCATTGTGGGATGAATTTTGCCGCGGGATCGTCGAGCGCGAGCCTGCCATCGGTCAGTGCCACCGCGACGGATACACCGCCGACGAGGGCCTTCGCCATCGAGGCCGTGAAATGCGGCTTCGTGGCCGAGTGTCCCGTCGAATACCATTCGTAGATGATCCGATCGTCACGCACGACGAGGAATGCCTTCGTCGCATGCGCCGCGAGCAGCTCGCGCACGGCGTCGAGTTTGGCGGTGGAGACCGCGGTGCTTTCCGGCGTGGCTGTCTGCCACTCAAAAGTCGCGGCGTGAAGAACCGGCGTTGCCGCGATCGCCATCGCGAGTACGAAAATCCGACGCATCGATGTATTCATGTCATTCCGACTTCGTAGCAGCCGAGGTAACGAGGCTGGATGAAAAGGCTGCCATTCTGAGCGCCAGCGAAGAATTCAACATGATACACGTATGCCGTCGCGCTGTTGCGCTGCTGATGAACGTTTCTAGACAGTCCCGTGTCACAGCCCCTCCATTTTTCTCGGGTCTGTGATTCGCAGGCGCGACGGAATCGTCTCGGTGAAACCAATCACGCCGTAGTCGCGCACGGCATCCTTTTGCCGGGCTTCGAGCCGATTCATCTGCGCGACGAGGTCCCGATCGGTTTCAGCCGGCCGTCGCGCCTTCTTGTCCGCCAGCCGGATCACCTCCCGATGTTCCTTCAGCAACTCCAGCGCCGTCCGCAGGTAGGCGACGCGTTTCTTCGCGAGCGGTGTGTCGTTCGCCGCTGCTTTCGCGGCGCG
This sequence comes from Opitutaceae bacterium, assembly GCA_030648295.1. Lineage (GTDB taxonomy): Bacteria > Verrucomicrobiota > Verrucomicrobiia > Opitutales > Opitutaceae > ER46. Next base: position 15,946 of record JAUSID010000020.1, on the reverse strand, counting down.
ATCCAGAATGGCAACGCCGGGCGCGATCACTTCGTCGGTGTAGATGTACGGCATCATGCTCCAGCTCGTGCCGAGTGTGCTGCCGGTCTTGCCGTATTTTCGTGCCAGCGTTTCGAAAAGGCCGTTCGGATTCTGCGAAACATCGCCACCGGCCGTGACCGGCGTCGCGACCTTCGCGGCGTAGTCCTCCCAATAGGCGAGGTACTCCCGAATCACCGGTGCCGCCGCGCCAAACGCGCCCGTGTACTCGGCGATGACCTGATCAACCGAGAGGTCCAGTCGCGTCGAAAGCCGCGCGATCAAATAGTAGAGCGCCCCCTGGTTGCCCCAATGGCCCATCAGGCTGTCGAAATCGAAGCCAATCATCGCATGCGTCTGCGCATACCGGAAGCTCTCGCCCTGCAAGTGCAGCGGAAGGTGCGGTCCCGAGCCGCCGACATGCCACCAGTTCGGCCGCAGGATCAGCCGCGCGCCGGCGGCGTTCCACGCCTGCCAGATTCTCGTGCTCGCATACGTGTCGACAATCCCGACCACCATCCCGGGCTCCAGCTTCATGTCCGCGGGCGCCTCGCGGTAACAACTATACGCATACGTCGAAATCGTGACGCGCGGATTCTCCTTCCGCATCCGGACCAGCAGCCCGTTCCAGAACCGGACGAAACGACGCGTGAGATTCGCCTTGTTCCGCCAGATGGCCTGCGGCTCAAAAACATCGGGCAGGTCCAGCGCGCGCGATTCCGCGCTCGTGTCCCAGCCCGAGCCGTCGTTGGGGCACACGTTCCAGTTGTCCGGCCGGCCGGCGGCGCGCCAGTTTTCGAGGATCTGATCGCCGACGGCCGGATTCCCGATTCTCAACTTCACCCGGTCCGGCTGCGGATACGGCTGCTTTTCTCCCGCCGGCGGGACGGCAAAATAGTCTGGATGCGCCTCGTGATACTTCGGCCACCAATCCGTGAACGCGTGGCCGAAGCTGAAGCTCATCCGTGAGCCCATCTCATGGTGCCGTAACCAGTCCGCCGTCGCGCCGGTGCCGCGCGAGCGGAGCCGGCGTTGCTCCAGCTGCGGCCGGCCGGTGATGTCCAGGTCGGGCACCGTGATGGTCTTTCGCGCCGGCGCGTGGGTGCCGAGTTCCCCCGGCCAGAGCCACCGCACGCCGAGCTCGCGATCCAAAAAATATCCGACGGCCCACGCGGTTGCGTTCGATGAACGGGTTATATCCTCGCCGAGGAAGACGATGTTGTTGCCACTCGTCCGAATCCGATACGCCTCCTTCTCCATGCCTTCGTTGCCGACGCCGAGCGCCCGGCTCAGTTTGCTGGCGCCCACGATCAAACGCACGGTGGCCGAATCGGCGCCCCGGGCGGCGGCGGCATCGACGATGGGAATCTCGGCTCCCGAAATCAATCGCAGGTGCTCCTGCAGATCGCGGGCGGCGGTAAGGTGGAACTCGTTCGCCTGATCCTCGACGACGATGATGGCGCGCGGGTTTCCGTTTTCCACCAAGGTCAGTGCTGGAGCGCGGTTCGCGCCCCAAACGGTCAGGACCAGTGATGCGAGCGCGAGGGTTCGGAGCATGGAATGTGAGGCGGGCGTGCCGCGCTGGAGGACGGATTTTGATTTCAAGGCGTCCGCGAGCGGAGGACCTGCCATACGGGTTTCACGATCTCTTCGTTTTCATTCGCGCCGATATGCGCCAATTCGCGGGCGACGGCTCAATCCACGAACAGCTCGCAAATCGTCCAGGGCGTGTCCTCCCGCTCGGCGAGGTTCTTGATCACGACATAGCGGCCGCGGGTATTCGCCGGGAGTTCGATCACGGTGCGATTGCGCTGGCCGGTGCCAGAGGATTTCGCCGCGCCGAGGTGGGCGAGGTCATCGCCGACGAACACTTCATAGCGTTCGGGAAATTCGCCGGTGCGTCCGGTTTGATCCAGCGTCAGCCGCTTGAGCGGACGCCTCTGACGAAAGTCGACCTCGAGCCAGTCGTCGCCCGTCGCCGGAATGCTCCAGCGCGTATCCGTTTTTCCATCCAGGATGTTCTTCAACTGCTCCTCGCCGGCCGAAGCGCGCAGCTTGGGCGGACCGGCACGATTCGCCTTGATTGTCTCGACGACCTCGCGCGCGCTGGCGCCGAGTTCTGGATCCGTCTCGAGTTTCGAGGCGAGCGCGAGCGCCGCCTTGTCGTTGCCGCGGTTCAAGAGGGCGAGCGCGCGTTTGCGCGCGTCGGCGGATGGCGCCGCCTTGAGCAACCGGCCGAGCACGTCGGTCTGCGGCGCCGACCACGGTTCGCGGTTGCGTTCGACAAATTTCAGCGCGGCATCCGCCGCCGTGGTGCGCACCTCCGGGTCCGGTGATTTTTCCGCCACGGAAACGAGCGGCATCAGGGCGGTGCGATCGCTCCATCGCGCCAGGAGGGTCACGGCCGCGGTGGCGAGCGCCGAATCGCGGTGGAGCGCGAGACGTGCCGCACATTCCGCGCTGGCGGCACCGCCGAGCCGCGAAAGCGCGGGCAACAAGCGCTTCGCCACCTCGGGTGACGCCTGTTCGATCGCCTGGAAAACGGGCTGGCCGCGCTCGGCCGTCGCCGGGCTGCGGACCGCGATATTCACGAGCGCCCGCAAGGCGCGCGATTGTTCTTCGTCATCGGTCGCAGCGAGGGCCCACTGGAGAACGGCGGGAAGTTCTGCCGGCGAGCCCACTTCACCCAATGCGCCCACGGCGGCAGCGCGAATCGTGGCGTCGGAATCGCCGCGCGTTTTGAGGAGCAGGGGAGTGGCCTCGGTCATGTTCCGCAGGGCCAGCTGCTCGAGAAACATCGCGCGCGACCTGGTGTCGCCCTTCCCGGCACCGGCGATCACAATTTCGGATACGCCCGGACCATTCAACCGCGCGAGGCTGTGGCGCGCGATCTTCGCGTCGGTCGAGTCGCCGCTCATCGTGGCGCGGGCGAGCAGTTGCGCGGTTTCAGCGGTTCCCGGCAGCCGGCCAAGTGCTTCCAGCGCGGCGCGACGAACGCTGTCATCGCGATGGGCGGCCGCCTGCACGAGGGCCGCGCTGGCGGCCGGATCCGCCTTGCGGCCGAGTGCCGCGACCACGGCGACCTGCGTCGCGGGATCCCAGTTCGCGAGTTTCCCCACGAGCGCGGGAACAATTTCCGCCGCCGGCTGGACGGAAATCGCTTCGACCGCCACTTCCTTGAAGGTCCAGTCGGAGCCGCCCAGGACTTGGGTTATCCGCGCCGCCGCCCCCGCCGGTTGGACTTCCAGCAGCCGGCGGAATGCCGTCGCTCGCACGTGAGTCGGAAGCGACGCATCGTTGTGCAACGACTGCAACACCGGGAGCGCATCCGGCGGCGGCAGATGCGTTGTCGCGTCGAACTGCGCCTGGACAAACGCGGGGCTCCGTGCCCGCGCTGCACTGCTTAGCGCCTTCGCTGCGTCGGCGGTGCCGATATTGCCGAGTGCTTTTGCGGCGGCGTCCGCGATGCCTGACTCCGATTCGTTCAGCAGCGCGCTCAAGGCGGGCACGGCGCTGGCGATCTGTCGCGTGCCGATTGACTGGATGACGGCGACGCGCGTGTGCCCGTTGGTTTTTGGCAGCGCCTTCACGAAGAGCGCATCGATTGCGTCGCCCGGCAGTCGCTCGAGCGCCAGTCGGGCGAGTTCGACGTCGCGGTCCGAGGTGAGCATGGTGCCGAGGGTGTTCAATACCGCGGGGCTGCCCGAGCCGGACGCGCTCAGGAGGATTGAGCCGAGCCGCTGGCAAATGGCCTGCCTGGACGCGAACGTCGCGTCGGCCTGTTTCAATGTGGTCAGGAGCCGCGTGGCAATCGCGTCGAGCTTGGCCGCATCGGTGCCGGCCGCGATGATCTCGCGGTCGAGTGCGTCGCGCGCCTGCTGGTTGCCCGAATAGTCGAGCGATTTGAGCACGGGGGCGGCCGGCGCAGCCGCGGTCGATTTCTGTGCCGCCGCGAGCGGACCGGATGCGATCGCGAGCGCCAGCGCTGCCGTCACCAGGTGAAGGATACGGCGGTGCAGTGTCGGCACCGTGCGATTGATCGGAAACCCGGTGAGAAGGGAAAATGGCTTCATGAACGGAGTCGCGGGGTTCAGAGCGCGTAAGGGGCGCGGCGGGGGCGATCGAGCAGTCGCGCGGCCACCGGGTCGCCGATGATTTCCTCGGCGCGCGGATCCCAGCGAACGGGCCGGCCCACGTGCTCGGCGATGACGTTCAGGTGACACGTCGTGGCACTGCGATGGCCGATTTCCACGTCGGCGATCGGCCGCTGCCGCGTGCGCATGGCCGAGAAAAAGTCGGCCTCGTGATCGTCGCTGACGTAGAGGTGCACTTCGTCCGGCCGCAGCGGCCGGGTGGCGAGTGCCGGCGGATCCGTCTCGAGAAAGTCATTACGCGAGACCCACACGGTGCCCTTGCTGCCCACGAACTCGATCATGGCTTTCGAGTTCGGGTCGTCGTTGCGCTCGACCCGGATGCCGTTCGCGTAAACGTGGGTTTGATACGGCGTGCCCTGGTACCCCTTCGGGATGAATTCCACCGGGCCGGAGTCGTCCATGCCGAGCGCCCATTGGATGATGTCGAAGTGGTGCGCGCCCCAGTCGCCGTTCTTGCGGCCGCCGTATTCGTAGAAGCAGCGCCAGCCGCCGCCATAGTTGCCGAGCACGCGCTTCTCGTTGTAGGGGCGCCACGGGGTCGGCCCGAGCCAGCGGTCGTAATCGAAGCCCGCCGGCACCGGTTCCTCTGGCAGCGCCGGAACCGGCGGAAACTCGCCCAGTCGCGTGCGGACGACCCGGATGTCGCCGATCAAGCCGTTGCGCACCAGTTCCGCCGCATGGCGGAAGGAGCGGTTGGAGCGCTGCTGCGTGCCCGTTTGGAGGATACGGCCGTGCCGGCGCGCCGTGTTCACCAGCACGCGGCCCTCGCGGATGGTGAGCGTCAGGGGTTTTTCGCAATACACGTCCTTGCCCGCGAGCATCGCCGCCTTGGCCACGGCGGCGTGCCAGTGATCAGGCGTGCAGACGAACACCGCGTCGATGTCGTCCCGCGCGAGCAACTCCTCGTGACGGGTGAAGAGGTCGACGCCGCGCGCCGCCGTGCCGGAGGCCTTGTCGCCGTAGGCGCGCTCGACCCGGTCGCGCATCTTCTGCGCCTTGCTCCGCGCCACGTCGCAGACGGCGATGATGCGGCAATCGCTGTTGCCCGTGAGCGTGCCCACGTGCGCCGAGCAAATCAGCCCGTTGCCGATCATGCCGACGGTGATTCGATTGCTCGGCGCGGTTTTGCCGAAGAGCGAGGCGGGCAGGAAATTCGGCGCGAGCGCCGAGGCGAAGATTCCGGTGAGGCCGCGCTGGAGGATCGTGCGGCGCGTCAGGTGGCCGGGGGACGGGGGCAGGGACGAAGGCATGGCGGATTCAGAAGGGCGCGGCCGGGACCCGGCAACGCGCGGTTCGCGCCCAAACTCTGCGACCACCGGCTTCGAGCCAAACAAAAACCGCTCACTCGCGGTGGCCGATGTCGATATCGCGGGAGGTGAGCCCGCTCGTTCCGCGAATCGAGTTCGCCGCGCGTGAGGCAATTTCCGCGACCAGCGCGGAAAGATCCGTGGAGCCGGCGGAGCACGCCGGCGTGAAATCAGCGCCTTCCACCAATTCTGGTGGACGCCGGCAGCCTGCATTCTGCGGCGGAAAAAAGTTCCAGCATCCGCCGGTCGGAGCCACTGCTGGACGGTCGTTCGAACCTCGGCGGGCCCGCCAGCAGGGACACCACGGATCGCCTGACACACTGGTGGCATGAATCTGCTTACGCAGATGTCTGCCAATCTTCCACCACGAGGCGGGGAACGCGCGTGAACTCGCGCACATTATTCGTGACCAGAACTGCCCCCAGGGCGAGTGCGTGGCCAGCCAACAGCACGTCATGCGGCCCAATCGGCTGGGCGTTGGGCCGAAGCGTCTCCAAATAGGCGCGCACAGACGCCGCCTCCGCCGCTTCCTCCTCACCAAACGGACGTACGAAAGGAAATATCGCCCGCAGCAGGGCAAGACGCTGGCCGGACTTCACCGGGTCGGGACTGCGCGCCGCGCCATACTCGAGCTCATACCACGCGACCACGGACAAAGCGCAGTCGTCGACGTGACGGGCGACTTTTTCGGCAAGCGCCTTGTCCAGACCGCACGCCAGTCGTGAGAGCGCGTTAGTGTCGAGCAGGTAAAGCGGCATCGACTACGGGCGCGGCCACGCGTCGCGAAGCGGAGGCAGCGAGCGGAGCTTTCGCAGCGCTCTCAATCGGCGAGCCTTCGCCGCCGGGTCGATGACCATGAATCCGTCGGGCATCGGTGTGACCTCGTAGGTCTTGGCTTTCACGTCGAGCGTGCGGGGCAATCGCAGCGCCTTGGAATTCCCTGCCTTGAAGACTTTGGCTGTGATTGCACTCATGTGCTCACAATGTATCTACGAACCAGCCGGTCAAGTTGAAGGAGGCAATTCGATGGCTACGCACCGCACGCCAAACGCGCCGAGGCGGACACGAAAAATAAGTTAGAAACAAGTCAGGCCACTTTCGCCGAGCGGAGGAGAGCAAATCGAAGTTCGTCATCAGCGTGGATGGGGAGCCGAAAAACGATGTGAGCAGCTATCATCACTACCGCTGCGACTGCATATTCAAGCGGCTGACGGCCTGGCTGCAGGCGCACGGCGTCGAGGACCGTATCTGTTTCAGTGAACTTCCAACCTCAGCGATGACATTTTTGTTCAGAATTCGAAAACTAGGTCAGGTTCAGTTCAGTGGATTCCCAGGGGTGACCGCCCAAGAAACAAAAATCCGCTACTCTTTGCAGAGTAGCGGATAAAAGTGGTGGCTCGGACTGGAATTGAACCAGTGACACAAGGATTTTCAGTCCTCTGCTCTACCAACTGAGCTACCGAGCCACTAACAGAACGGCGAACAAAGAAGCCGATTTCCGACGCGTCAACGGGGAAATTGTGTTTGCCCGAGGCCCGGGCGTGACACGGGCTTCCTACCGTGAGGTGCAACAAGCCCTGATGCGGGCGAGACGACCGCGCTCCCAGGAATGGCGGTGCCGAATGATTTGCCGAACCAGCGCAAGATGGGCGGGACGGCCGGCGGGACGCCCATGCCACTAGCCGGGAAATTTCACACTCTGCTCCGCTGCGACCGCACAGTGTGTTCGCTGGTGCCGTGCGCCGGCGCGCGCTCCACGATTTCCCGGCTAAGGGCATTCTGCTGGACAGCAGAATGCATTTAGCCCGCATGAATGCGGGGCGCTCGCCGGAACATTGGGATGTTGGGGGTCAGACACGGGTGAAGACCATTTCAAGTGTGAAAAATGCGGGCTAGAGCCAACGGCCGGGATGAGATGCCACGTCAAACCATGCCCTATCGGCTGCGCGCGAACATCGGGTCCTGCGGGTTTCCGCCGGAGAGAATGTAGGCAAGAAGATCCTGCAGCTCCTCCGGGTTCAGCGAATTGATCAGACCCGGCGGCATCATCGACATCGGGTACGGCTTCCGTGACTTCACCGCGGCGGCCTTCACCCGCAGCTTTTCGTCGGGCATGAACGGGTTCGCCATCACGAGCAGTTCGCCGTTTTCCTCGCCCACCACGCGGCCGACGATTCGGTTGCCGTCCTGCTGTTCGATTTCGTCGCTGCCGTATTGATCACTGATGACCGCCGACGGATCGATGATGTTCTCGAGCAGGTCACGAATGGTGTAGCGGCCGCCGGCGCCACTGATGTCGGGCCCGATGCCGCCACCTTCGTTGTTGAATTTGTGGCACACGACACAGGAAGTCGCGGTGAACATCGCTTTCCCGCGCTCGAAGTCGCGGCCGGCGAATTTGGCCGGCATCAGCGCGACGGCGTCCTTCAAGGCATAGGCGCGTCCCGGTCCCTTCGGCGTGATGGACGCCGTGGCGAATGTCGGCGGGAGCGGCTTGGAGAGGGCGTCGAGCGCCGCGCGTTCCGTGGGATTCGGCGTCGAGTGGGCGAGCGCCTCGGTGCGAATGTTCTGGATGAATCCGGGGAAGCTGGCGCCGCCCTTCCAGTTTCGCGTCCGCGGGAACCACGAAAAATACTCCGTGCGCAGCTTCGACGTCCAGCCGATGGTCGCATTGCGCAGTGCATAGGCGTATGCGATCTGCTGCCGGTCGGAGCGGCTGCTGCTGACGTCCTTCACCGTCGACCCATAACGGTCGTTGCGCGCAATCAACACGTCACCCCCGAGTTCCTCGGGCGTTTGAATCACGGGTTCGGATACACTCAGCAGCGGCACGGTCCTGGCCACGATGGTCGGCGAACCGAGAAAAATCAGCAGGTTGACCAGTTCGCGGTTAACGAAGGCGTCGGTGTGCGGGAAGTGCGGCTCCAGTTGCGCAGCGACGGTGGCGCAAACCTCGGCCGGCGGTTTGCCCATCCGCGTGAACGCGAGTTGCCACGCACGGAGCAGCGGCAGCCGGAGCTCCGCCGGCTGGCGGCTGAAATCGAGCCGGCTAAGCGCGGCAATCAACCGCGGCTGGAGCGATTTGTCGCCGACCCGCGCCAGCGCGATCAGGGCCTCGATCGAGGCGTGGGGCGGCAGCTCCGCGAGCGCCCGGTCGGCCCATTTGTCCGCCGGCTGCCGCTCGATCGCGACGCGGGCGGCGAACCGGATGAAACGATCCTTGCTGCCGAGATGCGGCCAGGCCGTGTCAATCGCCGTCGCCGGTGTGCCCTCGGCATGAAGTTCCTCCAACGCGCGGCGCAGTTTTGCCGCCTCGGTCGGCGGCGGGGGCGTGGCGCGTGCCGTGCTTTCCGACCCCGTGTAGGTCACGCGGTAAAGCGCGGACTGGGTCCGGCGCCCGCCGACCGTGAAATACATCGCGCCGTCCTTCGGGTGGATGATCACGTCCGTCAGCGGCAGCGGTTTGCCGGACACGAATTCGGTCTTCTCGCCGCGGAAGCTCGCGCCATCCGGATGAAGGTGAATCGCGTAGAGGGTGCCAAACGTCCAGTCGGCGGCGTAGAACGCGCGCTGGTACCTGGCCGGAAATTTCGCGCCGGTGCCAAAGGTGACGCCGGTCGGTGAACCCGGACCGATGTCGACCGCCGCGGGCAGACTGTCGGCGTAATAGGCGGGCCAGCGGCCGGCGCCGCTCCGCCAGCCGAAGTCCCCGCCGTCGACCGCGTGATTGATCCGCGTCGGCATGTACCAGGGCGAACCCTGATCCCACTCCATGTCCGAATCGTAGGTGAACAATTCGCCGTTTTGGTCGAACGCCATGTCGTAGTGGTTGCGGAACCCAAGCGTGAAGAGCTCGATCGTTTTTCCCTCCGGGTCCGTCCGCGCGATGTATCCGCCCGGCGCGTACTTTTCGCGCGCATGACCCCGCGCGTCCCACATCCGCGGCAGCAGGTGATCCTCGCCCCATTTCACCATCCGGGCCTTTTCCATCCCCTTCGGCAGATCGGTGTGATTGCCGTTGGCAAAGTAGATCGACCTGCCGTCGGGCGAAAGTACGAGCGCATGCGTGCCGTGCTCGCCCGAGCCTTTCATCTCGCGGAGCAGCCGCGCCTCGTCGAACTGATCATCGCCATCGGTGTCGCGCAGCCGCCACAGTCCCGCATTCAGCCGATCCTCGTTGACCATCACGTAGAGGCTGTCGAAGGCGTAGAGAATCCCGTGCGCACCGACCTGCACGCGCGAGGAGCCCTTGCGCTGCTTTTCACCGGCCTTCGGCGCGGCCGGCACCGGCGGTTCGGCCGGCCCGAATTTGCGGAGATCGATGTTGAGCTGCTCCACCTTCGTTGCCGCCGAGCTTCCCGGCGGCGGTGGCGTGAGGCGATACAACGCGCCATATTGGTCGCTCGCGATGATGCGGCCCCGGGCATCGACCGTGAGCGCCACCCACGAGCCCTGATCGTCCTTGGGTACCGAATACAGCAGCTCGACCTTGAATCCCGGCACCACCTGGATGGCGGAGGGATCCGTGGCGGTGGCGAGCCTGGCCATCTCGGCCCGGGAGCCCTGGCCGGGAGTTTCGGCCTTCCTGGCCTTGCGTTCGGCGGCGCCGTTTTTGCGCGTTTGGGAAACGCCGGTCTGGGCGGAGAGCGGGCAACTCAACGCCAGGGTGAAGAGGAGTAGGCAGGAGGCGAAACGAAGCATGTTTGATTTTTTGCCTGTCATCCTGAGCGCAGCAAGGATCCAGTGAAACGAGTGAGCCCAAGCCGGGTTCGTGAGCTGGATTCTTCCCCGCGCCCAGAATGACAATTGGGTTTTGGGATTGGTCGCGTTTAAAACTTGTAGGTCATCGAAAGGTAATACGCCCGCGGCTGGACCGGCACGTATGACGAGGCTGGCCTATGATTCATCGCGGCGTTTCTGCCGCGTCTGCTCGTTGGCCGCGGCGCGGGCGCCGCGGCTCCAGCGAACCGTTAATCGAATATGCCAGACTACGGAAGGGCGGGGCGTGTGGGGGCAGTCGGGGCAAATCTTGGGGCGATCTTACGGCAGCGTTTTCAATCTTACGTCCTTGAACTGGACGGTCATCGGATGACCCTGATGTAGTTGCAGCGCGAGTACGCCTGACTTCGCGCCTTTCTCCGGATCCCCGTCGGTCACATCCGCCGTCAACGTGCCGTTGATGAAATGCTGAAGATGATTTCCGCGCGCGATGATCGCGATTTCGTTCCATTCGCCCTTCCTGTAGGCGGCGGCGAGCTGCTCGGGTGTGGTCACCGTGGCGATGGTTTCGACCGGCGCCTTTTGCTTTCCCTTTTTCTGCCCTTCGGATTTCTCGGCGGCGGCCATCTTGCCAATGTGGATTTTCTGGCCCGGCTGCATCAGGATGCCCCGGCCCTTTTCCTCGTATAGCATGCCGATATACCGGCCCGTATCCATGTCCGCCTGGTAACCGCCGACGACAAACCCCGCCGGGTCGATCACCTTGCTCCGATATTGGATGCCCGAATTCGCGAAGCCCTGCTCGTTGTTGACCGTGAGCCGGAACTGCACGCGCAGCTCGAAGTTTTTCAGCTCACCCGCTTTCCAGATCAGAAACGTGTTCGACTTGAGCACGCGGTCCGCCGTCGTCTGGCCGGTGATCGCGCCGTCGCGCACCGTCCAGAAGCCGGGCAAACCCTCCCAGCCGGCGAGATCCTTGCCGTTGAAAATATTTTTGAAACCGGTATCGGCGGCATGAGTCGACAGCGCGAGCGCCGCGCAGCCGAGCGAAACGAGGAATAGACTGGAGCAGGGTAGTTTCATGGATTTGAAGCGGTCATACTGAGAGTGAATCCATCGCTGGATGGTGAGTTAATCATGGATCCTGGATTACGTTGTTGGTGACGTCGGCCAGGGTAGCGGAACGCGTAAGCGTTTCGCTTCTTCGAATGTCATGGGTCGAAACGCTCACGCGTTCCGCTACGATCCCGGGATAGTTCATCGTGGGGAACCACTGAACAGTTGATGCCCTCCATGCGCGGGTGTGTGCGTTGCGGCCGCCGCAATCGGCTTCGGCGCCATCGCGGGGTTTGCCTTCAAGTAAGCATCGACGTCCTTCGTGACCACCAGCTGGCCGAACATGATCGTCCAGTGGCCTGGGAACGTGCAGACGTATTCGTGGATCCCCTCGGTGCGAATCGGCGGGATCCGCAACGTCTCGCTCTGGCCGGTTTCCAGCATCTTTGTCGCCGCAATCACGTCACTGGATTCGGGCACGAACGCCCGGCCCTTCGCATCGCGGGTGTCCGGAGTCATCGCCATCGCGGCGATGCCGACCTTCTCACGCGCGCCCGGTTTCACGACCACGAGGTTGTGCGGCATCACGTCAGGATTGTCGAAGATGAGCTCGAATGATTTTCCGAGCGGCACCACCAGTCGCGGAATATCAAAACGCATCTGCTCGTGGACGGCGCGGACGACGAACGACGACACCCGCAGCCGGCCGATTTCCCGGCGCAACGGATCCGCGTCGCCGGCGGGCAGCATCGCGGTGAGTTCTTCCGCCACCTGGATCGTTTCAACATAGTCGCGACCAGTCCGCTCACCGGGCGGCGTTTTCCTCGCCCAGGCGACAAGATTCCGGGCGGTCGCGGCCGCTGCGTCCGTCGTCCAGGCATTGCGCGGCAGCGCGCGCAAACCTCGCGCGGCGGTCGGCACCTGGTAACCGCGTTCGATCATGCCGCCGAGCGCGGCGAAGACGGCCGCCGGTTCACGCCGGGTGCTGACCGCCGAACGCATCGCATCGCGCTGGATCGCCGCCACGATGTGGCTGGGTCCCTCGATCTCGGAGAGGTTGAGCGCGAGGATTGGCATCACGCGCTCGTAGGCGGTGGCGCGCAGCGTCGCATTCGGAATCAGGTGAATGCCACCAAGCAGGCTCGCGCGCGACAGGGGCGAACCGGCCGCTTCCTGCCAGGCGCGTTCGAGCGAGTTGTCGGCGAGCGCGATTGCGGCCCACGCGTACGTGCGGCCTTCCGCCGTGTCGGTGAGCGCCAGCTTCAACAACGCGGGGCGCTGCGCCGCCAGCGCCGCCGGCGATTGTGAGAGCAGCAGCCGGCCGACACCCCTGACGTCAATTTCCGCGGGCGAATCGATGGTCTGGAGCAGCAGTGCGACCGGCTGGACGCCGCGCTGCCGCGCAAGGCTTTCGAGCGCCTCGGCGCGCACGGCATCGGACACGCCGGCGCGACCGAGGATGTTTTCCGACACCTCGGGCGTGCGCGACATCTTCAGCAACTCCGGCACCGTGAGCGTGCGCAGGAGGTAGCGGATGCTCGACGGATCGCCGCCGGCAATCGTCGCGCCCTGGTCGATGCTCTTGCGCCACTGCGGTCGAAGCTGCCGCAGCGTTTCGCCAATGGTGTAATCGAGATAGTAGTCGACCTCGCGCTTCGTCGCCGCGAGCGCCACATCCGTCGCCTCCGCCTGCGCAAAGAAACTGGCGGCGCGAACCGCCTGTAGCCGCACGCGCGGATTCTCGTCGGCGGCGAGCCGCTTGAGTTCCGCGAGCGCATTCGGCACGCGGTCACGCCAGTAGCAGAGCACGCGGGCACCGGCCGCGCGCGCGTTCGCGTCGCTCGAGCGCAGGATTCCACTCAGTAGATCGATGTTCACCACGTTGTGCCACTGGTGAACCCAGAGCGCCTCGGTGAGATGGTGCGCATAGTCGGGTGCGTTGCGCTCGAGCGCGTCCACCCACGGCTTCAGCGCCGCGATCACCTTCGCCGAGTCGTGCTTGCCGAGCTCGATCTTCGCCAGGTTGCGGATCTGGTTCTCCGGGCGTTTCAACAATTCCAGCAGCGCCGGAATCGGTTCGCCGTCGATTTTCGGCTGCCAGGCGAGCGGCCGGCCTTCCGCCGTGATCCGGTAGATCCGACCGTGAACGTGGTCGCGGTTCGAGTCGCGCAGATGGCTCTGGAGGTGCCCGATCAGCGGGTTATGCCAGTCGATCAGATACAGCGCTCCGTCGGGCCCGACGCTCAGATCGATGGGACGGAAATTGCGATCGGTCGACGAGATGATGTCGGCCTGCCGCTCGCCTTTCAGCCCCGAGCCGTCGTCGACGAGTTTAACGCGATAGACGCCCTGGAATCCGATGCAGTTCGGATTGAGAAAGTCGCCCCAATACTCCGACGGAAAATGCGCGCTGGTGACGATGATGCTGCCCGCCGAGGGCCGCGACGGGCGGTCCCAGATCGTTTTCATCTTCGGATGCTTCGTCGGGAAATCGATCTTCCCGCTGAACGCCGGCCCGAAGTACGTGTGGTTGCCCGTCGCGTCGGTGATTAGATCGTTGCCCCAGTAGTCGAACGCCCGGCCGTGGGGATTCGCGAATCCGTAGGATACATACACCTCGAACTTTCCCGTGCGCGGTTCGTAGCGGTAAATCGCGCCGTCCTGGTTGCGGACCACTCCCGCCACCGTTTCCACCTGGGTGCGGTGAAACACGCCGTCGCTCAGCAGAATCGCGCCGCCCGGCTCGTACACGAGCGAGTTCGCGGTGTGGTGCGAATCCGCCGAATCCATTCCCATCAGCACGCGTTCCTTCCCGTCGGCCTTTCCGTCGCCGTCGGTGTCGCGCACGAACCAGACATCGGGCGCCTGGACGACCACGATGCCGTCCTGGAAGAATTGAAAACCGGTCGGGCAGTTCAGGTCGGTGAGCCAGTTCGTGCACTTGTCGGCGCGGCCGTCGCGATCGGTGTCCTCCAGAATGAGGATGCTGTCGCCCGTCTTCGCCGTCGGCGTGCGCTCGGGATAATTCGGCCACACCGCGACCCACAGCCGGCCTTTCGTGTCCCATGCCATCTGCACCGCCTTCGCCAGCTCGGGAAACTGTTTTTCGCTCGCGAAGAGATTCACCTTCAGGCCCGGCGCGAGCGTCATCTTTTCGATCGCCTCTTCGCCATCGAGAAACGGATACGTGCCGTCGACGTTTGGGCCGGGCTTGTTCGTGCCGAAGGAGGAGACCACCGGCAGCGGCAGCATCTCCGGCGGCGTCTTGCTGCCGCCCGCGATCGCCCAGGCGCGGCGCTCGAGGTTCGCCGTCATCACGTCGCGCTGCGCCATCTCCTCCCTCATCACCTGGGTGTTCGTGATTTTCGGCACATCCGGGTGCGACACGTAGGCGATCTTCGAGCGGTCGCCGTAGATGTTGTAGCCGTCCACGCTGCGGTAGCGCGAATGCCACATCCGGTTCTTGGCGTTGACGGCCTCGCGGAGTTTCGCCGCCTCCGCGGTGTTCATCGCCGGCGCGGTATCGCCAAACAGCGCCGGATAAATCCTGTCGGCCACCTTTGCCTCGCCCGCCTCGCTCAGGTGCACGCCATTGATCGTGAGCGGCTGGCCATCGCGCGCCGCGGCGGCGAACAACTCCTGCGAGGGCGTGAACAAATCGACAAACGTCACGCCGGCCTGATCGCGCGCGACCTCGGCCATCGCTTGCGTGTACGCCGCGAGGTTCGCATTGATCTGCGGGTTGAAGGCAAAATTTTGATCCGGATGCTTTTCCGTCGCGATGGGCGAGAAGAGCACGATCCTCGGCGCGCCGAGCCCGTTGTAGTTCTTCGCCCGCGTGTCGCGGAGAAACTTCTCCAGGTCTTCCTTGAACTTTGGCCGCCCGTCCGCGCCGGCGAACGATTCGTTGTATCCGAAAAATGCGAACACCACGCCCGCCTGCACCCTGGTCAGCCACTCGTCGGGCGAGCCGAAATCCTTCGACCGCGCCCGCGTCGCAACTTCGTCGCCCGCGAAGGTGAGGTTCCGGACGACAATCTGATGCGCCGGATGCTTCGCGTGGATCATCGTTTCCAGCCACCCGTGATGCTGCATCCGGTCGCCCAGCCCGTTGCCGATGATCGCGACGTGTTCGCCGGGACTGAGCTGAAAAGGTTCCGGCTTGGGGTGGGGCGCGTTGGCCTCGACGCGCGGGCTCGAGACGGCGGCCGAAGCCGCGTTGGGGTCAACGCGGCCCACCTCGGACGAAGTGGTCGCCTTCGCCTGCTTCTTCTCGGGTTGTTTCTTGCCCGCTTTTTTCGCCGGCTCGGGCGGGCGCGGCTGGCCCGCGGGCACCGTCCGGCCCAGCGCGTAGTCGGCCGGCTTCAGCCCGACACGGTATCCTTTGAATCCGTACATCATCGGCTCGTAGGGATCGACCGCGCGGACGTCCGCTTTCGCCGGCACCTCGAGCTCGAGTCCCCAATACACGCCGTTCACCACCAGCCGCCGCAGTCCCTCGTTCGTGAGGTCGGTGGCCGCGCCCATGGTCGTGGTCAGGATCTTGTTCTGCCTGCCCTTTTCGTTGCGATGCACGCGCGTCCACGCCACCGCCATGGCCGGCTCATTCACGGCTTGTTCCTTTTTGTCGTTGGCGCGAGGTTTGCGGTAATCCGCCGGCGCGTCCGTCGGATTCATTCCCTTGAGCACCTG
>JAUSID010000236.1 GCA_030648295.1 Opitutaceae bacterium | reverse complement strand
CGCGGCGGCCGTCAATCTTGTCCGCCGCGACGTTCATGTTGCCGAGCGAGAAGAGCCCGAGCAGCCGGGCCGTCGTGTCCGGGATGGCTTGGAGTTGAGTGGCATTCGCGGTGTACGTGAAACCGGCACGTTGAAAATCGCCCAGCAGATCCCGCGTCGGATCAACGGCGCCACTGGCGACTCGCCAGGCCGCGGAGAGATCGGCAGGCAGGATATAGTCGGTCGCGGTAGTGCGGGCGGAACCGGCGGTGGTGGAGGGCAGAAACCATTTTCGGCCGCCGCCGAGCAGCACCACGAGGTTTGCCTTGACGGCGGCCTCGTCGAGGAACTGATCGCAGATCCCGGTCCCGGCGCTGCGGTTCTGGGTGTGAACTCCCCACGCGCCGGGCGTGGCATCGAAAACGTCGGCGGTGGTGACAATGCCGAGCGACTTGCCCTGCGTGCGCGCCAGATACTCGCCCATGTTTTCGATCCGCGGGTTGTCGAACGCATCCGTGGTGTCGTCGGGGAAGACCCCCTCCTCGTTGTTGTCATTCTTGTTTCCGGTCGAGTAACACGCGGCGCCGGGCGAGGAGTCGGTCACGATCGCGTTGAGCGAGCACGTTTGCACGAAACCGGTGACGGGAAATGTGTCCATCGCCAGCGGCGCGAGCGCCTTGCCCTGGCTGACGCCGTTCAGCATGAAACGCGCCGCGACACGGTGGCCCACGCCCATGCCGTCGCCGATCATGACAATGATGTTTTTTGCCTTCGGGAGCCCGGTGGCGGTCATCGGCACGATTTCGAAATTTCCGGTCGCGACGACGGACAAGCCATTCGGGAGCTGGGTGGCGCTGACGATGAGCCGGTGGACGCCCGGGGTGAGGTTCTCGTAGGCGCGAAGCGAGGCTACGACGCTGTTCGCCGGCTGGCCGCTGACCGTCGTCCGGACGAGCGTGATCGAGCCGGGCACCTCGATGTCGTCGACGTAGAATTTCACGCCGACGATCGTCTGGCCGGTGTCGGGCGATATCGTCGCCTGCAAATCAAAGCGCTGTCCCGGCAGGAAGCGCGCGATGATTGGCGGCTGCGGATCACGAAAAGAAAACAGGCTGCTCGGGGGCGTGAGCCGGGTTACACGCGGCACGGCGAACAGGGTGACGGTGGCGCCGGCGAGAAGCATGCCGGTGAGGACGAAGTGGCGGAGGGCTTGCATTGGAGAAAAATTCTGAAAGGTGACGGTGGGTCGCGCGGACGACGCGGCGGCCAGGTGGCAGCCGAGCCGTAGCAGCCGAGGTGACGAGGCTGGTTTTTCGGAATTGGTTTTGCGGTGGCTACTCGATTCCGGTTTTCGGTGGATCGGGTTCGACCGCTGTGGTGAACGGCGCGGCGCCTTCCGCATCGAGGATCAGCCGGACGGTGGAATTGCGTCCGTCCGCTTCCGGTCGCGGGCCGATCTCGATCCGGCCGGCCAATACGATCCGGCCGGGCCGATAGGGCACGAGCCGGTTGGAGCAGGCAGGTACCATCACGTGCACGGCAGTTGCCGGCGAGTTGTCGCCAACGCACAAGCCCTTCGTTGCGACGCTCACCGGCCAGCCGGCGAGCCGGAAGAGGCCGGGCGTGCGGTCCTGTTCGCGCACCATGAAGCCGGTGAGTCGCACCGGCTGGCCCGCCAGCGCGCGCAGTTTCGCCGAATACTCCAGCCCGCGATCGCCGATCGGGCCGAAGAATTCCGAGAACTGCAAATCCGTCACGCCTTCCGGCGGCGGAGGCAGGGCGGTTGAGTCGGGCTGGTTGAGCGACGTGATGATCGCGTGCGATTGGGCCGCGTATCGCTGCCATGGAGACGGCGCGGAAACGCCGCCGCGCGGAGCGCCGGGCGGTTGGGACCACAACGTGGGGCCGGCGAGGGCCAGAAATAGGGCGGAAAGAAGCAGCCGCATCCGGATCCGTCTAGACCGCGGGGGCTTTGGAAGACGCCCACGCGAGCGACGTGTTCTCGCGAGGGGATGACGATCGGTGCACGCGTCCGCAACGGCGGACGAAAGCCGGATACCGCATGGGCCCATGGCTACCAGCGCATCCCGCAAATGTCACGGGGTTGTTGAATGGCGGTAACGAAAGTGGCTGCGGCTTCCCCGTTCGGCAAGCCTCTCGACAAGCCTTTCGACAAGCTCAAGGCCTTTCAGTCGAACCAGCCGATGGCCGTGAGCTCGTCGAATCGGCTCAGGGCCCCGAACCCGTCGAGGGGCAGCCGCAGATAGGATCGAAAGTTCACTCGAACGTCCCTGCGGCAGTGCTTGCCCTGAGCCTGTCGAAGGGATGCCGCAGCCACGACAGACAAGTCGCTTTAGCGTCTGGATGCCGCAGGAACGTCAGCCGCGAACGTGCGGCGTCTGCGAGCAGATGCCCGACAAACGGATCACCGTGGAGGGAAATCGAGTGGAGTCCGCCGCAAAGTCCGACCGACAACCTAACCCAGCCCGGCGAAGAACCTTACCAGGTTCGCGACGTGGTCATCGATCGAGACGCCGAGGTGTTCGCAGCCGAGATGAATTGTCCGCCGGTCGACCTTCGCGGCAAAGGCGGGCTCCTTGAGTTTCTTCTTGATCGAACTGGGTTTCATCTCGCCGTAGCGGACGGGGTTCAGCTTTCGGTACGCGTAGAAGATGCCGCTGATTTCGTCGCAGGCGAGCAGCGCCGCCGCGAGTTTTGTCTGCGGCAGCGTGGCGAATCCATTATACCCATACGCGTGCGCTTCCACGGCGTGGATCAGCTCCTCGGGATAATTCCACTCCCTGAACCAGCGCAGCGACTCGCGCGGATGCGTCTCGGGATGCTGCTCGAAATCGATGTCGTGCAACAAACCGGTGACGTACCAGAGCTGCGCGTCCTGCTGGAACAGATTCGCGTATCCCTCCATCGCCGTGGCGACCATGAGCGCATGGTGGCGCTGATACTCGTCGCTGACGTGCTGTTCCAGGAGCTGGCGGGCTTCGTCCTTGTTGGGAAGTGGCATGGTTTGAGATGAACGGCCGGCGCCCATGGGCGCAATTCTGGAGCGCCGAGCGCGTCGTGTCGTCGGCGCTGACGATCAGCAAACTGAGTTCCCGCTCCACGTCGTGAAAGTGGCGGCTGCGCGGGCGGCCGGCCGCTTGCATGTCGGCGCGGCGGGGGATCCCACCGTTTCCTGCCGCAAACGATCGTGAGCCATGCCGGGTTGGACCGGGCGCCGCGGGAGCCGGTGCACGAATTGGGTTGCGAACCCAAGATCGCGCACCGCACGTGCCCCAATCGCGGGCGCTTTCCGGTTTCGATCGCGCGCCAAAAACCATGGGGTCTCAGCCCACCATCGTGCCTGCGAGACGCCCCGCTAGGCAGCGAGAAGAAAAAACGGCAGAATCGTCTTCGCACTGGCGATGGGATCGAAAGCGGCGAGCTTTCCTGCCCGATCACTTTCGCTGCCGCCACCTCAACATGACCGAAGATAGCGCGATTTTACTCGTGGAAGACAACGAGGACGACGTTGTTCTCACGAAGCATGCGCTCAAGGCCGCCCGGGTCGTGAATCCGATCCATGTGGTCGATACCGGAGCGGACGCGATCGACTATCTGTCGGGCGCGAACCGGTTTCGCGATCGCACGAAACATCCGCTGCCGGCGGTCGTGTTTCTCGACCTCAAGCTGCCGCTGATGTCCGGTCACGAGGTGCTCGCCTGGATCCGCGCCCAGCGGCATTTGGAAAGCATGGTGGTCGTGGTGCTGACGTCATCCGATGAACCCTCGGACGTGCGGCGTTCCTACAGCCTGGGCGCGAATTCGTACCTGGTGAAACCGCTGACCGCGCGGCAGCTGATCGATCTCGCCCGTGCGTTCGGCTTGCCGTGGTTGAAGGAGTCGCACCATGCGCCCGCGCCGGCCCAGCCGGTGTGAGCGAGGAGCCGGCCTTGCTCAAACCGACAGGCTACCCGCGACGAATCTCCGAGCCTTGGAACCGGATTGAGATCCGATAGACCTTTTTCATCCGGCACTTGATCGCGCCAGTCGAGAGATCGACGCGCTCCGGTAACTCGATTTTGTGCACGTCGACCACGGCGTGATAACCGCGCTCGGAGAACACGTCGATCAGCATCGCCAGCGCGAGCGGCTCGTCGAGGACCGAGTCCTCCGTGTTGATTTGGGCGACGCCGGAAATCGCATGGCGCAGCACGATCGGCACGATCTTCTTCTCGATGAAGCATACGACCTTCGAGAACAGCTCGCCGTGTTCGAGTTCGTAGCTGTCGAGCCGTTTCACCAGCTCCTGCCGGGCGTGGACGATGATTTCGCTCGCGACCGGCACTCCGCGCAGGCGGTCGACCGTGCGCGGATCGAGCTCGAGCGTGCTCTGATATTCGAGTTCGCGCAGGATGTTCTGCTCGACCTCCTCGATGGGGCCCTGCGCGCTGATGAAGTGATAGTGGAAGATTTCCTTCAGCGACTGGAGTGCGTCCCAAGTCTGCTCCTTGAACACACGATACCGGCGGCGGGCCAGTTGCTCGTCGTGGTCCGTCGGCCGGTCTTCGAGCAGCTCGCCGATCCCGGTGCGGGCGACCTCCTCGTTGTGCAACCGCGTTGCGCGTCCGCGCTTCAGCTGGCGCGCGACCGACTCCTTCTCGTCCACGAACAGCACCATGATGTGAATCGTGGGCTGACGAAAATGAATGCTCAGCGGCGTGCTGTAGAACTCGCGCCGCAGGGCGTGCATGCGATCGACGAGCAGCTTCAGGCACTCGACCTGCACCTTCGTGCGCGGAAAACCATCCAGAACCACGCCGTCGCGATATTCCGGCCGCAGCAGCTCCCGCAACAGCAGCCGGACCACCTCGCGGTCGCCGACCATGTTGCCGGCAACCTTGAGGACCCTTGCCTCCGGCGAGTCGAGCAGTGCGCTGATGACAATCGGGGGGCAGGTGAGCCCGCGGGTGCGGACGATGAAGGCGGTGTTGGTGCCTTTGCCGGCGCCAGGGGCGCCGCCGAGGAGAATGATTTCCTTGGGAAATCGGAGGTTTTCGCGGCCGAAGCCCGCCTCCAGCTCCTGCCACACCGAATCGAAAATCAGATGCGCGTCCTTGATTTCGAGATCGCTGGTTTTGCCTGGCGCCGGCGCGGCGAAAGGCACGGGCGTTGCGGTCGCGGGAGTGGGCATGAGGGTTTGGGTGGCGTGGAGTTAGGAGGGTTCCGTTGGCGAATTCGATAACAGAAAACATGTGCGCCGCCCAACGGGTTGTTTCCCGACCAGCTGGCAGCTGGTCGAGTTACGGAGCCAGGATTTGGTCGGGCTTGCCGCGGCGTCGACCGTTTTGACCCGCTACCCCATGAAAATAGTGCGATATTGTTCTCTGTCCGGACGCCGATTCCGCCCGGGTTGCGAGTCGCACGTTTGGCGGGCAGAACCGTGCAAAAAGCCGGCTGTTATCGGAAGAACTTAGCGAATTGCACGATCAACGGCACCGAAGACCACGGCGTCAAACCACGTGCGCTGCGATCAAGTCATTCCGGCGCAGGGGGTTCACTACCAACCCACGGGCCATGGCACGTTTCCCGCACATTGCAGGCATCAATCGTTCCTTCACCCCTTTCAAAAACTACATCTCTTACCGCCAGGGTAGCGCGCTTTCTCCATGCGCAACCCACCGGCTTTCAACGCGCGAAAATAAATTTCGCCGCCCGGGGAACCGCTTGATCGCGACATGGTCAATCCGGGCAACAGTTCGCGCGGGCCTAGCCTGCGGGATTGTTAAGTTGAAGCTGGACCTGGCGGGGTCGCGCAAGCGACCCCGCCTTGTTTTTGGGCGGTCGGAATCTCTCGCCCAATTTTCCGCCCCATGCGCATCCTGATAGTCGACGACGAAGCTGGCATCCGCAAAACGACCCGCATCGCGATTGAAACGGCGGGTCACGAAGCCGCTGAGGCGCCTTCGGGGGGACGCGCGTTGAAAGCCGTCGAAGAGGAGGCCTTCGATGTCGCCTTCGTCGATCTCAAGCTCGGCGCCGAGGATGGTCTCGAGGTGCTGGGCAAACTGCTGAAAGCGCAGTTGAACCTGCAAGTGATCATGTTCACCGCGTACGCAAATATCGCGACGGCGGTGGAGGCGATGCGGCGCGGCGCATACGACTTCGTTCCCAAGCCATTCACGCCGGATCAAATTCGAGGCATCCTGGCGAAAATCGAAAAGACGCGGGCGTTGCAGAGCCGGGTGCGCAGCCTGGAAAACGAGATCGCGGCCGAATCGCCGCCCATCGATCTGGAGTCGGCCGAGCACTCGACGCAGCAGGCGCTCCAAATCGCGTTCAAGGCCGCGGAAACGCCGGCCAATATCCTGATTCTCGGTCCCAGCGGCACGGGCAAGAGCGTGCTCGCGCGAGAGATTCACCGGCGCAGTCCGCGGCGTGATGCCGCGTTCGTCACCGTGAGCTGCCCAAGCCTCTCGCGCGAACTGCTGGAAAGCGATCTGTTCGGCCACGTGAAGGGTTCGTTCACCGGTGCGGTCGTCGACACGATGGGCAAAGTCGCTGCCGCGGATGGTGGAACGCTGTTTCTCGACGAGATTGGCGAAATGCCGGCCGAAATTCAGCCGAAGCTGCTCCGTTTGCTTCAGGAGCGCGAGTACGAGCGCATCGGCGAGCCCAAGGTGCGCCGGGCGAATGTGCGCGTGATCGCGGCGACGAACCGCAACCTGGCCGAGGACGTAAAGGCGGGAAAATTCCGCGAGGATCTTTTCTACCGGCTCAACGTGATCAGCGTCGCGCTGCCGGGCCTGCACCAGCGGCCCGCCGATCTGGTGCGGTTTGCGGACAACTACCGGAAATTCTTCGCCGCGCGACTGGGCAAGCGTATAACGGATTTTTCCCCCGACGTGACGGCGGCGTTTGCCGGCTACAAGTGGCCGGGCAACCTGCGTGAGTTGCGCAACGTGATCGAGCGGGCGGCCATCCTGGCGGGAAGTGAAACGATTGAATTGTGCGATTTGCCGGAGGAATTCGCCTCGAAACCGGATCCCGGCATCGCGGTTGGTTCGCGCGTCACCATCGATGCACTCGAAGCCGAGCACATCCGCCGTGTTCTGGCCATTTCCCGCAACCTCGAGGATGCGGCGCGCACGCTCGGCATCGATCCGGCGACGCTCTATCGCAAGCGCCAGAAACTCGGCCTGCTCTGAGCGGCCATCGGCGATGCTGCGCACGCGCCTTTATCTCGGACTGCTCCCGCTACTGCTCCTGATCATTGCGACCGGCGCGTACGGTATTCACGTCGGTCGCGATCTCGCCGGCTCGCTTTCGCGCGACTTGATCAATAACTACCGGGCCGTCATTTCGAGCCAGCAGATGCGCGCGTCGGTGTCGCTAATGTCGAGCGCGCTGGCGCCAGCCGTGCTGGGCGAAGCCGAGCGGCGTACCTTCGACGAGCACCGCGCGGCGTTCCGGCGGGAACTCATGGTTCAGTCCGCGGCATCGGTCGGATCCGCCCGCGCGAATTTTGTGGGCGAGGTCGACGCGGCGTTTACGCGCTTGTCGCGGATCGGGGAGCAGCAGCTGGAAGCGGGCGGCATGTCGCCGGGTCCGGCGATGCAGGAGCGATTGCATGCGCTCATTGCGGTGCAACAGGCGATCGACAACCTGACCAAGCGCGATTTTTCCGCCGCCCAACAGACGGCGGCCCGGGTGGAGCAGCTGGCCGCGTCGACGGAGCAAGTGATGTTGTTCACCATCGCGAGCGGTTTCGTGCTGTCGCTCCTGCTGGCGTGGCGGCTGGCCGCGTCACTGCTCGGCCCGATTCGAATGCTCACGGCCTCCGCGGTGGCGCTGGGCGAGGGGGATTTGGATCGTGAAGTGCCCGAGCTGTCGGCTGATGAGCTGGGCCAGCTGGCGCGGGCATTCAACATCATGGCGGCGCGGTTGCGCTCGTACCGTGACGCGACGCTCGCCCGCGTCTTGCGCGCCCAGCGGACAATGGAGGCGACGCTCACCTCCGCCCCCGACCCGGTGTTCGTGGTGGGCAACGATGGCAAACACGAGGTGCGAAACCCCGCGGCCGAGCAGCTGGCGAAGGCGGCGGTATTTGCCCAGGGTTTCCCGCCCGAAATCTCCGAGCCGCTCCAGCAGGTCCTGACCACGGGCGAACATTTTCTGCCCACCGATTACCGCTGCGCGGTCACGCTGCGCGTCGCGCGCGAGGATCGACATTACCTGCCGCGCATCCTCGCGATCGGCGACAAACTGACCGAGTTCAGCGGCGCCGCCATCATCCTCCAGGACGTGACGAAATTCCGGCTGATGGATGACGCCAAGACCAACCTCGTCGGAACGGTGAGCCACGAACTCAAGACGCCGCTCACCAGCCTGCGCATGGCGCTTTACCTGCTGCTGGAGCAAAACCTGTCCGCGCTGTCGAAGCAGCAGCGCGAACTGCTCGAGGACGCACGCGACGATGCCGACCGGCTTCTCCGGATTCTGGATACGATGCTCGATTTGACGCGGCTCGAGAGTGGGGCGTCATCACTGGAGCGGAGTCCGGTCGCGGTCTCGGCCCTGCTCCACCGGATCGCGGGCGAGGCGCATCCGGTCATCGACAGCGCCGGGCAGCGACTGGCGGTGGTGATGGCGCCGGAACTGAGCGGCGCGACCATCAAGGTCGACGAAGCGCGGATTCGGCACGTGTTTATGAACCTGCTCACCAACGCATCGAAGTTTTCGCCGTCTGGCGCGTTCGTGACGCTGAGCGCGGCGCCGGACGACGGCGGTTTCATCCGCTTCAGCGTGCGCGATCAGGGGCCGGGCATACCGGCCGACAGTGTCGGGCGCGTGTTCGATCGGTTCTATCGGGCTCCGCACCAGGGTCAGCGCAGCGGCGCGGGACTGGGCCTCGCGATTGCCCGCGACATCGTCGTGGCCCACGGAGGTTCGATCGCCTGCACCAGCAAGGAAGGCGAGGGGAGCGAGTTTTATTTCGTGCTGCCGCGGTGACGCCCTGTTTAACTTGCGACCTTCAGTGTGTTTTTTTCGGTGCCTGCGATCCAACCCCCCGCTGCATGGTCTAAGCAACGCCTGAGGAGGCATTCTGCCCTCAATCCGAAACCAAATTCACATTCGTCATGAAAAATCGTCAAAACGCTGCGGAAACGGAAACGCCGGAACAGTTGATCGAGCACATCAGCCGCTTGATGGCGGAAGCAGAGGCCATGCTGGCGGGACCCGTGACGGCGGAAGAGGAGACCAGCCGGCTTTCCGACATCAAGGACCGGTTGGAAACCGCGCGGGCGCGGCTCGGCGAAGTTTACGGTCGGGCCCGGAGCCAGGTCATGGCTGGCGCGCGTTATACGGATGAAACGATTCGCGAGTATCCCTACTACTCAATCGCGATTGCCCTCGGGCTCGGCGTCCTGATCGGCGTGATGTTGAAGCGCGAATCGAGCCGCCCGAATTACTGAGTCGTTTCGACGTGTAGCGAGCGCGGCGCGAGCCGAGCAAGGATGTAGCCTGCTTGCAGGCTCCTACAAAACGGGCATTCGCCCCATCCCGGGCGCACGCCCTCAGGGCGGGTGCAGGTTGCGAACTCGTGTCGCAACGACGGCAATCCCGAATCCTGTTGCGCGACAAGCGCGCAATCTGCCACTGCGCCGCTACTGTCCCGACGTCGGCACCGGATCCAGCCCGCGCCGCTTGAGCAGCGGCTTTACATCGGGCGCGGCGCCGCGGAAGGCGCGATACAGCTCCATTGCTTCCGCGCTGCCGCCGCGTGAGAGCAGCATTTCCCGGAAACGATCACCATTGGCGCGCGTTAGCCCGCCATGCTGCTTGAACCATTCGACCGTGTCCGCATCGAGTACCTCGCTCCAGATATACGAGTAATAACCGGCGGAATACCCGCCCGAGAACACGTGCGAGAAATACGTCGTGCGATACCGCGGCGGCACGGGGACGAAGTCCATGCCGGCCTTCTTCAGCGCCGCGGCTTCAAACGCCACCACGCCGTCCAGCCCGGGCACCTCCTGCGGTTTCAGCTGGTGCCACGACTGATCGAGCAGCGAGGCCGCGAGATATTCCGTCGTCTTGAATCCCTGGTTGAACTTTTCCGCCGCGAGCATTCGGTCGAGTAGCGCCGCGGGCATCAGTTCGCCGGTCCGGTAGTGTCGCGCGTAGTTCTTCAGCACCTCCGGCCACGTCGCCCACATCTCGTTCACCTGGGAGGGAAACTCGACGAAATCGCGTGGTACATTCGTCCCGGCAAACCGGGGATACTTCACGGCGGAAAACATCCCGTGCAGGGCGTGGCCGAATTCGTGGAAGAGCGTCACCGCCTCGTCGAAGGTGAGCAGCGTCGGCTCGCCGTCCGCCGGCTTCGGGATGTTCAGGTGGTTGGCATAAACCGGCCGCGTGCCGAGCAGTCCGGACTGGATCATGTACCCGGAATTCCACGCTCCACCGCGTTTCGATGGCCGCGCATACGGATCGCTGAGAAAGATCGCGAGCGGTGCGCCATCGGCGTTGAACACCTCGAACACGCGAACCGTGGGCTCGTACACCGGCAGGTCTTTGCGCTCCCGGAAGGTGATCCCGTAGAGCTTTGTCGCGGCGAAAAAGACGCCGTCGACCAGGACACGGTTGAACTCGAAGTAGGGCTTGAGCTCGGCGGCGTCAAAAGCGTGCCGTGCCCGCCGGACCTTCTCCGAATAAAAATCCCAATCCCAGGCCGCGAGTTTGAAACCCGCCTTCTCCTGATCCATTACGGCCTGGATGTCGGCCGCTTCCTCGCGTGCATTCGCGACCGCCGGCCGGGCGAGGTCGCCGAGCAGCTTGTTCACGTTGGCGACCGAGCCGGCAGTCTGCTCCTCGAGTTGGTATGCGGCGTGGCTCGGATAACCGAGCAGCGCGGCGCGTTCGGCGCGGAGCCGGGCGAGCCGCGCAACAATGCCGCGGTTGTCGTATTCGCCGCCGTGGTTGCTGCGCGCCAGCGAGGCGCGGTGAATCCGCTCGCGTGACGCCCGGTTTTGCAGCGAGGCCAAGGCGGGCTGGCCGCTGGTGTTTAGGAGCCGCAACACGAACTTTCCGGGTTTGTTTTCCGCCCGGGCCGCGCTTTCCGCCGTCGCGATCTCGTTTGGCGGCAGACCGGCGAGTTGCGCCCGGTCTTCAATCACGAGGGCGGACGCGTTCGTCTCCTTTTGCACGTTCTGCGCGAACGTCGTTTGCAGCTGCGCGATTTCCTGGTTCATCGCCTTCAGCTTCGTCTTATCCGGTTCCGACAGCTTCGCGCCCGCCCGGACAAAGTCCTTGTAGGTGCGTTCGACCAGTCGTTTTGACTCCGGGTCGAGACCCAGCCGCTCGCGATCCTGGTGCAGCTTCTCGATGCGCGCGAAGAGCGCCGGGTTGAGTCGGATCGAGTCGGAGTGGGCCGCGAGCTTTGGGGAAATTTCCTTTTCTATTTTTCGCAGCGCATCGTCCGTGTGCGCGCCGGCGAGATTGGAGAACGTGCGGTGCACGCGGTCCAGCAGCTGGCCGCTGTGCTCGAGCGTCACGAGCGTATTGTCGAACGTCGGCGCCGCGGGAGCCTGCGCGATCGCATCCACTTCCTTCAACTGCCCGGCCATGCCAGCGGCAAACGCCGGCAGAAAGTGGGTGTTCTTGATCCGGTCGAACCGCGGATACTGGTAAGGCAGCTCGCTCGGGCGGAGAAACGGATTGTCTTCCATGGCGGTCGAGGTCGCGGCGGTCACCGGCGCGAGCAGGCCGGCGAACAAGAGGATTGAGCAAAGGGACCGGGAGCGTCGCGTGAGCGATCTCGGCAGCGGTAGCAGCGAAGTCATGGCGAAAGGATTCGCCAACGCTGCGCGGTCGACTCCGCGTGCGCAAACTTCGCCCTGCCACGCGCGTACGTTATTTCAGCAGCTTCCCGACTTCCGCCACCACCTGATAGCTGCCGACGGCGACCATGCAGATGGCGGCGATCCAAAGCCAAAGCCGCCATACCGTGCCTGTCCGGAGCGCCAAGGCGGTTTGCCGGTAGTTCAGCCACAACGCGGCCAGCGCCAAAAATGGAATCATCACCCCTTGAGCAACTGCGCCGATGAACACCAGTGTGACGGGCGAACCCCAGACGAGATACAGAATGGTCCATGCTGCCGGTACCAGACCACACAGCCATCGGACCGTTCGCTGCCGGTCGGCCTCGCTCGTATACGTTTTGACCCGAAAGACGGCGAGCGCATCCGCGAGCAGCCGCGCATTCGAGGCGGTGGCGACGAAGATCGTGGAATAAAGCACCGAAAACGCGCCGACGAAGAAGAGCCACAAGCTCCAGCGCCCAAATGTTTCCTGATACATGTGCGACAACGTCGAAATCATGTCCGCGTTGGTGACATCGAGGCCCTTCGCGTGGAGGACCGCGGCGCCAAGCAGGTAAAAGGCGAGGGTGGCGGAGGTGTAGATGAGGCACGACACCCACGCGTCAGCGTTCAGGACGCGCATCCAGCCGCGGGCGCGTGCATTCCAGGTCTCCGTGCCGTCGGAAACACCGACGTGCCGCGCATATCCTTTTTCCAGACACCAGTACGGATAATAAATCAGCTCCGACGCGCCTACCCCAATGATGCCGAACGCCGCGAACGCGACCGTGAACTTCGCCGGCAGCTTGAAGCTGAAGCCCTCCACCAAATCCTCCGTGTCGATGGCGAAAGGCGTGAACTGAAGCGCGACCACCGCGACCATCGTGCAAAGGGTGAACGCCACGACCATCCACGTCGAAGCCGACTCGATCAACCGATAACGGCCCAGCACGAGCAATACCGCGGTGATG
The DNA here is from genome assembly GCA_030648295.1 of Opitutaceae bacterium. Classification (GTDB taxonomy): domain Bacteria; phylum Verrucomicrobiota; class Verrucomicrobiia; order Opitutales; family Opitutaceae; genus ER46. The sequence continues at coordinate 1,526 of JAUSID010000236.1, read as the reverse complement.
ACGCCAATCACGATGGCGATGACTGGCTTGGGCGCGGCAACTCCGGCGAGCGAAAGGATGCTGGCGAGACCACCGAGCATCCCGGCGACCTGAAGGACCGTGGCCGCGAACATGATCAACCACAACCAGAGCAGCCACGATACGACGAGCCGCGGGCCGGGAACGAGATTCATGGTTTCGAGTGTCGTCAATCCGCGTGCGAGCGTGAAACGGCCGAGCTCGATTTGGATGAACACCTTCAGGACGCAGCCCAGCACGATGAACCAGAGCAGGGTAAATCCTTCGCTGGCCCCGAGCTTTGGCGTCACGATGAGTTCCCCCGAGCCGACGATCGAAGCGGTGATGATCAGTCCGGGCCCGAGCTGTCGAAGAATGCCTCCGAAGGTGGTCGGGGCAGCGGTGGTCGGAACGGAACGCGAGGGGGCGACAGGCGTAGGGGGAAGGGACACGTCGGCGACGGTGAATGAGTTGGCGTCGCAGGCAAAACGAAATCGCGGCGCCGGCGATGTCACACCGCCGCACGCTTCCTTTTTTTCCCACGGCCGGCTACTCCGGATTCGCCAGAGTTTGTGCGGCAGCCGCTCCGCGCGTCCGTCCAAAAATTTCGGTGTCACAAAAAAACCTCCGCTGCGGTCCGATTTTTTTCATCACCCCACGGCGACGGGCTATTGATTCTTTTTTAGCGCGACATCCGGAGAACATGTCGCGGATCGCGGAGTCTCAACGTGCGGAATTTCTCCCCGCATGTCTGTCCCGATCACAACTTCGAATCCGCCGGCTTCAGCGAAACACTTCCTCCGGATCCTGTACGCCGACGATGTCGTCGAGTTGCGCGATGTCGCCCGCATCTGCCTGAGCCGGGACGGCCACGGCATCGAGTGCGTGCCCGATGGCGAACTCGCCTACAATCGCATTGCGGCCGATCCGGGGTTCGATCTCGTCATCACGGATCACCACATGCCGCTCCTGAACGGGCTCGAGCTGGTGAAACAGCTGCGTGAGCTCGGTTATTCCGGCCGCATCATCGTGGTCAGCTCGGAGCTGAGCACCGACGTGCATGCCGAATACGAACGGCTGAATGTGGATCGGATCCTCTACAAACCAATCTACCCCTCGGCTCTCCGCCAGGTCCTCCGTGAATTGTTCCCGGGAGTCGCGCGGCCCGCCGTGACCGTGACGCAGAGGAGCGATCAGCCGCTGCGTCAGATGTAGCCACGCTTCCTTGGGAGCGCGGGCGTCTCGCCCGCAAGACTGCACGCCGAAGCAGGCTCCGTTGGCCGAATGACGATGCACACTGTAGGGCGGCTGCTCGCAGCCGCCGCCACGAGTTTGGCCAATTTTCAGCGCCAACGGCGCGTAGTCCCTCAGCCCAGGCCAGCGGCCTGGGCAGAGGGTTACGATTGCTCCGGCCTGAAAGGCCGGGACAAGGCTCAATCCCAAACATATCTTTCATCATAAGTGCACATGATCTTCCGCACCTCCCGCCTGCAATGCCGGGCAGTCGATACCTTTTAGAATGCCGACAA
>JAUSID010000008.1 GCA_030648295.1 Opitutaceae bacterium | reverse complement strand
CCAGTGTGTCCGACGAGGGCAATCGTCTGTCCGGGTTCCGCGATGAAGGTCACGTCGTGCAAAACCGGCCGGCCGGGATCATAACCGAATGAGATATTCCGAAACTCAATCCGCATGCCGGCGGAGGCTGGGTGATGAGTGACAAGTGACGAGTGACGAGAATGAGAGCTCGCGAGCTTGGAACTCGCCACTCGCCACTCGCCACCTGTCACTTCTTGTGGATCCGGAAGGTCGACGGCCTGCGCCGCGTCCTCCCAATCGGGTGGCGCATCGATCAGCTTGAACACGCGTTCGGCCCCGGCCATCGCGACCAGCGCCTGGTTGTATTGGTTGCCGATTACGGCGATCGGCGAGAAGAACGGGTTCGCGAGCAGGAAAAACGTGATCAGGTCTCCAATCTCCATCTGTTGGTGAAACACCCGCCAGCCGCCGAACATCAGCAGCGTGGCGACGAAGAACTGGCTGTTCAGCTCGAGGAGCGGCGTGAGGATCGCCGACGTGCGCGCCAGCGCGATGCTGTAGCGCGAGTGATCAGCAAGCAGGTGGCGGAACAGCCCGGCATTCGTCGCCTGCCGCACGAAGCCCTGCGTGACGCGAATCCCGTTCACCGACTCCGCCAGCGTCGCGGTGATCCGGCTGAAGCTGTCGCTGGCCGCCCGCGAAAACTGGCTGAGCCGCAGCCGGAAATGCCGGTTGATCACCCAGAGAATCGGCGCCAGCCCCAGCACCACGAGGAACAACACCCAGTCCGACCAGGCCATCACCACGGCCGCGAACAACATCTGGCCGCTCTGAATGGCGCTGACGAAGAGCACGTCCTGGATGCCGACGCGCAACGCCTCCACGTCGCTGGTGAGCCGCCCGATTATTCGGCCCAGCTTCACCCGGTGAAAGAAGCTCATCGGCTGGCGCTGCACGCGCGCGAATATTTCCGCCCGCAAACCGTTCACCACCGTCTCGCCGATTTCGAGCGCGAAGCGCTGCCGAAAGTGGAACAGCCCGTCGGTCGAGAGCGCGAGCAGCGCATAACCCGCCACGCCGAGCGCCAGGGCAGATGGATCGCCGCGCGAAATCGGCCCGTTGATGATGAGTGATGTGATCCACGCGAGCGCCGGCAGCTGCGCCGAGCGGATGAACGTGAGGACCGAGAGTGCCGTGACTTTCCGCTTCACCGGCGTCGCGTACGTGAACAGCCGCCGGATGAGCGACCACTCGAGCGGTTGCTGGATCTCCTCCTCCTCGTCGTCGTGCACGCGGCGAACCAGCCCGACATCGGAGGCAGTAGGCGCGCGACTGGAAGCCGGCGTTTTCATCGGCAGACCCTTTTCATCCCGCGCCCTCCCCCAACCTCGCCGGCTGCAACTCGCGCGCATCGACCAGCTGGAGCGCGGCCACATGCTGGTAGGGACCGAACTCGCGCATCAACTCCGCGTGCGTGCCGCGCTGCACAATCCGGCCGTTCTCCATCACGATGATGAAATCGGCGCGGCGCAGCGTGCTGAGCCGGTGCGCGACGATGAATGTGGTACGCCCCGCGATGGCGCGATCGAGCGCCTCGAAGATTTCCTGTTCGGTCTCGCTGTCGATCGCCGCCGTCGGGTCGTCCAGCAGGAGAATCGCCGGCTCGAGCAACACGGCGCGGGCAATCGCCAGCCGCTGCCGCTGGCCGCCGGACAGGCTGTTGCCGCTTTCGCCCAGCACCGTGTCGTAGCCCTTCGGCAGCGCCATGATGAAGTCGTGGGCCGCGGCAATCCGCGCCGCCTTCTCGATCTGCGCCGGCGTCGCGTTCGGATGACCAAACGCGATATTCGCCGCGACGGTGTTCGAGAACAAAAAACTTTCCTGGAACACGAGCCCGATGTTTCGCCGGAGATCGTCGAGATTCATCCGCCGCACATCGATGCCGTCGATTATCACGCGACCCGCCGTGGGATCGAAAAACCGCGGCACCAGGCTCATGAGCACGCTCTTGCCCGCGCCGGTGGCGCCGAGGATCGCGACGCATTCGCCCGGCCGGATGTGCAGGTCGACATCGCGCACCACCGCCTCCGCGCCGTCGTACGCGAACGAAACCTGCTCGAACTTCACGTCGCCCTCGAACCGGGCGCGGCGCACCGCGTCGGGCGCACTCTTCACCTCGATGGGCGCGTCCAGGATCTCGAACACGCGGCGCGCACCGATGAGCGACTGCTGGACCGAGTTGACGATGGTGGCGACGTTGTTGACCTGGCCGGAAAACTGCTCGAGCAGTCCGACGAAAACGACGAGCCCGGTGCCGAGCGGAAGTTCTCCCTGCATCACGAGCCAGCCGCCGTAACCGAGCAGCACCATCATGTTGATCCGGGTCAGGAAACCGACGGCCGGCGAAAAAAGGCTGACGCGCCAGAAGATGATGTGCTGCTGCGTGAGCACCGCGTTGTTCGCCTCCTCGAATCGCGCGCGGTTCTCCGGTTCGCGACCGAACGCTTTCGTGACTGCGATGCCCTGGATGCTCTCCACGAAGATCTGGACCATCCGCTCGACGAGCGTGCGGTTGTGCGCGTATTCCGGCTGGGTGCGCCGCGTGTGCCACGCCGAAAGCACCCAGAGGAGCGGCGTGGTGGCGAGACAGGCGATGGTGAGCCCTGGATTCAGGTTCACCATGTACACGAGGTAAACGCTGAGCGAGATCGCCATGATCACGCTCTGAATGAGCACCTGGTCGACAAACATCCGGACGCTCTGCACATCGCTCGTGACCCGCGTGATGATTGAGCTCGTGTTGTTCGCGTCGAAAAACCGGAAGCTCAGCCGCTGGAGCTTGTCGTAGACTTCACCGCGCAAATCGACGACGAGTCGCTGCTGGACCAGCCGGTTGACCGAGACCGCGTAGGTGTAATTCAGGAACGCACGGCAGAGCGCGAAGACGAGAATCAGCCCGGCCAGCGTCGCGAGGACTTCCCAATAGGGTCGATCCTCGGGCAGCGCGAGGTGCAGCACGTTCCGGCTCAGCGGCGTCCCGTCGAGCTTGTGGCGGATGTAATCGATGCCGACGCCGGTGAAACTCAGCCCGCCGATGCCAAGCGTGAGCAGCACGATCTGAATCGTGAGCACCTGGAGGCAGTGCAGGCGGTAGCGCCACGCGAGTCCGAACAGCCGCCGCACCAGCGCCCAGTTCGAGGGCACGGCGGCGGTTGTGGGCAATGGGACGTCGGCCATGGGGGGGCCGAACCTACCCGGAGCCTCCTCCGGCGCACGAAATATTTTTTCGCGGCTGCGCGCAGCGGTCGCACACGCCGCAAGTTTGCGCGGATCGATCAGCCGGGTGATTCGGCGGATACGTGCGAATTTCGGTCGCAAGCGTAGCGCGGTGCTTCAGCCCGCGCCGGGAGCAGCCGCTCGCGGGCTAAAGCACCGCGGTACTCAAGGCAGCATCTGACATGTCTTCCGTGTCTTCCCGTCTTCCGTACGTCTATCCCCGAGTCTGCGTGCAAATCTCCTCTCGTACGACAATCCGGCGGTTTGTTCCTGCTCCCTGCTCCTTGCTCCCTGCTCCGCGGCGCATCAGTCGGAAACACGTACGACTTCAGTTGCGGCTGCGCCGCCCTGGGTCTTCCGCGTCTTCCGACGTTACCGCTGCGGCCGGCCTTGCGCGGGCTGCGGGGCTCGCGGCGGATAATTCTGCGGCACCTGTTGCTGCTGCGGCTGCCCGCGCTGCTGCACCGCTGGCTGCGGTTGCGGCACCTGGGCGCCGCCTTGGTTCAATTGTTGGGTCGCCTGTTCGCGCAACGCGCGCCGTCGCGCCACCTCGGCCGCCACGGCCTCGAGCCGCCGCTGTTCATCCGCCGGCGTTGGATTCACGACCACGGATTGTGTCACCGCCGGCCCAACCACCGGCTGCGCCATCTGGGGCGGGGCCGGCATCGGATGGGCTGCGCTGCCCGAAGAAACGATCTTCGACTCGCGAACGGCGAGCGTGAGCGTCTTGCCCTGATGCTCAACCGTCAGCGTGTTTTGATTCGGGTCGTGCTGCTTCACCAGAACATCGAGCGTGTTCTCGCGCTCGTTCAACTTCACCCACACGCCGGCCTTCCGTGCCGGATCGTGCACCCGGAAAAGCGTGCCGTCCGCGGTACGAATCGTACCGCGAAACTCGAGCGGCGCGCCGGCCGTCGGCGCCGTGGTGCTCGACTGCGGTGGCAGGAATGGCGACGTCCTGGCCAGTTGTGCCTCGGCGCGGAGCATACCGGCCAGCGCACACGCTAGGACGGCGGATCGGCGCACGATGGGTGAACGGGGAAGCATGACCAGGGCTGACTAATAGGACGCCAGCGGAGGCCGTCAAGTGGCACGCCCTTTCCTTCCAGACTCGAATTCGGATTCCGTCCGACGCATTGCGGACCTTGTGGCTTGCAACCGGGCGTGCCGCGGATGGCTCGGATTTTCCGTCCGGCTTTCGTAGCAGCGGAGGTGACGACGCTGGAAATTTCGATTAACCGATCGTCTGCCTGTGCCTCCGATCCGATCTGCGGCAGGATGCCGCAGCCACTTTGGACCAATTCCGCAGCGTTTGCAGCAAAGGGGCGTCCCGGCCGTGATTGGCCGTGGCCTGGGCGTCCCGCCCATGATGGTACAGAAGCGCGGTCGGGATACCCGCGGGAAATTATTCGCCGCGGCGATCTATTGAGCTTCTGCGGGCGAGACGCCCGCGCTCCCAGGCAATCCGCCATCCGCAATCCGCAATCCGAAATCAGAGGTCTCCCAAGCGTAAGCAGCCGAGGTGACGAGGCGGGTGTGGTCCACAAAAAACAATTTGCCTTTTGGAAACTTTAAATACTCTTTCAGTTTCCTACGAATTCCATGTCCGAGACGCTTACCACGGAATCGCTGTTCGCCGCCGAAGAGCCGGCCGCCGCCCGCATCCTCGAGGCGGCGCACCAGCACCTCTTCAGCTATGGCTACACCGCGCTCACGATGGACGAACTCGCGCACGAGCTCGGGATGAGCAAGAAAACGCTCTACGTTCACTTCGCCGGCAAGGATGCGATTATTGAGCGGATTATCGACGTGATCGGCCGGACCCTGCGCTCGCGACTCGATGCGGTGGTGAATGATCCCAAGCTCACTTTCGCCCAAAAAGTGCATGGTATCGTGGCCGCGGCCGGAGGCACCCTGGCCAAGGCCAGCCCGACAATGCTGCGCGACTTGCAGCGCTTCGCTCCGCACATTTACCGCAAGATCGAAGACCTGCGGCTCAAAATCATCCCGGTCATCTTCGGACGGCTGATTCGCAACGGCATCGCCGAAGGCATGGTCCGTCCCGACATCGACCCCGCGTTTGCCACCGAGTTTTGGCTGCACGCCATCCGCGGTCTCGTCCAGCCGGCAACGCTGGATCGCACTCATCTCACGCTCAGCCAGACCCTCGAAAAAGCCCTTCACCTGTTCCTCAGCGGACTGCTCACGCCCGCGGGACGCAAAGACCATGAAAAGCACATCGCATCTTGATCGCGTGCTGCGCGCGACCGCGGTTTTCGCCGCTGGCCTGACCCTGCTCGCCGCCGGCTGCCGGCGAGGCGACGCGACCGGCTCCGGCGATCTCGTCCTCTCCGGCAACGTGGAGGTCACGGAGGCGCAGCTTTCGTTCAAGATGCCGGGCCGCGTGATCGAGCGAACCGTCGCGGAGGGCGATCGCATCACCGCCGGCCAGCCCGTCGCGCGGCTCGACGATGCGGAACAGGTGCATGAGGTGGCGTTGCGGCGGGCCGAGCTCGCCGCGGCCGAGGCGCTGCTGGCCGAACTCCGGGCCGGTTCGCGCCCGCAGGAAATCGCCGCCGCGGAAGCCGGGCTTCGCAGTACGGAAGCGGAACGTGAACGCGCCCGGCTCGAGTTCACGCGGCAAAAGGAGCTGCTCGACAAGAACGCCGTCTCCGGCCGCGAATTCGAGGCGGCGCAGGCGCAGCTGAAGATGGCCGAGGCCCGCGCCGGCGAGAGCGCCGAGCGCGTCAAGCTGATCAAGGAGGGACCGCGCCAGGAAACGATTCAACAAGCGGAGGCGCGCCGGCAGCAGGCGACCGCGACGGTCGCGCTCGCCACCACACGGCTCGAGAATACGCGGCTGGCTTCACCGCTGGCCGGCGTCGTGCTCGCGCACCATATCGAACCGGGCGAGTTCGTCGCCGCGGGAACTCCCGTGGTCAGCGTGGCCGAAACCGCCCGCGCCTGGGTGCGGGTCTACATCGACCAGGCCGATCTCGGCCGGATTCGCCATGGGCAGAAGGTCGCGGTGCGCACGGACACGTCGCCAAATCACGAATACGAGGGGACCGTTGGATTCATTGCCTCCGAGGCGGAGTTCACGCCGAAAACGGTACAAACCGCCAGGGAACGCGTGAAGCTCGTCTTCCGCGTGAAAGTCGACGTGGCGAATCCCGACGACGCCCTCAAGCCCGGCATGCCGGCCGATGTGATCATTCGGAAGTGAAAGTAAAAGTGAGAGTGAAAGTGAAGGTGAAGGTGAAGGTGAGAGTGGAAAAAACCGAAAGCGCCTCGCTCTGATCAATCGACGTTAACGAACCCCGAACAACGTCCCCGCGCCGCCACCTTCACCCTCACCTTCACCTTCACTCCGCCAGTCCACCTTCACTCACTTCCGTTCCCTCACTCCCTCTATCCCTCACTCCCTCCGCACCCCTCTCACTTTCACTCTCACTTTCACTTTCCCCTTTCCCACCCATGTCCGCCATCCACGCCTCCGGTCTGCGCCGCACTTTCGGCGAAGTCGTCGCCGTGGATGCGCTCGAACTCGAGGTCGCCGAGGGTGAAATCTTTGGACTCGTCGGTCCCGACGGGGCCGGCAAGACGACGACCATGCGGATGCTCACGGGCATCCTGCCGCCGACCGCCGGTACGGCGACGGTCGCGGGACACGATGTCGTGCGCGACAGCGAACAGCTCAAGACCGACATCGGCTACATGAGCCAGCGGTTCGGGCTGTATCCAGATCTCACCGTCATCGAGAACATCGACTTCTACGCCGACATTTATGGCGTCGCGTCGCGCGATCGCGCCGCGAAAACCGGTCAGCTGCTCGCGTTCAGCAATCTCACGCCCTTCAAGCACCGGCAGGCCGGGAATCTCTCCGGCGGGATGAAGCAAAAACTCGGGCTGGCCTGCGCGCTCATCCACACGCCGCGGGTGTTGTTTCTCGACGAACCCACCAACGGGGTCGATCCCGTGTCGCGCCGCGATTTCTGGCGAATCCTTTACCAGCTCGTGCGCGAGGGTGTGACGCTGTTTGTGTCGACCGCCTACCTCGATGAGGCGGAGCGTTGCAACCGGCTCGCGCTGCTGCACCAGGGACAACTGCTCGCCGTCGGCACGCCGGACGAGGTGAAGCGACTCATGCCGGGCGCCCTGCTCGAAATCCGCACCAGCACGCCGCGCCGGGTCGCCGCACTTCTGCGGGAGAAACTCCACGACGTCACGGTCGGCCTTTTTGGCGATCGCGTGCATGTCGCGACCCGCGATCCCGAGGGTGTCGGCAAACACGTTCGCGAGCTCATCGGCGCCGCCGGCTTCGACGTCGTGTCGCTCCGCCCGATCGAGCCGTCGCTCGAGGACGTGTTCGTCTCGGTCGTGGCGCAGCATCCGGGCCAAACCCGGGCCCCCCGATGAGCTCGTCCGGAACTCACCGAGTGAAGGATCCAATCATGCGCATCGATGCGGACGTCATGACGCCAGCCGGCGTAGCGGAACGCGTGAGCGTTTCGGTTTTCGGAATCGCGCCCCGCGAAACGCTCGCGCGTTCCGCGACAGGTGCATGATGGGCCAGGATTGATCGCGACGAACATGCCCGCTGCACCGCCCGCCAACTCCGAAAACGCCGTCGAGGTTCAAAACCTCGAAAAGCGTTTCGGCGGCTTCACCGCCGTGGCGGGCGTTTCGTTTTCCGTGCGCCGCGGGGAAATATTCGGACTGCTCGGCCCGAATGGGGCGGGAAAATCCACCACCATCCGGATGCTGTGCGGATTGCTCACGCCCTCGAGCGGCTCCGGCCGCGTCGCCGGGTTCGACATCGTGCGCGAGACCGAGCGGATCAAGACCCGGATCGGTTACATGAGCCAGAAGTTCTCGCTCTATGACGAACTGACGGTGGAGGAGAACATCGATTTCTTCAGCGGCATCTACCGGATCCCGCGCGAACGCAAAAGTGCGCGCAAGGAATGGGTGCTCCAAATGGCGGGACTGCGAGACCATCGCCGCGCGCGAACCGCTGAACTTTCCGGCGGCTGGAAACAGCGGCTGGCGCTCGGGTGCGCCGTGTTGCACGAGCCGCCGATTCTTTTTCTCGACGAACCGACCTCCGGCGTCGATCCGAACAGCCGCCGCCAGTTCTGGGAGCTGATCTACGAGATGTCGGGCCAGGGTGTCACCGTGTTCGTGACCACCCACTACATGGAGGAATCGGAATACTGCGACCGGCTCGGCATTGTCTATCGCGGCGAGCTGATTGCGCTGGGCACGCCGCGCGAACTGAAAACCAGGCATATGTCCGACGCGGTGCTCGAAATCGATTGCGCGCAACCGCCGGACGCCATGACGCGGATCGAGCAGCTCCCGTCGGTCAAGGAGGTCGCGCTGTTCGGCCGCGGCCTGCACGCCGTCACGAGCGATCACGCCGCCGCCGAGCAGGCGATTCGGGCGGCGCTCGCCGACGCGCGGCTGGCGTGCACCCGGATCGAGCGGATCACGCCGACGCTGGAGGACGTATTCGTATCGCTGATTGAGGCGCGTTCTGGTGACCAGCAGAACGCCCAGGCGCCGCAGGCGGAGGTGCAGCGATGAGAACATTGCCGAGGGTAAGTCCGGCACTCGCCTCCGGGCCGATTCGCACCCACGAGCGCACGAGACGGTGTGAAAACGCAGGTTGTCATTCTGAGCGAAGCGAAGAATCCAGTGGGGCGGCCGCTTGCGTGCATCCTCCTGGATTCTTCGCTGGCGCTCAGAATGACAGAAAAGGGCATCGAGGGCGCTTCCCCACCGACTGTCACATTCGTGACTACGGCCTGCGGCCGAGCGGCAACCCTCCAGCCCACATCCAGCCGTGAACCTCCGCCGAATTCGCGCGGTTGCGCGCAAGGAAACCCTGCATGTGTTGCGCGATCCGCGCAGCCTCGGTCTCGCGATCGGCATTCCGCTGGTGATGATCCTGCTCTTCGGTTTCGCCCTGACCCTCGACGTCGATCGCGTGCCGGTCGTGGCGTGGGATCAGTCGCGCACGCCGGCGAGTCGCGACTACCTCGCGCAGTTCACCGCGTCGCGCTATTTCGATTTTCGCGGCATGGTCGCCAATTACGGCGAGCTCGATCGCGCCATCGATACGCGCTCGGCCGTCCTCGCCCTCGTCATCCCGTCTGACTTCGCCCTGGAAATGGGCGCCGGACGCGCGGCCAGCGTGCAGGCGATCATCGATGGCTCCGATTCGAACACGGCCGCGATCGTCCTGGGTTATGCGCAGGCCATCACCGCCGGCTTCAACCAGCGTCTTGCCGTCGAGCAGATCCAGCGGAGGGTCGGCGTGAGTTCGTCGCCCTCGCTGGATCTCCGCCCGCGCGTCTGGTTCAATGCCGATCTCGAGTCGAAGAACTTCATCATCCCCGGGCTCATTGCCGTGATCATGGGATTGATCGCGGCCTTGCTCACGTCGCTCACGATCGCGCGCGAGTGGGAGCGCGGCACGATGGAGCAGCTGATCTCCACTCCGGTCACCGGCGCGGAGCTGATCCTCGGCAAGCTCCTGCCGTATTTCGTCATCGGCATGATCGACGTCCTGATCGCGGTGCTGCTCGCCGTGTTCCTGTTCGCCGTGCCTTTGCGCGGAAGCGTGCCGCTCCTGTTTGCGATGTCGGCGATCTTCATCGTGGGCACGCTGGCGCAGGGAATTCTGATCAGCACGCTGGCGCGGCAGCAGTTGCTCGCGAGCCAGCTCGCGATGGTGTCGACGTTCCTGCCCGCGTTCCTGCTCTCCGGGTTCATGTTCGCGATCGCGAACATGCCGCTGCCCGTGCAGGTGATCACGCACATCGTGCCGGCGCGCTACTTCGTGGCACTGGTCAAGGGCATCTACTTGCGGGGGGTGGGACTCGAGACACTGTGGCTCGACGCGTTGTTGCTGGTCGCGTTCGCGGTGCTCGTGACCGGCCTGGCGATCGTGAAGTTCAAAAAGTCCCTTTGAGTCACATGATCTTCAAGCGATCACGGGAGCGTACCGGCCTGCATCACCGTTTCACCGCCTCACCGTTTCACTGCCTCACCGATTAACCGCCTCACCGCTTCACCGTCATGTGGGAACGCATCCTCGCCATGCTCCGCAAGGAGTTCCGCTCCGTCTTCCGCGATCCGCGGATGCGGATGGTGATTTTTGGCGTTCCGGTGATTCAGACGCTGATATTCGGATACGCGGTGACGATGGACGTGCGCCACGTGCGGCTGGTGGTGGTCGATCGCGACAACACCCCCGCGAGCCGCGAACTGGTCGCGCGCTTCACCGGCTCGGATTATTTCGACGCCGTCGCCTACACCAACGACGAGAACGAGGCCCGCGCCGCGATCGACGGAACCCGCGCCGCCGCCGTGCTGCAAATCAACGCGGGGTTCGAGGCGCACCAGCGCACGCAGCGGCCCTCCCCGGTGCAGCTCATCGTGGATGGCTCCGACTCCAACACCGCGCGCCTCGTGCTCAATTACAGCTCGGTCATTGCCGCCACCTACAACACGCAGCTCATGCTCGAGACCGCGTTGCGGCGCGCCGGCCGCAGCGTGCCCACCGCGCGCGTCGATCTCCGGCCCCGCGCGTGGTTCAACGAAAACCTGGAGAGCCGGAATTATTTCGTCCCCGGCGTGATGGCCGTGCTCGTGATGCTCATCAGCCTCATGCTCACCGGCATGGCGATCGTGCGGGAAAAGGAGGCCGGCACGATTGAGCAAATCATGGTGACGCCCATCCGCCCGCTCGAATTCGTGCTCGGGAAATTCGCCCCGTTCATCGTGATCGGATTCGTCGACGTGGCGCTCGTCACGATCGTCGGCGTGTTCTGGTTTGAAATCCCGATCCGCGGCAGCTTCGCGCTGCTCCTGCTCGGCACGGGATGTTTTCTCCTCACCACGCTCGGAATCGGACTATTCATCTCGACCGTCAGCGGCACGCAGCAGCAGGCGATGATGACGACGTTCTTTTTCTTTTTTCCGGCGATGCTGCTCTCGGGTTTCATCTATCCAATCGCAAACATGCCCGAGGCGGTGCAGTGGCTCACGCTGCTCAACCCGCTGCGCTACTTCCTCGTGATCATCCGCGGGGTCTTCCTGAAGGGCGTCGGCCTCGATATCCTCTGGCCGCAACTCGCCGCGCTCCTCGCGCTCGGGCTCGTCGTGATGAGCTTCGCCGTCGCGCGATTCCACAAAACCAGCACCTAGCCCGCATTTTTCACACTCAATCTGCATTTCATGTCCATCGGTTCACGAACAACTCTCCGGCTTGTCGCTCGCCCAGTGAAATGCGGGCTAAAACAAAACCGCTGCGCGGTTTTGACCTTAGCCCGGACACCAAACGCGCCAACGAATGCAGGAATGATCTTCGATCGGAGTGGGGCTCGATTTACAGGACGAGTGGTAGAGTCGAGGAGTGGCGCGGTAGCGGCGTAGCCGCTCCGTTTCCACTCCCCGCTCATCAAACCGGACGTGCGGATTTCCCGCATCCGGCTTTCGGACCAAGGTCGATTCATGCTTTCGCCCACGGGAGGTTGGCGGTCGTTTTGGTGAGCCGGACCAAGCCAAGCGTCTCGTAGAGATACTCGTCCGGATACTGTCCGGTTCCTGCTCCGCGCACTTTGTGTTTACGACACAACCACTGGCGCAACCGATGGCGGACATGCGCGTCCACCGCCCGATACGCTTTGCTGACGGAACCAAGACAGAAGTATTGGCCCCATCCGCGCAGCAGAGCGTTGAGCTCGCCGACCACCTCGGTGGCTTCGTCGTTCAAACGGCGACGTTCCGTCAACTGACTGATTCTCTGGGTGAGCCCTGCTATCTTCTTCCGACTGGGCCTGGTGCCCATATAGGCGCGTCCGGTGCCGGCGGCGTAGCATCTTTCGAAGCTATACCCAAGGAACTCGAAGCGCTCCTGCGGCACCCGGCACAGCCGGGTCTTCTCCTCGTTCACCGTCAGTTTCAGCACTTGCATCATCTCTCGCATCGTCTCGCTGGCCTGCTGGCCAGTGTCGCGACAGAGGATGACGAAGTCATCGGCATAGTTGACGATGCGCGCTTGCAGCCGTTCGGCGTGGCCGAGGATTTTCCACCCCAGCACAAACCGTCGCATGTAGAGGTTTGAAAGCAACGGCGAGATGGGCGCCCCTTGCGGAGTGCCGCGTTGCTGACGACGCGCCGGATTGCTCCGGCGTTTGCCGCCTCGCCCGTCGCTTTCCTCCACCGGCATCTGCAACCATTGTTTGAGCAACGCCAACATCGCGCCATCGCTGATGCGGCGGGCCAGACACTTGACCAACTCAGGGTGCGGAATCGTGTCGAAGTAGCCGCTTAGATCGGCGTCAACGACTTCGCGCAGTCCCTGATTGAGCCCTCGATGCACTTCACGCACCGCGTCCAACGCGCTGCGTTGCGCCCGATAGGCATACTGCTCCGGTTGCAAATCAGCTTCGAAGATCGGTTCCAGAATCAGAACCGCCGCCATCTGTATAACTCTATCCTGGATGGTCGGTATGCCCAAGGGTCTCTGCTTCCCGTTGGGCTTTGGTATATACACCCGGCGAACCGCCAGCGGACAGTAGGTCTTCGTCCGCAACGTTTGCGCCCGTTCTTCCAGCCATGCGGCCACTCCGCGCTGTTCGATTTGCTCGAAGGTGACGCCATCCACGCCGGGCGCACCGCCGTTGGCGCGGCATCGCCGCCACGCCTCCGCCAGCACGTCCTTGCGATGGATTTTGTCATACAGCGCGTAGAACCGGTAGGCCGGATTCCCCTTCGCTTTGGCATGCAACGCTGCTTGCAGCTCCCAGAGCTTTTCTGGAGGTGCTAGGCTTACGCCAATCTCCGCTCTTTCGCTGCGGCTCACGTTGCCTTGGAACTGAGGCTCCTTCGCTCCGCGGTCATTACCCGCTTCCTCACTACTACGAGCCTCTCCGTCATCCGCCGCGGCCCGGTCTGCTCCTCGCGGAGCTGCGGTTGAGGCCGACTGGCCCCACCGGGCGGACTTCCCGTGTTCCTCTGGGTCTCCTCTGCTCGCATGCCATCACCACTACTCCGGCGGACTCCTCCGGTGCTCTTGCCGCTCATCACGTCCTTGTTCCCCGGACCCAGGGTGTTCTTCCCGGAGGATGCCAGCCTTCCCCCAATTTCAACGGGGTCGGCGTCCGCATTGCCCTTTTCGAAGCTTGCTCGATGTTCATTCATATTATGGCCTGCGCGCTCCCTGACCCCCTGACGGGGCCTTTTCCTGGAGTGCTTGAACGGCTTCGTTGCCTCCACCATCCCTCCAGGCGGTTCCGGGCGGAGCGACCTTTCCCGGGTGGGTTTGCTCTGACTTCCCCACTGAAGTCCCATGGCTTTTCACGGCGCACTGAGATATCCGGGCTACAAGATGGCATCAACCGGCACCAGTAGCACGGTCCATCGGAAACGCGTCGTCCTGCTTGGCGCCACCGGGTCCATCGGCGAAAACACGCTGCGCGTGATAACCGCGCACCCCGACAAACTCGAACTCGTCGCGGTCGCGGCCCGAAACAACTGGCCGAAACTCGCCGCGATTGCGCAGCAATTCAACGTCCGGCACGTCGGCGTGTTCGAGGATTCCGCCTTCGCCGCGGCGCGGCGGAATGCCGGTGATTTTCCCGCCGGCACGCGACTGCTCGGCGGCATCCAGGGGCTCATCGAGCTCGCCCGCCTGCCGGACGCGGACATCGTGCTGGTCGCGGTTGTCGGCACCACCGGGCTCGAGCCGGCGCTCGCCGCGCTCGCCGCCGGCAAGGACCTTGCGCTGGCGTCGAAGGAAATCCTCGTTCTCGCCGGCAAGTTCGTGATGGCCGCGGCGCGCAAGCATCGCGTCAAACTCCTGCCCGTGGACAGCGAGCACAACGCCGTTTTCCAGTGCCTCGAGGGCCATCCCAACGCCGGAGTGCGGCGGATCGTGCTGACGGCGAGCGGCGGGGCGTTTCGCGACTGGCCGGCCGAGAAGCTCGCGCACGTCACGCCGGCGGACGCCGTGAAACATCCGAACTGGTCGATGGGCCCCAAGATCACGGTCGACTCCGCGACGCTGGCCAACAAGGGCCTGGAGCTGATCGAGGCGCAGTGGCTCTTCGGCTTGAAGCCGGCGCAGTGCACCACGGTGTTGCACCCGCAAAGCATCGTTCACTGCCTGGTCGAATTCAACGACGGGGCGATGCTCGCGCAGCTCTCCCCGCCCTCGATGACGTTTCCCATCCAGCACGCGCTGCTGCATCCGGAACGCGCGCCGGGGGTGGATTCTCCGATCGATTTCACCCGGCTGGTCGGGCTTGAGTTCCGGCCGGTGGACGAGGCCCGGTTCCCGATGTTGCGGCTCGCCCGCGAAACCATGGCGGCGGGCGGCGTCGCCCCGGCCATCTACAACGCGGCCAACGAACTGGCGGTCGCCGCTTTCCTCGACGCCACAATCCCGTTTCTTGCGATTCCCCGCGTGGTTGAGCAAACTCTCGCCACGATCAAAAACTTTGAACCGACCGATTTGGCGGCTGTCCTCGCGGTGGACGCAGAGGCCCGCCGAATGACCGCGGCAGCCATTCCCCGCTTCGCTCCCTAAACACCAACCATCTCCGTGCCTTCCGACCTGCTGCAGACCTTGTTATCCAATATCTGGGCCATCTTTCTCGTGATCGTGTTGTTCGGCGGGTCGATCTTCGTACACGAGTTGGGCCATTTTTTGGCGGCGCGCCGGCGCGGTGCGCATGTCGAGCGATTCTCGATCGGTTTCGGTCCGGCCATTTGGTCCCGGCGCGGCCGTGATGGCGTTGAGTATCGCATCTCGTGGTTTCCACTCGGTGGATACGTGTTGTTGCCGCAACTCGCCGACCTCGGGGCGCTCGAGGGCGAAACCGAAACCGATGTGACGAAGCTGCCACCCGTGGGCTACGCGACCAAGATGATCGTGTTTGTGGCCGGCGCGCTCTTCAACGTGCTCTTCGCGTTCGCGCTCGCCTGCATCGTGTGGGTCATCGGCCAGCCGGTCTCCAGCCCGCTGAATTCCACGACGGTCGCCGAAATACTGCCGACAATCCGAACCGCCGATGGACGCGAGGTCGTCAGTCCGGCGGTGCAGGCCGGCCTGAAAAGCGGCGACGTCATTGTGGCCGTTGACGGCGAACCGGTCGCGACCTTCCACGACATTGTCGAACACCTCGCGTTGAGCAGTGGCTGGACGAAACAGGGCGAGCGCGAAACGATTTTCAAGATTCGCCGCGGTGACGAGGTCATCGACCTGCCCATCCGGCCCGTGCTAAGCGGCAGCGAAAAGGTTCGCATGGTCGGTTTCAGTACCGTGGCAAAGCTGATTGTGGGGCGAGTGGTGCCGGGATCGGTCGCGGAGAAGTCGGGATTGCAGCCGGAAGACCGGTTCGTCGCGATCGCCGACAAACCGATCCTGACCATCAACCAACTGGTCGAAGGACTCCGCACCAACCCGGGACAGCCGCTGCCGATCTCGATCGTCCGCGCCGGTCAGCCGGTCACGATCACGCTCCGCCGCGCGAAGGACGCCAAGGACGATGCCGACGTCGGCATCGCGCTGAAATCCGGCGTGATTTACGCGCATCCAACGCCGTTCGAACAGGTGGGCGATTGTGTGGTGAAGACATTCCGCACGCTCGGCGCGCTGGTGAACCCGCGGTCGGACATCGGGCTGTCACATCTCAGCGGTCCCATCGGAATCATCAGCAGTTTTGTCGACGTTTCGAAGGCGGGGCTGCCCTTTGCGCTGTGGTTCACGATCCTCGTGAATATAAACCTGGCGATTTTCAACTTGTTGCCGATTCCCGTGCTCGATGGCGGGCAAATGCTGTTTGCGACGATTGGGCGGCTGCGGGGACGTCCGCTGCCGGTGAACTTCATCATGACGGCGCAGAGCGTGTTCATCGTGCTGCTGTTTTCGATGGTGCTTTACGTGAGTGTCTTCGACGTTCGTCGAATCGTCCGCGACGTGAAGGCCGACCAGGCGGAAAATGCCGCCGCGGCGCCGAAGAAGTAAACGCCCTGGGAGCGCGGGCGTCGGTCTGGTTTGGGATTGCGGATTGCCTGGGAGCGCGGGCGTCCCGGCCAATTTCGGATTTCGGATTGCGGATTGTGCCATAAGCGCGGGCGTCTCGCCCGCATGGCTTGTATGTGGCACGGGCATCCCTGGTCGCCTTCGGCGCCGCCGGAGGCGGGCAAGCTTGCCCGTGATGAAGCTTGCGCGTCCCTCTTGAACATGGGCGGGACGCCCATGCCACACCGGAGCCGCGATGCCGTCGCCTTCGCGCAGAACCGCGTCATCCGCTGCTAAGGCCAAGGATTCGACGCGCCGGCCGCTCGCGACTCGCCAAACCCGGGCTTTCCGATTCAGTTTGGACCTTCGTCGTCGCCCACCTGAATTCGTCACTCGTCACTTGTCACTCGTCACTCCCGTCAGCTGATGTCCTACTGCGCCTCACGTTTTCATACCGTTCGTCGCCGCACCCTCGAGGTGAAGATCGGTGCCGTCGGCGTGGGGGCCGACAACCCGATTCGCGTGCAGTCGATGACGACCAGCGACACGCAGGACGTGGCTGCGACGGTCAGGCAGTCGATCGCGCTGGCGGAGGTCGGCTGCGAGATCGTTCGCATCACGGCGCCGAATGTCGCTGCCGCGCGTTGCCTGCGCGAGATTCGGACCCAGTTCACGGCGGCCGGATTCGGCGCCATTCCGCTCGTGGCGGACATCCATTTCCTGCCGAGTGCCGCGATGGAAGCGGTCGAGCACGTGGAAAAAATCCGCGTGAATCCGGGCAATTACGCGGACAAGAAAAAATTCGCGGTGCGCGAGTACTCCGATGCCGATTACGATGCGGAGCTGCAGCGGCTGCACGATGCGTTCTCCCCGCTGGTGAAACGCTGCCGTGCGCTGGGACGCGCCATGCGGATTGGCACGAACCACGGCTCGTTGAGCGATCGGATCATGAATCGCTACGGCGACTCGCCC
>JAUSID010000293.1 GCA_030648295.1 Opitutaceae bacterium | reverse complement strand
ACGGACGTTTTCATGGTTTTCTTTTCGTGCACCGCGCGAATCGCCGCCACGTCGGCAGCGGGAAGCGCGGCAAGGAGCGAGGAGGCAAGAGCGACCGCGCCGAAATACACGGTGCCGATCGCGTTTGCGTTTGTATTCACGGAGGTTGGACGGAAGAGATGGAAGCGGCGCCGTATTTCGAGCGCTGCTGGCAGGGTGCTTCACCGACGGGCCGCCCGGTGAACCTCACAACACGACCGGGCCAGCATTCCGGCTGGGCCAAGGCATCACGAAGATGAGCAAAACCGCATCAGCGGTTTTCATGTTGAGCGGCGACGCGGTGCGCGGGCGGGATGCCGCGGTGCGCGGGGTTGGGGCTCGGGCAGTTACTGCCTCGGTCAAGGTGAATTCAAGGACAATCAAGTGGCTTTGACGCGGCTGGGTGCATCGACGTGCCATTGAAAAGGGACCGGTTGATTCGCCCGGCACGGTCCGGATCGCGCGCGGTTCCGAAAAGCCGATCGCATAGCGCAGGAGCGCGTGTACCAGCATAGGCCACCATCTGGCGCTCGAGACACCGCTCGGTAACCTGGCGGCGGGGATGCAGTGGTTGCAATCGACGTTCGCGAATCGGTTCAACGCGAAGCGGTCGGACCAATTCCGTTTAACCGCGAATGAACGCGAATGGACGCGAAGCAAAGGCTCGATCCTACTGCTGAAATTCGCGTTCATTCGCGTCTATTCGCGGTTCCTCTTCTGGGTGCCAATCGCGTGATGCCATTGCGGGCGGGACGCCCGCGCTCCCAGGTCGAACCGCCGTCAACTACTTCACCCAAGAGATTTTTTCGATCCGGCGGGCGAGCTCGACGTCCTTCGCGGTGACTTTGTTGCCCGCATCATGGGTGTTCAGCCGGATGACGACCTTGTTGTAAACGTTGGTCCATTCCGGATGGTGGTTCAGCTCCTCGGCTTCAAATCCGACCCGCACCATGAAGCTGAGCGCTTCGCGAAAAGAACCGAATTTCAACGTCTTCACCAGCGCGTCGCCCTCGAAGTTCCAACCAGGGATGGAAGTGCGGGCCGCTGCGATTTTCTGCGCCTTCAGCGGTATACTCATCGGGAGAAGATGCCGGCGCGTGCCACTGGGTCAAATGGCCGCGCCGTTCCGAGCAATGCCCTCGTGCACACGCCCCACCGGGCCGGCGCCCGCCGAACCCATTTGCACCCAGCCTGAAATCCGGGGCGCATGGGGCCGAGACCAGTTTTCGAGTCGTCGCCGCGATGGCTCGGTTTGCAACCGTTTCGCGAACGCGGCTTGTCATTGCCCGCGCAGCCGCCCTACTTTCGGCCTTCAACGAATGTCCTCCCCGGCCGCCAACATCCCGCAGCACGTCGCAATCATCATGGATGGCAACGGGCGCTGGGCGAAGCAGCGCGGGTTGCCGCGGATCGAAGGCCACCGGCGCGGCGTGGAGACCGTGCGCACCGTGACGTTTGCGGCGCGCGATCTCGGCGTGCGGATGCTCACTCTTTACGCTTTTTCCAATGAAAATTGGAAACGGCCGCAGGACGAGGTCGGGGCGCTGATGGGCCTGCTCGAATTTTACCTGAAGAAGGAACTCGACACCTTCGTGCGCGATCGCGTGCGGTTTCGCACCGTCGGCCGGACCGACGAGCTGCCCGAAGGCGTGCAGAAGCAGCTCCGGCGGACGACGGAGGAGACGAAGTGTTTCACCGACTACACCCTGGTGCTGGCGCTGAATTACGGCTCGCGTACCGAAATGGTGGATGCGGCCCGGGCGTACGCCGCCGCCGTCGCCGCGGGCAAGGAAAAGCTGAACGACAGCTCGTGGGCCACGTTCAGCCGCTATCTTTATACGGCGGACATGCCGGAACCGGACCTCGTGATTCGCACGTCGGGTGAGATGCGGATCAGCAATTTCCTCCTGCTCCAGGCCGCCTACGCCGAATTCATCTTCACGCCGGTTCTCTGGCCCGACTTCACGAAGGCCGATCTCGCCGCCGCGATTGCAGACTACAACCGGCGCGAACGGCGGTTTGGGCAGACCAGCGAACAACTGAAGCCTGCGCCGGCGTCAAAGTAGCTCCGGTCGGCGCACCGCCGCCCTGGCGCGATGTCATTGTTGCTCCGGTAATCACCGCCCCTGTGCGCCAACGCATCGCCAGCACGATTCTCCTCTGGGCGCTGGTCGGCGCGTCATTGTGGTTCTTCCGCACGACGGGCGCGCTTGTCCTCGTCACGTTGATTTCTGTCCTGACGCTGCGCGAATTCTACCAGCTGATGCACGGCGCCGGTTACGATCCGTTCGACAAGTTCGGCATGTTTCTCGGCGGACTGATCACGCTCTCGCCCTGGCTGGACGCGCGTTTCGATGGACCGCTGGATCTGCTGCTCCCGTTCGCCGTGATCGTCTTTGCCTATCGGCTGCTCGGCGAACGCACGCCGGAGACGCGCGTCGAGTCGCTCGCGTCGACGCTCTTCGGGATCGTTTACGTCGCGGTCATGCTGCAATACCTCGTCGCAATCATCACGCCGCTGCCGCGGGACACGATTACGGCGGACGCGCGGCTGCTCCTCTGCCTCTGGCTGGTCGCGACGACGAAATTCTGCGACATGGGCGCGCTGCTCACGGGCATGGCGATCGGCCGCCATAAGATGGCGCCGCAAATCAGCCCGAAAAAAACCTGGGAGGGTGCGGCGGGCGGCATCGTGTTCTCGATGGGCGTTGGTGCGCTGATCGCGTGGCTGGCGCGCGATCAGTTTCCGGCGCACATGACGCCGCTGGCGGCCGCATTCATGGCCATTCCCATCGCGATCACGGGGATCGTCGCGGATTTGGTGGAATCGGTGCTGAAACGGCGGGCAAACATGAAGGACTCCGGCGCGACCATCCCGGGCATTGGAGGGATGTTCGACTTGAGCGACAGCATCATCCTCGTCGCGCCCATCGGATATTTTCTTTTCCGGCTCCCCTAGCCCGCGTTTTTCATATTCTTTATTCCGCTTCAGGCTTTGTCCTGTTTGTCCATGTCTTCAACCACCGGAACCAAAAAGATCACGCGGGCTGAACCAAAACCGCCGGGCGGTTTTGGCGTTAGCCCGGATATCTGCACGGACGCGAATGCGAGCCAGAGGGTCGCGCGCGTCGTGGCTTGGCCGCCACGAAAAACGGTAGAGTCGAGGAGTGGCGCGGTAGCGGCGTAGCCGCTCCGTTTCCACTCCCCGCTCATCAAACCGGACGTGCGGATTTCCCGCATCCGGCTTTCGGACCAAGGTCGGTTCATGCTTTCGCCCACGGGAGGTTGTCCCTT
>JAUSID010000281.1 GCA_030648295.1 Opitutaceae bacterium | reverse complement strand
TGTTTGGACGCGCCTGATGCGAATGGGCAGGCATTCCAAATTGGATCGAAGGGTTTTCCTCTGTGAACCCTGGTCGCCTTCGGCGCCGCCATAGGCGGGTAAACTCTGTGTCGGAGCTCTGTGCGCTCTGTGACCAAAAGGGTTTTTTCATTCAGCCTGTGAAATGTCCGGGCTGGGCGTTCTGTGATCCAAGGATTGGCCGCTCAAAATCGTCGTTCTGCTGGCCAGCAGAATGCACGGATCGAATATGCAAAACCGCAGCGGCGGTTTTGCCTTAGAGCTGGGACCGCAGCACGCCGCAAATGTGATCGAATATTCGGTTATACAGGGGCCGGCCTTCGAATTCCTCGCGCGTGAGCGGGACCGACATCTTCAGGTCGGCCTCGAAGATGCGCAGGTTCTCCGCGCCCACGGCGCGATCGAGAACGTTGAGCGTGACCTCGTCGTTGATCGCGAAGGAGCGGTTGTCGAAATTCGCGGAGCCGACCGTGACGAGCATGCCGTCGACGACCATCGACTTCACGTGAAACATCGCCGGCTGGTATTGGTGGAATTCCACGCCGGCGGCCATCAGCTTTCCCCAGCGCGAGCGCGAGGCGGCGCGTCCGATTTTCGAGTCGTTGATCGCCGGGACAATGACACGCACGCGCACGCCGCGCGAGCGCGCGTCGAGCAGCATCTCGATCGCGAGGTTGTCCGGGACGAAATAGGCATTGGCGATGTCGATCGTCTTGCGCGCGGCGGCAATGGCGAGGACGTGGGCGACGCGCACGGCTTCGGGACGCTCCGAAGGCCCGCTCATGAAACACTGGGCGAGGCTCGCCGCCGCGCGCTCCGGCACCGGATAATAGTCCTCGCCGAGCAGGAGCGTGCCGGTGGTTTGCATCCAGTTCGTGGCGAAGACCGCCTGCATCTGCCGCACGACGGGGCCTTCCACCCTGAGCTGGGTTTCGCGCCACGTTTTTTCCGACTTCGCATCGCCGAGCCAGCTGTCGTCGATGCACATGCCACCGGTGAAACCGATCCGCCCGTCGATGATGAGCAGCTTGCGGTGGGTGCGGTGATTGATGTTGGGCTTGATCTGGTACCAATGCTCGCGGCCGTATTTCATCACCTGCACGCCGGATTGTTCGAGTCGCGCGCGATCCTCGCCCTTGAATTTGAGCGTGCCCATGCCGTCGAGCAGCACATGCACCTTGACGCCGTTGCGCGCGCGTTCCCCCAGCGCGGCGATGAAATCGTCGCTGACCCGGCCGGAAGCCCAGATGTACGTTTCCAGCGTCACGGTTTTCTTCGCCCGTCGTATCGCCTCGAGCATGGCGGGGAAAAACGCGTCGCCGTTCACCAGCGTGGTGATGGCATTTCCCGCGGTGAACTCCGCCCCGACGGTCGGACCCAGGGCGCTGGCGAAAGCCGGATCGGCCGGACCGTAGTCCATGTGGATCGGCTGTTGCAGGATGCTCGCCGACGTGAACCAGAAAAACACGCCCAGGAGCAGCGCCAGCGCCCCGGTGACCTGCAACCAAAACCAGCCGCGGCTGGTTGGTTCGGACGGCGCGCGTTTGGCCGGGTGCGGGCGTTTTCTTCGAAAAGGGCTACGAATCGTGTTGAGCAGGTGTGTCATCGGGTTGCCGTCCGGGCCGGACGACATCGGATGCAGACCCGCGCAGTTCGGCTGCGGGTGTTCCTAGTTACCCCCATGCGCCCGACCCGGGGGCCGCCTCTTTCTCGTTCCTCTTTCTCTCGAATTGGCCCGGGAGGCGGGGGAGAAAGAGAAAGATTAAGAGAAAGAGAACGATTACAGCCGGGAATCCAGCCGCTCGAAATCTTTCTCCTTCCTCTTTATCTTTCTCCTTCTCCCCATGTCTGGGCCTTCGAGCGAAAGATTAAGAGAACGATAAAGAAGGGAGCCCGCGATGGCCGGGTAACACTCCATAGCGACCAGCACTCTTCCGGCGCATGCTTTCAGTGTCCCGGCGGTCCGAGGATCGCTTCAACGACGAAGGGCTCCGCTAACAACGGCTCCCGCCAAATCGACGCCATCAAGGGCATGGAAGCCGTGAAGGCTGCCGCCGCCGAGCCGGCCCTGCGCACCGCCATTCTCAGCGAGTTCCTCGGCGTCGCCCGGAAAACCTTCCGCAGCACCTTCATTGGCATGTCGTATGAGAGCCTGCTGACCATGATCGGCCTGGTCTCGACCACGCTGTTCCTTTGGGTCGCCGCGCACATGGTCCTGCAAGGCCAGCTTACCGTGGGCGGCTTTGTCGCGTTCATGGCCCTGCTGGCCATGGCCAATGCGGCGGTGCTGCGCGCGCTCGGGATCTGGGACGAATTGCAGATGGTCTCCGTCCTGCTCAACCGGCTGAACGACATTTTCGAGCAGGAGCCGGAACAGGGCCGCGACCGCTCCCAACTCAAACCGGTCCCGACATTGGAAGGGCGCATCGAACTGCGCAACGTTGGCTTCCGCTACGGCGGCCCGGAGGCGCCCGACATACTCAAGGGCGTCAACCTCGAGATCGCCGCGGGCAAGACCATCGCGATTGTCGGCCGCAGCGGCTCGGGAAAGACCACGCTAATCAAACTCCTCTCCGGTCTGCTCGAACCGACCGAAGGTACGATCCTCTTCGATCGCCTCGACTTGAAAGCGCTGAACTACCGGGATGTCCGGCGGCTGATCGGGATGGTGCTTCAGGACAATTACATGTTCGGCGACACCCTCGTTCGCAACATTGCCTTCGGCGACCCGGAGCCCGACTTCGACCGCGTGCTCCGCGCCGCACAGCTGGCCAACGCCCACGACTTCATTTCGCGGCTGCCGCTGGGTTACGAATCCCGCGTCGGGGAGAGCGGGCTGGCGCTTTCCGGCGGGCAGAAGCAGCGCATCGCGATCGCGCGCGCCATCTACAGCGACCCGCCTATTTTGATTTTCGACGAAGCGACCAGCGCGTTGGACACCGAATCGGAGCGGGCCATCCAGACCAACATGCGGCGGTTCATGGCGGGCCGCACCTCCCTCGTCATCGCCCATCGGCTGAGCACGATTCGCGACGCCGATATGATCGTGGTGCTCGAGAAAGGCCAGGTCGCCGAGAAGGGCACCCACGACGAACTCATGGCCTTGCGCGGACTTTATTTTTATCTGGCCAGCCAGCAGCTGGGCCTTTGACGCATCATGGAAACCGAATCCTCCGTTCTGCCCCAAAATCCTCCCTCGTGGATTCTCCGGCTGATTGCCTGGTTGCTATGCATGATCGCGGCGGTGGCGGCCCTGGCGGCGGTGTTGGTCAAACTCCCCGAGACGGTTCGCTGCCCGTTCGTGCTGGTGTCCGCGACCGGCGCCGAAACGCTGCTCGCCCCGATTCAGGGTGTGCTCACCGCGGTGAAGGCGGAGGAGGGAGCGGAGGTGGCGGCGGGCACGACGCTGTTCGTCCTCCGCTCCGATGAGATCCGGAACTGGCAGACCCAGCAGCGTACCGGCCGGGAGGACCTGCGGGCGCTGCAAGAGCGGGCCGTGAAACTCGATGAGATTCAGGCCGCCCAGGTCGCGATCAAGGGCGCCCAGATTGTCCAGACCCAACGCGAGGTGGCTTTTCGGGAAAAGCACCTCGCTACGAACCAGGACTTCCTCGCGAGTATGGAAAAACTGGATGCGGAGGGCGGCCTGGCGAAGATCGAGATGATGAGCCACCGGCTGAACCTGGCCTCCTCCGAAAAGGATCTCCTCGTCGCCCAGAAGGGACTGCAGCAGGTCGCGCTGGAGCTCGAACAATTGAAGATCGAGCGGGTGAGGCAGCGGATCGACGAACAGGCCGAGTCGGAGAAACTGCGGATTCGCAACGCCGCGCTGGAGCAGCAACTCGAGAATTGCGAAGGCGACTTGATGTTCATCCGCGCGCCGTACGCGGCCACCGTGGTCGCCCTGGATCGCCGCAGCGGGGGAAATCTGGTTCGCGCGGGCGAATCCCTCGGCCAGCTCGCGCGCCGGGATGAGAAGCCGCACGCGCGGCTCCGGCTGGATGAGTCCGCGCTGGCGCGGCTCCAGGCGCACCAGTCCGTCCGGTTCTTCTTCGAGGCCTTTCCGTACCAGCGTTACGGGAGTGTCACCGGCCGGCTCGATTGGATCACGCCGGCGGCGGTCTCGGCCCGCGACACCGCGCAATTCATGGCGGTGGCATCGCTGGATCAGACTACACTGCGGGGCGGGGGGGAAGCGCTCCCGTTGCGCGTCGGGATGAAAGGCGAGGCCCGGATCCTCGTGGGCAGCCGGACTCTGGTGGAGCACATCTTCGAACCGATCCGCCAGTTGCGGGAGAACATGCGGTAGGAGCCCGCCCGACCGCGACGATTACATCATGTCTTCATCTGGAAATCCAATGGCGATGCCAGGCGCTTGGCTCGGCGGGCTCCTTACCCGGACATTTCACAGGTTGAATGAAAAAACCCTTTTGGTCACAGAGCGCACAGAGCTCCGACACAGAGTTTACCCGCCTATGGCGGCGCCAAAGGCGACCAGGGTTCACAGAGGAAAATCCTTCGATCCAATTTGGAATGCCTACCCATTCGCATCAGGCGCGTCCAAACACCTTGTGGCCTCCTGCTGCCTCTGTGTCCGAGCTCTGTGTCCTCTGTGACCCATGCCTTGGTTCGTCTGGCTATGAAATAACCGGGCTAAGGGCGCGCCCGACAAACTCCTCATGAACGAAGAACAGCGGCTGCAACTCAGGGTGGAGGAACTCGGGACGCGGAACGACGCGATGGCCCGGTGCCTCAAGCTGGCGGCGTTTGCCGCCAAATCCGGTGTGCCGGTGCTCATCCTCGGCGAGACCGGCACGGGCAAGACCCTCCTGGCCCAGGCCATTCACAACTCCTCCGCCCGGGCGCGTGGTCCCTTCATCTCGTTTGTCGCCTCCGCCATGAGCGACACCCTGCTGGAGAGCCAGTTGTTCGGGCACGAGCGCGGCGCCTTCACCGGCGCGCAAAGGGCCCTCCGGGGCAAGTTCGAGCGGGCCAATACCGGCACGCTGTTCCTGGACGAAATCGCCGACATGAGCCCGCTCGCCCAAGCCAAGATCCTGCGCGCGGTCGAGTGCGGCGAATTCGAACGGCTGGGTTCGGAGCGATCGTTCCACTCGAACGCGCGGATCATCTCCGCCACGAACCGCTCGCTGCGGGGCCTGATCTCCGCGGGAAGATTCCGGGAGGATCTGTATCAGCGGCTGAACGGGCTCACCTTGCGCATCCCTCCGCTCCGGGATCGCCGTGAGGATCTGCCGGCCATTATCGCCGGCGAGATCAAGATGGCGGCGGTCGAGTGCGGCAAGCCGGTCACGTCGATTCACCCTGATGCGATGGAAAAACTTCTGGCCCATCCCTGGCCGGGCAACCTGCGCGAGCTCCATCACACGGTGCGCACCATGCTGTTGTTTGCGGACGGCGCGTGCATTGCGCCGGACGATGTCCAGTTCGACGAGGATGCGATGATGGCGCCGTACGGAGCGGAACCGGACGCCGTGGCCCCAACGCCGCGGAATGGATTCGCCCCGGACGACAATCAAACCCTCGCGCACAGTGTGCGCCTGCACATCCGACGGGTCTGTGAAACCGTCGACGGCAATCAGCGGAAAGCCGCGGTGCGGCTCGGCATCTCGCGCGCGACACTCCGTCGCCACCTCCAGAAGGTTGAACTCCGGTCCGAAGTGCCTTCGGACTAAGGCAAGGTTCTTGACCGCGGATAGCGCTGATATCGCGGATAAAGCGGTAGCACTATAACCATCTGCGCCATCTCCGAAATCCGCGGTGAAATGCCGTGGTTGGTCGATTGGTTGCAGTCGCGGCAACGGATGATAAATCCCATGCTAAGCCGTATCCATTTAATCGGACATCGATTTCGCTCTGCCGACGTTCAACTGAACGGTGGGTGTAGGGGCGCGCCCCTACATTCAAGTGAATCGTTACGGCTTAAGCGCGGCTGCGGGCGCCGGGCCTGCGCGTAGCCGCGTTGGAGCGGAGCGACAACGTGGCCTCAGAACCGCCCGTTCACCCCCGCGCTGATCGTAGTGCCGTGATACGAGACCAGTTGGATCTGATCCGGGATGCCGCGATAGAGCGACTGGGGCGCGTTGGTCAGGTTGTCGATGTCCAACGTCAGATTCAGCCAGGGCCGGACCTGATAGGCCAAACCGAGGTTAATGACCTTGCGGTCGCGGCGGTAAATGTTTCGGCCGACACTCGCGGCCGTATAGCTCGTGATGTATTCGCCGGTGTAGTTGAACAGCAGGCGCGTGCTGAATCCGCGGTGGCGCCACGACAGACTGGCGTTGCCGGTCCGCGGGACAAAGCCGGCCACCTGGCCGGTCCCCCGGCTCACGGTGCCGCCGAAGTCGCCGTGCGTCTCGAGCACGGTGAAGTTGGCCAGGCCGCTCAAGCCCTTGAGCCAGCCGGGCAGAAACGTGAACTGCTGCTGGTAGCTGAACTCCCAACCCTGCACCGTGGCGGTGCCGGCGTTGGCCGAGCGCAGCATCGTGAACCCGCTGTATTCGCCATTGTAGCCGTTGTCGTTGCCGCTGGCGATCGTGCCCGAGTCGATGCCGTTCACGATGTAGTCCTCGATCTTCTTGTGGAACCAGCCGACCGAAAAGGCGCCCACCGGCTCGAAATAATACTCCAGGGTGGCGTCCCAGTTCTGCGCGCTTTGCGGCAGCAGCGCGGGGTTGTTGATCGTCAGCGTCTGGTTGTTTTCGTTGGGCGTCTCGTTGGGCAGGGCATTGTTGAACGAGGGCCGGCCGAAGCTCGTGCTCCAGCTGAGGCGCGCCTTCAGATTGCGGTTTACGTCGTGGTTGAGGTGCACGCTCGGAAACGACTTCGTGTAGCTGCCGCTGATCTCGCGCCGGTTGTTGGCGTAGTCGCGCTGGACCGCGCCGAGCGGATCCGCCGCCTGCTGCGCCGCCGTGCTGAGCGCTCGCGCCCGCACCCATCCCTGGCTCTCCGTCTCCGTCTTTTCGGTCCGTACGCCGCCGAGAAAACCCGTGCGTCCGAGCAGCCCGTCGCGCCCCAGGCGGCCCTGCGCCATCGCATAACCGGCGCTCACCGTCTCGGTCACCGTCCGCGTGCCGGTGTATTTCACCTGCTCCCGGTAGTAGAGATCCTCCCGCCAGATCGTGGGATCGATGACCTCGCGGGCCCGGATGAAGTGGGAGGCCTCCCACTGCGGCAGGCGGCGGCCGGTCTTCCGTTGATCCCACATGATGAGCGTCGGGTCCGCCGGCAGGGCCGTGGTGCCGGTGTAGTTCCACCGGCGCGACATGCTGCCCTCCGCCACCGTCTGCTCGCGCCAGTGCAGGCCGGCCTTCACGAAGACCGGCATCGTCAACGGCAGGGCGTAGCGCGCGCTGCCGCGCAGCTCGATCACTTCGTGGTCGTTCTCGTTGTTGGCGTTCGCCAGCCCGTTGGGCGCCGGCCGATAGTTGGAGGGATCGGTGAAATCGCGCCCGCCATTCGGGATGAACTGGGGATAGAGATCCGACTGCGTGCGATCGAGGATCCAACCCGTGCCGGTGAGGCGGTTGACAAGCACGCCGCCCTCGCCGTTGCCGATATTGATGTGAGTCTGGGTGTAGCGGGCGTTGTATTCGACCTGCCAGCGGCCCCAGTCGTGCTCGGCCCCGACGTCGGCGCGACGCAGGCGGTTGAAGAAATTATTGGGCCCCGTCATCGTAAGCTCGATCGTCGAGGTGGCCACCGGACGCACCGTCGTGATCCGGTCGGTGAAGCCGGGCACGATGCTGGTCGTGGTGGCGTTGGGCACGGCGTTCTGGTTCTGGCTGCCGGTGTACGCCCGGGTGTCGTACTGGCGGCGGTAGACTTCCGAGTGGTCGACGTACATGGCGAGGAACGTGAGCTTGGTGCCGGGCGCCAGCCGGTAGTCGGCCTTCACGTTCACACTCTTCTGCCGGCGGTGATTGTAGAAATCGGAGGTGCGATAATCCCACACGTAGGCCGGTTGACTCGTCGTGTTCTGGTAATCGCGCGAGGTGTTGAACCAGCCCAGCGCGATCTCGCTGCTGAAGAGATTGACCGCCACGCCGAGGTTGCGCGTGCCGCCGAAGGCATCGAACACCTCCTGGTAGGCGACGTTGGCCAGCCCGTGCGTGCGGCGCTGCTCACGCAACGGAATCTGCTGGGTGAAGGCGGGCGCGGTGCGCGCGAGGAAATTGTAGGTCACGCGGCGCTTCTCGCGCATGCTTAGCGGCGAGCGGCTCTTCAAATTGATCGTCCCCCCCAGCGAGTCGGCGCCCTTGTCGGGCGTGTGCCCCTTGGTCAATTCGACCTGATCGTACATCGAGCTGGACAGGTTGTTGATGTTCGTCAGGCGCCCCATCGCACCCTGGCTCGTCAACATGGCGCCGTCCATCGTCACGACGTTCAAACCCGGTCCCATGCCGCGGATGATGAAGCCTCCGATCTCCCCCCCCGCCCCGAGGTTGGGCGCGATGCCGGGCAGCCGGATCGCCACCTCGCCCGCATTCATGTTCGAGAGATTGCCGAACGAATCCGTCGCCGCGACATTCTTCAGATTCTCCGCGTTGCGCTGGGCGGTGATGGCCGAGGCGTCGCCTTCGCGTTCCCCGACAACCTTGAATTGATCCAGCAGGTAAATCGCCGTCGTAAGATCGAAATCGCGCGTTGTCCGCTGGCCCGCCCCGACCGCCACCTGGCTCCGCGCGGAATCGAGGCCGATATAGGATACGACGACTTCGTGCGTGCCCGCCGGCAGGGGCGAAAGCATGTAGCGCCCCGTGATGTCGGTGAGCGTGGCCAGCCCCAACTGCGGCACCTCGATCCGGGCGCCCTCGAGCAGGTTGCCCGTGGCGGTGTTGCTCACGGTGCCGGTGAGGACGGCGGGCTCCGCCGCGCGGCCAGTAACCACCGCAGCATTACAGACCACGGCCAGTGCGCCCAGGAGCAGCCGCGGGGACATGAGGCGCAGGCACAGACGGAGTGGGCGGAGGCAGGACGGTATCATGAGCCGGAGGGGTGGGGTTGATCCCCGCGAGATCAAACGGGGAAGTCGCGAGTCTGCCGGCCCCGGGTCATTCGCACAAGCGCCTTGATTCGACCCGGTCAGTCAGGGCTGCAGCTGCAGGCTGGCGATCGCCCTCGGCGCTGTGACCGCACGTCTTATAAGACGAGACCACTGGCCTCGTTTTGCGGCCGAAACGGCCTCACAACGAGGCCACGAACTCGCGCCTGATTGCCGGCTGAAATGTTCGTAAAAGATTTTTGGTGCCGGCGCGAAGCCTGACGGCCCCCTGCACCCCGTTGCTGGCGAAGCCACTTGGCCGCGCAGAGGAATCGGCCGGCCGGCCCCGGGTCGCGCGCCGCTCGTCGGTTTTAGAGCTTGTGGCGCGGCGCGTGCAAAGAAGGACAGCGTGAACGGCCCACGCAAACCGCCAATCAAGCCCGCGGGCGCCCCCAAGCCGCCTCCGCCCAAACCGGCCATCCGGTTGGATGACCTGATCCCCAACGAGAAGGTTCTGGGCGGTCGTCGCGTCATCTTCGGCGTCCGCGCCAAACCACTCAGCAAGTCATAACCAAAAACAAAAACCAAGAGTTCGCATGAAAACAAAAACACCCGCCAGCACCAAGAAGCAGTCCGTCACGGTGAAAGACCTTAAGACGAGGAAGGATCCCAAGGGCGGTAGCAGCGGCGGTAAAAGAAAAGCGCTTCTGATTGGAGCGGTCCTCGGCTCGGCCGCCGCCCGTGGGCCTTGAGCACGACCCTGAGGGTATTAGGGTAGTGATGCCGGGCCTGAAGAAAGGGCGGTGAAAAAAGCGCCCAATTGAAACAAGCGAGGGACGGGCCGACGGGGACGGGCCGACGGGGTCATGTCTTGAATATTGACAACCCGCTCTCGGCAACAGCCCCGCGGTGAGCGACGCGGGCTGTCTCGGCATCCGTGCCAAACCCCGCCAGCCAGTCATAACCAATAAACCTCGAAAAAACACTTTAGCCGCAAGAGAACGCAGAGAGCGCAAAGACGGGGAGATTTATGCGAACAGACGTTCTCACTGAACCGGTGAGCTCAGCGACGTGCTGGTTTTTTCTCTCTTTGAGTTCCTTGCGCTCTTTTGCGGCTAATCAACTGCCGGATTTAGGATTAAACAAAAAAACAGGATTTCCCATGAAAACCAAAGCAGCAGTCAGCACCAGGAAGCCGTCCATCACCGTGAAAGACCTCAAGACGAGGAAAAATTCCACGGGCGGCGCCTGCGGCACCGTGACTGTCACTGTCACCTCATTGAACGATCCGCCTACCCGCCGTCTCTGAGTTCGTGAGCTCCGGACAAAGCAGTACGGCGAAGACAAGCCGGCCGTTCCGTCGCATACCCAGTATCCGCCACGCGGATGCGGTCGCCCTGCAAAGGCGGGGCCTGGCGCTGGGCCGGCGCGGACGCTTGGTGGAAGCCGCGTCATGCTGCCGGCAGGCTCTGCAGCTTCGTCCGCATTTCCCGGCAGCACACTTCTGCCTGGGACGGGTGTTTGCGCGGAGGGAGCGGTGGAGCCAGGCCGTGGACTGCTTCGAAACGGCGTTGCGGCAGCGGCCGAAACTCCCGGCGGTGCTCAACCGCCTGGGCCTGGCCCTGGCGGAACTCGACCGTTGGGAGGAGGCGATTGCCTGTTATCCGAGCATGCGCTTGTTTCGCCAGAAGGTGTATGGCGACTGGCGGAACGTCTTCCTGCGGCTCACCGCCGCGCTGAAGCTCGAGTGCCGCCGGCCCGTCCGCCTGCGGCCGATCACCATCGAAGTGTCGCCCGGTGAATTGCTCGACAAGATTTCCATTTTGGAGATCAAGCGCCGGCGAATTTGCGATCCGGAAAAGCGGCGCAACGTCCGCTTTGAACTGGCTTCGCTGCAATCCGCCTGGCGAGCCCTGGTGTTCCCCCCGAACGTGCGTCGGCTCACGCGTGAACTGCGCGCCGTGAACGAAACGCTTTGGAAAATCGAAGACGCCGTCCGGCGATGTGAACAGAAGGGCGACTTCGGGCCGGATTTCATCCGGCTGGCCCGCTCGGTTTACCGGAACAATGATCGGCGGGCCCGGCTCAAGCGGCAAATCAACGAGTCCCTCGGTTCCCCGCTCGTGGAGGAAAAGTCACTGCCGGATACAGCCGCGCGACGGAACGCACGGCCCACCTCGAAGCACGTCAGACGAACGCGGGAGACTTGATAAATCCGCCGGCCCACGTCCGGCATCGCATCACTTTCGGCGTCGTTCGCGCCAAACCCGTTAGCAAGTCATCACCCATAAACAAAAATCAGGAATTCCTATGAAAACAAAAACACCCGCCAGCACCAAAAAGCAGAACGTCGCCGTGAAGGACCTCAAGACGAAGAAAAACCCGAAAGGCGGCGGGGGCATTACGATTAGTGGAACGAAGACGGGACGGGCCAGGTTCTAACCCTGGAAATTTCCTAGCCCGCATTTTTCAGTGCGCCGTGAAAAGCCATGGGACTTCAGTGGGGAAGTTAGAACAAGCCCTCCCGGGAAAGGTCGCTCCACCCGGTACCGCCTGGAGGGACGGTGGAGGCAACAAAGCCGTTCAAGCACTCC
>JAUSID010000280.1 GCA_030648295.1 Opitutaceae bacterium | reverse complement strand
TGGCCGGCGCAACTGCGGGCGGGTTCCTTCAGTCGGGAGACTGGCTATCTGCCCGATCTGATGGCGACGTGCCTCGACCTCGCCGGCGCTACGTTCCCGAAAAACTTCGCCGGGCGCGCGACCTTGCCGCCGGAAGGCGTGAGCCTGTTGCCGGCGTTGCGGGGCAAGTCCTTCGAGCCGCGCACCCTCTACTGGGAACACGAAGGCAATCGCGCCGTGCGTCAGGGCAAATGGAAACTGGTCGCGCAACACGAGGGCGCCTGGGAGCTCTACGACATCGAGGCGGACCGGGCCGAGTTGCACGACCTGAGTCGTCAACAACCGCAACGCGTCGCGGCGCTCAGCGCGCTTTACGCCGACTGGGCCAAACGTTGCGGCGTCCTGCCGTGGCCCGTGCCCCGCAAGTAGTCCCGACTCCAGAATTTGAATCACGTCTCTTCACCCCCCAAAGAACCATGAAAGCCTGCCCGTCCCGATGGTCGTTCCTTGTCGCGATCACCCTGTGCATCGCAATCCCGCCGCGCGAAACGTTTGCCCAGGCGGTCACTCCCTCAGCCGTTCAGACCAAGGAAGGGTCGGTCGGTAATTCCGCCGAGGTGGTCGAGCTCTCGCCCTTCATGGTGCCTGCCGATTCCGAGGTCGGCTACGTTGCGACCAGCTCGCTCGTCGGCACCCGCACGCGCACGGAACTGAAGGACATCGCGTCGCAGATCGACGTGATGACTCCCGAGTTTCTAAACGACATCGCCGCGACCAACATCGCCGATGCCGTGATGTATTCGTCGAACTTCGGCGCGCCCAACGACCAGAACGGCAACGGCGCCGAAATGGTGTCCAACACCCGGCTCGAGGCGCGCGCCCGCAGCATGGACGCCGCAACGTCGTCCTCCGATTTTTTCGCGACCAACCTCCCCAACGATCTCTACAACGTCGAGCGGCTCAACCTCGCCTACGGCGCGCAATCCGTGCTGTTCGGCCTGGGCAATACCGGCGGCGTCCTCGATTCCGCGACCAAGCGTGCCACGATGAAGCGCAGCACATCGCTTGGTTTCCAGGTCGATTCATGGGGCTCCAACCGCGCGACGCTCGACGCGAACCTCCCGCTGATCCCGCGCAAGCTCGCGGTGCGCGTGGCCGCGCTCTACGGCGACGGCAGCCAGTTCACCGAGGGCAGCCTCAACCGCCAGATGCGCATCTACGGCACGAGCCTTTACCGCCCGCTGCCCTCGACGACCGTGCGCGTGTCGTTTGAACGCATTGAGCAAACCATCCGCCGTGCGTCCAACTTCATCGCCTACGATTTCGTCAGCCCGTGGATCGACGCCGGCCGGCCGCTCTTCGACAACTCGCGCGGGAATGCCGCCATCGCCGCCAATCACCCGCTCTTCACCCGCAATACGAATGCGCTCAACGTCGTGACCTACGGCGGCGCGGCGACGTTCGTCATGCCGTGGAGCGCCACCGTCGTCACCAAGGGCCCGCACGAGCTGCCCGGCATCGTCGACCCGCGCCGTCCTTCGCTGCGCGACGACCGCATTTTCCCGAGCGACATCGACCCGAAGGTTTCCGCGCGCGAAAACGACATCAAGGGCCACTACCTCCGCGCCTTCGTCGAGCAGAAGATCACGCCGGATCTGTTCTTCGAACTGGGTTTCAACTACGAGAAGCGCGAAGAGCTTTCCGGCGGGCCGTTCGATCTGCAGGAGGCGTTGAACATCCGCATCGATCCGAACCTCTACCTGCCCGGCGGCACCGCGGCGGTCCCCTCGGCGATTCCCAACCCGAACGTCGGCCGGCTCTACATGGAGACGTTCCCGCACGGTCGGAAAAGCCAGGACGAGACGAAGGAGGTCCGGCTCACCGGTTTCTATGAATTCGACGCCGGCCGAAAGCTGCAGGGTGCGCTCCGCTGGATTGGCCGGCATCGGCTTGCGACCCTGCTGTCGTGGCGCGAAGATCGCGAAGGCTCCCAGGAGGTTCGCGCGGTCATCGCCGGCGATACGTCGTTCACGACCGGCGACGCGCTCAACAACAGCCGGCTCCAGCGCGTGCGCTTCTATCTCGACTCGCCGTCCGGCCCGGACAACCGCGGCGTCTACCGCGCCGGCGCGATGCATGGCGAGACCGGCAGCAGCCTGCACGGCCCGTGGACCTTCACCGACGCCCGCGGCGCGCCGTATCAGGTTCACATGTTCGATCACCCCGCTGGCAGCTCTTACGTGCCGAACGGGATCAAGGTCCAGGATGCCACGGCGATGGCGGCGTGGCAGGGATTCTTCCTGAAGGACCGGATCAATGTCTTCGTCGGCCTGCGCAAGGACCGCGTGAAGAGCTACGACTTCCGCGCCGAGGACCTCGCACGCACCGATCAAATTCGCGCGGGCGACCGGCTCGGGATGTTCAAGCCGCTCTCTGCAGCGCAGTTCGATTCGACGCCCGCGGCGGTGCGCTCGACGCTGCTCAACACCTACGGCTTTGTCGCCCGACCGATCTCGTGGCTGACGCTCTTCTACAACAAATCGGAAAACACGGCGCTGCCGCCCGGTTATTTCGGCCCTTATGGAAACGCGCTGTCGGGCACCTCGAGCCACGGCTACGACACCGGCATCCGACTCGATTCGCCGGGCAACCGCGCCTCGGTGCGGCTGAATTTCTACAAGGACACCGAGACCGATTTCTGGGGCAATCCGTTCCAGGGCCTGCGCGATCAATCCGCCGTGATCGAGCAGCGGCTTCGCGGGCCCGATCGTCCGGCTGGGATCGGCAACGTGCCGGCGGCCGCGTTCGATCCGGTTGCGAATCCCGTCTCAACCTATCGTTCGCTCGCCGCGAAGAGCGCGACGGGCCTCGACGTCGTCCTGGTGGCGGCGGTGACGCCGCAGTGGGATCTCCGGTTCACGGTGGGAAAACAATACAACACCCTCCAGTCCCGCGGCACCGAGTGGCAGCGCTGGATTTCCGAACGCCTACCGGTCTGGCAATCCGCGGGCGGGCTCGGTTGGGACAATGTCACCGTTTCGCCGACCGACAGCCGCACACTGCACCAATATTACGACCAGATCGTGGTGCCGACGGCGGTTTCGCTCGAAGCGGCCAAGGGTGTCGAGCGCTTTCGCGAACGGAAGTGGCGTGCGAACCTGTTCACTAGTTATCGCTTCACCTCCGAGCGGCTCAAAGGCGTTCGCGTCGGTGGCGGTGCGCGCTGGCTCGGGCCCGGCGTGATCGGATCCGGCCGGAAGATCGTCCCGGGCCTCGCCGCGCCCATCGAGGATTCGAGCGTAATCTTCAAGGGCCCGTCGCAGCTCTTCATCGATGCGTTCGCGGGCTATCGCCGTCCCGTCAAGCTGGCAGGCGCCAACGTAATGTGGAACGTTCAGCTCAACATCCGGAATCTCTTCAATGATTATCCGACTGAAATCGCGCGCGCCGATGCGGACGGCATCGGCTATGAATACGTCCGCGTCTCGCCCCGGCAGGTCATGCTGCAGACCGGGCTCGCGTTTTAGCGCGATCGCTGCCGAATAAAAATAAACATACTCCCAAGGGACAGCCCTTAGCCCGCATTTTTCAGTGCGCCGTGAAAAGCCATGGGACTTCAGTGGGGAAGTTAGAACAAGCCCTCCCGGGAAAGGTCGCTCCACCCGGTACCGCCTGGAGGGACGGTGGAGGCAACAAAGCCGTTCAAGCACTCCGG
>JAUSID010000272.1 GCA_030648295.1 Opitutaceae bacterium | reverse complement strand
GGGAACGACCAGATGAACGGAATCGTGACCGACCCATCGTAGAAGCTGTTCTTGTACCAGATCCCGCGGTCGCCGAGCATCTCGCCGTGGTCCGCCGTGTAGACGATGATCGTCTTCTCGCGGAGCCCGAGTTCGTCCAGCTTGCGCATGATGCGGCCGAACTCCTCGTCCACATACGTCACCATGCCGTAGTACATGGCGCGGGTCCGCTGGATGTCCTCGGTCGTGGCGTCGGCATGGTGATAGTTTTCCCGCTCGCGTTTCGAAACTGCGGGCAGTTCCGCGATCAACTTCCGGGAGGCGCGCGGCGGCGGGACCTTCCCTTTGTACAGGTCGAAATATTTTTGTTGAATCGTGAAGGGGAAGTGCGGTTTCACGAAGGACACCCCGAGGAAAAACTTTTGCGCCCGGTTCTGGTCGAGGAAGGCGAGGGCCTCGTTCGCCGTCAGGTGCTCCGGATTTTTCTCCACCGGCCATTTCGAAACCTGCGATTCCTGCGGCAACCGTCCGAAACTTTCATCCATTTCCGCCGCCGCATCGCGCTTGTTGTCGCCGCCGCGGCCGGTGGCGGGAAAACGCGGATTGCCCCAGTGCGTTTTGCCGAACCACGCCGCCTGGTAGCCGGCATGGACGAAGACATCGGCGAGCGTCGTGATGTTTTGGTACGCGATGCTGTTCGCGACGTTGTTGCCGAACACCTCCATGTTCGACGGCATCCGGCCGCTGACGAGGGATGCCCGCGACGGCACGCAAACGGGATTCTGGCAATACGCAGCCGTGAACCGCACGCCGCTGGCGGCGAGCGCATCGAGCGTCGGCGTCTTCACCAGGGGATCGCCGGCACAGCCCATGATTCGCGGATTGTGCTCGTCCGTCATGAGCACAAGCACGTTGTAGTCGGTCCCGGTGGCTCCGTGGGCGACGGCGGAAACGGCAACAGCGATCGCGATGAAGATGGGAAAACGAAAAACGGTCATAGGAGTGATGCTTCCTGGGCCGCATAGCTTGCGCCCGATCGTGCGGTCATGTCGATCCTCGCGTTTTTTCCCCCCGACTGCGGGGCGAGAGTCTTTTTGGGATACAGCGGTTACCCGGCGAAATGCCCACGCTTTCCCCTACTGCAGGCATGCCGAACCTCGGCATAGCGGAAGGCGCGAGCTCTTCGCGGCCGCCCAAGCCGGATCGATTCAGAGGACAACCGCGAATGGACGCCAATGGACGCGAATTTCAGAGGAGGAGCGGGAGCATTGCCCAAGTGAAACCAAGTTCACCGTTTGGTCGATTGTCTCCATGCTCCCCAAAGACGCCCTCTCCATTCGCGTGAATTCGCGTTTATTCGCGGTTAAACTGAATTGTTCCGGCCAAGAACTCAATTGGTTGCGGCTGCGCCGCGCAGGGTACTCCGTCACTGGCTGATGTCATTCGCGTCGATTCGCGTCCATTTGCGGTTAATTCAATTCGCGGGCTACGGCCCAAATTCGAACGCGCCGAGATCAGGCGCCGCACCGCGGAATTCGTCTCCCAGCTTGATCCCCTTGTCGATCGCGTCGCTGCCGGGCGCGAGTCGGAGAAATGGCACGTTGGGCAGATCTCCGTTCGGTTGCCGCGGCTTCATCAATTCCGCTTCGTCCACACTCAGAAAATCCTCCACCGAGATCGTGACGGACAGGTTGAAATAGTTGCCGCTCACGTCGCACGCGTCCGCATTCATTTGCCCGACCTCGGTGTTGCCGGCAAATCCGAGGTTGTTTTTCAGCCGGTGCTGCACGCCGGGAATGTCGGTCCGGTTGTCGGCCTCGCGGCCGAGCAGGTTGAAGTTCACCCGATTCCGGTGGGCCGTGTTGTGGATGAACTCGACGCCGCCGATGTGATGGTTCGCGTAGAACCCGTTTGCCTTGTTCCGCACCGCGACGCTGCGCCTCACCACATGCCGCGGAATCGGATTTGGCAGTCGTGCAACCGGCGTGCCCGCATGGCCACCCGCCTTGAATCCGTTCCCGTCGGCGAGGCTCTCGAAGTCAGGCGAGTAGCCATTGTAGAACGCCCAGCAGTTCTCCGCCGTCGCGACTTCGGCGGAGTTGATGAAGTCGAATCCGTCGTCGCTGTTGAACCACGCGCGGCAGCCGCGAAACACGTTGTTCACGCTGCCCTTCGGCCCGTGGTAGCCGAAACCGTCGACATTTCCGCCCTTCTTGTTTTCGGAGACGTTATCGTGATTGCGATACGCGTCGCAGTTCAGCACGAGGTTGTTCGAGCCGTTCCCGATCCACAGCCCGATCGCCATGCCGTCATGCATGCTCAGCTGC
Source organism: Opitutaceae bacterium (assembly GCA_030648295.1). Classification (GTDB taxonomy): domain Bacteria; phylum Verrucomicrobiota; class Verrucomicrobiia; order Opitutales; family Opitutaceae; genus ER46. The sequence goes on along the minus strand of JAUSID010000272.1, from coordinate 30,382 downwards.
TCGTAGACATTGTTGCTGCCCTGATTGTCGAAACAGATCGACTGCGTGTGCCGCGTGATGGTGACCTGCACGCCGACGACCTCGATGCCTTTCAGGCGCAGCCACGAGCCGTCGATCCGGAACGCGGTCACGCGCATTCCCGCCGGTTTCACCGCGGCGAAATCGAACACCGGCCGCTCGCCCGGATAGGCGGAGTAGGTGATGGGTTTCCCCGCGGCACCGCTCTTGTCGAGGTGAGTCACGTACGCATACGGTCCCTGCCGTCGCGTGATGTGCGCCTCGGTCATGTCGTACTTCCCGCCGCGGAGGTAAACGGTGTCGCCGGGTTCGACGGCTGCTTGCGCCCGCTGAATCGTGGCGAACGGGGCGGCTTGCGTTCCGGGACTCGCATCGCTGCCGTCTGGCGCGACGTAGGAAGTCGCGGCGGAACCCGAGGTCGCAAGCAGCGCGAGCAGGCCTGCGATCAAGATCGGGTGCCGGCTGCAGCGGGAAAGGGCGGAGACGATCATGCGCGGGAGCATGACGCGTGAGGTCGCGATCGGTATCGCGGCATGAACTCGCAACCGCGAGCGGTCTGACCTGGGAGCGCGGGCGTCCCGCCCGCATCCGGGAGTTTCAATTCATTGCGGGCGGGACGCCCGCGCTCCCAGGAAAGGCAGGAAGCCCAGCCTCGCCGCCTCGGCTGCTACGGATCGGCTGCTGCGCGCGAGTTGGTTTTCCTACGCCGGCACCTCACCACCGCCCGCGGACGCCGATCGTCCAAGCCGGGCCGAAGTAGGCACGGGAGCGGAGCCGGCCTGGCTCGTTCGAGTACCGCGCGATGGGCGAGTTGAGGATGTTCCGGCCGGTGAGCGTCAACTCGTAGGTCTGGTTGAACCGGTAGCCGCCGCTGAAATCGAACATCAGGCGCTCGTAGTTCCACACCTCCTCCGTCGCGTTCCTGGTGTCGAGCCGGGCCGCCACCCACGTGCAGCGGAGCTGCGCATTGAACTTGTAGTTGCTGAACCGGATGCCGCCATTCGCCGACTTCGGCACATGATCGAGCAGCTGTTCCTGCGCCACCGTCCGCGACAGCGAACCGAAGACGCTGAATCCGCGCCACCAGCCGGGCAGGAACACGAGCTGCTGGCTGTATTCCAGGTCCACCCCATCGATCCGCTGCGTGCCCGGCGCATTCATCGGGCGCAGGAAGGTGTAGCCGAGATACTCCGGGTCTCCGCCGTACCCGGCCTCCTCCGCGGTCACCTCCGCCACCCGCGAGCCCATGTTCTCCACCCAGAGTTTGTAGCCCGACAAACTGATCGTGCCGGCGGGCTCGAGGTAACGCTGCAGGCTGACGAAGAACTTGTCCGATGTCTCCGGCTTGAGATTGGGGTTCGGCACCCGCACCGTCTGGTTCACGTCGTTGATCGTGATGACGCCGGCGAGGTTGTTGTAGCCGGGCCGGCCGATCGCCTGGCTGGCGGCAACCTGGAGGTGAAAATCCTTCGTGAACGCGTACTTCGCGCCGCCGCTGAGGAAGGTGTTTTCGTACGCGCCATACTTCTTCGCCCGGACCCCATTCCGGTATTGGTAATTCACGTACGGAATCGTGTTCGGCGTGAACCCGGCGGCCTGCACCACCGCGTCGGGCAGGAGATCCTGCGATTTGCCGATCGTCCGCGTTTGCTCGTGCCGCGCCCCCAGATTGAACCGAACGTTGCGCCATCGCGTGTTGGCCTCGAGGTAGGCGGAATCAACCTGCTCCTTCACCGAACGGGAACTGAAGTTCTCGTTGATGTAGTTGCTAATCAGGTTGGGCCGGAACTGATCCGGATTCGCCGCATACATGTCGTACAGCGTGTAAGGATCCGGCCGCGGCAGGTTGAGCGTCGGCACGTTGCCGCCCTGCCGCGGATCATACCGGTAGCGGGTGAAGGTTGGAATGATCGCCGCCGCATCGAGCTGGTTGCCAGTGGGGCCGACGTACGTCCACTGGATGTTGCCTGACTTCTCGATGTCGAAGGTGACGAGTTTCGTTTTCCAGCCCGTACCCAGTTGGATTGGCAGCCCCAGGTTCACGGTCTTCTTCAAATCGAGGTAGCCGACCCACACCTGGTTCTGGCCGGATTGCGGGTTGATGATCGCGTTGTTCGCCAGCGTGTCGTTGCGGTTGTAGCTGGCGGGATCGTTCCAGGGCAGGCCCGAGGTTTGCGTGATGTGGTAGTCGAGCGAACGGACATCGTGGCGCTCCGCCGTCCAGCCCATCCGCGTCACGCGGCTCGTAACGCCCTGGAAGAAACCGCGGGTGAACTGCTCGTAGGCCGTGCGGCTGCGCGAGTAGCCGCCGCCGGCGGTGGCGGTGAAGTCGCCGCGTTTGTACTCGAGCTTCGGCGTGTACGTGAGCGTGTTGTTCACCTTGTTCCGGCGGCTCGTCGCCATTTGAAGCCGCGTGTTGGCATTGGCGGTCGGATTCGCAATGACGTGGGTGAGCGTCGACGCGGGATCGACCTGGGCGGCGTTGGCGGTGAGAATCAGCTGGCGGTTGTTGGTGCCGTCATCGAACAGCGAGCCGGCCGTCCGCAACGAAAACGCGAGGTTCGGCGTGATTTTGTAGTCGGTCGTCAGGTTGAACGACGCCCGCGTCGAAAGCTTGGGCGCATCGCGAAAAGCGATCTGAGTGATGAACGGCCCGCGGGCGGCATTGCTGTAGTTGAACGTGTTCGTGACCTCGGCCTGGTCGGTGTACACCGTGTTCGCGCCGAGGCTCAGCTGCACACCGAAACGCTTCTTGAACGAGTCGGCATACGTGAACACAAAGCCGGGGCGGATCTTGTAGTCATCCCCCTCGTACGGCCCGGGCGTTTTCTTGAGATCCGGGGTGTTCAGGTTGCCCGTGAGGGTGAGCTGCGCGGTGATTTCGCGACCCTTCCGGTCGAAGGCGTTACGGCTCCGCATGTTGATCCGGCCGGCGGGGGCGTCGGCGTCCATGCTGGCTGTCGCCGACTTGCTGATCTCGATCGATTCGACACCGGTGATCGAGGCCTGCTCGAACTCGAAACCACGGCTGCTGGAGTCGAAACTCGCCGAGGCGGCGCTGGCGACGTTCATGCCGTCGACGCTCACTCCCACATAGCGCGGATCCAGTCCGCCGATCCGCGCATAACGGGCGTCGGAGTTGTTGTAGTCCATGACGACGCCCGGGAGGTACTTGAGGAACTCGCCGATGTTGCCGCCGGTCACATCGCCAAAGTTGTCCGCGGCCACGACGCTCTTCATGTTCACCGCGGCGCGCTGTTCCATGATCGCCTTGGCGTTCCCCTCACGCTCGGTCGACACGACAAATTCGCCCATCACGATGGCCGTGTCCTTCCTGGCGCCCGCCTGGAAGGTGGAGCCTTTGAGCTCGAAGTCCTTCTCGGCCGTGCCGCCGGCCGCCACCCCCACCAGCGCGCTCGCCTTGTCGTAGCCCGTGTAAGTGACCGTGAGGGTGACGCTGCCCGCGGGTACGTTGGTCAGGACATACGAGCCGTCATCGCCGGAGTAGGCGACGAGGTGGGTGCCTTCGACCGACACCTCGGCGTTGCGGACGTACTCCTGCGTCGCCGGATTGAAGATTCGACCGGCGATCATGCCGGTGCTGGAAGCCTGGCCGAGCGCGGTGAGCGTCACGCCCGCGGCCGCGAGCCACGCCAGAGCGGCGCGAACCACGCGAGCGGGAGAATTGCAGCGACTCCGGGTGGGGGAGGGAAACGAGGGGGCATTCATCGGTAATCAGGGATTTTCGCCGGCGACGATCCGGGAACGAAGGTGATTCGCCGGAGGCGAGCCTCGGGAGAGAGGCGGGTTTGGTGTGGTCGGCCCTAATGCGTTGCCCTTTGGAAATGGCGCGTCAAGCCCGGGACTCGATGTGTTCTCCATGCGCAGCCGCATTTCCGACGCTCCAGGGTTGACCACGCCGCGTCACTGTTTCGAAGTGGCAGGCATCGCGGCGCTCCACCGATCGCCGCGACTGACCTGCCACCGCCCCCCGTATTCCCATGAAACGACTCCACCGTCTTGCAGCGTTCACCGGCGCCATCGTCGCCTTGCTGATTGGTCATTCGCTCACTGGCGCAACCGCTCCCACGACCCCCGCGGCTTCGGCCTCACCGACCGGATCGATTTCCGGCCGCGTCCAGAACGTCGTGACGGGTCAATCGCTCAACAATGCGCGCGTGACGGTGAAGGGCACCGACATCGTGGCGTTCACGGATGACAGCGGTACCTATCGCCTTTCGGGCGTGCCCGCGGGCCCGATCGTTCTCGAGGTTTTCTTCACCGGCCTCGATCCGCAGCAGATTCCGCTCACCCTTGGCGCCGGCCAGGCCGTGGAGCGCGATGTCAATCTCACCAGCGTGGCAAATTACGGCGCGACGGATCCCGGCACCGTGAAACTGGATCCCTTCACCGTCTCGAGCGCGCGCGAAACCAACGCCAGTGCCATCGCGATCAACGAGCAGCGATTCGCGGCCAACATCAAGAACGTGGTCTCGGCCGACGCGCTGGGCGACGTGATGGACGGCAACGTCGGTGAGTTCCTGAAGTTCATGCCGGGGATCACGGCCGAGTATGATCGCGAGTCCGGCGGTTCGGTCGCGTCGGTTTCCGTGCGCGGGTTTCCCACCAATCTCGCCGTCGTGTCGAGCGATGGTCTCCAGATGGCGAATACGAGCAACCCGCAGGGCTCGTCACGCGTTTTCCAGTTCACCCAGGTATCGATCAACAACATCTCGCGCATCGAGGTGACGAAGGTGCCGACGCCCGCGACCGCGGCCGATTCGATGGGCGGATCGGTCGACATGATCGGCAAGAGCGCGTTCGAGCGGAAAAACGCGCAGCTGCGCTACAGCGTCAGCTTCTCGGGCAACCATCGCAGCGCGAGCCTCGAGAAGGAGCCGCACACGACCGACGAAATGGTCTACAAGGTGCTCCCGAGTTTCAATTTCGACTACACGCTGCCGGTGACGAAGAACTTCGGACTGGTCGTGACCGGCCAGAGCTACAACCGGTTCATCGAGATGTGGTGGATGCCGCGCGGCTTCAACGCGGCGGGCACGGCCACCGGCGCCTCCTTCAGTAATCCGCATCTCCGTACCTTCCAGCTCGCGAGCGTACCGCGCACGAATGCGCGGAATTCGGTGGGGCTGAAGGCCGACTGGCGGCTGCACCGCAGCGGCGTCCTTTCCCTGAGCCTCGAACGCGGTCGGTTCACGTCCGATCGCTCGAATGTCTCCATCGGTTTCGACACCGGCAACAACGGCAACCCGAACCCGGCCACGGGCCAGCGGATGACGTTCGGCGAGGACTTCACCAACGGCGCCACTGGCCGCGGCAGCGTCACGCTCATGGGCACCGGCGCCGGCGCTTACCAGCAGCTCGACACCACCGGCACGACCCTGCGCTACCGTTTCGATGACGGGAACTGGCGCGTCACCAGCGCGCTGGGCTGGTCGAATTCAGAAGGCGGATACCAGGACACGGACAAGGGCCGGTTCCGCGGCATGAACATCACGCTGCGGACGCCGGTGCGGGTGACGCTGGCGGACTACGACGCAAGGCGGCCGCAGACGATCCGCGTTTTCGACAACAACAACCGCGAGGTCGATTTCTACAATCTGGACAACTACGTGGTGAACACCGGCACGTCGCAGCAGCGCTACATCCGCGACGGCATCAAGAACGCCAAGGTCGACGTGCGCAAGAGCCTCGGCTTTCTGTCGTTTCCCGCCGCGCTTCAGGGCGGCGGGCTGCACCGGATCCACATCCGCGACATCCGCCGCGACAGCACGGACCGCGCGTATTTCGGCCCGGACGGCAACGCGGCCACCCAGGATTCGCCGGCGCTCTTCGCCATGCGCAACTACGTGAACCAGGAGGAGAACTTCGGGTTCCGCAACATGCCGTGGGTTTCGACGCGGAACGCCTGGCGCGCGTATCAGGAAAATCCGGCGCTGTTCGGCCAGACCCCGGCGCAGCTCGTCGCCTCCGAACTGTTCCGGCTGAACAACTCGGAGCGGATGCAGGAAGCGGTCTCGGCGGGATATCTCCAGACCGAACTCGGGCTCTTGCGCAACAAACTGAAAGTGCTGGGCGGGGTCCGCTACGAGCGCACGGCGGCGAAGGGTGAGGGCGTGTTGTACGATCCGAACGCGGTGTTTCTGCGGAACGCGAGCGGGGCCTATGTCCGCACGCCCTCCGGCGACCGGATTCGCCGGCCCGAGGCCGGCGCCGTGGGCTCGCTGGAGGAGCTGCGCCTGACGCGCCAGGAGCGTGGTTTCCACGCGAGCCGCACCTATGACGGGTATTATCCGAGCGTTCACCTCACGTATCACCTGCGGGAAAACCTCCTTGCCCGGGCCGCGTATGCGAAGACCTACGGCCGGCCCGATTTCAGCAGCGTCATCCCGAACGCCACGATCGACGAAACCGATTTCGGCGGCGGCGATCCCGATCCCACGCAGATCCCCGGCCGCATCAACATTCGCAATACGGGGCTGAAACCATGGTCGGCGGACAACTACGATCTGTCGCTCGAGTATTACACGGAGCAGGGCGGGCTGTTCAGCGTCGGCGCGTTCCGGAAGGACATCCGCGACTTCTTCGGCAATTCGGTGAGGATTGCGACGGCGACGGACCTCGAGGCCCTCGGCCTGGATCCGCGCTTCGAGGGCTGGATGCTCACGACCCGCTTCAACCTGCCCGGCAGCGCGCGGGTGAGTGGATTCGAGTTCAATCTTCGCCAGTCGCTGCGTCCGCTTGGCGGATGGGGTAAATATTTCTCCGCCTTCGTCAACGGGACGAAACTGGATCTTGATGGCGACCAGGACGCGGAATTCGGGGGTTTCATCACGAAGAGCGCCAACTGGGGCTTCGACTTCAGCCGAAAGCCTTTTGCCTTCATGGCCAAGTGGAATCACCGCGGCCGGCAGCGCCGCGGAAACGTGCCCGCGCTCGGCCTGGACGCGTACGAATACGGGAAGGAGCGGACCCGGCTCGACATCAATGTCGACTACCAGCTCCGGCCGAACCTGTTCCTGTACGTGAGCGGACAGAACATCTTCGATGTACCTGAAGTGTTGTTACGCTACGGCTCACTCACCCCGGGCTATGCACACACGACGCAGACCCTGACCACCGGCGTGCAGTGGACGCTCGGCGTCAAGGGCTCGTTTTAAGGCGCAGCCGAGTGCAAGGCCGTCCCTCGGCGTTTGTCATCTAATAGATGACAAACGTCCGCCGCTGTGCCGGGCGGGCACGGCTATGTTTGTCATCTAATAGATGACAAACGTCGGTGATGCCGATCGCGCCACCCAGGCTTGCGTCGCGTGATTCCGGCCGGACGTTTCGCCGTTCCGGCTCAACGCGCGGGCAGCGCGAGCGTCTGCCCCGTATCACTGCCCTCAACCGCCCGCGCGTAAACGAGGGCGACCTCGGCTGCCGGCCGTCCACCACCCGGGACCTCCATCTTGTACGCCTGCAGCGTCTCGGTGACCCACGGCGGACTCACCACATTCACCCGGATCCCGCGCGGCGCCTCGAGCGCCGCGGCGCGGATGAAACCCTCGAGGCCCGCATTCACCAGGCTGATCGCCGCGCTGCCGATCATCGGCGTGTGAGATAGCACGCCGCTCGTCAGCGTGATCGACCCGCCATCGCGAACATGTGGCAGTCCCAGCCGCACAACGTTCACCTGTCCCATGAGTTTGTTGTCGAGGCAGAATTGGAAATCCTCGTCGCTGAGCTTGGCCAGGGGCGCCATCCGCGCCTTGCCCGCGACGCTGACGATCGCATCGACTGTCCCGACCGAATTGAGCAAAGCACCGATCGAATCCGGCTGTGCAATGTCCACCGTGAGCTTGGACGTGCGGTGGCTGGCGGAGACAATTTCATGGCGCGGCTGCAGGGCGTGCACCACCGCCCGACCAATCGTGCCCGTGGCACCGATCACAAGTATTCGCATGGTTGAGTTTGGTGAGGAGGGCGGATTGTAGCGGCCGATGGGTGCTGGGCTAGATCGAAATTCGCAATGCTGCCCCGGCGGACGCGTCGCCGGCCAGTCGCGATCAATCGAGCAAACGGTGCATACATATCGGCAACACCCGCACAGCCGGTCGCCACGCCGGAAGCTAGGGTGGTGCCGCACGTGTCGCCGGCCTTGCCGGCGTGCTACCCCGACAAATTCCACCCGCGGCGCCCATGATTCCATTTCGCGATCTTCGAGTCCTGTTTCTGGCGACGGCACTCGCCGTTCACGCCGCGACCGGCCGCACGTTCAACGTCCGGGAAGACGGGGCGACATCGGACGGGCGCACGCTGTGCACGACAGCGCTCCAGCGGACGATCGATCGCTGCGCCGCGGCCGGCGGCGGCACCGTGTTTTTTCCGGCGGGCGTTTATCTTTCCGGCACGCTCGAGCTGAAGAACAACGTCATGCTCGAACTGGACGGCGGTGCGACGCTGCTCGGCAGCACGAATCCGAAGGACTACCCGGTGCGGCAACCGGTCGTGGCCTCGTACACCGACAACTACGTCCGCCAGGCGCTCATCGCGGGCGAGAACCTGAGGAACGTGGGGTTGCGCGGCCGCGGCACGATTGACGGCAACGGCGGCGCGTTTCGCTGGAAGGAGTATCGGGATCGTCCCTACGTCATCCGGCTCGTGCAATGCCAGGATGTCCTCGTCGAAGGGATCACCTTGCGTGCCTCGCCGATGTGGATGCAGCACTACCTCGCTTGCGACCGGGTGCGCATCCGCGGCATCACGGTGTTCAATCACGTGAGCTACAACAACGACGGGATCGACATCGACGGCTGCCATGATGTGACGATCAGCGACAGCGTGTTCGACAGCGACGACGACGGGCTCTGTCTCAAGAGCACGCTCAATCGCGCCTGCGAGAACGTGACGATCACGAACTGCGTGCTGAGCAGTCATTGCAACGCGTTCAAGCTGGGCACCGAGTCGAATGGCGGGTTCAGGAACATCACGCTGAACAACTGCGTCATCATTTCCCCGCGTTTCTCGCAATCCGTCTACGGCATGCAACGAGGCATGGGCGGAATCGCGCTGGAAACGGTCGATGGTGGCACATTGGAAAATGTCGCGATCAGCAATGTCACCATCGCGGGGGTTAACGTGCCGCTGTTCCTGCGGCTCGGCAATCGCGCGCGGCCCTTCACCGCGGACGGACCAAAACCGGGCATCGGTTCACTGCGGAGCGTCACCATCAGCAACCTCGTCGCGACCGGGGCTGGCCGCGTCGGCTGCTCGATCACTGGTCTGCCCGATCACCGCGTCGAGAATGTGACGCTCTCGAACCTCTCACTGGAGTTCGAGGGCGGCGGCAAACGGGAACTCGTCGAGAAACCGGTGCCGGAACGGCCCGAAGCGTATCCCGAGAGCCGGATGTTCGGCGAACTGCCGGCATACGGATTGTACTGCCGGCATGTCGACGGGCTGAAGATCAGCGATGTGAGAATGACGGTTCGCGCCGCGGATCAGCGTCACGCGATCGTGTGCGACGACGTAGCGGACGTCGGGATTGTGGGCTTGAATGTCGTCGCAGCTGGTGGTGCGCCCGCAGTGCTGCGGCTAACCAACGTCACGGATGCGGCGGTGCGCGACACGCGGATACGTGGCGCCGCCGGTGTTTTTATGAAAGTCGACGGCGAGGCTACGCGGCGCGTCATCCTGGCGGGAAATCACTTCAGCCGGGTGGACCAGTTGATCGATCGCGGCGCCGGCGTTCCGGCGGACGCGGTGTTCGAGACGAACAACGCGGTGCTGAAGTAGCGAGGAAGCCGAGCGAGCCGACTGCCTCCACTCGCTCAGAATGACAGGCTTTTCAACCCCGCTCGTGGCTACGGCGCGCGGTCTGCTCGGTATCCGGTTTCCGGAATCCCCAATCCGAAATCCGAAATCCGAAATGAAATGCGGGCGAGACGTCCGCGCTCCCAGGGGAAAACCGTTGGGCTCGGCCGATTGCTCATCCCACCCACGTCCGCGCATTCCGGAACAGCCGCATCCAGGGCGAATCCTCGCCCCATTCGGGCGGATGCCAGCTCATCGCGATGGTGCGGAAAACCCGCTCCGGGTGCGGCATCATGATCGTCACGCGCCCCGTCGTCGTCGTCAGCGCCGTCATGCCAAAGGGCGAGCCGTTCGGGTTAAGCGGATACTGCTCCGTCACTAGGTGGTGATGGTCGACGAAGCGCGCACACACCAGCCCGGACTGGCTGCACGCCTCGGCGGACGCGGCGTCATTGAATTCCGCATACCCTTCGCCATGCGCCACCGCGATCGGAATGACTGAACCTTCCATCTCCGCGAAGAGCACGCTCGGGCTCTTTTCGATTTTCAAGGATGCGAACCGCGCCTCGAAGCGTTCCGACTTGTTCTGCACGAACCGCGGCCAGAGCCCGGCACCGGGAATAATCTCATGCAGGTTGCTCATCATCTGACAGCCATTGCAGACGCCGAGGGCGAACGCGTCCTCGCGTTCGAAAAACGCCTGGAACTCGTCGCGCGTCCGCGAGTGAAACAGGATGCTCTTGGCCCAGCCTTCGCCGGCGCCGAGCACGTCGCCGTAGCTGAACCCGCCGCACGCAATCACGCCGCGGAAATCGCGCAGCGAAACGCGGCCCGAGAGAATGTCCGTCATGTGCACATCGAACGCGCGGAATTCCGCCCGGGTGAGTGCCGCCCCCATCTCCACCTGGCCGTTGACGCCCTGCTCGCGCAGGATCGCGACGGGAGGACGGACACGAGCAGAGTGACGAGTGACGGGTGACGAGTGACGAGTACGGCTGCCCGTGCGCTCCATGGCCTTCTCCGAGTCGGCGGTGTCGCCCAGCTCGGAGAACTCGAACGTGATCCTCGGCGTGATGCCGGGATCCGCCCGGTCGAGCCGGAGCTGATGTTCCTGCTCCGCGCACACCGGATTGTCGCGCAACGTGGCAATTCGCCGCGTCACGTCCGACCAGATCGCGCGCAGCGCGAAGATATCTTCGTCGAGAAGCGAATCGCCGCCGCGGCGCACACGGAACCGGTGCTCGCGATTCAAAACGCCGACGCGCGCCGTCGCGGTGTCCAAACCGTGCGTACGCAGGAGGGTATTCACCGCCTCGACGTCGGCGGCCCGAACCTGAATCACCGCGCCGAGTTCCTCGCTGAAAAGCGCCCCGAATACCGGGTCATCCGCGTTGGATCCGTTGGCGGCAGTGTTCTCGGTCGCGGGCAACTCGAGATCGACGCCGGTGTGACCGGCGAACGCCATCTCGATGACCGTGGCGAGGAGACCGCCGTCAGAACGATCATGATACGCGAGCAGCCTGCCCTCGCGCCCAAGTTGCTGGATCGCGTTCCAGAAACTCTTCAGCTCGTCAGCGCGGTCGACATCCGGGGTCGCCGCGCCCATCTGCGACACCACCTGGGCGAGGATGGATCCGCCCAGCCGGTTTTGGCCCCGGCCGAGATCGAGCAGCAGCAACACGGTTTCTCCGATCGTGGCACGGGCGTCCCACCCGTGATCCGATTTGCCGGAGATCATCGGCGGGACGCCGGTGCCACTCCCGGAGATCACGGGCGAGACCCAGCCTTCGCCGAAGGCTACGGCGGGCAGGCTGCTCGTGCCATGATCGATGCCTGTGCCACCCGCCGATTCGGCATCATATTGCAATTGCGGGGTCAGCGAGAGCCGGATGTCGGACACGGATGCAAACGCGGACACAATGAGCGACACGGGGGCGATCATTCGCTTCTGCTCGCCGGTGGGATCGTTCCACACGGTGGTCATGCTCATCGAGTCCTTGCCGACGGGAATCGTGATGCCAAGTGCCGGACACAGCTCCATCCCAACCGCCTGGACCGCCGCGTAGAGATTCGCGCCGTCACCCGGCACGGCGGGCGCCGCCATCCAGTTCGCCGAAAGATTCACTTTGCCGATGTCACCGATCTGCGCGGCGGCAAGGTTCGTGAGCGCTTCTCCGACGGCGAGTCGCGCTGACGCGGCCGCGTTGTTGACTGCGACGGGGGTGCGTTCGCCCATGGCCATCGCCTCGCCGGTGTAGACGTCATAGCTCGCGGCGGTGACACCGCAGTCCGCCACCGGCACCTGCCAGGGCCCGACCATCTGGTCGCGGCAGATCAACCCGTTGACGGTGCGATCGCCGATCGAGATGAGGAAGGTTTTGTCGGCGACCGTCGGATGGATGAGCACGCGGCGAACCGCGTCGCGCAACGCGCCGGCGAGGCCGCTCGTCCAGTCGAGAACGCTGAGATCGAGCGGCAATTGGGGTCGTGGGCGCGAGATGTCCCGGCGGCTCATCCGTGGCGGCTTGCCGAGCAGAACCTCGAGCGGCAGGTCGATTGGCTTGTTGCCGAAATGCGAGTCTTCGAGGACAAGCCGCTTTTCCTCGGTGGCTTCGCCGACCACGGCAAACGGGCAGCGCTCGCGGGCGCACAGTTTCGAAAATGTTTCCAGCCGCGCCGCCGGCACGGCGAGGACGTAACGCTCCTGCGATTCGTTGCACCAGATTTCGAGCGGGCTCATGCCCGGTTCGTCATTCGGGATTTTCCGCAAATCGAAACGGCCGCCCCGTCCGCCATCGTTCACGAGTTCCGGCAGCGCGTTCGAGAGCCCGCCCGCGCCGACGTCATGGATGAAGGCGATCGGATTTTCCGCGCCGAGCGCCCAGCAGCGGTCGATGACTTCCTGGCAGCGCCGCTCCATCTCGGCGTTGTCGCGCTGCACGCTCGCGAAATCCAGGTCCTCGTGGCCCGAGCCGCTCGCAATCGAGCTCGCCGCGCCCCCGCCGAGTCCGATTAGCATGGCCGGCCCGCCGAGAACGATGAGTTTGTCGCCTGGCCGGATGGCGCCCTTCTGGACGTGCTCCGCCTTGATGTTGCCGAGCCCGCCCGCGAGCATGATCGGCTTGTGATACCCTCGCAACTCCGTTGCGAGGGGGTGACGAGTGGCGGGTGACGAGTGACGAGTTTCGACCGGTGCGACGTCTGGGTTGCTGGTTACTTGCCACTTGTCACTTGTCACTTCCGCGGATTCCGAACCCGGAACCTTGAACTCAGAACCCGAATCCGAAGCGGCGGGCACGGCCGCTTCGAACGTCCGAAAGTATCCGTTGATGTTCGGCCGGCCGAACTCGTTGTTGAAGGCGGCGCCGCCGAGCGGGCCCTCGATCATGATGTCGAGCGCGGACACGATCCGGCCGGGCTTGCCATTTTCCTTTTCCCACGGCTGCACCGCGCCCGGCAGCTTCAGGTTGGAAACGGTGAACCCGGTCAGTCCGGCCTTCGGCTTCGCGCCGCAGCCGGTCGCGCCCTCGTCGCGAATTTCTCCGCCGGAACCGGTGGCCGCACCGGGGAAGGGCGAGATGGCGGTCGGGTGGTTGTGCGTCTCGACCTTGCACAGCAGGTGAATCTCCTCCTCGTGCGCGGCATACTCGCCCGTTTTCGGATCGACGTAAAAACGGCCGCCTCGCGTCCCGGCGAGCACCGCGGCGTTGTCCCGGTAGGCCGACAGGATGCCGTCGCGATGCAGCTGATACGTGTTCTTGATCATCTGGAACAGCGAGCGGTCCTTTGTCTGGCCGTCGATTTCCCAGGTGGCGTTGAAGATCTTGTGCCGGCAGTGCTCCGAGTTGGCCTGCGCGAACATCATCAGCTCGACATCGTGCGGATCGCGCCCGAGCGCGGTGAACGCCTTCACGAGGTAGTCGATTTCGTCGTCCGCGAGCGCGAGGCCGAGCGTCCGGTTCGCGTGCTCCAGCGCGGCGCGGCCCTGCGCGAGGATTGGCACGCTGGTCATCGGCCGCGGCGTGTCGTGATGAAACAGCACGCTGCACGCGTCGACATCGTTGAACACCACCTGCGTCATCCGGTCATGCAGCCGCGCGTGAATGGCGCGCAACTGTGCGCTCGACAGCACGCTGAGCGGCTTCGGCAGCGCCGCATCGTCCAGCGCCAGCGTGTAGGCGATGACGCGCTCAATCCGCTTTACCTGGGTCAGTCCGCAAATATGCGCGATATCGGTCGCCTTTGACGACCACGGTGAAATCGTGCCGGGCCGCGGTGCCACGACTTGCACCAAGCCGCGGATGGATGCGGCGGCGCGGCGCGGCCCGTAGGTCAGCAGCCGGCCGAGCACCCCGTCCTCCTCGGTCGTGAACTCGCGGTCCACCTCGGCCACGTGGATAAAGTCCGCCGAAATCGTCCGAACCGGCACGCGCGCAGCGGTGAGGTCCTGCCGGAGTTTTTGCAGTCGAAACGGAGAGAGGGCGGGTGAACCTCGGAGGATCAGCATGGTCGCGAACCGGCACGCTCAACAACATCGCGAGTGCGGTCAAGGCGTGGCGGATATCTGGGACGTTGACCCGGGAGCGCGGGCATTCCCGCCCGCCGGCTTATGGTCGGATGCCCGGATGGGCTGTTGGTTAGTGAAGCGGTGAGGCGGTGATTCGCTCGCGTGCGCTTCTTGAGCGGTTCGACCCGGGAGCGCGGGCATCCTGCCCGCCCCTGCATTTCGTTTTTCTCCGCATGCGGGCGGGACGCCCGCGCACCCAGGCGGCGCGCCCGCGCCTCAGACCGATCGCCTCTCCCCGTCATCTTCCGAGAAAGCCGTTGACGATTCTGCCGGGCTCATCGAGATGAGCGGTTTGACCGTCCCGATGCCAGAAGCCAGCACCCACCCGCCAGACTCCAGTGCGATCGGCGCGGCCCCCGGCGGTCGCGGGTCCAGTTCCGCCCGCGGGTCCGGCGCGGCTTCAGCGCCCTTCCATCCATGAGCGAGCGTCTGACCCACGAATGCGGCGTCGCACTGGTGCGACTGCTCAAGCCACTCTCTTATTACCAGGAAAAGTACGGTTCGCCGCTGTGGGGGTTCACCAAGCTTTTCCTGCTGATGGAAAAGCAGCACAACCGCGGGCAGGACGGCGCGGGCGTCGCCTGCGTCAAACTCAACATGCCGGCGGGCACGCCGTTCATGTTTCGCGAGCGCAACATCAAGTCGAACCCGCTCGACCGGATTTTCCGCTCCCTGCTCGACCAGTACAACCAGCACGTTGATCGCGGCGTCATCCACCCCGAGTTTACCGAGACGGTGAAGGTCAACTTCGATTTTGGCGGCGAACTGCTGATGGGGCACCTGCGCTACGGCACCAGCGGCGGCTACAACATCTCGTCCTGCCACCCGTATTTTCGCCGGAGCCCGTGGCCGACGCGCAATCTCGCGCTCTGCGGAAACTTCAACCTCACCAACACCGCGGAGCTGAACCGTTCCCTGATTGCGATGGGGCAGCATCCGATCTTCGAGACCGACACGCAGGCGATTCTCGAAAAAATCGGGTTTTTCCTCGATGAGGAGCACGAGGATATTTACCGGGACCTGCGGAAACGCGAACTGTCGGGCGAGGAACTGTCGCGGCGCATCAGCGAGGATCTCGACGTCACCCGCGTGATCACGCGCGCGGCGCAGAAGTGGGACGGCGGTTATGTCCTCGGCGGACTGCTCGGCAACGGCGATTGCTTCGTCGTCCGCGATCCGTCCGGCATCCGGCCGTGCTTCTGGTTCCAGAACGACGAGGTCGTGGCGTTCGCCTCCGAGCGCGCGCCGCTCATGACCGTTTTCGATCGCGAGGCGGGCGACATGAAGGAGGTTTCGCCGGGCCATGCGGTGGTGATCAAGCGCCGCGGCACCGTGACGGAGCAGCCATTCACCGAGCCGCTGCCGCGGGCGTCGTGCTCGTTCGAGCGGATTTATTTTTCGCGGGGCAACGACGTCGACATTTATCGCGAACGGCAGGCGCTTGGCGGCCATCTTGCCGACCAGGTGCTCGAGGCCATCGGCCACGATTGGGGCCACACCGTGTTCAGCTACATCCCCAACACCTCGGAGACGGCGTTCTTTGGGCTCATGTCAGCGCTGCGCACGAAGCGCCGCGATGAGGTGAAGGCCGCGATCCTCGAGGGATGCCGCACCGGCACGTTGAACGAGGAGATGCTCGACGACTTGATCCTGCGCAACTGGCCGCGGGCGGAGAAGGTGGTTTCGAAGGACATCAAGCTGCGGACGTTCATCGGCCAGGAAAACCTGCGCAATCAGCTCGCGAGTCACATCTACGACATCACGTACGGTTCGCTCGAGCCCGGGAAGGACAACCTCGTGGTGGTCGACGACTCGATCGTGCGCGGCACGACGCTGAAGCGTTCGATTTTGCGGATCCTCGCGCGACTCAAGCCGAAGAAAATCGTGATCGTCTCGACCGCGCCGCAGATCAGGTACCCGGATTGCTACGGCATCGACATGTCGGAACTCGCGAAATTTGTGGCGTTCGAGGCGACGATTGCGCTGCTCCGCGAGCGCGGGCAAAACGAGTTGCTCGACGAGGTTTACGCGTTGTGCCGCGAAGAGATGAAGCAGGACGGCGCGGTCAACCACGTGCGGCGAATCTACGATTCGTTCACGCCGGAGCAGATTTCGCGCAAGATCATGGAGCTGGTCCGGCCGCCGCAACTGGACTGGACCGGTGAGATCGAGATTATTTTCCAAAAGATCGAGAGCCTCCACGCCGCCGTGCCGAACCATCGCGGCGATTGGTATTTCACCGGCAAATACCCGACGCACGGCGGCTATCGCGTCGTGAATCAGGCCTTCATCAATTATTACGAGAAGAACGACGGCCGGAGCTACTGAAAGAAATGCCGAAGCCAGCGCAGCCACCCTCAGATTTGCCGCGGATTTTCAGCGTGCGCCAACTGAACGTCGTATTGGATGCCGAAGTTGCGAAGCTGTACGGCGTGCCGACTAAACGGCTCAACGAAGCAATGCGTCGCAATCGTGATCGTTTCCCTCCGGATTTCTCGTTTCAGCTTACGGTTAAGGAGCTTGCATCTTTGAGGTCGCAAATTGCGACCTCAAACGGGCGGGGCGGCAGGCGTTATTTGCCGCGCGTTTTCACCGAGCATGGCGCACTCATGGCTGCAACGATTTTGAACAGCAGGAACGCCGTGTAGATGAGTATTTATCTGATCCGCGCATTCGTGAAGATGCGCGAGACTCTGCTGGCCAATGTGACGATTCTCAAACGTCTCGCCGAGATCGATCGCCGGCTCGTCGAGCACGACTCGGTGCTGCGCGAGATGATCGAGCGGCTCCAGCCGCTGCTCGATGCCCCGGCGGTCGACGATGAAACGAAACCAAGGATCGGCTTCCATCCCGGCGACCGTTAGTGTCTCGTCGCTGTTTCGATGTCGCTCTCCTACGAATCTTCCGGCGTTCGCTATGACCAGCTCGATGCGTTCAAGCGCGCATGCCAGAAGGCGGCGCGAACGACCGCGAGCGCGTTGCAGGCACACGGGTATGCGGAGCCGGACACGACCCGAGGTGAGAGCGCGTATCTGATCGAGGCGGCGGATCATTTTCTTGCGCACGTCGAGGAAGGTCTCGGCACGAAGAACCTCGTGGCCGACGCGGTGTATGCCGCGACCGGGAAATGTTTTTACCGCGAAATCGCGATCGATACGGTGGCGACAATCGTCAACGACCTCATCACCTGCGGCGCATTGCCGATTTCGGTTGCGATGCACGCGGCCGTCGGCGACTCCGGCTGGTTTGCCGACGCGACGCGCACCAACGCGCTCGTCGCAGGTTTTGCCGAAGGCTGCCGCTCGGCGGGTGCGGTTTGGGGCGGCGGTGAAACACCGACCCTTGGCGGCGTGGTCGAACCGGAGGCGATCGTGCTCGCCGGCTCCGCGATCGGGAAAATCGCGCCGAAGCGGCTTCGGATCGTCGGTGATGTTCGCGACGGCGACGCGATTATTTTCCTCGCCAGCTCGGGCGTGCAGACCAACGGCCTCTCGCTCTGCCGGCGCATAGCGACGCAGTTGCCACAGGAATACCTGACCCCGATCGGTGGCGGCGATGGCCGCGGTTTCGGCGCGGCGCTGCTTGCGCCGTCCGTCATCTACGTCGCCTTTGTGCGCGAGTGCCAGCAGCGAGGACTCAAGTTGAACTACGTTTCACATGTGACCGGTCACGGCTGGCGCAAGCTGATGCGGCTCGAGGAGCCGTTCGCTTACGAAATCACGAATCCGCGGCCCGCGCCCGCGCTGTTCGAGTTCATCATCCAGGCCGGTCCGGTGGAGCGGCGCGAGGCGTACGCGACCTACAACATGGGTGTGGGCTTTGCGGCCTATGTCGCACCGGAAACCGCCGATGCCGTACTCGCCGCCGCAAAATCGACGGGTTACGACGCGTGGCTCGCCGGCCGGGTGAAGAAGGATGGCAACCGCAAGGCCGTCGTCGTGCCGTCGTTCGGGCTCACCTTCGAGGGCGATACGCTGCAGGTACGGTAGCGTTCGCGCTGGGCACATCCCCGAGCGGCAACCTCGTCCGGTTTTAACGTAATACGTTAAATGGAAGTTTGCGCGCCGGCGGCGTGAAACCGGATGGCTCACAACTCGCCGGGTTTATTTCCAGGCTCAAAACGTACTCGCACACGCTGGCGAGGCGCGGCACAGGTGAGGGTGAATTTCCCGGAGCCTCATGCGACCCATCGTCCAAATCTCGCTCGATCTGATCGATCGCAAGGAGGCGCTCGCGACGGCCGAACTCGCGTTGCGCGCCGGCGTCGACTGGCTCGAGGCTGGCACGCCGTTCATCCTGGCCGAGGGGCTGCATGGCGTGCGCGCACTGCGGGAGCGGTTTCCCGGCGTGCCGATTGTCGCTGATCTGAAAACGATGGACGGCGGTTATCTCGAGGCGGAAATGATGGCGAAGGCGGGGGCCACGCACGTCGTCGTGATGGCACGCGCGCACGAGGAGACGGTAAAGGTCGTCGTGAAGGCAGGCCACGATTATGGCATCAAAGTGATGGGCGATAATCTCGGCTGCCCTGACATGGTCGCCGGTGCGCGCCAGTTGGAAGACCTCGGCTGCGATTTCGTCGTCCACCACATCGGCTACGATGAACGACGCGGCATTGCGGCCGGCGGCCGCCGGATGCCGAGTCCACTCGATCAATTGCTCGCCGTGGTCCAGGCGGTGACCGTGCCGGTGCAGGCGGTGGGCGGGCTCACGTTGGAACAGGCCGTTCGCACTCCTGAATACGGCGCTCCGCTGGTGGTGATCGGCGCGCCGCTGGCGGTCGATGCGGATTCGTTCAGGACGGCGAATGGAGACCTCGAAGGCACATTGCGGCTCATCTGCGAGCGCGTGCACGCCCATGGCGATGTCGTGGTCGGACGAAAACCTGCTGCACCAGGACAAAATTTCTCCCGATGAAAAGTCCTGCCGTCGTGAATTTCTCCTCCACGCCGCACAGCGTGGAGCTGCGCGAATTTGAGCGGCCCGAACCCGGCGCCGAAGACGTGATCCTCGCCGTCGAAGCGGTTGGTGTGTGCGGGAGCGACCTGCATCAGTGGACCGGCTCGCACAGCTGGAAAGTGAATTATCCCGTCGTGCTCGGCCACGAGTTTGGCGGCCGCATCCAATCTCTGGGGACGGCCGTGCGCGGCTGGAGCGAGGGTGATCGCGTGGTCAGCGAAACTGCCGCCGTGATTGATCCGAACAGCCCGCTGACGCGGGAAGGGCTCTATAACCTCGACCCGACGCGCCGCGGATTCGGCTATGGCGTCGACGGCGCGATGACGCGGTTTGTGCGCGTCCCGGCGCGCTGCCTTCATCGCGTGCCGGACAAGCTGCCGATGGAAATCGCAGCGCTGACCGAGCCCTGCTGCGTAGCGTTCAACGCGGTGATCAACAACGCCCGTGTCCGGCCCGGTGATCGCGTCGTGGTGCTCGGGCCCGGACCGATTGGAATTCTATGCGCGGCCGTGGCGCGGCTGGCAGGGGCGGAGGTGGCGTTGGTTGGGCTGGAGCGCGATCGGACGCGGCTCGAAGTCGCGAAAGGATACCGCTGCGACGTGATCATCGGCGACGCGGCGGAATGGGCGCGGCGGCGCGATGGGCTCGGCGCGGACGGGGTGATCGATGCGGCCGGCGCGTCGGCGGCATTGAAGACGGCGCTCGATCTGGTGCGCCCGAATGGCTGGATCACCAAGGTGGGGTGGGGCCCGCAGCCGCTGGGCTTTTCACTGGATCCGCTGGTCCAGAAAAACATCACCCTCCAGGGCAGCTTCAGCCACAACTGGCCCGTGTGGGAACGCGTCCTTGCGCTGCTCGCGTCCGGCCAGCTCGACGTCCGGCCCATCCTCGGTGGCGTATGGACGCTCGACGCCTGGCACGAGGCGTTTGAGAAAATGCATGCCGGCGAAATCGTGAAGGCCGTACTCAAGCCGGCGTGAGGGGTGCTCACGCGCTGCGTTCCACGTTGGCGGGGACACGGGCGAGCACGGCAAGGGGCGCCGCTTTCAAGCTCGCCTGGCCGAAACCCGGCAATTGAAAGCGGGAGCGGCTTGATCCCAAACCGCTTTTTCGTGCGGACAGCCGTGAGCGGGCGCCCTCACCGACTCGACGGCGATTCCTCCGCGATCGTGCGATAGATCGCCCGTGCCTGGTCGTAAGCCCCCAGGGCTTCGGCCTTTTCCTTCGCTGCAATCGCGCGACTTCGCATGCGCCAGTGCATGTCGATGCAGCCGAGCAGCCAGAGCGCGCTTTCGCGTGAGGCGCGGATGGGCCTGCCGGCCACCCGCACGTTTACCGGATTGGTGTGCAGTTGCGGGAACTGTCGCACCGCCACCCAGCTGCTGCGCTCGACCGGCACTTCAAATTCAACCACGTGTTCCCTTCCGTCCGCCAGCACCTCCCGGCTCGCCACCGGATGGCCGTTGACCACGACCTCCACCAGTCGACGACCGCGCTGGAAGAGCGGATCGGGAGCCTTCGTCTCGTGAAAAACGATCGTATCGCCAACCATCCGCCGGCCGCCGGCGGGAATCACGGCACCGTAGGGATTTTCGGCCGGCGTCTCCGGCGAAAACGCCACCCTTGCCTTCACGTTCACCTTCCCCGGGGCGGCGAGCTTGATCTCATCGCCCGACGTGCCGCCATTGACCGTAAACTCCAGTGCATGGGCGTACCCGTCGCTCGCGTAGCTGCGGCCCTGCGCGAGTGCGTCGCACCATTGCTTGTAATCCAGTCGCGTCTGCCGGCCGAGTTGGACGTAGGTGCGCCCCTGGCCGACGCGCGTCAGACTCATGCAGGGGAAATCCGACTCGCCAACAATCCGGACGGAAAGACCGCAGTTGAGCATGTGATACCACATGTTCAATTCCGGGATCCGGTTGGTATCGATCGCGCAGGTGAAGTCACAGGCGCCGAGCGCCACCGTGACAAACATCTCCGCCGGTCCGCCGCGCCCCTCGGGCACCGCGTAATTCGGCAACCGGTCGGCCGCCCGATTGGCGCTCTCGCTCAATTCCGCCGCGGTCAGGAAGTGATCTCCGTTGACATCGATGGCAGCGAAAGGCTCGGGCATCAGCCCGCGCTCCGCCTCCGCTGAATCGAGCCGCTCGTCCTTGTTTGCGTCGAGTTCCCCCAGCATCCGCTTGGCGATCGCCGCTCCTTCGATGACCACGCCCCCGCCGGTGTGGGGATACCCGGTCACCCCGCCCTGATCCTTCGCCCAGCGGAGAATCGGCATGCCCCAGGTCGGCCAGAGTTTCGTGCCAATCGAACCGGGGTAGGTGTAGTCCTTCAGATTCAGGAGAACGAGGTGGCCCTGGGAAGCGGACGCGAGATTGCTGATCTCGAGGTCGTACTTCAAAACCGTCTGCGGTTCACTCATCGGGTGAGCGTCCGGTGAAAAGTACGTGCCCTGATGCTCGAAGTTGTATCCCCAGATGAGGACGCTGCCGAAGTTGAGCCCCTCGCCCTTTACCTGCCGAAACATGGCCGCCGGCTCGACCCCTTCCGTCGGCGACATGTAATGGCCGCACCCGGATGCGTGAATGTGCGGGTCTCCGCTGTAGAAGCCCCGGTCCGCGGGATTGATCCAGCGCTCGAGCTTCACCTCGATTTCGTGTTCCACCGGTCGCCCGGGCACGGTTTCGCGCCGGGGAATCGTCACGGTGCGCTTGGGCTCGCGGTACTCCGGACCGCGGCCGTAGGTCATCGTCAGTCTGCCAGGTGGGAGGAGTACGGTTTCGCCATCCGCGCGGTAGATTTGTTTCTGAAAATAGAGATCGGGAGCGAGCCGTTTGAATTGCGGCGGCAACAAGTGACCCTGCGCGTCCTGGAACAGGAATCGGCCCATGGTCGGCCTGCCGTCGAAATCGGTGACCCTGAGTTTCACCGCCACCGCCGGCTTCACGTCGAAGGTCACGTTCGTCTCCGCCCGCGAGCCGGCATCGGCGAGGGCAAAGCTGATCACCGCCTGCTGGCGCCCCGCCTCGGTTGAGAGGATCTGGGCGATCGCGTACTCGACGCGCTCCCCGCTCAGCTCCGCCGCCATCGGCGCGGACGTGAACATCGCCAGGTCGAGAATTCGGTCCGTGCGCCCGTCGGTGTTATCATTCTCCAGCAGATGAAGCGTTGCCATGCGCGTCATGGTGAACTTCGACCCGCCTGCGTACACGGGGCCGCCTTGCGGGCTGCCGATTTGCAGCCGCCCCTTCGTCCCGCTGCCATTCACGATTTTCACCAGCACGGGTGTGTAGCCGGCCTGTTGCAGTTCCGCCGGTCCGGCACCACGCGACACCTGCAATCTGTTCGCCGAGTCAATTTGCACCTGCAACAGCACTTGGGCATCGAGCAGTTGCTGGAGCCTGGTTGCGTCGCCGGCTCGGCCGGCCTGGTCCAGACTGGTCCGCAGCGCACGGGGGAGTGGTGTGCCCAGCTTTTCCAACGCCTGCGTCACCCGAGCGATGTTTTCTGCCAGCGGGCCGGCCGCGATTGCGGCCTTGGCGGCGTCCGCACCCTGGGTCGCCGCGGATGCCGCGATCGCCAGCCCGGCGATGACGGTTCGAAATCGCCGTCCGCGCCTGTTCACACCCTGGCCACGAATGGGAAACTCGAGCTCGCTCGGCACGATGCCGTGGGGATTACCGGAAAACCAATCGCCGCGCAACCATGGCCTTTCCGCGGGAAGACGCCCAGCTGCGGCCAAGCGTGAGACACACAATCCGCAGCGAAAACGCGTGTGGCGGTGACGATTTCGCGTCCTGCCTTCTCGCCTCGATCCGGTTTTGGTCGCGGGGGCATTTCTTGCGTACATTCGTGGATTCACGCGAGACTCCGCCATCATGCGCCTCCAGGGCAAAGTCATCATCGTCACCGGCGGGACCAGCGGCATTGGGAAGGCCATCGTGGAGCGCGCTGTCGCGGAGGGCGCGCGCGTCCTCGTGCACGGCATCGAACGCGCCGATGGCGAAGTGCTCGTCCGGCGGCTGGGCGGGAACACGAAGCTGCATCTCGACGATCTCGTGGATCCGGCGAGCCCCGGCCGGATTGCCGCGGCGGCGCTCGCCGCATTTGGAAAAATCGACGCGGTCGTTAACAACGCCGCGATCGTGGCGCGGAGCAACCTGGCGTCAGCCCGGCTGGAATTTTTCGAGCGGATCATGGCGGTGAACATCCGCGCGCCGCTGTTTCTGATCCAGGCAGCGTTCCCGCAGTTGAAGGCCACCCAGGGCAGTGTGCTCAACATCGGCTCGATCAACGCGCACAGCGGACAGGCGAACCTGCTCGACTACAGCATTTCGAAGGGCGCGCTTCAGACGCTTTCGCGCAACCTCGCGAATGCCCACGCCACGGACCACGTGCGCGTCAATCACCTCAACGTCGGGTGGGTGCTGACCGATCGCGAGTATGCGCACCAGATCGAGCACGGCATGGCGCCCGACTGGCCGCAAAAAGTGCCGCCGGAATTTGCGCCCTCGGGCCGTTTGATTATGCCGGCCGAGATCGCCACGGCCGCCATTTACTGGCTCGGAGACGAGTCGCGGCCGATCAGCGGCGCCGTGGTGGACATGGAGCAGTTCTCACTGATCGGGCGGAATCCCAACAAGACGGCCGTGAAATAACCGCGGCGCCTCTCATGCCCAAACTCTCCGCATTTCCGAAGGCCTTCATGCGGGCCCTCGCCCGCGATGGCACGATGACATTGCGCGAATGGGTCGACCTGGCCACGCCACTCCAGCTCGACGGTCTAGAGTACTACAGCGGTTTTCTCGAGTTGGCCGACCCGGCGCGATGGCCGGAGGCGCGGCGAACCGTCGAAGCCCGCGGGATGGTCATTCCGATGCTGTGTTGCTCGCCGGATTTCGCGCATCCCGACGCGGAGTTCCGGCAGCGGGAAATTGAAAAGGAGAAAACCTGGATTCGGATGGCGGCGACACTGGGCGCGAAATTCTGTCGCGTGCTCTCCGGCCAACGCCGGCCCGAGCTCACGCGCGAGCGCGGCATCGAAGTGGTGGCCGCCAGCATCGAGGCGTGCCTGCCCGATGCCGAGGCGTGCGGCGTCACACTCATCCTGGAGAACCATTACAAGGACGATTTCTGGAAGTATCCCGAGTTCGCGCAGAGAATGGATGTGTTTTGTGAGCTCGTGGAGCGGATCCGCCATCCGCATTTCGGCGTGAACTACGATCCGAGCAACACGATCCTGGCGGGCGAGGATCCGCTGGAGTTGCTGCGCCGGGTGAAGCATCGCGTCGTGACGATGCACGCGAGCGATCGGTATCTGGCGGAAGGCACGATCGAGGACCTGCGCCGCGAAGAGGGCGTGGAAGGCTACGCCAAGCGGCTGCGCCACGGCACCATTGGGCGCGGGATGAACGATTACGACGCGATCTTCCGCGAATTGCGCAGCGCCGGATTCGACAGCTGGATCAGCATTGAGGACGGCGTCGACGGGATGGAACAGCTCGAGGAAAGCGTGCGTTTCCTGCGCGGAAAAATCCGCCAGCACTGGCCCGCGACGGCGTCGAAGCCGTAAAGAATTGGGCGCCACCAAGCAGCGGCCGGCGGTAGCAGCCGACTTATGGAGGCTGGAGGCGACACGAACCGGCACATGCCAGCCTCGTCACCTTGGCTGCTACGGACGACTCAACGCGGCGCAACCGCGGCCGAGAGTCGCGCCGCGTCGGAACTCCGGCCGACCTGGCGGGCGAGTTCCTTCACTTTGGCGACGATGGCATCCTGCGCCTCGGGTGCGAACCAGCCGTCGCCGGAACTCAGCCCCCGATTTTCATAACCGCCTTCCGCGATCACGCGCGCGGAGGGCAGATATCCAAAGCCGTCGTTCGTGTATCCCGCCACCCACAGATTGAGCGGGCCGAGCGCCTTCTCCACGAAGTAAACGTAATCCACCACGACCTCGCCCGACAGCGCGACCATCGTGAGGTCGGTGCCAAACTGCCAGACGGCGATCGGCGCGCGAAAGTGCGTGGGTAGCTTTTCGCCGCGCTCGAGCATCGCCAGCATCTGCTTCGCATTGCCGATTTGCCAGCTGGGCGAGTTCGCGGCCAGGGGCGCGAGCTCTGCCTTGGTCATCGGCATCAACGGCACGTCCGCGTGGCCGAACACGAGTTTGAGCGGGCCGCCAATCGGCCGCAGTTTCGTTTCCACCACGCGCGCGACTTCGCGACCGAGGGTCGCACCGTGTTCCTTCGTGGCCTCCATCGTGTCGCGCGGATACGGATTCGCATCGCCGGCGCAGCCGAGCATGAACATCGCCTGCACGCCCGGGTATTTTGACTCGAGGTAGTGCTGCGCGAACCCGGCATAGTCGCCGCACAAGTCGTAATTCTTCGAGCCGAGCGTCGTATTGTGCGAGGCGGCGCCGAAAAGGATCGCGCGCGGTTTTCCGTCGGGCGAATCGATCCGCAGCACCGGCACGCTGCGATCCGCCGGACCTTGCGGATTCACGCCGAGGATCACGCCCTTCAGCGTGAACTCGCGACGGTTCATCACAAACATGGCCACGCCCCGGCCATGCGACAGCTTGGCCGACTCGAGCCGCGTATTCGCGTTGACGACAAGCTCGAGCAGCCGCTGCTGGAGCCATTTCGTATACACCACCCGGTTCTTTGCATCGGTCAGTGCGACACCCGGGCCGGGCGCTTCTTTCATCGAGAGCGACGGGCCGGCGTGATTGTGCGCCCAGGTGAACATGATCTGCTCGCGTTTCAACCCGGTCTTCGCGCCGATTTGTTCCGCCAGCGGTTCGGCGAACCATGACGGCATCCCGATGAGATCGCTGGTCACGATCACGGCGCGGTGGCCATTCCGATCCTCGAGCACGATGGCCTTCGCATAGATGTGCTGCTCGACGCGCTCGAACGGTCTGATCCGGTTCGCGTAGCCCGACATCATCACCGGCATTTCCGGCGTGATTTTCACCGAGGCGAGGCCGGCTTTCCATTCGGTTTCGGCAGCGGAAAATGACGGCGGCAGCGCGACGGCGGCAGCCACGATCCAGGCGGCGAACAACGGGGCGGTTTTCATGGGGCTGGCCATGCTTTTAGCCGGGCAGACTGGCGTGTCGAGGTTTGAGGGCACGCGGGTTAACGATGCTCGCGAAGAAACCCTCGTCGCGCCGTGGCATCTCGCGCCTCCTCGGCATCGGCGCTCGCGTGGAAAACGCCTCGCGGCCAGAGCTCACCTGACTTCGATTCTGCCATGAACCCTGCAACAAACCCTGCTTCGACCCGGCGGGAGTGGTTGGGCCGCGTATTACGATCTGCCCTGCTCGCGCCAATGGCGGCGACGATGAGTGCCAGTTCGGCATCGCCAGCAGCGGGCGGCGAGTCGTCCGGCCGCGTGCACGGCGCCCGCACGTACAACGTCCGCGATTTTGGCGCGGTGGGCGACGGCGCGACGCTCGACTCCGCCGCGGTTCAGGCCGCGATTGACGCGTGTCATCGCGATCAGGGCGGCACCGTCCTTGTGCCGGCCGGCGATTTTCTGGTGGGCACCATCGAGCTGAAGAGCAACGTGACGCTGCACCTCGCCGCGAAGGGCCGGCTGCTCGGGAGCAAGAACCGGGCGGACTACCTGAATCGTGAGGCGATGATCGCGCGCGGCGTGTCGCCGGGCAACGGCAACGTCGTGCTCCTGTTTGCGGCGAAGGCGCAGAACATCACGCTCGAAGGCCCGGGCACAATCGATGGCCAGGGCGCCGCGTTTTATACGGGGAAGGGCGACGGCACCGCGCCCGCGGCGGTGCGCACGCAGGATCCCGCGGCCAGCCAGCCGAACCGTGATCGGCCGCACCTGATGGTTTACGAGAACTGCGAGAACCTGCGGATGCGCGACGTCTTCCTGACCGCGAGCGCCTATCACTGCTCGCGCATTCTCCGCTGCCGGCACGTCAGCCTGCAGGGCGTGCGGATCTACAACCGGGTGAATCTCAACAACGACGGTTTTCACTTCAATCACTGCGAGTATGTGCAGGTCTCGAACTGCGAGATCCGCTGCCAGGACGACGCGTGCGCGCTCTTCGGCAGCAACAAATTTGTCACCATCACGAACTGCGCGTTCAGCACGCGCTGGTCGATATTCCGGTTTGGCAGCGGCGACTCGCAGAACATCACCGTATCCAATTGCCTGATTTACGAGACCTACGGGTGCCCGATCAAAATCAGCCCGGGCTGGGCGCACATGGAGAACATTTCGTTCTCGAACATCGTGATGAAGCAGGTCACCGGCCCGATCAGCATCGCGTTCACCGGTCAGGCGCCGGGTGGGCGGCGCGGCGGCGAGGCTCCCGCGGATGCGCGGCCGTCGTTCGTGCGCAACATCACGTTCAATCACATTCGCGCGACCGTCGTGCCCGGACCGGTCCAGCACGCCGACATGCCGTTCGCGCCCAAGCCGTACAACGGCGAGCAGAACTCCTGCCTCACCCTGAACGGCGTGGGGAATGCGTTCCTGGAGAACATCAGTTTCAACGATGTTCACATCACGTACGCCGGTGGTGGCACGGCTGCCCAGGCGGCCAAGCGCGACATTCCGCCAATGGCGGCGGAATATTTCGGCGTCTGGAACAAGGAGCCGTTCGGTCCGCCCGCCTACGGCATGTACGCCCGCAACGTGAAGGGGCTGACGCTGCATGACGTGCGGTTCGAGTTTGAGCAATCGGATGTCCGGCCCGCGGTCGTGTTTGATCAGGTGCGCGATGCCTCCGTCGTCAACCTCGCGGTCGAAGGTGGTCCGGAAACGGAATCGTTGCTGCGCTTTACCCGGTGCGAGGACGTCATGGTGGCGGCGGCGCGTGTGCTGACGCCGTCACCCGTGTTCCTGCGGCTCGAGGGCGCGGGAAACTCCGGGATCACAATCGATGGCGGCGATCTGCGGAAGGTCGCGAAGCCCGTCGAGGTGGTCGATGGGGCAGGCGCGGACGCCGTGCGGGTGCGGGCGTGAGGGCGAAGTCGGCGAACCTGGCGCGGTTTCCCCCGCGTCGTGGTTCTGTTTGTCGCAACGAAGACCGGCTGTAGGTTGCGACCTCGTGTCGCAACAACGCTGGGGATGTCGAATGTCGTTGCGCGGCGAGCGCGCAACCTACCGCTGCTACGGCGCCAGAGAGCTCAAGTGCCTGCACGGCAGGGCGGCGTGCGTGCCAGGCCATAATCGTTTTGCACCGATGCGCCGGGCCAGCCATTACCGCGGGCCATGTCTTGCTCCCGCATTCTTTTCCTCGTGGGTTTTCTGCTCGCCTCCTGCGCGGTCGCTTTCGCTGCCACCGTAAAAGATCGCGAAGGTGCGGTTCGCAACGACCGCGCGACGATGGAGAACGATGCGCGTTGGATCTATAACGACGTCGACCGCGGGTTCGCCGAGGCCAGGAAGACCGGAAAGCCAGTGCTGGTTGTTCTCCGCTGCGTGCCCTGCCTCTCCTGCGTCGGGCTCGATGCGCAGGTGCTGCAGGAGCCGGACCTCGCACCGGTGCTCGAGCAGTTCGTCTGCGTTCGCGTCATCAATGCCAACGCGCTCGATCTGGCGCGGTTCCAGTTCGATTACGACCTGTCGTTCTCGACCCTCATCTTCAATGCCGACGGTACGCTTTACGGTCGTTACGGATCGTGGACGCATCAGACGGACCCGGAGGCGCGAGAGACGATCGGTTATCGCCGTGCGCTCGAGGCGGCGCTCGGGTTGCATCGCGGCTATCCGGCGAATCGCGCCAGCCTCGCGGGCAAGCAGGGCGGACCGGCGCCGTTTTCAACGCCGGTGGAAATCCCGGCGCTCGCCGGCCGCTACGGGCGCGAGTTGAACTGGGGCGGCAACGTGATGCAAAGCTGCGTGCATTGCCACCAGGTGGGGGAGGCATTTCGGGCCTATTATCGCGACGCGGGCAAACCCGTGCCGCTCGACCAGATTTACCCGATGCCCGCGCCCGAGACCATCGGTCTGTCGCTCGCGCCGGATCACGTTGCCCGCGTCACCGCGGTGAAGCCGGGTTCGATTGCGGCGGCGGCGGGACTGCGCGCGGACGACGAATTTGTCTCCCTTGAAAAGCAGCCGCTGATCTCGATCGCCGATTTCGCCTGGGTGCTGCACCGCGCGCCCGAGCACGCAATCCTCGCCGCCGTCGTCAAGCGCAGCGGCGCGGAGGTGCCGGTGAACCTCACGCTCCCGGAAAACTGGCGGTATGAGACCGATATTTCGCGTCGGGTGGGAACGTGGTCGATGCGCGCGATGGCGTTCGGCGGCATGACGCTCGTCGATCTCGACGATGCCGCGCGCCAGAGTCGGGGTTTGCCCAAGGATTCGGTGGCGTTGCTCGTCAAGGGCGTCGGCCAATACGGCAAGCATGCCGCGGCGAAGAAAGCCGGGTTTCAGAAAGACGATGTCGTTGTCGCGATTGACGGGATCTCGGGGCGGATTACGGAAGCCCGGCTGATCGGCCATTTGCTTCAGCGGCACAAGATTGGGGAAAGCCTGCCCGTCACGGTGGTGCGCGGGACCGAGCGGCTGACGCTGGATCTGCCGATGCAATGAGCCCCGTTCCGGGGCGGCGCAACGGGAGTGGAAGGAACGAGCGTTCCGTACTGGTGCGCCTTGGAGGAGGGAGCAGGGAGAAAGGAGAAGGAACCGCGGAAGTGCACCAAACGAGGTTCGGCGGAGCGCGAAGTCACCGGGCTCTGAGTGGCTGCGGCGTCCCTTCGACAGGCTCAGGGCAAGCTCTGCCGCAGAGACGTTCGAATGCACTTTCGATCCCATCTGCGGCTGGAAGCCGCAGCCACGGAGTTTGGCCAATTTTCAGCGCCAACGGCGCGTAGTCCCTCAGCCCAGGCCAGCGGCCTAGGCAGAGGGTTACGATTGCTCCGGCCTGAAAGGCCGGGACAAGGCTCAATCCCAAACATATCTTTCATCATAAGTGCACATGATCTTCCGCACCTCCCGCCTGCAATGCCGGGCAGTCGATACCTTTTAGAATGCCGACAA
>JAUSID010000267.1 GCA_030648295.1 Opitutaceae bacterium | reverse complement strand
GCATTCCAAATTGGATCGAAGGGTTTTCCTCTGTGAACCCTGGTCGCCTTCGGCGCCGCCATAGGCGGGTAAACCCTGGTCGCCTTCGGCGCCGCCATAGGCGGGTAAACTCTGTGTCGGAGCTCTGTGCGCTCTGTGACCAAAAGGGTTTTTTCATTCAGCCTGTGAAATGTCCGGGCTAGCCCGCATTGGACGGCGCGAGACCGCGGGGCGCAGGCGAATGATTCTCTTCGCTTGGCAGCGTCCGCGCGGCGAGGGCGTCGAGCGTGTGGGCGATAATTACCATCGGCTCGCCGGTCGCGGCGATCGAAACGACAAGATTCTGTTTCGCGTAGTGCTCTTCCACCTCGAGCGTCGCTTCCATATAGGCGTCCAGCCGGGCCTTCACCGCCCGTGGTTCGTCGTCGCGCTGTCGTTCCAGGACGTCGCCGCAATGGTCGCATACGCCGGCGCGCGCCGGTGGACGTTTCACGACGTGAAAAACGGCGTGGCAGCGGCGGCACATCCGGCGACCGCTCAGCCGTTCGGTGAGTTCCTCCTCCGAAAGCTCGTAACTGATCACGGCATCGAGCCGCAGGCGGTGCGTCTCGAGCATCCCGTCGAGCGACACGGCTTGACGCAGCGTGCGCGGGAATCCGTCGAGCGTGAATCCGCCGCGGCAGCGCAGGCACGGCTGGCGTTCCACGACCAGGCCGAGCACCAGATCGTCGGGTACCAGTTCACCGTGATCCATTCGTTCCTGGGCCACCGCCATGGCGGATCCGGGCGCACT
Organism: Opitutaceae bacterium; assembly: GCA_030648295.1. Classification (GTDB taxonomy): domain Bacteria; phylum Verrucomicrobiota; class Verrucomicrobiia; order Opitutales; family Opitutaceae; genus ER46. Next base: position 43,206 of record JAUSID010000267.1, on the reverse strand, counting down.
TTGATAGCTGCGGGCCGCGCGAAAAATATCGCCGGTCGACAGCGGGCACGCCCCGAGCGCATTGGATAGGAGCTGTGCCTGCGTGCCCTTGCCCACGCCCGGCGGGCCCAGCAATACCAGTCGCCAAGTCCTCCGCACCACTGGCGGGGGCTGCAAGCAGAATGCTTTGGCACCCTGCAACCACGCGGATCGGTCACGCGGCATGATGGCAACGCTACGCCTCGGTGCTGTCCAGTGCTGCGCCAATTTTGCCGAACGCTGCGCGGCCATTGACGGCGCCGCGCTCGGCATGTGACCGCGGATAAACACGGATGCAAAACCGATCCGTGCCGATCCGCGGAATCCGTGGTTGTTTGGTCTGAGGCCGTGACCCGCCGGAATTTATCTTGTCGGCGCGGCTCCGGCGGCGACTCCGTAAGGCGGCTTCCATGGCCACGGCACGGCATGCGTGCGCTCGGCCCAGCGTTCCCACGTGCCCACCATTGCCTTCACCCGGGCGGATTCGGCCACGGCGAGATCGTTCATCTCCGTGCGGTCGCGCTTCATGTTGTACAGCTCCCACGGGCCGGCCGAGCCCTTGGCCACGAGCTTCCAGTCGCCGATCCGCAGCGCACGGTTGCCCTCGTGTTCCCAGAATATCGCCTCGCGCTGGATCGGCTGGCCGGCAAACGCGGGCGCGAGGCTGCGGCCCTCCATCGGCTGGATCTTCGTACCGTCACGCTGCGTCGGATACGTGGCGCCCGCGACGTCGGCGCACGTGGTCATGATGTCGATCAGATGGCCCGGCTGCGATTCCAGTTCGCCGCGGCGTTTGATGCCGCGGGGCCAGTGCGCAATCAGCGGGGTGCCAGCGCCGCCCTCGTGGACGTAGTGCTTGTAAAGCCGATACGGCGTGCTCGACACGTTGGCCCACGCCTCGCCATACCCGAGCCACGTGTCGGCCGGTCCCGGCATCGGCGCCGGTCCCTTGGTCGCCGGCGGGTTGCGGCCGATGTTCTCCGCGCACGCGCCGTTGTCCTGCAAATAAAGGATGAGCGTGTGGTCGAGCTGGCCATTTGCGCGCAACGCTTCGACCACGCGGCCAATGCCGCGATCCATGTTGTCGATCATCGCGGCGTAGACCTCCATGCACCGCGCCTCCCAGTCCTGGCGCTGGACCTTGGCCCAATCGCCGAACTGCGGGCTCAACGGCCACGAGGGATCGAGCAGCCCGAGTTTCTTCATCTTTTCGAACCGGGCCTGCCGGATCGGCGTGTAGCCGCCGTCGTATTTTCCGCGGTATTTCGCGATGTCCTCCGGCCGCGCCTGCATGGGCCAGTGGGCCGCCGTGTAGGCGAGGTACATGAAGAATGGTCTTCCCGCCTGCGTCTTCGCGTGCTCGTTGACGTAGCGCACCGCGTGATCGCTGAACGCGTCGGTGAGGTAAAAATCCTTCGCCGGGTACTCCGGGTCCGTCTCGTACTTGATGCGCGTGTTGTCGCGCGACAGGTGGGCGGGCGTGAAGTAGTTCGAGGCTCCGGGGATCACGCCGTAGTAGCGGTCAAAACCGCGCTGGAGCGGCCAGTTGTGCTGTGATTTTCCCTCCTCGATGTCCTTTGTGACGTGCCATTTCCCGACGGCGTATGTGCCATAACCCGCGCCGCGCATCACCTCCGCAATAGTCGCCGTGTCCGCCCGAAGATCACCCGCATACCAGCCGTTGATCATCGCGGTCGCGCTATAGGGCGCGCGATCCGTCATGTAACCCACGCCCGCCTGGTGCGGGTACAATCCGGTGAGCAGCGACGCGCGGGTGGGGCAGCAACGCGCCGTGTTGTAGAATTGCGTGAACCGCAGCCCGCCGGCGGCGAGCCGATCGAGGTTCGGCGTGTCGATCTCGCCACCGAAGCATCCAATGTCCGAATACCCGATGTCGTCGGCGAGGATGAGCAGGATGTTGGGCCGGCTGGCGGCCGCATGGAGCGGCCCCGCGGCGAGCACGAGCAGGGCGAGAAGGCGGGGAGGCATCATGATTTTTAGTCGCGGGAAACGGCGTCACTGGGGCACCGCCGCGGCTTGCGCCCGGCACGGTTCCCGGCTGCAACGGAGGCGCGGATCAAAGTCCGGCCACGGTCCAGCCCGGACGATACTGGCGGCGGACAAACGCGTTCGCCTCCTTCACATTTTCGAAGCGCAGCTTCGCGGAATTCCATTGGAGATCGGTGTGCGGGAAGCGCACGGCGACGCTGCCCAGCAGCACAGATTCCGTCAGCGGACCCGAATAATCGAACGGGGCCAGCGGCTTCGCCGCCCCGCCGACGCAGGCCTCGGCCCAATCCGACCAGTGGTGCGATCCCGCCACCTCGGGCATCGGATGGTCCTTGAACTTCTCCACCGGATACAGCTTCGGCGTGGCGATGTGCGGGACATGCAGCACGCCTTTGGTTCCAATGATGATCGAGCCCTGGTTGTCGTTCGGAATCTGCTTCTTCTTGGTCGAGGTGCCGGTTCCGGCTGCCGGCTCCGCCGGCTTGGGCGGCGTGACCAGCCGCATGATTTCCGCCGGTGGCCGCTGGTCACCGTCATACCAAGTCACCGAGACGGTCTTTCCCTCGGTGTATTTCGTGCCGGGGAAGACGTAGCGGATGCGCGCGTCGATGGCCCAGTTCCACTGATCCGGGGCCGGGCCGTCCGAGCGGAGCGAGAGCGGCGCGGTCAGGGCGAGGGCCTCGAACACGGGGTCAAAAATATGGCAGCCCATGTCGCCGAACGTGCCGGTGCCGAAGTCGAGCCGCTTGCGCCACTGCGACGGATGATAATAGCCCGCGATGTACGGCCGCGGCGCACAACCGCCGAGCCAGAGATCCCAGTTGAGCGATTCCGGCACTGGATCGTTTTTCTCCGGCGGTCGGCCCTTGTCGCCCCACTTCTTGCTGCTCCAGGTGTGGACCTCCTTCACCTTGCCGATTGCCCCGCTGTGCACCAGTGCGACGGCCTGCCGGTACACCTTCTGGGAGTGGATCTGGATTCCCATCTGGGTGACGAGTTTCTTTTCCCGTGCGAACTGGGTGAGCACGCGCGTCTCGTGGATGTCGTGCGTGAGCGGTTTCTGGCAGTACACGTGCTTGCCCAGTTGCATCGCCGACAGCGCGATTGGCGCGTGCATGTGGTCGGGCGTCGAGACGTTGACCGAGTCCAGGTTCTTCGCCTCCTTGTTCAGCAACTCGCGCCAGTCCCGGTATACCTTCACATCGGGGAAATTCTCCTTCAGCGGCTTGATCCGGCTGAGATCGACCTCGGCCACCGCGACAAGCTTGACGAACGGATTGCTGCAGATCGCCTGGATGTCGGCCCAGGCCATGCCGGCCGAGCCGAAGCTGGCGTGGCGCAGCACGCGGCTCGGCGGCGCGGAGATCAGGTTGCGCGTGACGAACGGCGCGGCGAGACCGGCGGCGCCGATCGTCTTCAGGAAAGTGCGGCGGGGAAATCGGGCGGGAGAATTCATGGGCAGGTAAAGGGGGCGCAGCGCAGTTGGTGCCAGTGTGGTGAAGCTCATTCACGAAACAGCTCGGTGCGCCGGCTGCAACCCCGCAGAAGGCGGCTCAGCAGGGGACAGGGGACAGGAGACAGGGGACAGGGGACAGGGGACAGGACGGGACAGGGGACAGCCGACCAGGGACCAGGGACCAGGGACCAGAGACCAGAGACCAGAGACCAGGGACCAGGGACCGACGGTGCTCTGCGTTGTTTACGGGCGGGCCGAAATGGTTTTCAGGTGACGGACGGCCCGGCGGAAAAGGGCCGTGAGTGGTTTCGCTGTCACCGGCTGACAAAACCTCGACGCGTGCGCGGCGTTCGCCAAGTTACGAACTCATGAATACCCCGGCCATCCCACGTCGCGCGGCACTCAAGACTCTCGCGGGCACGACTGCACTCGGACTCATGGGCGAAGGTGCCACGGCCCAATCGCAATCCGGTGCCACCGGACCCGCGCTGTATCGCGTGTCCAACGGACGAATCAACCAGTCCGTCGTCGCGTGGTGTTTCAATCCCATGCCGGTGCCGGAACTCGCGCGGCACTCCTCCCGGCTGGGGTTGAAGTCGGTCGAGTTGTGCGACCCGAAATTCTGGCCGGAGCTAAAGCAGCTCGGGCTCACCTGCGCGATCGCAGGCAGCCATGGTTTCGCCAAGGGGTTCGCGCACGTCGAGGAGCACGAGGCGTGCCTCGAACTGCTGCGCAAACGGATCGGCGAGTGCGCCGCGGCCGGCGTGGACCGCGTGATTACATTCTCCGGATTCCGCCGCGGCATCAGTGACGACGACGGGATCAGGAACATGGTCGACGGCCTCAAAAAAATCGTCGGTCTCGCCGAGCGCAGCCGGGTCACCCTCTGTCTCGAGATGCTCAATTCCCGCGTGAACGAGAACATGAAGGGCCATCCGGATTATTTCTGCGACGACATCCCTCGCACGGTGGAGGTCTGCCGCCGCGTGGGATCGGAGCGGCTGAAGGTGCTGTTCGACATTTACCACGTGCAGATCATGCACGGGGATCTAATCCGGCTGATGAAGCAGCATGCGGCGTTCATCGGTCACGTGCACACGGCGGGCGTCCCGGGACGCAACGAGATCGATGACACGCAGGAGATCAATTATCCGCCGCTGATGCGGACGCTGCTCGAACTCGGGTACACGGGTTACGTGGGCCAGGAGTTCATTCCCGCCCGCGAGGACAAGATCGCGTCACTCGCGCAGGGCGTCCGGATCTGCGACGTGTGATGGCGGTTCCGCCGGTATTGGATAAAGTGCCATCCGCTCACCGCCGTGGATTGACCAGCTGCCCGGTCGCGTCCAACGGCTCCGTGATCGCGATTTTATCCTTCGGCAGCGACGCGACGAGATCGGTCAGATCATAGGCCCGGAGTGCGCCGAAGACCGCGTTGACCTTTTGGTTTCGGCTCACGGGCGCACGGACCACGTCGACCCACGAGGCCAGCGAACGCTGGAGCTTGAGCGAGGAGAACAGCTGCGGCTCCAGCGCGGCGGCGTGCAGCGCGGGCACACCCGGTTCGCCGATCGAGACCATCGCCACGCGCGTCGTGAGGCTTGAGCCGGCCCGCACACCAACGAGGTATCGCGCGCAGACCAGCACGTCCTCGGCGCGCATCGCGACAAAGGATTTTCCCAGCAGATAGGCCAGATTCGTGTCGCGGGAGTTGAAGCCGAGAACCGCGCCCATGGTGTCCCGGCCCCTCGGACGGCTGGTTTCGCCGAGGCCGCGCACGTCCACCGCGAGTACGGTGCGGCCAGAAAGCGCGAGCGTTTCAATCGGTCCGCCGGGTGCGGCATCGATCTGCTTCCCCGCGCCGTGCAGGTACAGCACCGGGTCGCCGGTGCGCGTCGCGGTCTCCGGTTCGAACCGCAGCGCGGGCAGCCAGATGCCCGGCTCCGGCTGCAGCACGACGTGCTGGATTGAAACGCCCTTGCGCTCCCCCTTGCGGCCCAACTCGACTTTCGGCCCGGGCAAGTCCGCGGCCGCGCGGATGCCCGTGATCCGCCGAACTTCCTGGAGCGCCGCGCCCGGATCGCGCCAGAGTTTTGTCCGCTCGGCGGCGAGGCGTGGCTCCCAATCGCGGTTGAAGTCGATTAATGTCCGGGCTCCCGGCAGGCGGAGCACCTGGCCTTCGGGCGTGCAGCGAAGCTGATCGTCGTTGAGCACCGGAAAGTCCGTTTCGATCACCGGCGCGTCGCTGCCGAGGAACCAGCGGCGCATCCAGCGTGCGGCGCCGACGCGCATCTCGGTGGGAAAGCCGTGGGTCGTGTCCGGCTCGATCAGATCCACCCGTTCAGAGAACCCGAGCCGGGTGTAGAAGCGTTTCGACTGCCGGAAGAGATGCCACGCGCCGATGATGTCGAAATAGTCCCTGGTCGCCGCCATGATCAACGTGGGCCGCGGGGCGCGCAGCATCACGTAGTCGCCGTGATCGAGTCCCCGGATGATCTGGCCGAAGATGTTCTGCTCGGCGTCCTGCGGCCCGAGGGTTTCGAGCAGCCGCCGGAAACCGGTCAGATAACAGCCGGGCGCCGCCACCGCGATGCGTTCGTCGAGGGCGCTGAGATAGGCCGACATCGTGCCGCCCCCGGAGATCCCCGTGGCGCCGATGCGCGCCGGATCGATGTCCGTGCGGGCCTGGAGATAGTCCACGGCGCGCATCCCGTCCCAGATCATATAGCGCGCCACGTTGGTGCCGAGCAGCGAGCAGCTCACATCCATGACGCTGTGTTCCCCGGTGGTGCCGAACGACGGTTTGCCGTTCGCCTCGAAGTACTGCCGCCGCTCGCCCTGCCCGATCGGATCGTAGCACAGGCAGGCCACGCCGTTCTTAGCCAGCACGATGGAAGCGCGCTGATAGAGATCGCGGGCCTTGGCGTTTTCGCTGTGGCCGGTGGGATGAACCACGGCCGGGTGCGGGCCGGGGGGGAGCGGCAGGTACAGCGTGGCGGTAACGTGAAACCCCGGCTGGCTTTCGAAAATAATCTTTTCCAGACGGTAGTCCGCGAAGGCCATCTGTCCGGTGGTGCGCGCGTTGAGCGTCGTGCGCGCGGGAAAACCGCCGAGCGCCGACTCGAACGCCTCGCGCCGGTTCTCTTGCCAGGCGAGGATTTGTTCGCGGCTCTGGATCTTTTCGAACGCCGCATCGCGCCGATCGAGCGCGGTGAAGGCCAGCTTCTTCAGGTGGGTCTCCATCATCATCCCGGGTGCGGCGCCTTCGAGCTGCGGGGGGAGCACGACGAGATCGTCAGCCGCAGCGCCAGTCGAAAGTGCGGTGAGCAGGAGGGCGGCACCCGCGGGTGCGAGGAACCGGGAGAAGCATGCTTTCAGCGTGTTCATTCTCATGGGTGCAATGGGCCCACTTCGGCCGGGTTGGGTGACGCCACGTTCAACGGGTGTTTTCGATGCAGTACAAGTGCGAGTCGGTCCGGTAGATCAACGCGTCTCCTGAAATCGCCGGGGACGCCGAGATCCTCTCGGCCAGCTCGTTGGTCGCCAGCACTTCGAATGTTGCCCCAGCCTTGATGACATGCGTTGTGCCGCGAATATCGCTCACGAAGATGTGCCCGTCGCTGGCCACGGGAGACGAGTTGCACTCTGCGCCCACTCGCTCCCGATAATGTTCCCGGCCCGTCCGTCCGTCGTAACAAACCAGCACGCCGTTGTCCTTTAGTGCATAGAGCAGCCCTCGATAATAGAGCAGCGAGGGTTCCACGGCCCCCGGCGTGTCGCTGACCCAGACGATTTCGGGTGGTTCGTGGTTGCCCTTCAGACGAATGGCGTGAATCGGGCTTAGCCGCCACAAATGGAGGAACACCATGCCGTCCCCATAGACCGGACTGGAAATAATCTCGCCGTTAAAGGGTCCGCTGCCCTCGCCGTATTGCCACAGTTCTCGATGAGTCGCCGCATCGAAGGCCGTGAGCCGGTTCTTTCCCGGCACGAGGATGTCCTCCTGGTCGTGATGTTTGATTCGCAGCGGCGTGGCGTGGGCGGTTCCGATCGGACGCTCGTTCCGCCAGGCGACTTCACCGCTCTGCTTGTCCAGGCCGATCAGAAAGCACGGTCCCGTGTGATGGTCCCACGGGAACAGCACCGCATCGTCCAATACCAGCGGACTCACGTTGCAGCCCCAGGCCATTTTGGGATCGCCAAATTTCGGAATGTAACGACTGACCCAGGTGAGATCGCCGCCATGCGAATACCGCGCAACGTCCGCATTGCCGAAGGCCACGTAAAGGGCATCGTCGGTCACCGCCGGCGTATTCGCGGCGAGGCTGGACTTCACATGCGTCCGCTGGCTCACGCCAAAACCGAAGTCATGCCGCCACAATTCGCGGCCGCTTTGTCGGTCGAAGCAAAGCGTCAGGAGTGTCTTGCTTCCGCCCGCCTCCGCGGCGGAGGTGACGAATACCCGATTGCCATGGACGACGGGCGAGCTGGTCCCCCAACCCGGCAGTTTCACCGACCACCGGATGTTTTTCGTCTGCGTCCATCGAATGGGCAGATTCCGGCCGTCCGCAATGCCGTCGGCCCTGGGCCCTCTCCAGGCAGGCCAGTCTGAAGAAGGCAGAGCTTCCGCGGCGAAGCCGGCCGGCGGCGGAGCAAGCGCAGCGATGCAGAAGACAGCGAGGCAAGACAGGAGGCGAACCAGCGAGGTCATGCTCTTGGAGATGGTGACCGCGAAAGGTAAGACCTCAATTTCCGAGCCCGCCGACCTCGGATTCGAAGTGGATGATTTTTCCGCGGCCGGTCTTCGCCTCGTCGATCAGCCGTTGATCGATCGAGTCGCGCTCCCATGGCCGCGCGCCGGCGTTCGCGAACACCCACGCGGCGGTTTCGCCCGCCGGCCTCGTCTTCAGCCGCGGCGGCCAGAACGGCTGGCGGTCCAGCACGCGCAGCCCGGCTTCTGGTGAACTGGTCACGGCGCCGGATTTCGCGTCGCGCGCGCGCGATTTCACCGGCAGCGCGGCACCCGTGGCATCGAAGAAGAGGTTGTCGTTCAGCCACGCATCGCAGGGACCGCGGACTTCGAAAAACTCCAAGTCGGCGGTTGTGCTCGCGCCTTTCCGGCCGACGTTGCCCGCGATCACCATGATGCCGCGCTGCCAGTCGTGGCCTTCCCATTCCTGCGGCACGAGGCCGTAGGTGACGAGCCGGTTGCCGGGGTTGTGGATGACATTGTTGACGACCGCGCCGCGCGCGCCGCCCTTGAACAGCGGATTGCGCGCATTGTTGCTGATGTAGAGATTGCCGAAAATCGCGATGTCGCTTGCGTTGTCGTGAATCAACGAACCCATGGAGTGCGGACCCTTCGCGTGCGTCGAGTCGTGCAGTCCCTCGCCGACGATGCAGTGGCTGAACGTGATTCGGTGCGAGGTGTTGCGGCGCCACTCGTCCGCCGTCCGGCCCTGGAAGCGCGGGCCCGATGCGCTCAGGTTTTCGTCGGTGCCCCAGGTGAGCGAACAATGATCGACGATCACATCGTGCGCGCCGGCGGTCGCGAGGCTGTCAATTTCCCAGCCGCTCTTCTTCGCGCGATGGCCCGCGCCCGGCCGCACGCGGATGTGCCGCACGATGACATCGTGCGTGACGATGTTCATGCCGCCGTTGGTCAGCGTGATGCCGGGGCTCGGCGCGGTCTCACCCGCAAGCGTGAGATTGGGCTGCCGGATCGTGATGGAGCGGCCGCCCAAATCGATCACGCCGGCGACGGCGAACTCGACCACGCGCGGTCCTTCGGTGGCGAGCGCGGCCGCGAGCGACCCGGCACCGCTCGCGGCGAGCGTGGTCACACGAATCACTTTTCCGCCTGCGCCGCCTCGCGTTTCAGTCCACCCGGCGGGCAACTCCCAAGCGGCCGCCGGCGGGCCTGGGTGCCGCGATGATTTCGAATCGGCGGCGCGGACTGTCGATGCGGTAAGGGGCAGAACGAAAGCGGCGGCGAGAAGCGCGGAAGAAAAGATGGAACGCATGGTTGGGGAGAGAGCGGATGACGTTGCGGCTATGCCGCCAAGGAGACAAGCGCGGCGCAGTGCGCGCCAAGTGGCTGCGGCTTCCAGCCGCAGATTCTCAGGACGCGCGATCGATCTTGCCTGCGGCCGGCGGCAGCGAGCCCGGCCCAATCCTTGAGGGCGAGACGCCCGCGCTCCCAGGGACGGACTTCAGCGGCGAACGGATTAACCGCGAATCCAATCCAGCGGATGAGTTTAACCGCGAATGAACGCGAATGATTCGGAATTTCGGTCGTGTAGCGGCCGAGGTTACGAGGTTGGAGATTTCAATCTACCGGTCCACCGCTCGGTGGCCGATCGGATCTGCGGCAGGGATGCCGCAGCCACTTGGCAGGATGCCGCCGCCACTCTTGCTGGCTACGCGAGTGATTCGCGTCCGTGGGGTCGTGACAGGCCGAGGTCCGGCCCGAGTGGCACAATCCGCGTCGGGTTAATCTCGGTATGCGTGACGTAATAGTGCCGCTTGATGTGATCGAAGTTCACGGTGCCGGCGATGCCTGGCACCTGGTAGAGGTCCTGCAAGTAGCCTTGCAGGTTTGGATAGTCGACGATCCGCCGCAGGTTGCATTTGAAGTGGCCGAAGTAAACCGCGTCGAAACGCACGAGCGTGCAAAAGAGACGCCAGTCGGTTTCGACCGGTTGTGCAGCGAATAGATAGCGCCGGGTCGCGAGTCGCGCCTCCAGGTCGTCCAGCGCTTCGAAAAGTGTCCGCACTGCCCTTTCGTAGGTCCGCTGCTGGGTGGCGAACCCCGCGCGATACACGCCGTTATTAATGCACTCGTAGATCCGAGCGCTCAGCGCCTCCTGCACCGGTGCGAGCTCCGGCGGGAAAAGCTGCGGCGCATCTGTCCGGCCGGGCGGGAATTCGTCATTGAACATCCGGCAAATGTCATCCTCGGAATTGTTCACGATCCGCCTCGCGTGCCTGTCCCACAGCACCGGCACGGTCCATCGGCCGCGAAACCGCGGGTTTGTGGCTTCGTAGGCGTCGCGCAGGAACGCGAATCCGTTGATCAAATCGCGCGAGTGCCCGGGCCCGTCGCGAAACGCCCAGCCGCGTTCATCGCGGACGGGATCGAGTACCGTTACGCCGATGGTCGCGCCGAGTCCGCGGATATGCCGGACGATCAAAGTCCGGTGCGCCCACGGACAGGCGAACGACACGTAAAGCTGATAGCGATTCGGCTCGGGCCGGTATAGCGTGGAGCCGTCCGCGCGCACCCAATCGCGAAACTCGTCCTGCTGCCGCTGGAATTCACCGTCCTTCGTCTGCTCCTCCGGGTACTGGCTGCGTGCCGTCATACCCGGAAGATGACTCACGAACCGAGCCGCGCAACCAGCAGGTCGGCTTCAGTGATGCTGTTCACCCGCGGTGAATGGCGCCACCGCGTGAGTGATTGCCGCGCCGGCTTCCGCAGTGGCTGCGGCTTCCAGCCGCAGACGGTGATGGACCGTCGGCTCGATTCATCTGCGGCAGGGATGCCGCAGCCACGCATGCGACCCGCGGAGCGGTGAGTATTCCAGTACTGGTGCGGCTCCGACGCGCCCCCGGTTGCCCGCCTACGATTGGACCGCGACCACCGGTTTAGTGCCACCGGCGACCGGTCGTTGCGCCGCCGGAATCTCCAACCAGAAGCGGCTTCCCATGCCCGGCTCGGAGTCGACTCCGACCTGACCCTGAAGTTGCTCGATTACCTTCCGCACGATCGCCAGGCCGATTCCTGTTCCCTCGTAGTGCGAATCCTCCCTTTGGAAAGGTTCGAAGATGCGCTCTTTCGCATCCGGCATGATGCCGATGCCGTTGTCCGCAACGGTGACCCGGACCCGATCCGCTGCTGCATCGGCGAAAACCCGGATCCGCGGCTTCACGCCGGGGGCAACGAACTTCATCGCGTTTTGCACCAGGTTCAAAAAACACTGGCAAAGCAGAGCTTTGTTTCCGCGAACCGCCGGCAGATTGTCGTCAATCTCCATATCGGCCTTCTCGGCCGCGAACGTCGGGTACGCGACGACCTCGCGCATGACTTCGTTCAGATCGACGTCCTGCAACTCGGCGTTGGTCCGCGTAAGCCGGCTGTAATGCAGCACATCGAGAATGAGCCGGTCCATCCGTGCGGCGGTCTGGTCAATGCGGGTGAGATGATCGAGGGTATCGGACGACATTTCCCCGCCGTTTTCGGGGATGATCAACGAGACGAAATGGCGGATGGATCGCACCGGCGCGCGCATGTCGTGGACGAGCGTGTAGGAAAACGATTCCAGATCGGCGATCGTCTCTCGCAATTCAGCGGTGCGGCGCGCCACTTCCTGCTCGAGCTGTTGCAGCCGCAGCTTCTCCTCGGTGATATCGCGCAAGAGCACGGTGGCACCTTCGGCAGACGCGGTCACGGTCACCGCCGTCCATCGGCCGGGGACCACTTGATCGGATTCAAACCGCGCCGGTTGCTGATCGCGCAGCACCGATTGCAGCCGCGCCTCGAACGCGGAGCCGCCCACCTGGGGCATCAGCTCGTTCCACGTGCGGCCGCTGGCGAGTGATTGGGCCAGACCGAGATACTTCTCCGCACTGGGATTCAGATAAGTGAGCCGGGTGCCGGGGCCGATGGAGCAGAAGGGTTCGTCCATGTGGTTAACCAGCGCCATGAGTTTCTGTTCGGACGCGGCATGGTGCCGGCGTGCGCGCCGCATCGATTCGCAGAGGAAAATCGTGACGCCGCACGACAGCAGGTACAACAGCGTCCGCACGAAGCCGAACTCGGACCACAGCTTCCACGACCGGCTGGGCGGATAGAACCACCACAGCGAAGCCACGTATCCCACCGCCATCACGAGCACGGCTGGCCGCCATCCTCCGAACCAGACGGCGATCGTCACCGCGACATACATCGAGTCGAGGGGCACCGCGTCCGTGGTGTACGGATCGAGCAGTTTTCGAAACAGGAGCGCGGCCAGTATCAAGGCAAACGCCACGCCATAGGTTTGCCAGACAGGGCGTTCCGACCAGGAGGGGCGCATTGCGACGGGTGCTGAAAAACGAACCGCACCAACACAGCCCGGACTCCCTGCTGGCGCGAGAATTAAACGCGGTGGCTCGATGCGTAGCGATCGCATCGATTTCGCCTTGATTCGCCCGGGCGGGAGCGCGCTAGCCGGGAAATTTCACACTCTGCTCCGCTGCGAACGCACAGCGTGTTCGCTTGTGCCGTGCGCCGATGCGCGCTCCACGAATTCCCGGCTAAGGGCATTCTGCTGGCCAGCAGAATGCATTTAGCCCGCATGAACGCGGGGCGCCCGCCGGAACATTGGGATGTTGGCGGTCAGACACGGGTGAAAACCATTTCAAGTGGGAAAAATGCGGGCTAACGGTAGAACGAATGCGCGCCGATGGTGGTGGTCTTGGCCAGACTGCGGGTCCAATGCGTCCGCTCGGCCGCGCGCGTATAGTGCGTCGCGCCGCCGGTTGGATCGTGCCACGAGTCATCCATCGCATGGTTGACGATGTCGAGTGCGAGCGGCCACATGCGATCGCGCCTGGCGCGACCGATGGCCGTCGCCAGGGATTCGCGGCCTGCGGTGACCTTGTTGAGCGCGCTGAATTGTTTTTCGCGCAGCACGGTGGGCACGAAAAGTTCCGGCAGGCCCCGGGCGCGATTGCGAATCACCGCCATTACCGCGCGCATCCCGAAGTCGCCCTGCGATGCCGCTTCGAGCACGAGGCAGGCGGCAATGGTTTCGCGGTCCCGCGGTGTGGCGGTGTATCGGGGCAGCGTAAAAGAAACCGAGGTCGAACTCGTCGCGGCTTCGGCTGCTTGAGCGAATCCGGCGGAGTCTTCGATCGCCGGCATCATCATGTCGCCGAGCTTCGGCAGCTCCGCACGCGCGGTGGGCATGGCCGAGAGGCTCACCAGTCTCCGTAGCTCGTTTTCAGCGGTTGCCTGGGTCGAAACCACAAAACGCGGCTTCGACAACGCCTCATCCTGGCTGCCTCTTGCGCGAGGCAGGGAGAATGCGACCCTCGGGGGCTCATGTGATGCAGGCGCGGATACTGCCTCCACCACGCGAATCGTGGGGACAACCGGCTGCACTGTTCCCGCGCACATGGGCACGAGACTGAGAGCAGCCGTGACGGCACTGATTGGTAACTTCCTGCTCATGGGGGCGCATGGTGCCAGAGCGGGGGGGCGGGAGATATGGGGTGAAAGACCACTCAGCGGTGGGGTAGAAATCCCGTCGGTGCAGATTGGACATCACTAGGTTGTTGTTCAGCTGCAGTTTGGCGTGCACGGCGCGTCTTTGCGCTCGTCGAGGCCGGGTATCACCCCACACCACGAGTCTCGTAGGCTGACGACGCTGGCGTGATGCCGCCGGTGCCGTCTCATCAGTCGACCACAATCACATCCACGTATTCACCCGGCCGGAGCGCGAGGCCCGGGGGGACGGCAACGTGAACGCGGAGCCCGTATTCGATCGGAATGGACGACACGGGTAGCCTCATGGCACCGAGCAACGTCGGCATGATCGGCTCGAACTGACCTCCCACCTCGATTACCGTGGCGCGGCCCACCTGACGCGGAAACGTGCGGGTTCGCACCTGCACCGGGGTACCCGGCTGCGGCACGTCGGGCAGCGGCTGCCGCAGGAAACCCACGATCCGCTCGATCCTCGTCGCGCTGACTTGGAGGATCGGTTCGGCAGCCCCGATGACTTCGCCCGGCCGCCGGTGGATCATCGTAATCACGCCGTCGATGGGCGCCCGGAGTGGCACCGGCTGCAACTGGGCCTCGGTCAGACGCAAATTTTCCTCCTGCAGCTTCACCGCGGCACGCAGACCGTCGGCGGGTGGGGGCAATTCCATGCCGCCGCCGGCCGAAAAGCTTCTGATGCCGGGCTCGAGCTGGGCGATGAGTTCGCCCTGGGCCTTCACTTGGGCCAGCAAGGAGTCGCGCAGGCCCTTCACCTCTTCGAAGCGCTCCTCGGTTATCATCTTTCCTTGGAAGAGCGAAGCAGTCCGCGTGAGGTTGCTCTCTGCGAGCTGCAATTGAACCTGCAGCGCCGCGAGCTCGACGCGCTTGCTCATCCAGTCGAGTTGCAGCCGCTCGAAATCCAATCGCGCGCGCTGTTGCCCGACGATGGGTTCCATGGTCGTCCGGATGACGTCGATCTCCGCGCGGATGACCGCCAAAGACGCCTCGATGACCTTGGGATCGGTGATGACCACATGGCCCAGGGTCTGTCCGGCCTTCACGGGCTGAAGCAGCGCCACGTTCATGCCGCTCATGGTGCCCGCGAGGGTGGAGCGCACTTCGACGCGAATGGCCTCTGCTTCCGCGACGAACGTCGGTGGCGCGACCCAGCGGGTCCAAATGACAAAAACGGCAACCACCCCGACGATGAACACGACCAGGGGAAGATATTGCAGCCGCAGCTGGCGCAGAAGCTGGGCGGGCGGAACGGGGATGGGCGGCAGCCGGTCGCTCATGGTCAAACCTCCGACTCGTCCTCCGCCTTCATGCTCGAAACCTGATCGACGCCCGGAAGCATCGCCAGCTCACGCAGCAACTCGTTGACGCGCTCCGGGTCGCGGAGCAACAACCGGTAGGACAAGGCAGTGCCTTCGGAGCCGGAGTCGAAATGGCGGTTGGCGCATTGCGCCTTGAAACTGTGGCGTGCCAGCAGACGCTCGAGGGCGGACAGTTCGCCGACGCTGCGCGACCATTGCAGGTTGAGGATGAGATCGTACCGATGACGGCTGCCGAACGCGGTGAACCACAGGTACAACATCAGCGCGACAATCACCAGGGTGCCGACGATCGCGGTGGAAAATTTCTGGGTGCCGCAGGCCATGCCCAGGACGATCACCGCGAGTACGTACGACGTGTCCAGCGTGTCGCGCAGGATGTTTCGGAACCGCACGATCGCGAATACCGCCATCAAGCCGAAGGCGGTCACCAGGTTGTTGGACAGCACCATCAACACCAGCGCGACGATGACCGGCATCAGGATCAGCGACATCACGAACGAGCGCGAATACGACACGCCCGAGTGCGTGAACATATACACCCACGCGATCAGCTGGCCCATGAGAAAGGCCAGCAGCATCGCCAGCAGAACCGTCTGGAAACTTGTGGGCGCGATCCCGTAATCGCCCTGCAACAATGCGTTCATGCGGGTGGAGAGGGCTCCACCCTAGCTCAGGCTGCCGCCACGGCAAGCGGTTCCGATTGTCCCCAGCGTTCCGGTTGCGCACCGGCGAGGACGGGAACCTTCAAGCTTACGCCCCGGTTCGAAACGCGGTGTTCGCCGAGGAGCGAGATTCCGCGCACGTATTTCGGCGCTCCGCTGCGGACCAGCTGGAATACGCGCACCATCTCGATGCACCACTGCGGCAGCCGGTTCGTGAACTTGAGTTCGAGCACCACGTCGTGGCCAAAAGCGGTGACGGCGTCGCCGATCTGGGTGGTGAGCGCCGGGCGGAATTCCGGTTCGCACTGCACCTGGCGATCGAAAGTGACCCGGATGGAATTGTTCAACGGGCTCATCCAAGCTTCACGCATATACGCGACGTGCGAGCGCGGTGATGCCTGAAGCTTGTGCACGAGCCGGCAAAAATCCTGGAGCGCGACCAGCTGCCGTGCGTCGGGCCGAATGAGATGGGCCATCTGCGGCGGACGTCCCGCCAGCAAATCTTCCACGGCGTCGCGCCGGACTTTTGCGCGCTGCTTGCCGATACACTCGTTGATCCGTTTCTTGATCTCGAAAAACACGGGGGCATCGGGCGTCTCGTCGTAATACCGGATCCGCAGCTTGAATCGGTTCCGGTCGCCGCATTGCACCGCCTGATAGGTCGCGAGGTCCGGCGAATCCAGATACAGGCTGTGGACGGGATAGCTGAAATTCGGGAGCGTCGCCGCGAAATCGTCCGGCTTCAGGTAGCTAAGCAGGAAACGCCGTATCGAGAGGGCTTTCTCCTCGCTTACGAGATACTTCATTTCGAAGCGTTGCAGTTGGGCTTTGTCGGACATGTGGTGCGAAATGTGACGTTGCTGTGACGTCACGCCTAGCAGAATGGTTTCAAAAGGGTAGAACTGCGTAGATTCAGCGCGACTGAGTGTGGACGCTAATGGACATGTGAGCGGGCGATAATGACGAATGATCTGGACCTGACTGGTGGCGCAGCCTTTGGCCATCCGGTAGTTAGCCCAGTTTTCGTGGCGGTCGTTGGGGCGCCCCGGATGAACCCAGCCCGAGTGATCTCCAATTTGGCGTTTCGGCTGCTGCCCGCGGGCTTCGCGGTCACGGGGTGCGAACCTTTGCAGCGGCTTTTCGGCCGGCCCGGCGAGGACTTCGCCGTTCGGTTCGATGGTTCGAGCATGGTGCGCGAGCGAACGAAAATCGGGCAGCGCGGTCTGCGAACGGGTGTTGAGGGCATTAAACTTTCGTGAGCACTGGCGCGAACTGGAGCGCGGCCGTCCCGGTCGTCGCTTCCAGGATCGCTACGACCGGCTGCGCCACCGCGAGGGCAGGCGGGGGCTCGGCTCGCGCATTGTTTTCATCGCCATCGCCGTCGTGGCATTTGCGATCGGCATCGTCCTGGCGGTGATTCCCGGCCCGGCGATCCCGTTTTTCGTCATCGCCGGGGGCGCACTTGCGGTCGTCTCGCGTCCGATGGCGAAGGCGATGGACTGGCTCGAGGTGCAGGTACGAAAAGTGTGGCGGTGGGGAATGCAACGATGGCGAAAACTGCCCGGAGCCGCCCGCGTCTTCCTGATGATGCTCGGTGCCTGCGCATCGGTCACCGCCGCTTACGCTTCCATCCGGTTATTTCGCGGATGATTGGCCTGCCCACGTTCAACTTGCGGCCGCCATCGCCGATTCGACGCGGAGCAGCCGGCCGGTGCTGGCATCGAGCCGCACCACGGTGCCGCTCGCCGAGAGCGCCACGAGGGTGTTGCCTTCATCTCCGACAATGGAAGCACACGGGTCCGACGGATCCGGCCACTCGGCCATCCATTGCAAGCGGAACCCGGCATCCAGGCAGTAGAGATTCGGCAGGCCCGGCAGCAACCCAAACGGATGCTCGCGTACATAATAGCGCATCGGCCCGTGACGAAACTCGACGACGGCGGTGGCGAGCGGGGCGTGGCCGGCCGCGCGGTTGCCATCGCGGGTGAGCTGACAGAGGGTGCCGTCGATCACGGCGAGGGCTTGGGGGTCCATGACAAAAGCTGGGCCGAAGAGGCGAGCAGTTCCCGGCGCCTCAGGCGACAAAAAATTAGAGGGGGCTGCCGGTGGCGCGCATCTCATCTTCCTGCCCCGGCGGGGGTTTCTTCGCGCCATGGATGGGCGGCTGGAAAGCCGCCCTTCCGTCGGAGCGGCGGCTTCGACACGGAAAAAAGATTCTCGCATGGCCCCCGGGCCCGCCGCGGCCGCCGGGGCGGGCAGCGGAAACGTTCGGATGCAGAATTCGGGAAGGGGCGGCGCCGCCGGCCGTAGCCGGTGAATTGCGGTTTGAATACACCGCGATACCATCCCACCCGGGGGACATGGAGGGACCACGAAAATTCCTGGTCGTCGACGACAACGTCGATGGCCGGAGCCTGCTCGTCAGGACACTGCGGCGCAAATTTCCGCACGCGTCGGTGACGGAGTGTCGTGACGCGACCGAGGCGCTGCGGATCGCGGCGACGGAACGGCTCGATGCGATCGTGACCCATCGCGCCTGGGAGGTGGACGGCCTGACGTTGATTCGCGAGTTGCGGCAGGCGAATCCTTCCGTGCCCATCGTGATGGTCTCAGGCATCGACCGCAGCGAGCCGGCGCGGGCGGCGGGCGCCACCAGTTTCCTGAATTACGACGAATGGCTGCGACTCGGAGCCGTCGTGGCGGATATCATCGGCCCGCGTTGAAGCCGCCGTTCGGACGTGAGCGGCAGGGACGTCTGCGACGTCCCGCGTTCTGTGGCCCTGCTCTTTCTCCAATTGGGGCCGGCCGCGACGCCAGCGCGGTCTTTTTCATTCGCGGGCTTGCCCGCCACGCGACGGTGCCCGTAGCGTGCCGGCCACGGAATGAAAAAAGCTCTCATCACCGGCATCACGGGCCAGGACGGTTCCTATCTCGCCGAACTGCTGCTCGAAAAAGGCTACGAGGTCCACGGCGTCATTCGCCGCGCCTCGACCTTCAACACCAGCCGGATCGATCACCTGTATCGCGATCCCCACGTGAATGGCGTCCGGCTGTTCCTGCACTACGGCGATCTCGCGGACTCGGTCCAGATGGTGAAGCTGCTGTATGCGTTGCAGCCGGACGAAGTCTACAATCTCGGGGCGCAGTCCCACGTCCGCGTGTCGTTCGATATTCCTGAATACACCGGCGACGTCGATGGACTGGGCGCCCAGCGGATCCTGGAGGCAATTCGCGAGGCGGGGCTGGTGAAGAAAGTGCGCTATTACCAGGCGTCGTCGTCCGAGATGTTCGGCCGGGTGCAGCAGGTGCCGCAGACGGAGGCGACGCCGTTCTGGCCGCGGTCGCCGTACGGCTGCGCGAAGGTTTACGCGTATTGGCTCACGGTGAACTACCGCGAAAGCTATGCGCTCCACGCATCCAATGGGATCCTCTTCAACCATGAGAGCCCGCGCCGGGGTGAAACGTTCGTCACCCGCAAGATCACGCGGGCCGCGACGCGCATCAAGCTGGGCCTACAGGACTCGCTGTATCTGGGCAATCTCGCGGCGCGGCGGGACTGGGGGTACGCCAGGGAGTACGTCGAGATGATGTGGCTGATGCTGCAGCAGGATGCGCCGGACGATTATGTCGTTGCGACGAACGAGAGCCACAGCGTCGAGGAGTTTTGTGCCGAGACGTTCGGGCGGCTGGACCTCGACTGGCGGAAATACGTGAAACACGACACGCGTTACGAGCGGCCGGCCGAGGTCGACCTGCTGATCGGCGATCCGGCGAAGGCGCGGCGGCAGCTCGGCTGGGAGCCGAAGGTGCGGTTTAAGGAGCTCGTGAAAATCATGGTGGATCACGACCTCGCGCTGGCGAAGCACGAGGCGCGCGTGGCGAAACTGCCCGCCATGTCGAGCGGACCGTTCGCATGAAGCTCTTCATTGCGGGCCACACCGGGATGGTCGGCGGCGCGCTCGTCCGGCGGTTCGAGCACGACCCCGGCGTATCGTTGCTCTTGCGCACGCGGCGCGAACTCGACCTGACGAACCAGGAGGCGGTGAATCGATTCTACGCGATGGAGAAACCCGACGTTGCGATCATCGCCGCGGGCAAGGTGGGTGGCATTCACGCCAACCACACGTATCCGGCGGAGTTCCTTTACGACAACCTCGCCATTGCCGCGAACACGATCCACGCGGCCTACCGGCAGGGGACAAAACGGCTGCTGTTCCTGGGGAGCTCGTGCATTTATCCGAAGCTGGCGCCACAGCCGATGGCGGAGGACTCGCTGCTGACCAGCGCGCTGGAGCCGACGAACGAGGCGTACGCCATCGCCAAGATTACAGGCCTGAAACTCTGCCAGTATTACCGAAAGCAATACGGCGTCCTGTTCCACTCGGCCATGCCGACGAATCTTTATGGACCGGGGGATAATTATCATCCGCAGAACTCGCATGTGCTGCCGGCCCTGATCCGGCGGTTTCACGAGGCGCGGGAGGAGAACCGCGCGGAAATGACGGCATGGGGTACGGGTTCGCCCCGGCGCGAATTCCTCCACGTCGACGATCTCGCCGACGCGGGCGCGTTCCTGCTGCGGCTCGATAATCCGCCCGACTGGATCAACGTCGGCACGGGAACGGATGTGACCATTCGCGAGCTGACCGAGACCGTCGCGGCCGTGACCGGATTCACGGGCCGGATCGTGTGGGACCAATCGAAACCGGACGGGACGCCGCGAAAGCTGATGGATGTTTCGAAACTGACCGCGCTGGGCTGGAAGGCGCGCACCGGGCTGCGCGAGGGAATCGAGAAAACCTACGCGAGCTTCCGGGCGGAGAACGCCGCCCACGCACTGCGCTCGTGAGCGAAGTGGATGCGGCCTCGCCGCCGCAGATTTCATCGAGTGGAGCCTGGCGCCAGTCGGAGCATGTTTCGCCTCGCGCGAAGTCCGTTGGGAATGTGAGCTATCGTTCTTCGCCATGAAAACCGCGCCCCTGCTTTTCCTCTCGATCGGGTTGAGTCTGGCCGTGAGTGTCGCGGCCGCCGCCGCGCCACCGCCCTCGCGCCCGAACATCGTGATGATCGTGGCCGACGATCACGGCACCGATGCGCTCGGCTGTTACGGCAATCGCGTAATCAAGACGCCGCATCTCGATGCGCTCGCGGCGGAGGGCACGCGGTTCACGAATGCGTTCTGCACCACGGCCAGCTGCAGTCCCTCGCGCTCGGTCATCCTGAGCGGGCTGCACAATCACCAGAACGGGATGTACGGGTTGCAGCACCAGGTGCATCACTTTCAGTCGTTCGATCACATCAAGGGCCTGCCGGTCCTGTTCGGCGAGGCGGGCTATCGGACGGCGCGCGTTGGAAAATTCCACGTCGCGCCGGAGGTGGTCTACGCGTTCCAGACCGTGCTTTCCGGCGGCGCGGCGAACGATCCGGAAAGTCTCGGCCGGAGTCCGGTGGCAATGGCGGAGCAGACGCGGGCGTTCATCGAGGCCAGGGACGCCCGCCCATTTTTCCTGTATTATGCGAGCGACGATCCGCATCGCGCGAACATCGTTCTGCCCAACGGCAAGCCGTCGTTCGACACCTACCCGAAGCCAAATCCGTTCGGCAATCGCGCGCAGGGCTACCCCGGGATCACTCCGGTGGTCTACCGGCCCACGGATGTGATCGTGCCGCCGTTTCTGCCCGACACGCCCGAATCTCGCGCCGAACTGGCAGAGTACTATCAGGCGGTTTCGCGGCTCGACCAGGGCGTGGGCCGGCTCGTGCAGCTGTTAAAGGCGGCCGGCCAATACGAGCGGACGATCATTGTTTACCTCTCGGACAACGGCCCGGCGTTTGTCGGCGCGAAGACGACGCTTTATGACCCGGGAATCCGTTTGCCGCTGATTGTGCGCGCGCCTGACCAAAAACGGCGTGGTGGCGTGCAGTCCGCGATGGTCTCTTTCGTGGATCTCGCGCCGACGCTGCTCGACGCGGCGGGCGCGTTGCGTACTGGAATGGCTTTCGATGGCCGCTCGTTTCGGGCCGGGTTCGATGGCGCGCCGCTGCCGGATCGCGCCGAGGTTTACGGGTCCCACACCTTTCACGAGGTGACGATGTATTACCCGATGCGGATGGTCCGGACCCCGCGCTACAAGCTGATCCACAACCTCGCGAGCGGGCTGGCGTATCCATTCGCATTGGACCTTTTCCAGTCGCCCACGTGGATGAGCGCGAAGAACAATGGCGGCGGGGTTTACGGCCGGCGGAAGATCGAGCAGTTCGTCCACCGGCCGGAATTCGAGCTCTACGACCTGGAGACGGATCCGGACGAAATCGTGAATCTCGCGGACCGTGCCGCACACCGGGCGTTGAAGGACGAACTGATTGCGAAGCTGAAGGCCTTCCAGGCCGCGACAAAGGATCCGTGGATCAGCAAGTGGTCGCGCGAGTAGCAGCCGGGAAATTCGACCCTTCTTCTCGGCGGCGAATAGGCCAAGGTGTTCGGGTGCACCCCGGCAGCGCGCCCTCCATGATTTCCCGGCTTAGGCAAAACCGCTGCCGCGGTTTTGCTTTTAGCCCGCATGATCACCGGATCTGCGATCGCCGGCATCTGGTCGAAGACCCACCGAACATTGAATGGCGGCAAGAGGATGAAGAATGCGGGCTAAAGTTCAACCTTGCCGTCGAGGTGGCGGAACCGGCAAAGAGACGTTCCCCCGGAAACGAGCCTGTTCGCCGCCCAATCGATTCTGACCATGAACACCCCATCATTTTTCGCCGGCTCATGTGACCAAATCGCGGCGCGGGCGTATCCCGCGGTCATCGCAACCGGTTCGTGGCGTGCAGGCGTACTCGCCGTGCTGTGCGGGCTGGTCCTCGCCGGCGGCGCGGCCCGGGTCGAAGCCGCGACGCCGCCGCGCAAGAATGTCCTTTTCCTGATCGCGGACGATCTGAACAACCTGCTCGGCTGCTATGGCGACCCGCGCGCGAAGACGCCGAACATCGACCGGCTCGCCGCGCGCGGCGTCCGGTTCGAGCGGGCGTATTGCGCCTACCCGCTGTGCGGGCCGAGCCGCAACTCGATGCTCACGGGGCTTTATCCCAACAGCACCGGGATACTCCAGAATTCGCAGATATTCCGGCAGACGATTCCGTCACAGTTGAGCCTGCCGCAGGCGTTCCGGCAGCAGGGATATTTCGCCGGCCGAATCGGCAAGCTGTACCACTACAACGTGCCGAACTCGATTGGGACCGATGGTCACGACGATCCCGCTTCGTGGGAAATGGAGCTCAATCCGGCCGGGGTCGATCGAACCGAGGAACATCCGCGGATCAAGACGCTGACACCCGGTTCGTTCGGCGCGACCTTGAGCTGGTACGCCTCGCCGAAAAGCGATGAGCATCACACCGATGGCAAAATCGCCGAAGATGCCGAGTGGGTGCTGGAGCGTTTTGCCAAAAAGAAGGACCGGCCGTTCTTCCTCGCCGTGGGCTTTTTCCGCCCACACACCCCGTATGTCGCGCCGAAGAATCCATATTACGGCTATTATCCCGAGGCACAGATGCCGGTGGTGCAGGGTGTGAAGGAGGATCAGGCCGATCTCCCGGCCGCGGCATTGATGAGTTACAAGCGCGAGCAGGATGCGCTGACCGATGACCTGCGGCGGCAGGCACTCCAGGGTTATTACGCGAGTATCAGCTTTATGGACGCGCAAGTGGGTCGCGTGGTCGCGGCGCTCGACCGGCTCGGGCTGGCCGACAGTACGGTGATCGTTTTCACGAGTGACCACGGCTATCACGTGGGTGAGCACGGGCTGTGGCAAAAGAGCAGCCTTTTCGAGGAGAGCGCGCGGGTGCCGCTGCTGATCGTCGCGCCCGATGTGTCACAGACGGGTGTGGTCGCAAAAGCGCCCATCAGCCACGTCGATCTTTTCCCGACCCTGGCCGAGTTGTGCGGCGTGACGACCCCGGCGAACCTGCAGGGCCAGAGCTTGGTGCCGATGTTGAAGAACGCGGCGGTGACGGGACGCGGCTGGGCAGTGACCCAGGTGGTGCGAGCGGTTGGCGCGGGTGCGGCGGCCGGCGCGAAGAAGGGCGGCAAGATGAAGGGGAGCACGGTCGCGAAAGGCGACAGCAGCACGAAAGGAGCAGCGGGCGGCCGGTTTTCCGGCTACAGCCTGCGTACCGAACGCTGGCGCTACACCGAATGGGCCGAGGGCGCGCAGGGACGCGAGCTTTACGATCACGATTCGGATCCGAAGGAAATCACGAATCTGGCGGGTCTCCCCGCGCATGCGACGACCGTGCAGGAACTCTCGCGGAAACTTCATGCCGCGGTGAAAACAACGTTCCCGCGGTCCGGCACCACGCCTGAGCTCAGAGAGGGACTCTGGGCACCCGTGTTCGTTGCACCGTGAAACAATCCGAGCGCAACTCTTGCTCACCGCACGGCGGCCGAAACCAAAGGAGAAATTTCCGGTTCGTTCTCTTTCCTCTTTCTCGTTCTCTTTCTCCCTGAATTCAACCAACGAGAGAAAGAGTAAGAGTAAGAGTAAGAGAACGAGAACGATTCTATCCTCCCAAGCTCCGACATCCCAGGGCATCCTCATCGCTTTCACACCCATGACACACCGCTTTTTCCTTGCCGGAATTCTCCTGCTCACCGGGCTGCTCGCCCGCGCGGCCGAGCGGCCGTTGAACCTGCTCATCATCACCATGGACGACATGAGCTGCGACTCGGTCGGCGTCTATGGCTGCAAGCTGAAGGGCACCACGCCGAACATGGACCGGCTCGCGTCGGAGAGCCTGCGGTTCAACCACGCGTTCGTACAGGTCGGCAACTGCATGCCTTCGCGCAACGTGATGTACTCCGGGTGCTACCCGCACAACAACGGCGTCGAAGGGTTTTACCAGGTGAAGAACCCGAAGCATCCGCACATCTCTGACCTGCTGAAAGCCGCGGGCTACTTCACCGGCATCCGCCACAAGGTGTCGCACTCCACGCCCTACTATCCGTACCCGGCGTGGGATGTTGAACTCGACAAACTGCTCGAGGGCAAACACGCGACGCCGAAGAACCCGGAGTCCTACTACCTCTCGGCGAAATACGGGATGAGCGAGGCGAAGAAGGCGGGGAAGCCGTTCTTCCTGAACCTCAACATCGCCGATCCGCACAAGCCGTTCTACAACGAGCGCGGCGAAGGCGATCCGAACGTGCCGAGCCGGGTGTTCACGGCCGGGGAGGTGCCGGTGCCCGGATTCCTGCCGGATGATCCCGAGGTCCGGCGGGAGCTGGCGCAGTATTATTCCACCGTCCGCCGCGGCGACGACAGCCTCGGCTACATTCTGCGCGCCCTGGAGGAGTCCGGCGAAAAGGACCGCACGCTGCTCGTCTTCCTGTCGGACCACGGCATGCCGCTGCCGTTTGCGAAGACGCAACTCTACTTTCACAGCACGCGCACGCCCTGGATGGTCCGCTGGCCCGGCGTGACGAAGCCCGGCTCGGTGGACGATCGGCATTTGATTTCGGCGGTCGACATGCTGCCGACGATCCTGGACGTGCTGGGCCGGTCGCATCCGAAAGGGATGGACGGCCGAAGCTTCGCGCCCGTGTTGCGCGGCGAAACCCAGGAGGGTCGCGATTACATGGTGGCCGAGTACAATGAGAACGCGGGCGGCAACCGGCATCCCATGCGTTCGATCATCACGAAGGAGTACGGCTACCTGTTCAACCCGTGGTCGAACGGCGAGCGCATGATGGCAACGGCGACGAAGGGCACGATCACCTATCGCCGGATGCAGGTGCTCGCCAAAACGGATTCGGATGTGCGGGCGCGACTGAACCTGTTTGATCACCGTGTCCTGGAGGAAATGTACAACTACACGACTGATCCCGACGCATTGAAGAACCTGATCGACGACCCGAAGCACCGCGCCGAGCGCGAACGGCTGACGAAGTTGCTCGATGCGTGGATGGTGAAGACGGGTGACCCGATGCTCGACATCTTCCGGAAGCGAAACGATCTGAAGACCCGCGAGGTCTTCATGGCGAAGACCCAGAAGGAAGCGGACGACCGCAAGGGCGGAGGCAGGGCCGGGGGCAAGGCCGGCAAGAAAGGCAAAGGCAAGAACAAGGCCGTCGAGGACAACTGAGCGGCGCCCTGCAGCTACACCCACGTCGCGCCGTGCGGCGGCCAATTATCCAAAATGAAAACCTACCAAATGATTTCCATCCCGCCGCGACACGCATTTGTCGCGCTGTTCGTGGCGTTCGCCAGTGTTCTTTCGGCCGCGGAGCGAAAACCGAATCTCGTCCTCATCATGGCCGATGATTTCGGGTTCGAATGCGTGACCGCGAATGGCGGACAGTCGTATCGGACGCCGAATCTCGACCGGCTCGCCGCCACCGGCATGCGGTTCGAGAACTGCTTCGTGCAGCCGCTCTGCACGCCGACGCGGGTCGAGTTGATGACGAGCATTTCGAATGCGCGGAATTACCTGAACTTTGGCACGCTCGATCCGCAGGCCACAACCTTCGCCACGCTGCTGAAAAAGGCGGGCTATGCCACGGGAATCTGTGGCAAGTGGCAGCTGGGGCACGGCACGAATTTGCCGCAACATTTCGGCTTCGATGAATCGTATCTGTGGCAGCACACCCGCCGGCCGCCGCGGTTCGCCAATCCGGGACTGGAGCACAACGCCAAGGAGCTCGATTTTCAAAACGGCGAATATGGGCCGACGCTGGTGAACAACTTCGCGCTCGATTTCGTCGCGCGGCACAAGGACCACCCGTTCTTTCTCTATTACCCGATGATTCTCACCCATGACCCGTTCCAGCCGACGCCAGATAGCCCGGACTGGGATCCGAAGGCGAAGGGCGAGCAGGTGAACCGGGACGTGAAGCATTTCGCCGACATGACGGCCTATATGGACAAGATGGTCGGCCGGCTCGTCGCCAAGCTGGACGAACTCGGGCTGCGCGAGAACACGCTGATTCTTTTCCTCGGCGACAACGGCACCGGCGTGGGCGTGACGTCCCAGTTCAAGGGCAAGTCGTATCCAGGCGGCAAGGGCACGCGCACGGCGCGCGGCACGCACGTGCCGATGATTGCGAACTGGCCCGGGAAGATCGCGTCCGGGCAGGTGAACCGGGACCTGATCGGGCCC
The DNA here is from genome assembly GCA_030648295.1 of Opitutaceae bacterium. Lineage (GTDB taxonomy): Bacteria > Verrucomicrobiota > Verrucomicrobiia > Opitutales > Opitutaceae > ER46. Next base: position 16,332 of record JAUSID010000267.1, on the reverse strand, counting down.
GTCGATTATCTGCCGACGTTGTGCGAGCTGGGCGGGGCAAACGTGCCGGCGGACCTGAAAATCGATGGCCGCAGCTTCCGGCCGCAGCTGCGCGGGCAGAAGGGACAGCCACGCGAGTGGCTCTACAGCTGGTACGCCCGCGATGGCGGTGCCAAGCCGCAGTGGGAATACGCGATGAGTGCCTCGTATAAGCTTTATCGGGACGGCCGGTTCTTCGATTTGACCGCGGATCCGTTCGAGGAAAAACCGCTGGCGGTGAAGGCGCTGTCCGGCCGCGCGGCCGCGGCGGCCCAAACGCTTCAGACGGCGCTCGACCGGTACACGAATGCGCGTCCGGCGCACGTCGCGGCCGTCGGCGAAAATCTGGCAAAGAAGAAAAACGCCGAAGGCGGCGGGAAGAAAAAAGCCGGGAAGAAAAACCCATGAAGCTTCGAATTGTTCATCTGGTCGCGGCCGCCCTCGCGGTTGGCGCGTTTTTCACATTGCGCGGCGCGCCGGCAAAGCGGCCCAACGTGCTGTTCATCCTCACCGACGATCAGCGATCGGACGCGCTCGGGCTGGCGGGCAACAAGCACCTCAAGACCCCAAACATGGATCGGATTGGCCGCGAGGGCGTTTATTTCAAGAACGCCTTCTGCACCACGTCGCTGTGTTCGCCGAGTCGCGCGAGCATTCTCAGCGGCGTGTACGCGCACACGCACGGCGTGGTGGACAACTTCACCGAGTATCCCGCGAATTTCCGCAGCTTTTCCATGGTGCTCCAGGGCGTCGGCTACGACACCGGTTACATCGGGAAATGGCACATGGGCGAGAACAACGACGAACCGCGGCCGGGGTTCAACTGGTTCGTCACCCACAAGGGGCAGGGGAAGTACTTCGACACCGAGTTCAACTTCAACGGCAAGAAGCGCGAGGTGGTGAAGGGCTACTACACGCACGCGATCACCAATATGGCGGAGGAGTTCATCACCCGCCAGCGCCGCGACCAGCCGTGGTGCCTGTTCCTCGGGCACAAGGCGTCGCACAGCTTTTACTTTCCGGAGCCGAAGTACGAAAAGGCTTTCGCGGGCATCCGGGTGCCGTATCCGGAAACCGCGTTCATGCTCGATGACAAGCCGGCGTGGATCAAGGACCGGCTGTACACCTGGCACGGGATCTACGGGCCGCTGTTCGAGTGGCGGAAGAAATTTCCCGACGACCGGCCGGAGGCGGTGAAGGACTTCGAGGCGATGACGCGCGCCTACTGGAGCACGCTGCTCTCGGTCGACGACAGCGTCGGCCGGCTGTACGAGCTGCTGCGCCAGCGCGGCGAGCTGGACAACACGATCATCGTTTTCATGGGCGACAACGGGCTGCTCAACGGCGAGCACGGCATGGTCGACAAGCGCACGATGCACGAGGCGAGCATCCGGATTCCCATGCTCGTGCGCTACCCCGGCCTGACGGTGCCGGCGCACCCGAAGGTCGTCGACCGACAGGTGCTGACGATCGACATGGCGCCAAGCCTGCTCGAACTATGTGGGGCCGGTTCGCTCAAAGGCGTGCACGGCCGCTCGTGGGTGAAGCTGGTGCAGCGCGGCGACTCCTCGTGGCGCTCGTCGTGGTTCTACCACTACAACTACGAGAAGCAGTTTCCGTACACGCCGAATGTGCGGGGCGTCCGTACCGATTCCTGGAAGTACATCCATTATCCGCATGGCGACGCGAAACCGGACCGGCATCTCGCCGAGCTCTACAACGTCGAGTTCGATCCGGAGGAGCGGCACAACCTGATCGAGAATCCGAAATATGCCGGCGTGGTCCGTGACCTGCAGCGCGAGCTCCAAAAACTGATGGAGGCGACCGGGCTCAACGCGGCGACCGAGAAGATGCCGCTGGACGAGGGCATCAAGAAGGAGCTGCCGGATGCGAAGATCCGGTGAATGGGACCACGATCGCCAATCCCACCCCGTAGCGACGAGCGCCAGCGAGTCGATGGATTGGATGTCTGAGCTTCTCCAACGGCGATCACGGCTCGCTCGGCGCTCGCCGCTACACTCGATCAAAATGCGGTTAGTTGTCCTCGTTTTTGCATTGATGAGTGTTGTCCCACTTCGCATCGGCGCGGCCGCCGCGCCGATGCGGCCGGACATCTTTTTCTTCTACGCCGATGATTGGGCGAGGATCGCGTCGTGTTACGCCGATCCGAAGGCCCCGTCGCTGAGCGATGTGATCAGGACGCCGAACATCGATCGCGTGGCTCGCGAAGGCGTGCGGTTCAACAACGCGTTCTACAGCTGCCCGCAGTGCACGCCGTCGCGCGGCGCCGTCACCACCGGCAGCTATTTCTGGCGGACGGGCTCGTCGGCGATCCTGTCCGGCGGCGAATGGCAGGGGCACGACAATCCGTTCACGCGGCTGCCGAACTTTCCGGAAATCCTCGGCGCGGCGGGTTATCACATCAGCAAGCAGTACAAGACGCTGCCCTTCACGCCCACGACCGGCACCGGCGCGGGGAGGAGGTTCGGGGTCGATCAGTTCCTCCGCTATGGGCTGCACGTGTCGCCGGCGAAAACGGCCGCGGAGCGAAAGCAGCGGCACGACGAGGTGGTGCAGCTGACGCGCAACGTCGTGCGGCGGATGCTCACCGATTGCGGGGCCGACCGGCCGTTCTTTTTCGTGTTCGGTCCCATCAATACGCACCGGCCATACGCGCGCGGCTCGGGGAAGGCGCTGTGGGGAATCGATCCGGAATCGATTCGCGGGAAGGTGCCCGCGCACCTGCCGGACGTGCCGGAGATTCGCGAGGACATGGCCGATGCGCTGGGCGAGATTCTCGCGCTCGATCTCATGTTCGGCGTGTTCATCGAAGAGCTGGAGAAGGCGGGCCGGCTCGACCGCACGTTGCTGGTCGTGACGGGCGACAACGGACTGCCGGGCGTGCCCCGCGGAAAAACCGAGATGTACGATCTCGGGTCCGCCGCGCCGCTGCTGGTTCGCTGGCCGGGCAAGGTGAAGCCGGGCCGCACGGTCGACGATTTCACCACGTTGATGGATCTGGCCCCGACGTTTCTGGAGGCGGCGGGGCTGACGCCGCCGGCGGCGATGAACGGCCGCAGCCTGATGCCGCAGCTCAATGCGGCAAAGAGCGGCGTGATCGACGCGACGCGCGACGCGGCGATTTTCGGGCGCGAACGGCACGTCGGCCCGGCGCGGGCGGGAAATCTCCCGTATCCTTCGCGGGCGATTCGGACGAAGGACTTTCTCTACATCCGCAATTTCAAGCCCGACCGCTGGCCGCTCGGTGATCCCATCGGCATCACGGAGTCGACGGCGCCGGCTTTCGACGCGCTGCACACCGACACGCAGGTGACGCTGCGCGATGTCGACGGCAGCCTCACGAAAGCGTGGCTCGTGACGCATCGCAACCAGCCGGACATCAAGTCTGCATTCGAAGTGCTGTTTGGCCGCCGGGCGGCGGAGGAGCTGTACGATTTGCGGAAGGATCCACATCAGCTGGACAACGTCGCCGGCGAACCCGCCTATGCGGCGGCCCGGCGCGAACTCGGCGACCGGCTGTTGCGCGTGATGCGGGACACGCAGGATCCGCGACTCGAGGACGCGTTCGATCGACCCCCTTACGTCGAGTCACATCCCTCAGGTGAGCCGCGAAAGAAAAAAGACCGCGCAGCCAAGAAAGGACGAAAATGAAAAACACCGTTGGCATTCAAAGGCGTTCGGACGCGCATGCCCCGCGGTCCACTCGCTCACGCTTGTGGCTACCAATGACGCTGACGTGCGCCGCTCTGCTGCTCGGCGCGCTCGCATGCGTTTTGCCGAACCGCGCCGCCGCGGCCCAGGCCCGCCGGCCCAACATCGTGTTTTTCCTCGCGGACGATCTTGGGCAGCGCGATCTCGCATCGTATGGCAGTACGTATTACGAGACACGGAACCTCGACCAGCTGGCAAAGGACGGCGCGCGGTTCACGCAGGCGTATGCCGCGTGTCCGGTCTGCTCGCCGACGCGAGCGAGCATCATGACCGGTCGTTATCCACAGCGGACCTCGATCACCGACTACATTGGCGCAGCTGCACCGGAGCGTTGGGACCGCAACACAATCCTTCGGCCGGCGGCGTACAGCGATCGGCTGGCGCACGACGAAGTGACGCTGGCGGAGATGCTGAAGCCGGCGGGATACGCGACGTTCTTCGCGGGCAAGTGGCACATGGGTGTGCAGGGCTGGTGGCCGGAGGATCAGGGATTCGACGTCAACAAGGGCGGCATTCAGGCCGGCTCCCCGCCGGGCGGCGGCCGATATTTTTCGCCCTACGGAAACGCGCGGCTGCCGGATGGTCCGCCCGGCGAGCACCTGCCGGATCGGCTCGCCAACGAGACGGTGAAATTCATCGCAGACAACAAGGACACGCCGTTCCTCGCGTATCTGTCGTTCTACTCCGTGCACACGCCATTGATGGCGCGCGACGACCTGCGGAAAAAGTACGAGGAAAAGCGCCAGCGGCTCGGTCTGCAGCCGAAATTCGGCGTCGAGGGTCCGCGCGACGTCCGGCTGGTCCAGGAGCACGCCGTTTATGCCGGCATGATCGACGCGATGGATCAGGCGGTCGGGAAGGTGCTCGCGAAGCTCGATGAGCTGCGGCTGCGTGACAATACCATCGTGGTGTTCACGTCGGACAACGGCGGTCTCTCGACCAGCGAGGGCTCGCCGACGTCGAATCTTCCGTTTCGGGGCGGCAAGGGCTGGCTCTACGAGGGCGGCGTGCGCGAGCCGCTGATTGTGCGCTGGCCCGGCGTCACGAAGCCCGGCACGACCATCGATGTGCCGGTGATCAGCCCGGACTTTTTTCCCACGCTGCGCGAGGCCGTCGGTATCACCCGTCCGGCGACGCAGAAGCTGGATGGCGTGAGCCTCGTGTCAGTGCTCAAGGGACAACCCGCCGCCTCGATGCGTCCGCTGTTCTGGCATTATCCGCACTATGGCAACCAGGGCGGCGCGCCCGGCGGGGCGGTGAGGCTGGGCGACTACAAGTTGATCGAGTGGTATGAAGACGGCCGGCGCGAACTCTACAACCTGCGCGAGGATGTCGGGGAGAAAAACGATCTCGCGGCGAAAATGCCCGACAAGGTGAACGAACTCGCCGCCCAACTGGCGGTGTGGCGCAAGGAAGTTGGCGCCGTGATGCCGACGCGGAATGCAAGTTACGATCCGGCCAGGCCTACCGGCCGTGCGCCGGGAGGCGGGGCGCAGGCGAAGGGAAAGAAGAAAGCAAAGTAGCGGGTTTTCCTGGGAGCGCGGGCCTCCGGCCCGCAAATCAATCCATTGCGGGCGAGACGCCCGCGCTCCCCGGGGAAAGCGGGCTTGTCCGCCGGCGACAGTCCGCCAAGCTCGCGATCTTTTCCCCGCCAGTCGCAATTCAACCCCGTCTCGCCATGTTGGCTCCGCTCCTTTTGGTCCTGCTTTCGTTAACTCTTCTCACCCCGGTAACCTTCGCCGCGGGTGCCACCGAAAAGTCCGCTCCCGCCGCGAAGTCCCTGGTCCGAAAAGCACCAAAGGCGGCACCGGACCTGCCGACACCGACGCAGGCCAATGTCGCTTACGGCACGCACGAGCGGCACGTGCTCGATTTCTGGCGGGCAAACTCCAGTTCGCCAACGCCACTAGTATTCTTCATCCACGGCGGCGGCTGGACCGGCGGCGACAAGAATCGCGTCACCCAGGTCCAGGCGTATCTCGCGGCCGGAATGTCGGTCGTGTCGATTAATTACCGGATGGTGCCGCAGGCGCAGGCCGCGGGCGTGAAGCCGCCGGTGCAGTGGCCGCTGCACGATGCCGCGCGGGCGCTCCAATTCGTCCGCAGCAGGGCGCGCGAGTGGAACATCGACAAGGCGCGGATCGGCGCCTCGGGCGGATCCGCCGGCGCGTGCTCGAGCCTCTGGCTGGCATTTCACGATGACCTGGCCCAGCCGGGAAGCGCCGATCCGATCGCGCGCGAGTCGACGCGGCTGTGGTGCGCGGCGGTGAATGGCGCGCAGACCACGCTCGACCCGCGGCAGATGAAGGACTGGACGCCGAACAGCCGCTACGGCGGCCACGCCTTCGGCTTTACCGGCGACAAGGCGAAAAATCTCTCCCAGTTCGACGAGTTCCTGGCCAACCGCGACCAGATCCTCCCGTGGATCGCGGAGTATTCGCCGTACGCGCTGGTATCGCCGGACGACCCGCCGGTGTACCTGTTTTACGCGGCGCCGCCGGCACTCGGACAGGACCAGAAGGATCCCACGCACACGTCGAACTTCGGCGTGAAACTGGAGGAGAAGCTGCGCGAGCATCGCGTCCCCTGCGAACTGGTGTATCCAGGTGCCAGCGACGTGAAGCATCCGCAAATCCACGATTACCTGATAACCACGCTCAAGGCGCCGGCGGCGGAAAAGACGGGCACGGCAAAAACGCGAAAAACCAAATGAACCTCCTTTCCCTGTTCGCGCGCAGCGGCCGCATGGCCGCCCTGGTCCCCCTCGTGACGTTCTCGCTGTTCGCCGCCGACGGCGCGTCGCGGCCGCCCAACATCGTGCTGATCCTGGCTGACGATCTCGGTTGGGCCGACGTGGCCTGCTATGGCAACACGTTCAACGAAACACCGAACATCGACCGGCTGGCGGAGCAAGGCGTGCGGTTCACGCAGTTCTATGCGGGTCCGGTGTGCTCACCGACCCGCACGAATATCCAATCCGGCCAGGACCAGGCGCGGCATGGCATCACCCAGCACATTCCCGGGCACCGGCGGCCGTTCGCGAAATTGATCGACCCGGTGGTGCCGCACCAGTTGCCGCTGGAAGTCGAGACGTTCGCGGAACGCCTGCGCGCCAGCGGCTATGCCACCGGCTATTTCGGCAAATGGCACCTCGGCGGCGAAGGGTTCGGACCGCAGGACCAGGGCTGGCAGACGGCGATCGAACACGTCGGAGCCACGGTGCCGCCGCGCGTCTCCGGGGGCACGGAGATCCGCCGCAGCGCCGAATTCCTCACGGAGAAGGCGCTGGGGTTCATCGAACAGAACAAGGACAAGCCGTTTCTGCTCCAGGTGTCGCACTCCGCCGTGCACATCCCGTTGTCGACCACGCCGGACCTGTTGAACAAGTACCGGGGGAAAAAGGCGATGCCCGGTTATCCGAGCCGGCCGGAATATGCCGGTTACCTCGAGGAACTGGATCGCAGCGTCGGCGCAATCGCCGATGCGCTCGATCGGCTTGGGCTGGGGAAGAATACGCTGATGGTTTTTGTTTCCGACAATGGCGGACTCGAGCACGAGCAGAGCGGACGGATCGTGACCTCGAACCTGCCGCTGCGCGGGGAGAAGGGTTCGTTGTATGAAGGCGGCATCCGCGTGCCGGCGGTGGCGCGGTGGCCCGGCCGGATTCCGGCGGGCAAACTTTCCGACGCCGTCGCGACCACGACGGACCTGTATTCGACGTTCCTGGACGTGGGCGGAGCCACGCCGCCGCCGAAAGACAAGCAGCCGCTCGATGGGATCAGCCTGGCGGCACTGTTGAAGGATCCCGCCACCCGGCTGGCGCGCGACAGCGTTTACTGGCATCTTCCGCATTATCACCACAGCACGCCGGCGAGCGCCATCCGCCGCGGCGACTGGAAGCTGATCGAGTTCTTCGAGGACAATGCGCTCGAGCTCTACAATCTGCGTTCCGATCCGGGTGAGAAGACGAACGTCGCGAAGCAGGAGTCGCGGAAGATGCAGGAGCTGCATGTAGCGCTGGTCGCCTGGCGGCAGAAAGTCGGCGCCCAGATGCCGACCCCGAATCCGAAATACGATCCGAAGCGCGCGTCTGAAATGGGCAAGGGCGTCGGCAAGGCACGGTGAGCGCAGCCGAGATAGCGACGCTGGCCACCGATGAGTGGACCGTTCCAGCCTAACCATTTTCCAAGCATGAAAACTCTCTTCACCTGTTTCGTCCTCATCACATCCGGCATCGCGGCGATGTCGGCCGCGCAGCCTGCCCGGCCCAATTTCCTGCTCATCATCGCGGACGACCTGAACTGGCGCGATCTCGGCTGCACGGGCAGTCCGGATGTGAAATCGCCCAACATCGATCGGCTCGCGCGTGAGGGCATGATGCTGCGGGGCATGTTCACGCCGGCGCCAACCTGTTCGCCGACGCGGCATGCGTTGTATACCGGGCTGTACCCGATTCGGAGCGGCGCCTATCCGAATCACACGATGGTCGACCGCGACACGCGCAGCATTTTTGGCCACCTCAAGGCCCTCGGCTATCGCGTCGGCCTCCAGGCGAAATCGCACGTCAGCCCGCCGTCGTCGTTTCCCTACGAGAACATCAGCGGCAACGCCGACGACGCGGCCGCGTTCAGGCAATTCGTCAGCCGCGACGCCAGCCAGCCGTGGCTCGCCGTGTTTGCTTCGCACGATCCGCACGGACCGTGGGACCGCGGGCCGAAGCAGATGTACGATCCGGCGAAGATCACGGTGCCGCCATATTTGCATGACAACGCCACGACGCGGCGGAACCTCGCGGCTTATTTCGCCGAGATCACGCAGCTCGACACCCAGGTGGGCGCCTGCCTGAAGGCGGTGGACGATACGGGCCAGCGCGATCACACGCTCGTCCTATTCGTCAGCGAGCAGGGCAGTTCGTTTCCGTACGGCGGCAAATGGTCGCTCTACGATAATGGCATGCGCGTGACCGCGATTGCGCGCTGGCCCGGAACGATCAAGGCCGGCGCTTCGAGTGACGCGTTGATTCAATACGTGGATGTGACTCCGACCTTCCTCGCCGCTGCGGGCGGCGATCCCGCGGCGATCGACACGGGTTGCCCCGACGCCCGCGGCTACCGGGGGTTCGACGGGCGAAGCTTTCTGGACGTGCTGCACGGGAAATCGAACCGGCTGCGGGACTATGTCTTTGCGCAGCACACGACCGTCGGCATCAACGGCTACAAGGAGCCGTATCCGATCCGGGCCATACGCGATGCGCGTTACAAGTTGATCCGGAACCTGGCGCCGCAGAACACGTACTCGATCGGTGGCATCCACCAGGGGGAAATCATCGAATCGTGGCAGGCCGACGCGAAGAACGACCCGAAGCTGGCGGCGAAGGTGGAGTGGCTTTTCCACCGGCCGGCCGAGGAACTCTACGACCTGCAAACCGACGAGTACGAGACGAACAACCTGGCGGCGGATCCGAAGTTCACCGCCATCAAGGCACGGCTCGGCCGGGAGCTGGAGGCATGGATGGCGCAGCAGAACGACCGCGGGATGGAGACGGAAATGAAAGCGCTGGCGCGCCAGCCGAGGACGGCGAACGCGGAAAAGGGGGAAACGGCTCCGAAGAAAACGCCCGGAAAAAAGAAGGCGAAAAAGTAGACGCTCCCGAACCGTTTCACCGGACCGAGCGGAGGGAACCGCGATGACCGCCCCAGCGGCGGCAGTTTTCTCCGCCATGTCCTGCCCTTGGTTTGGGTACTCGCATCCGGCGCCAATGCCGCATAAATCGCGCTTTCCATGAATCGTTTTCTTCTTCTCGGCCTCGTGATTTTTCCCGCGGCGGCATCGTTATTCGCCGCCCAGCCGCCGGCGCGTCCGAACATCGTGCTGATGATGGCGGACGACCAGGGGTGGGGTGAAACCGGATACAACGGGCACCCGCACGTGAAGACCCCCGTGCTGGACGAGATGTCGCGGACCGCGCTGCGGCTCGATCGCTTCTACGCGGCGTCGCCGGTTTGCTCGCCCACCCGCGCCAGCGTCATGACGGGGCGGCACGCGAACCGTTCGGGCGCCTTCGCGCCGAATTATTCGACCCGGCCCGAGGAAATCATGCTGCCGCGAATCCTGAAGGCGGCCGGCTATCGCACGGGGCATTTTGGCAAATGGCACGTCGGCGCGGTGAAAAAGGAGTCGCCGGTGAATCCCGGCCGGATGGGATTCGACGAGTATCTGTCGCACGACAATTTTTTCGAAATCGATCCGCCACTCAGCCGAAACGGCGAGACGCCGCAAATCATCAAGGGAGAGAGCTCCGAGATCGTGGCGAACGAGGCGACGCGGTTCGTCCGCCAGGTGCACGGCGAGAACAAGCCGTTCTTCGTCGTGTTGTGGTTCGGTTCGCCGCACGACCCGTATTCAGGCCTGCCGGGGGATCTCGCGCTCTATGACCAGGTGCCGAAGCCGGCGATGCGCGCGCGGTTCGCCGAAATCACGGCGATGGATCGCGCGATCGGATCGTTTCGAAAAACGCTGCGCGAACTCGGCGTCGCCGGGAACACCCTCCTCTGGTACAACTCCGACAACGGCATCCCGATCGCGGACGAAAACGATTCGTTCAATGGCGGCTGGCGGGGCCGGAAGGGCTCGGTTTACGAGGGCGGACTCCGCGTTCCAGCCATCATCGAGTGGCCGGCGGTGATCAACCGATCGCGCATTTCGAGCGTGCCGGCGGTGACGTCGGACATTTTCGCGACCGTGCTCGATTTGCTGCAGCTGAAATCACCGGATCCGAAGCGCCCGATCGATGGCATCAGCCTGCGTTCGCTGATTGTCGACGGGACGATGAAGGAACGTCCCTCGCCGATCGGATTCTGGAAATATCCGGGAGCCGGCGAACGCAACAATGGCCGCTGGATCGACGTTGAACTCGCGCGCGGCACCACCCCGACGACGCGGAATCCCGCGATCGATTTCCTGAATTTCAAGCACCCGGTGGCGAAGACGAAGGATTTCGGCGGCGAGGCGGCCTGGACCGACAACCGCTACAAGCTCGTGGCAGGCGAGGGCCGCCGGGGCGGCGCGCGGGCTGAGCTTTACGACCTCAGTGCGGATCCGAAGGAAGAGCGCGACATCGCCGCGCAGCATCCCGACATCGTGAAAACGATGCGCGCGCAGCTCGAAAACTGGCAGCGTTCGGTGGAGCGCAGCCTGAGCGGGGCGGATTATTAGGAGTTTGTCAGGGCGAGCCGACGAACTTCCACTCGCTGGCCAAACGGTGTGAAAACTCCTCAATACCACCCCTGCGTGTCATTCTGAGCGTAAGCGAAGAATCCACCAACGCGATGGCATGCGTGTATCCTGCTGGATTCTTCGCTGGCGCTCAGAATGACAGGCTTTTCACACCGTCGCTGGCGCTCGTGGCTGCACTCCGAGAAGAATCCAATAGACATTTGTACTGGCTCGCCGCGATGCGGCGAAGGAACTGAATTCGAGTTAGCAGGATATGTCTCCAAACTCCGTTTCGGGAAGGAGGCGTAGCGGAACCCGTGAGCGGGAGCGTTTCATGTTACGGCAAAAGCCTCACGGCTTCCGCTGCCCGCGGGTTTAAAGACACGCCCTGCTACTACATCCGTCGCGGGTCCTCGGGCTTGCCCGATTCGGTCCGGTGACGAACAAATTGCCAACTCGCTTCGCAACGTACAGGCCGGTTGGTGCGACTGGCTGCCATTCACCTCCTAAAATTTGTGCCGACTCCATTGATTCTCCTCCGTCGTGTTCTTCTTTGCGTCGCCGCGGGCTGCCTTGCCGCCGGTGCGACCGGTTTCGCGGCGCAGCCGGCGAAACCGAACGTTCTCATCATCATCTCGGATGATCTCAACTGCCGGCTCGGTTGCTACGGCGCGGCGGAGGCGAAGACGCCGAACATCGATCGGCTGGCGGCGCGGGGCGTCCGCTTCGACCGCGCATACTGCAATTATCCCGTGTGCAATGTGTCGCGGACCTCGTTTCTCAGCGGACGCTACCCGGAGGTCACCGGTGTCCTGAACAACAATACCGACCCGCGGATTCGGCTCGGGCGCGATTTCCAGTTCCTGCCCGAATACTTCCGGTCGCAGGGATATTTCGCCGCCGGCTGCGGCAAGATCGCGCACGGATCCTACAATGCCACGCTGAAGTGGGACTATTACTCCGAGCCGCAACAGGGCATCGACGCCGAGGCCGGCGGCGGTCGCGCGGAGAAGCAGGGGAAAAACGCCCGGAAGGCCGGCAAGGCGGGTAAAGGGAAAGCGGCCGCCGCGACAAGAACGGGTCCGGATGTTCCGTTCGGCTGGCAGGCGACGAAGAACGACGATGCGGGGGAGCCGGATGGCCAGACGGCGCGGCGGCTGTTGAAATATTTGTCCGAGCACCAGGGAAAGCCGTTCTTCATCGCGGCGGGTTTTCACAAGCCACACGTGCCGCACACGGCGCCGGAAAAATATTTCGCCCTGCACGAGCCGGCGAAGATGCCCACCCCGCCGGAGCCGCCGGGGCACGAGAAGGACATCCCCGCGATCGCGCGGGCACCCAAGTACGAGCCAAACCTCTCGCTCGAGCAGCGCCGTGCCATCATCCAGCATTACTACGCGGCCACCTCGTTCATGGACGCGCAGGTTGGACTGCTGCTCGATGAGATGGATCGACTGAAGCTGTGGGATTCGACGGTCGTGATTTTCATGAGCGACCACGGATGGCATCTGGGCGAGCATGGCGGGTTTTACGCCAAGATGAGCATCATGGATGAATCGGCGCGCGCGCCGTTGATCGCGGCGGGCGCGGGAATCAAGCCGGCCGGCGTCGCCAAGGGCATGATCGAGTACGTCGACGTCTTTCCGACTCTGGTTGAAATGACGGGACTGCCGAAACCGGCGGGATTGCAGGGCGTGAGCTTTGCGCCGCTGTTGCGCGAGCCAGGAAAACCGGGACGCGATGCCGTTTACTCGATCGTGATGCGTGGCGCCACGCAGGCCGGTCGGGCGCTCCACACTCCGGAGTTCACGTATTTGGAATGGCCCGACGGCACCCAGCAGCTTTACAACGCCATCGCGGACCCGCACGAGTACGTGAACCTGGCGAAAGATCCGCCGCACGCGGGAAAGCTGGCCGAAATGAAGCGCGCGCTGGAGCAGCGCCGCACCGAGCTCGGCATCGCCGACGCGGAGCTCCCCGAACGCAAGGGTCGGCGGAAGCAGTAAACTTGGGAGAAGGGAGAAAGGAGAAGGAGCAAACCGCCACGACTCTTTCCTCATCCTGGTTTTATTCGTGTCCATTCGCGTCCATTCGCGGTTAATTTGAATTGATACATCCGAGTCAGCCGCGGCGCTGCAGTCCTACCGTTTCCAACTTCAATGAAGCTGCTCCTCAAACTCCTGGCGTCATTCGCGGTCATCGCGAGCGCACTCAGCGCCGCCGCTCCGGCGCGCAAACCGAACATCCTTTTCATTGTCGGCGATGACATGGGTTATGCCGACGTCGGCTTCCATGGCTGCAAGGACATCCCGACGCCCAATCTCGATGCGCTGGCGAAATCCGGCGTGCGGTTCACCAACGGCTACGTGTCGGGCCCCTATTGCTCGCCGACGCGCGCGGGGCTGCTCACCGGCCGGTATCAGGAGAAGTTTGGCCATGAGTTCAACCCGGGCGGCGGTGGAACCCAGGGACTGCCGGTCACGGAGACGACGATCGCGAACCGGCTCAAGGGCGCCGGCTACGTTACCGGCATCGTGGGCAAGTGGCACCTCGGCGCGGCGCCGGAGATGCGGCCGCTGCGCCGCGGGTTCGACGAATTCTTCGGATTCCTGGGCGGCGCGCACAGTTACTTCGATGTCGCGGGCATGATGCGCGGCGAGGAGCCGGTGAAGGAACTCGATTACACGACGGATGCGTTCGGGCTCGAAGCGATGGCGTTCATCGAGCGCCATCAGTCGCACCCGTGGTTCCTCTACCTCGCGTTCAACGCCGTGCACACGCCGATGCACGCGACCGACGATCGGCTGGCGAAGTTCGCGCCCATCACCGATGAGCGGCGGCGGACGCACAACGCGATGATGCTGGCGATGGATGAGGCGATCGGGAAGGTGCGGCAAAAACTTGCCGCGACCGGTCAGGAGCAAAACACGTTCGTGATGTTCATCGCCGACAATGGCGGGCCGACGATGCCGGGCGTGACGGTGAACGGCTCGCGCAACGAGCCGTTGCGTGGGTCGAAGCGCACAACCCTCGAGGGCGGCATCCACGTTCCGTTCGTCGTCTCATGGGCGGGCAAGGTGAAACCGGGAGTGTACCACCAGCCGGCGATCCAACTCGATCTCACCGCGACGGCGCTGGCCATTGCCGGCGTGACGGTCGAGCCGGGCAAACTCGACGGCGTCAACCTGCTGCCGTTCCTGTCGGGCGAGAAGAGCGGCGCGCCGCACGATGCGCTCTACTGGCGGTTCGGCCAGCAGATGGCCATCCGGATGGGGGACTACAAACTCGTGCGCTACGATACCAACGCCGACACGCTCACCGGCGCACGGGGTCAGCCGGTTTCTCCGCCGAAACTCTACAATCTCGCGGCCGACATCGGCGAGAAGCGCGATCTCTCTTCCACCGAGCCGGCGAAGTTGAAGGAACTTCAGGCGAAGTGGGAGGCATGGAATGCGACGCTGGTGAAGCCGCTCTGGGGCGGCGGCAATTCGAATGACGATGGACCGGAGCCCGGCGCCGCCGCGATGAAGGGAAAAAAGAAGCGACGCGACAAATGAATCCTGTGACTACGAGACTCTCGCCTGAAGCACGAATGGTCAGTCGAAGTGGCACGGGCGTCCCGCCCGTGATCCGACACGGGCAGGATGCCCGTGCCACGGCCGAGCCCAACCGGGCCAATGCGGGACGTTGGGCCGTGCTCGCGCTCAGCTTCAACCTTTCGTTAGCCAGCGCGAGCTTCGCGGCGACCGCATCGGCAAAGCCCAATCTGCTCGTGATCATGACAGACGAGCACAATTTCCGGACGCTCGGCTGCTATCGCGAGTTGATGCCGCCGGAGCAGGCGTTCGTGTGGGGCCGCGACGTAAAGGTGGAGACGCCGAACATCGACTGGCTGGCGAAGCATGGCGCGATCGCGGATCGCTTCTACGCCACCTCGCCCGTGTGCACGCCATCCCGCGCGGCGTTCGTGTCGGGCCGGTACCCGCAGAACACCGGGGCGCACATCAACAACCTGCCGATGCGCGATGACGTCGTGACGTTCGCCGAGGTGTTGCGCCGCGAAGGCTACGCGACCGGTTACGCGGGCAAGTGGCATCTCGACAACGATGCGCGCCCCGGCTGGCAGCCGCCGCGGAAATTCGGATTCGAGGACAACCGCTACATGTTCAACCGCGGGCACTGGAAAAAACTCGAACTCACCGCCGACGGTGCGCGCGTCGCGGCGGTCGGCGCGAGCGGCGAGCCCACCTACGCCGTGGCGGGTGCGGATGCGCGGACCTTCACAACGGATTTTCTCGCCGATCGCGCGGTCGAGTTCATCCGCGCGCAAAAGGACAAACCATTCTGCTACGTCCTGAGTATTCCGGATCCGCATGGGCCCAACGCCGTGCGCGCTCCGTACGACACGATGTTCGATCCATCGAAGTTCAAACAGCCGCACACCGCGACGCAGCCGGGTCAGATGCTGCCGAGTTACGCCTCGACCGTGGTGGAGAAATTCAGCCAGCAGCAGATGGCGCTCTATTTTGGCATGGTGAAATGCATCGACGACAATGTTGGGAAGCTGCTCGCCACCTTGCGCGCGACCGGCGTGCTGGAGAGAACATTCATTGTTTTCACCTCCGATCACGGCGACATGTGTGGTGAGCACGGCCGGCAGAACAAGGGCATCCCGCTGGAGGCGTCGGCGCGCGTGCCGTTTTTGCTTCATGCGCCCGGGGTGGTGAAGCCCGGCACCCAGGTGAAGGCGGCGCTCGCGAACGTGGTTTTCAAACCGACGATCCTTTCGCTCATGGGGATCAAGAATCCGGATGCCGCCGAGGGGCGCGACGCTTCAGCGTTGTTCCGGGGCGACGTGCGTGACTGGCGCGATATCGCATTCCTGCGCATCGGCTCCGGCGAAGAGGGCGGCGGACGCGGCTGGCTGGGCGCATTTACGCGCCGGCACAAGCTGGTCGTGAGCACGGAGGGCGAGGCGGCGCTGTTCGATCTCGAGCGTGATCCTGACGAGTTGAACAACCTGTTTGGCTTGGCCGGGCAGCGCGAGATCGTGCGGACGCTAGGGCGCGAGCTGTCCGCCTACGCGAAGGCTCACCGCGATCCGCACGGCGAAATTCCCGCGGTGCAACGCGTGCTGGCATGGGCCGCGGAAGGCACCGGCGAATTTCAGCCGGCGGCGGCCGCGCCGGTGAAAGCACCGGATGCGGCGAAGCGAAAACGCAAGCGTTAGCCCGCATTTTTCAGTGCGCCGTGAAAAGCCATGGGACTTCAGTGGGGAAGTTAGAACAAGCCCTCCCGGGAAAGGTCGCTCCACCCGGTACCGCCTGGAGGGACGGTGGAGGCAACAAAGCCGTTCAAGCACTCCGG
>JAUSID010000265.1 GCA_030648295.1 Opitutaceae bacterium | reverse complement strand
GTGCCGAAGTTCCGCCGCGCTCATGCGCTTCAGCTCGGCTTCAATCTGGGCGATGCTCATGTGTGGAAGCTAGTCGAGCTTGGCGGTGTCGGTCAACTCCCTGCGACGAAGGGACGGAGGACAGACCTCGGTGGTCGGTGGGCGGATGTCGGTGGTCGGTGGTCGGTGGTCGGTGGGTCCGGCGGACGGGGTCCGGTTGATAATCTTTCATTCGGTCTATCCGCCAGAGACCACGGACAACTGACCACGGACCACCAAGCAGAGGGTCAGATGGTCAGAGGATCGGAGGATCGGAGGGCCGGAGGAGCAAACGGCAAAAAGCTGGGGCAGTCGGCAGGGGTCATGCTTTACCTTTTACCTTAAGCGAAGAGTTCAAGTTGAAGACAGGAAAGCAGGAGGTTTTCCCGCGGAGCGGGACAAAGTGCCGGCGAGCCGGCAAGGTGGAGAATAGCTTGCGGAGCCTTCCACCTTCGCCTCATCCGGTGGCAACCGTCCGGTAAGCGAACGGGTAACGCCCCAGCACGGCGTCCTTAACCCAGATATCCTCGTCGATCTCGTCCCAGCGCAATGCTCGGCCGCCCACCCGCAGCCGCACTGTGGTAAGTTGCGCCGGTGCCGCCGCGGCCAAGCGTGGATAGTAATGCGCTGGAAACGAGTGGGTGGAGCCATCAAGCAAGCGAAGCCAGATTTGGCCGTCTTGCACCGCCACCTCCACGGCAATCATATCATCATGTCGCTTCACTTCTAAATCCGAACGTTTGGGCCGTTAAAACAGTTTCGTCGTCGATCCCGGCGAGGCGCTCGGGCCGCTCTGCCACTACATCCACTTAATCCCGCCCACTCATGGCCCGCAAATTGCGCCTGGAGTACGAAGGGGCGGTCTATCACGCCATCAACGCGCCGTAGGCGCGCAAGCCGCGGCAATTACAGTGGCTTGCGCAGGCGCTGGCGATGGGCAGTCCGTTCACAGTTAGCCGGCTGGGGAATTCGGTGAAGCGGTGACTTCACGGTCGAGAGCGCGTTCGAACCGCATCAGCCGGCGCAGCAGGGCGTTGTAGCGACTATATGGATCGCCCGGCTCCTTACGAAGCAGCCCGTAAAGCACCCGCTCCGGATCCGTGATCGGCCGGGCAGTGGTATCGTCCAGAAGCCCGATCGCGCGAAGCCGTGGTGACGCAATCCAAACCGCACAGGCCGCCGGAGTCAGGCGTCCCGCGGCAACATCGGCCAGCCCGGTCGAAACGATTTCCCAGCCGGGGAGCCGTGCCAGACGTTCGCGTTCGAGAACCGCCGCCATCGTCATAGGTTGTCCGGGTCGCCGCAGACGGCAAGGACTGCCGCACGAAAAGCCGCGGGCGAAACCCCCGGGTATCGGATTAGCGCGAGCTCGATCGACTGGAAGTGCTGCCAGAGTTCCTGCCGATGAACCAGGCCGCGTTCGATCATCGCGTCAACGTCGGTCAAATCGCGGGCATGGCCACGCTCGATTTTGGAGAGCGCTTGCGAGTAGGGGTCGTAGTGATAGAACTCGAGAGTCCCCCATCGACCGATGTAGCGGCTCCGTTCCGGCCAACCGGGAACCGCCGGAATGAAGTCGTCGGGCGCGGCCAGTTCGACGTTGAGATCCACGGTCTCCTTCAATTCAGCGATGGCCTCGAAGAAGCCCGGCGGCTCGGGGACGGCCTTCACATCGAGATCGATGGTCATTTCACGCCAACCCTCCAGCACCGCCGTGCCGCCGCCCGTGACATAGATTCGCGCCGGGCCACGGACCCGCTCGCCGAGGGCAGCCATGAATTGCTCAATCTTCGCCCGGTCCGCTTCGGCTCTCACCGACGAATTCCTCCGCGCTCTCTACGCCTTCCTGCAATATTTGGACCCATGAAACACACGAACCACACGGACAAAAATCAGGGGCAGAGGGTCATGTCAGGAATCTGGACAACCAGCACGCGATGGCCGATTCGCCGGAGCAGTCGGAAGGGGTCATGCTTTACCTTTTACCTTCACCCAGCCGCGTGTGGCCGGCATCCGAGCTACTGCGGAGCCAGACGACAGACGACGGACGCCAGACGGCAGGCCAAACCAGATGGCCAGAGGGTCGGAGGGGCGGTGAGGCGGTGGTCGGTGGTCGGTAGTCGGTGAAGCGGTGAAACGGTGAGGCGGTAGTCCGTAGTCGGTGAAGCGGTGGTCGGGGGTCGGTGGTCGGTGGTCGGTGAAGCGGGGAGACGGAGGGCGAGGCAGAACGAGGCGAGGCAGAACGGGTCATGTCTTGACTCTTGACAACTCTTTCCTGGGCAGCGGTGGGTATGAAGGGTTCACACCGACACCCGAATCAACCAAGGCCGCAAATCCGGCAGCAGCTGTTCAAAATGTCCGTCCATCGTCAGCAGGCGCAGGCGATGTTGAATGGCCAACGCCGCAATCCAATAATCCGCATCGGGCATGGTGTGACCGCCTTGCTTCGCCTGGCTGCGCAGCCGGGCGTAAGTGAGCGCAGTCGTGGCATCCGGAGCAAGTGTTTCGAAACCCGCGAGGAATTCCTGCGCTCTCATCAGAGCCTCAGCCGCAACGTGGGCCAGAAGCTGACCGTATAAAAATTCTCCGACTGCCGGGAGCGGCAGGACCGGAGGATAATATTGCAGAGCGAGCGACTCGATACGGCGCTCGCGCCGACGGAGCAACTCGAGCGGACCGGTATCAACCAGCAGTGCCACGCGATTTCGATTCCAGCCGTATCTCCGCCAGCTTCTCCAACAGCAGATCTCCAGCCCTATCCAGATCGGGATGCCCCGGGCGAACCCAAAACAGCTCCTTACCGTGTTTTTTGGGCGACCGGTTGCGTTCGTTTTTGCGGGATTTCTTTTGAGTGATCATCAGGGGGGGTTGAACCGGCGAGATAGGTGACACTTAATCCGGAGTGATGGGTTACACATACGGCAACAATGCCGTGGAAAAATGTAACTCCGATGGAGGTGCAGGGGTCATGGCTGGGTCATGGCTTGACTCTTGACACTGTTCTTCCGGCTCCTCGCGGGAAAGCAGCCAGGAGAACCACCTGTGTTGTTCGTTCATCCCACGGCCTGTGCTTCGCTCACGGCTTCGCCCCGTCACGTCCTCTCGGAGCAACCGCGCAAGAAATGTAAATAGCGAATCCACAAACCAGCGGCCGGCGGCCGCGCGCCGACTACGTCAATTTCAGAAAGCTCTTTATCAGGGGCACGAGCGCTCGACCCTTGCTGTTCCAGGTCTGCAGCGCCTTGATCCGCGCCTTCAGCTCGCGGGCGGATCCGTTGTCGCCGGACGGGACGGCTGCATGGATCGCTTCCAGCCTGCTCTTGCCCGCGGTCAACTGCTTCTCCAGACGCTCCTCGATGAAATGCAGCGCCAGGTTCCGCAACTCCATGTCCGGCTCATAGCGCTCGCGCTGGCGCGCTGCGCGCTGGACCAACGACCCGTTCGACAGGCTCAGGGCAGGCAAAGGACCAGAGACCAGGGACCCCGGCGACTCTGACACCTTTAACGCACCCACCTCCCGGAGAAACTTGAGGCCTTGGCTAATTGAACCCGAGCTTATCTCCAGCCGTCCATTAATCTCACTGAATCCCAGCGGCTCCGGGCTGGCGAAGCAGATGCCGTAAATTGCCGCCACCGACTTCGGCACTCCAAGCATATCCGCAGCCTCGACGAAAAACCCAACCACGGATTGCTCGAACGCGATGACGTCGGCCGGTCGCTCGTTCCCCCGAACGAGGTTCGGGTTCTTGGTGACAAACGGCTGCGTCAACGCGTGCGCCCTCTGGCTTCCGTCCTCCGTCGTCCGTCGTCTGCCCTCTGGCCCTCTGATCCTCCGTCCCTCCCGCCCCTCCGTCCCCCCGGCCGCAGCTACGGCGTTCCCATCCTGGGACTCGGCTGCCGGTGCAGACTGTGGGATCAGTTTCGCCACTCGGCGGAGACTCAGGAGAGTTTCGATGTTCAGTTCAACTCAATTTGAAGTGAAAATGAATGCCGCCAAGCCGGCATTCATAACTGCGGCTGGGCCGCAGGGTCGCGAGGCCCGGTCAGCACTGAACCTACCTTCCTGCAGCTGCGAAGATAAGGACCCGAAAAAGGGGTCAAACTTAGCACTTTGCACTTTTGGCAACGGGGACCAAACGCAGAAAGTGGCAATGCAAAGGATAAGCAACGGAGACTGGAATCAGAACTCAGGCGGCCGGTCTTCACCTGCTGGATAGACCTTGATCTGTAATCCACCGTGTTTTCGGCTGATTACGTGGTCCACTTCGCAGCCTGCCAGCAGGTAGGCTTCGGGCATCAAGCAATACTCGCAACGATACTGGGCACGACTGGCAACTTCGCGCCGGAGGGCGGCGCCGATCAATTCAGCCATGCGTCGTCCGGGTGCCGGCCTTTGCCTTGGCAAGAATCAAAAGGTGCTCGAGCTTCTCGTACTCGTCCAACTCGCATTGCTCCTCCGGCGTCAGTCCCTGGTCCTTCTCCTTTTCGACCAGTTGCCACACCCGTTGGCGCGTCGCTTCCGATGCGCGGAACGACGCCAGTTGCTGCGCAGGAATTTCCCGGGCAAGGAATTCTATGACTTCGTCGGCTGCACGCATGACGCTGAAACTGATACGGTGTGAGGTCCGGGAGTCAAGGGGCTCCGGGGACGGAGACAGACGGCAGACGACGGAGCAAACCAGATGGTCGGAGGGTCAGAGGTTCGACGAACCAAACGGCAAAAAGGTGAAACGCAAAAAGAAGAAACGCGGGAGGCAGTCGGAAGGGGTCATGCTTTACCTTTTACCTTCACCCAGCCGGGCATGGCCGGCATCTGAGCTACTGCGCAGCCAGACGGCAGACGACGGACGCCAGACGGCTGACGACGGACGGCGGAGGACGGAGCGAACCAGATGGTCGGAGGGCCAGAGGGTCGGAGGGTCGGAGCACGAGAGGAGGCCGGCGGGGAGGGTCAGGTTGATGATCTTTCACTCGGTTTATCCGCCGGAGACCAGGGACCACCAAGCAGATGGCCAGAGGACAGAGGTCGGAGGTCGGAAGTCAGAGGTCGGATTTTATCAAGAACGGTGCGGGATTATTGATCATGCTGCCGAGCATTTTGCCGATTTCCTGGCATTGCATCGTCAACTCTTGGTGCTGCTCAGCCGCAATGTACGCACAATCCTTGGCGAAATCCAATGACGGGTCCGGCGGACGGGGTCCGGTTGATAATCTTTCATTCGGTCTATCCGCCAGAGACCACGGACCACCAAGCAGAGGGCCAGAGGGCCAGAGGGTCAGAGGGTCAGAGGGGCAGAGGGGCGGCGAACCAAACAGCAAAAAGAAGAAACGCGTGCCGGTCGAAGTCATGCTTTACCTTTTACCTTCATCCAGCCGGCTGCGACTGGCGGCCGAAAGCCGGAAAGCAGAGGGTCGGAGAGGCGGTGCAAGACCGGTGAGACGGTGAGCCGCCGGTCAGGCTTGCTCGTAAGCCGACATGAAATCTTCACGCGTGATGTTCGACTGCCTGAGGATCAAGCGAAGGGTGGAGCTCTTGATGGTAGAGTGATTTGGCAGTGTCAGCGGGGTGCGAGTGCCGTCTGCATTCTGTCGCATCATCGATATATGTTCCCGCTCGCGCACGAGATGGAAGCCCAATGCCACAAGGGCGCGCAGCACTCGCGCCTTCGGCGCATCGATAGGAAACTTCGACATCTATAACATCAAACCGTAGTCTCGGCCACGAACGCATCGAGCGCAGGCGTTTCGGGCTCCAATACTCCAGGCCCGAACGATTCGACATGAAATTTGATGGCGGACTTCACGTCCTGAAGCGCCGTTTCGAAGGTGTCCCCCTGGCCGACCACTACACCCTCGACCCCCACCGGGTAGGCCAGATATCCGTCCGCGTGCTTCTCGACGATGATCTTCACAGTTTTCATGCGCTTACGGTAACTCGATTGTAATCGCTGACAAGTGAGGAAACGGCCGCTTGACGAGCCTCGGTGTGCGGCTTCGCCGGCGGTTCTGGACAAGAGGTAGGGCCGGGCGGACGGGGTCAGGTTGATAATCTTTCATTCGGTCTATCCGCCGGAGACCAGGGGCCGGCGGAGAGGGTCAGGTTGATAATCTTTCACTCGATAAGCTGCCGGAGGTGGAGCGCGAAGGGTTGGAAATAAGGGGTCATGTTTTGGGGTTTGGGGTCTGCGCTGACGTGCGCACAGCCGCGGAGCTCAGGCGCCTTTCGGCACCGCAATCGCCAGATTGCGACAGATCGAGCGAGCCAGATGGCGTTTGATTTCACTATGGCGCGGGACGGCTTCTTTGCGTCCAGTCAAAGGATTGACCCAAATAGAATGATTGGCGCCTTCACGCAGGAACTGGCAGCCATGTGCTTGCATGTGCGCCAGCAACTCCCGCCGCTTCATACTGCTATAGTAATCTCCTCTGCCGCTGGATCGCCGCGAAAGGCCTGTTCCCGCTCCATCTCCAACAGCAGCCTCACTGCCTCGGTCAGACTCGCGAGACACTCCTCTTTCGTCTCACCCTGGCCATTGGCCCCCGGGACCTCCAGGCAAGTCGCCCAGAAACCTCCCTCATCGAGTTCCCCAGGATGCAGGATTGCAGTTAGCTGACGCATGCGGAAAACGTGGTTCGATTTAAGTTGAGGTCAAGAGCCCGGGAGGTCGGCACATTCCTAATGTCTGTGGTAGCCGATTGCTGCGAACCGGAGTGGGCCCGGCGGACGGGGTCAGGTTGATAATCTTTCATTCGGTCTGTACCCCGGAAACGCGCTCCAGTTCGTGAGCAAACTCACGCAATGCCTGCTTCACCTGGTTCCCCTCGCATTGCCAGCGACGCCACAGCATCAGCAGCTTCGTTTCGTCCAACGTGGTCTTTGACGTGGTTCTCGAAGCTCAACGAGATTTGCGCGAATGAATTTTCGAGCGCGTTATAGAGATTATGTAGCGTGAAGCCGAGCGAGTCGATTTGCTCGCGGTTCATCCCGTCCTGGGCCACGCGAACCGCGTGCATTTCGAGCGCTTCGATCGCGGCAACGTTCCGTTGCAATATAGCCGCGAGGGCCGCAGCAGCTTCGACACTGATCTTCATTCCTGAAGCGGTATACCCTCGCGAAAAATGCGTGCCCGCAGCGCAGGCGGGGCCGTCTCCACCTCGACCAGGTCGACGGGCAGAGGCATCACTTGCAGCAGGGTCCCCAGGCTGCCGAAAAAGGCCGCCGCCGGGAGCCCCTCCACGGCAAAGTCGAAATCGGTGTGCACGCCAGCAGGGCGCCCACGGGCCAGCGAACCAAACCACCACACGCGCACGGCACCGCGGGTGTGCAAATACGACGCGGCCAGCCGGCTGAGGTGGTGCTGCTCCTCATGTGACATGGCGGTGGCTGGCCGCCCCGCCAGCCGTTCCTCGACCGCCGCGACGGCTTCGCGCAGCGCCTCCGCGTCGGCAAAGGTGGAAATACGCGGTTCCATCATGGCTTCAAATTGTCCCTTCCATACTACGGCGCAAGCGCGCTGGCCGCTGTGGCGGCGGCCGGGACGAGGCCGATCCGGCGGACGGGGTCAGGTTGATAATCTTTCATTCGGTCTATCCGCCGGAGACCAGGGACCAAGGACCAGAGACCACGGACCACCAAGCAGAGGGCCAGAGGGCCAGAGGGGCGGAGGGGCGGAGGAGCAAACGGCACTACGGACCACCAAGCAGATGGTCAGAGGTCAGAGGTCAGAGGTCTGACAAACGCTCAACGCTCAACGCTTAACTCTTAACGCTCAAGTGGGTCAGTCGGACGGGGTCGGGCCGTTACTTGTTAGGTTGGACTGGATGGATCACCCTTCCCCATTTCGTCTTCGCCCGCTTCTCGGATCTCCGGGCGGAGCGCGGCGGCAGCCATGAAATCTGCAAACGCCAAGACTTCGGCTTGGACTTGGATGAAGCAACCACGGGCCCCAAGTGCCAAACGCTCCACTTTCGCGGGATCTAAATTGAAGGTGTAGATATTGCGAGCCACGTGCCGAAATCCGCGGTAGTCCTCCAAGCCCTTCCGAGACGCATCTGAAATGACCGCTGGTCTCACTCCGGTGACTTCCCTCGTCATTTGGAGAAGCAACTTTCGATGCCAATCCTCGCCTTGGGGAACGCCGCCATCGATCCGATTGGCGATGCGCTCAAAGATCCGCTCAAGACCAGTGTAGAGTGCGTGTAGATTCAGTGCCACACTATCAAGGTAGTAGTCATCGGCTGTTCGGGCGGCACGGCGCCACCCTTCCTCGATTCGTTCGAGCACCCGCGCCACGTCCACCACTTCTTCGCGAATCCTGACTGCAAGCAGTTGAAGCGAATCGTTCACACGTCGACACAACCACCTTCAATCGCAGCCTTCAGGTTTGCGCTGCATTGCTCTGCATCAACTACATCGACACCAATCTCTGCGCTCGTTTCCGATACGGCCGCCACCGCCGCGTAAAATCGTTCCGGCGGCACGCCCCAGACTGCTAGGTCCACATCAGACCATGGCGTAAACGTCTCGGGTCGAGCGGCCGAGCCGAATACCACCACGCGGCGTGCGGAGAACTCCTGCTTGAGCAGATACGCCGCATGACAGGCAACGCGATGCGCCAACTGCCAGCGGGCCGTCGCGGCTTCTTTTCCCGCCAGTTGAATCCGCTCGACCGCTTCGCCAACACGGTATGACTCTCGTTCTTCAAGTGTAGTCTGTAACGCAGTTTTCGACATTCTTAGGACTCCTTTCAACATCTCATCAGGAGTTCAAATCTGCTTCTTCGATGTTTTCAGTGGAATAAGGAAGGCTTACGAAGCGGCTAAAGGAGAAAGACGTGTCGGCGAATCGTGCTGTCACGCGGTGCGCTTTGGTGCGCCATAAAGGTAATGATCGTGATTCTCAGCCAGATCACCCGGGGTATCCTTTACAGCCCCGACGAATTCCGCGTAGCGCTTTCCGAATGTGCCCCGCGGCTCCGCCTCGATCGGCTCCACGCGGACGGCGGTGCCGTCAGGCAAGTGCACGCCGGCCGACAGCTTGATCGTGTTGTTCTCAACCGTGGCAGTAATGCTCATGTTCCAACCCTACTTTGAACGACGACTAAGTAAAGGCCCCCGGGGCCGGGCGGACGGAGTCGGCCCGGCGGGCCCGGCGGGGCCCGGCGTGGATGGCCTCAGGGCCCAAAGCAGCGACAAGCCCCGGCGACAGGTTTTCGTCGATCAGTATCTTCGTCACGAGGCCAACCGGACGGTCGAATGAGCCTCGCTCAATCGACGCGTGTATTCGAGACACGCGAGCACGTCCTCCCGTGCGAGCTGCGGATAGCCTGCCAGCACATCATCGATGGAGTCGCCAGCACTAAGAAATCCCAAGATTGATTGCACCGATATCCGCGTGCCCCGAATCACCGGCTTCCCGTTGCAGATCTCGGGATTCAGTTCAATGCGGTTCATTCGAAAACGTTAGCGGTGCAAGATTCGTCAGCAAGTGCGGATTTCCGACTCGCCTGCGGCGGGGCGCATCTCTGACGTCCGACTTCCGACCTCTGGTCCAAAGCTTCGCCCGGTCACTTCTGGAGCAACCTTTCGACTGACGTGTATATATCGAACCCACAAACCAGCGGCAGACGCCGCGCCGACATCAGGTCAGCTTGAGGAAAGTCTTCATCACGGGCACGAGCGAGCGACCCTTGCTGTTCCAAGTCTGCAGCGCCTTGAGTCGGGCCTTTAGTTCCCGGGCGGAGCCGTTGTCGCCCCCCGGGACGGCGGCCTGGAGTGCTTCCAGCCTGCCCTTCCCCGCGGTCAACTGGTTCTCCAGCCGTTCCTCGATGAAATGCAGGGCCAGGTTCCGCAACTCCATGTCCGGCTCGAAGCGATCGCGCCTTTCGAGCGCAGAGGTCACCACCTTGAGCGCGCCGACTTCGCGCAGCACTTTCAGGCCCTGGCTGATGGAGCCGGAACTGATCTCCAGCCTTTCGTTGATCTCCGAAAACCCCAACGGCGCCGGGCTGGCGAAACAGATGCCGTAAATTGCCGCCACCGATTTCGGCACGCCGAGGAGATCGGCGGCGTCGACGAAGAAGCTGACCACCGCCTTTTCGAAGGCGACGATATCGGTCGGCCGACCGTCGGACCGTATCAGGGCTGCCGAAGCGGTGTGCACCGCGTCACCCGAGCGAACACGCCGGGTCGGCGCCTCCGCGACTCCGCCGCTCCGCCCCTCCGTCCCCCCGGCCGCAGCAACGCCGTTCCCATACTGGGATTCGGCTGCCGGTGCAGACTGTGAGGTCAGTTTGGCCACTGAGCGGAAACTCAGAAGAGTTCCGATGTTGAGTTCAACTCAATTTGAAGTGAAAATGAATTTCGCTGGCGCGAAATTCATGAGTGCGGCTGCGCCGCAGGTTCGGAGCGAACCACTGAGCGGCCGCGCTGAGGTGGCCCACGAAACACACGAACCACCCGAAAGCAGGTTAGTGGAAGCCGCCTCTCCTGGCTACGGGAGCGCCACTTTCTTCGTCCGCGGCGGGTTCAGCGGATAAGCAGATCGGCCGGGACACCAAACCGTTCACACAGCAGTTTGATGTGTTCGGTCGTAAGCCCGCGCTCGGCTTTGAGAATGCGGTAGGCGACGGAACGGTCCACCCCAAGAATCTTCGCGAGATCGTCGCCCCGTAGTTCGTTTTCGTCGAGAAGGTAGCGCAGCATGTCGAGTCCACTCGCCCGGGACCGCTTGGGCAGCGTGTCGGCCTCGTAACGCTCAACGAGCGCGGAGAGCAACAGGAGATAGTCCTCCTGATCCTTGTTCAGCCGGTGGCCGGCCAACGCATCGACCATCTCCACGGTGTTCTTGTAGCCAACCTCGTCGTGAATCGGGCGCGGCGCGTGCAGTTGGATGAGATCGTCGAACGTCGTGGGCAGCCGCTCGATTGCCCGGCGCTCGAAAGTGGGTTTGCGCGTCTTCATAGATGCCTCTTCCAGTGGCCCTGGTCGTATGCGTTGTGCGTCAGCAGCAGCAGAATGAACACGAGTTGGTGATTGTAGTGGATGGCCGTGATGAGCCGGTAGTGATTCGTGATGTTGAAAATCGTGACCGTGCGCCCACTCTTCACCGTCACCTGATCCGCAGTGGGCAGCGCCCGCCGGAGTTCCACCAGGTTCTGGAACTCACCTTCATCGACGAGTTCCTCCCAGTGGCCCAGGGTGCTGGCAATGGTGGGATGGCGTTGGGCATGCTGGCGGAGGCGCTTGACAGTGATGATTCGCATTCCGGGCGGAGCTGACTGTCGCCAAGATGGCGACAACGGCAAGGCAAATCCCTTGCCCATGACCAATCCTTTGGCCCACGGAACACCCAGGGCGGCGCAGCCGCAACCGAAGTGTCAGAGGGTCAGAGGGTCCGAGGGTCAGAGGGTCCGATCCCGAAGGGGTCATGGCTATACCTTTTGACAAAAACCCGCCACGGAGCCGAAAAACGCCCGGCGGACGGGGTCAGGTTGATAATCTTTCATTCGGTCTATCCGCCGGAGACCACGGACCACTGACCAGGGACCACCAAGCAGATGGTCAGAGGTCGGAGGTCAGAGGACAGATGCCGGATGCCAGACGGCAGACCAAAAACCAGGGGCCAGACTCGGCGGCTTCGCGTCCTCGCGGCTTCGCGTGAGACCAGGAACGCTTCAGATCGGAGGGAACGCTCATCTTCGCTAATCGACGCTCATTCTAACCCCCGGGGGACATTCTCGTCGAAAACGACGGTCATGTGCGTCCATCACGGATCAGCCGCAAAAACTCGTTCACATCTTCCTTCCGCACGGAGGGAAAAAAATCCAGGAACTGCTCCACCGAGAATCCATCGTTCAAATAATCCAACAGCGTCTGAACCGGAACTCGAGAGCCACGAAACACAAGCGTTCCTCCCAGGATTTCCGGCGACGACATCACAGGACTGTGCTCAAGAGTCAGCATGAGAAAACAGTGGACCGCGCGCCCAGCAGGTCAAGTTGCGGCGGAGAGGACGGAGGGCGGAGGGCGGGCCAAACCAGATGGCCAGATGGTCAGATGGCCAGAGGGTCGGCGAACCAAACGGCAAAAAACTGAAACGCAAAAAGTCGAAACGCGGGGGCCGGGCAGACGCGGTCAGGTTTTAAGTCTTTCAATGGGTGCGCCCGGCGCGGTGAGGCGGTTATTCAGTGAAACGGTGGTCGGTGAGGCGGCTTCTGGCCTCTGGCTTTCCGCCTTCGCCAAGCCTATAGCGAACAGGCTGGCTTCTGGTTTCACTGGCTCTCAACCGTCCGGTAAGCGAACGGGTAACGCCCCAGCACGGCGTCCTTAACCCAGCAAGTCGGATGGTCGTCTCACTGCTTCACCGATTCACCGCTCGTCGTCTCGCGTTCTCGCGTTCTTCTGCATCTCCCCGTCTTCCGACGTCTCGCGTTCTCTCACGTCTTCCCGTCTTCCACCGCTTCACCGGCCACCGACAACCGATTTACCGACTCACCGCGTTCTTCCGCGTCTCCCCATCTTCCGGGTCTCGCGTTCTCGCGTTCTTCCGCACCGCCTCACCGCTTCACCGACAACCGACTCACCGATTCACCGATCGTCGTCTCGCGTTCTTCCGAAGTCTTCCGGGTCTTCCGCCGAGGTCGGAAGTCGGGACACCCGCTTGACATCCTTCATATTTAGACCAGTCGTTAGACCAGTCGACCTAGCCATGTCTGCCGCATCCACAAAGCCCATAAGAACGGTGGGAGCCTACGAGGCCAAAACCAAGTTGCCTGAGTTGCTCGACCAGGTTGAGCGCGGTCGAGTCATTATCATCACCCGCCACGCCCGCAACGTGGCGCGCCTCATTCCCGACGGTCTTCCCAGTGTCGATCGCTCTGTTTTCACCCGAATTCGGACTCTGCGGGCAAAGCTAACGCTGCCCAAAGGCGAAACAACCAAACATCTCATCAGCGCGGGTCGCCGTATCTGAACCATGACACTGGTCATCGACGGCTCCACTACGCTTGGCTTTCTCCTCACCGACGAACAGCCGGGATCAGCCACCAAGGCACTCGATGCCTTGGAGAGCGGCGTTCCGACTATCGTTCCCGCACACTGGTGCGTGGAAGTGGCCAATGGACTGATCATGGCGGAAAGACGGAAGCGCGCATCGCAGGCCGACATCACCGAGGCCCTTAATCTCGTCGCGGCCTTGCCGGTTGTTACCGATGATGAGACCGCCCAACGAGCGGTCAGCGACACAGCCGCACTTGCGCGTCAACACGGCCTCACGATCTACGATGCCGCCTATCTCGAGCTCGCTATGCGCCGTGGCGCATCTCTCGCCACCACAGACAACGATCTCGCCAAAGCCGCAAAGGCCGCCGGTGTAGCACTTTTCTAACCCGCGGGGAAGCCGGGGACGCCGGGAAACGGCAGAAATTTGGAAACGGCAAAAAGAAGAAACGTGGAAACAGCTTCACCGCCCACCGACAACCGATTTACCGACTCACCGACTCGAGGACCAGAGACCAGAGACCAGGGACCACAGACGACGGACGACAGACGACGGACCACAGACCACGGACAACCGGACCGAGGGGCTTCCGAACATCCGGTAATCGGAGTCAGGCGTCGCCGGCATCCAGCACCAGATTGAGTTCCCGGTGTAACCCGGGCACATGAACCGTCACCACGTCCCAAACGATGTTATAGTCGACCTCGTCATAGCCATGAATCAGCCGATTCCGCATCCCGACAATCTTCCGAAGCTGAGGAATTCTCGCATCGGCGTCGGCGTCCGCCGCCGCAGCTCGACCGAGCGCTTCACCGATGATTTCCACCTGCCGCTCCACCGCCGAACGCAGCAGGTCGGAGGCAATGAATTCCGCCCGGCTCACGCCCTTGGTGAACTCACCGATCCGAACGCAGGCCAAGCGTGCATCCTCGAGCCGCTTGAGGGTTTCAGGCAGCATGAATCTCGACCGCCTCCCGTTCAATGCGACGCTTCAAGTAGGGATTCCGCAAGGAGGTGGTCGTCAGCAGGTCGACTGGCCGGCCGAGAATCCGCTCCGCAGCGTCGGCAAACTGCATGAACCGCTCGGCGTAGCCGGGCGATTCAACGTCCGAAAATTCCACGAGCAGATCCACGTCGCTATCGGGGCGGAAATCGGAGCGGACGACCGAGCCGAACGCCGCGAGGCGTTTGATCCCAGCGGACCGGCACAACCGGGCTAACGGCTCACGATGCTGCTGGAGGAACGGCGTCATGGAGTGTCGATGCCTTCGCTGGGTTGGGCGGCAAGACGGCTGCCGACGGAAGATGGCACCGGACGGCGAGGCCCGTAACCTTGGCGTGGCCGAGGTCGAGTCGTGTTTTTCATGGTGCTCCATCCATGCTGGCTCCCCGTGCCACTGTCGCAAGCGCGCATACATCCCTACTCGCTTTCGCCTATTGGTTATTGGTGCGCCTTCGGCGCCGGTTCTGGGTTTCGCGTTCCGGGTTCCGCGTTCCGCTCCCAATCGTTGCCGTTTCTTCTTTCCCGTCTTCCGTCGTCTCGCGTTCTCGCGTTCTTCCGCACCGCTTCACCGCTCGTCGTCTCGCGTTCTTCCGAAGTCTTCCGCGTCTTCGCCACGTTCTCGCGTTCTTCCAAGTCTCGCGTTCTTCGTCACCGCTTCACTGCTTCACCGATCACCTTTCACTGAAACATGAATCGAAATACCTCGGCTATTTTGCGACTAGTCTGCACCCGCCGCACTCGCGAGACCGAACCCAGGGCACGGCCTAGCTTCGCTTTTGAGATGAAATAGATTCGCGAGCAGTCTATCACCGTCGACTTCTCGAAACCGTCGGCCTCGTCGCATTGAATTTCAAACGGACGAATCCCGATCGCCGGACGTCTCGTCGATCCGAAAAGCACGTTGATCGATGCGCGGTTGGCATCGGCGCACGCCTCATCATTGGACAGGATGATCAGCGGATGACCGTGTGGGTCGTGTTCGTCGCCCCGCGTCATCCACGTTTCCCATTGTCGGCTCATTCGGGTCGATCCGGGCTCATTGCCGCCAGTCGATTCGCCCGCTCATATTCGGCCGAGGACTCGGCCACCGCAAAGTACCCTGGCGGCCGCTGCGGAATCGGCTCGGGGACCACGTACTCGCTGAGTTGCACAAAACGTTTTCCGCGTCGAATGATGACGGGCTCGCCCTTTTTCAGCACGCGGTCCATCAGACGGCCGAGCTTCGGTTTCGCCGTTGAAACGGTCAGGTAATCCATGGTCCATTTTCAGTCCGAAAAGAGATCGAGTCAAGGCGCCTGCGATTCGGTGGATCGGTGGTCGGTCGTCGGTGTGTCGGTGTGCCTGCGAATCGGTGAATCGGTGGTCGGTCGTCGGTGATCGGTGTGCCGCCTCCGGCGGCAGTTCCGGGTTCTGGGTTTCGCGTTTCGAGTTTGAACGTCACCGTTTCACCGCTTCACCGACTCACCGCCTCTCCGCCTCACCGACAACCGATTCACCGATCGTCGTCTCGCGTTCTCGCGTTCTTCCGAAGTCTTCCGCGTCTTCGCCGCGTTCTCGCGTTCTTCCGCACCGTTTCACCGACTCACCGACTACCGATTCACCGCTTCACCGATCGATCCCTGGGAGCACCCGCGCTTGCCAGATGGCGCAGCCGCTCGCCGAGTGGCACCGGCTTCCAGCCGGTGATGTATTCGAACCGTGAATTCGAAGGATCTGCGGCAGGATGCCGCAGCCACTTTACCGAAAAATCGCATGACTTCCTCGTTTGCGGGTGAGCGTTTCGCCCTGGGAGCGCGAGCGCCCTCGCTCGCCGGTTATCCGGTCACGCCCCCGGCTTCTTTGTGCACTGCGGCGTAGCACCCGCGGGCAGCGGCGGGATTCCGCCCTGCCCCGCCTTCGGCAGCGAGCCGTCCAATTCCTGCCGCCAGTGCGCCACGTCACCGCCGGGGCAGTAGATATACATCATGTGCAGGGGTTCGTCGCCCGTGTTGGTCAACTGGTGAAACACGGTCGGCGGCAGGAACACCGCCTGGCCGGCCGAGATTTCCTGTCGCTCGTTGCCAACGCAAATTTCCCCCCGACCTTCGACGACCATGTACACTTCCTCCTGCTCCTGGTTGTGCCAGGGCACCTGACCGCCGTTGGGCTCGAGCACCACATATCCCATCGCGAAACCCTTCGCGGCGATCGGTTGACCGGCCTGGCCCACCATGCCGCGCGTCCAGCGCCGGGCGGGGAAAGTGCGACCAGGGATTTTGGCAATATCAGCGATGATCATACGGACGTCAGGAGTACGGCAGACCAGAGGGGACTAAAAGACTAAAAGCGCCGGCCGCAAAGATCGGTCAGGAAATCATTCCGCCGCGAAAGACGATCGGATTTTCATGAATACGAAATGACATTCCGTCTTGTTTGGCGGACGACGCGGAGGTCGTCCCTCCACGCATGCGGATCGAAACGCTCACGCGTTCCGCTACGGAAAAAGTCGCCGCGTTCGGGATGACGGCGAAACCCGCCAGAGGCGGGCAAGCGTTTACCCGCCTTCGGCGGGCTCACGCGTTCCGCTACGCCCGAGTTTCTGCAACGAGGTTTGAAAACACTGGCTTCTGGCCTCTGGTTTCTGACCTCTGACATCTGACTTCTGACGTCTGATATTGGCCTCTGGCCTCTGGCATCTGGCTTCTGTCCTCTGTCCTCTGCCGTCTGCCGTCTGCCGCCTGCCGTCCGATATCTGGCCTCTGGTTTTCACCTCTGACCTCTGACATCTGACCTCTGACATCTGGCGTCTGACGTCTCAGAACGGATATCCAATCGAAAACTGCCACGTGCCGGAGGGGTCGCCGAGGCGGCGCTTGAGGTTGCGGCCATACTCCACCCGGATCGGGCCAATCAAGGTGTGATACCGAATGCCGAGTCCGACCGAACACAGCTTTTCCTCGAAGGGATAGGACGCCAGCTGCGTGGCGGTGCCGAGCGCATCGGCGAACGCAATGACGGACCACGACGGCGTGAGCGCCTGTTCGAGTTCAAAGTTGAGCAACAGATAAGTTTTCGCGCCGACGAACAATCCATCGGCGTCCCGCGGGGCGGCTTCGCCCCGCTGGTAGCCGCGGATGCTGGCGTCGCCGCCGGGGAAAAACCGCTTGTTCACCGGCAGGCTGTCGTCGTTCACGCCGCCGAGCGTGGTCAGGACGCCATGCGTGAGGCCGAAATGCACCCAGCGACCATTGCCCCACCCCGTATGATAAGCGCCACCGACTTCAAATCGTTGATACGTCGACTGGCCGCCGAGCACGGGATCGGCCGCCTCCGCCTGCGTGGACCAGTGATACCCTCGCCGCGGCCGCAGGGGGTTGTCGCGCGTATCGCCCGTGAGCGCGACCGTCATGCTGGCGACGTTCACCTGGCGGTCATCGGTGGCCTGCGTTGACAGCTCGTTGTGCCGGATTCGCAACGCCTGGTACGTATAACCGATGGAGGCCTCGCCGTGGATCGGGCGGACCGCCCGCTTCACGCTGAACGTCGCGCCATACTCCTGCCGCTGGAACGCGATTTCCTTGCGCTGGAGGCCGAAAAGCCGGGCCGTGCCGTCGAGCGATTCGCCGAACAGTTCCGGCACGGTGTAGGTGTAATCG
This sequence comes from Opitutaceae bacterium, assembly GCA_030648295.1. Lineage (GTDB taxonomy): Bacteria > Verrucomicrobiota > Verrucomicrobiia > Opitutales > Opitutaceae > ER46. The sequence continues at coordinate 30,993 of JAUSID010000265.1, read as the reverse complement.
ACGTTCGTGCTTTTCATCGACTGCACCAGCTCGAGCCGGCTCTGGTGCGCAAGCCCGAGGATGTTCATCTGCCGGAACTCGACGCCGCCGCGCAGCTGCTCGTAGCTGCCGAAACCCATCAACAGGTTGGTCTCGTAACGCGGACCCTCACGGACGGTGAAAACGGCGTCACGCGTGGTGCCATCGGTCGGCTCGTACTGCAGGTTGACCGTTTCGAACACCCCCAGCCGCGAAATCCGGTAGCGGGCGCGCTCGAACGCCAGCGGGTTCAGCGGATCACCGGTCTCGAGCGGCGCCCTCCGCCGCAACACGCTCTCCTTCGTCGTCGTGTTGCCCTCGAAGCGGACGTAGCCGACGTTCACGCGCGACCCGGAGACGACCGTCGCGGTGATGTCCGCCGCCTTGCCGCCATCCGGACGAGCGCTCGTTTCCGCGTCGACGTGGACGCCGACGTCCGGGTAACCAGCTTCATAATACGCGTGGCGGATCGCCTCGCGCAGATCCTGCTCGACCGTCGGCGACCATGGCTTGCCGATCCACGCCGCCGCTTCGGTGAGTTTCACGTCGTCCTCGGGTTCACGCTGAAATTGCACTCCGGCCACCTCCCAGCGCGGCCCCTCGCGGACCTCGACGCGCAAGGTCACGGCCCCGTTGTTTTCCGCGGCCTTGGTCGCGCGCACGTCGGACTCGGCGTAACCGAGCTGGCGCAGTTCGCCCAGCAGCCCGTCCGCCGCGCGGTTGACGCGGGACGGCGAATGCGCATTCGTCCGTTGTTTCCCCAAGAGCGTATTGTCGACGCGAAAGAACGCGCGCGCCCGTTTCAGCCCGAGCGCCGTCAATCCGACAACCTCGACCTGATCGACATATGACCGCACGCCGGTCTCGAGCCGGAAGCTGACGCGGGTGGCCGCCAGCGGGCGCGGCAACGGATGAGCAAACGTGGGATCGAATACGAAGCGCTGGGGCGCGCCGTCCTGCAGGGTGACTTCAATCGCCACCACCGGCGACTGGTAGCCCTGCTCGGCCAGGGACGACGTGAGGATCACCGCGCCATCTTCGATGGCATTCGCGTCCAGGGTTTCCTTGTCCGCCGCCTCGAGCAACCGGTTCAACGAAATGCGCAGTTCGCGATCGCGGAAGGTACCGCCGCCATGCACCTCGATCTTCGCCGCCCACACCGAAGGCGGGCTCAGCGCAAAGGCGACTCCGAACGCGGCGAGGAAACAAAGTCTACTTCGGCTCATGGGCCTTCGCCTCCTCCGGTTCCCCGGCCTTGGGTCGCGGGAGCACGCGCCACTTCAGGCCGGCGTTGTACTCGTCGTATTCGGTGTATTCTCCCGTCGCGCTCCACCGGTCACTCAGCTTGTACTCGATCTCGTAGGTTTCCTTCCCCTGCCGCGAAACTTTCTCCCCCGAGGCGATGGTCAGCCGCTCCGCGTTGGCCGAATCGCCGCCAAGACTGCCGAGAAGGCTTTGCCCAATAAATGCCCCGAACCGGGCTACGCGCCTCGTACCGGAATAGGTGACCTCATTGCTCGGCGCCGCGCCGGTCATCACCATCAACAGCACCTGTTCGGAATCGAGCGCCGGGCTGGAGGTGAATTCCACGCCCGGCGTGCTGGCGGCGCCCTCGATCTCCATCGTCAGGTCGTAACCATAACGGCGGCTGGTCCCGCGCAGGTAGATTTCCGGTTCGTGCGGATTGGCCTCGGTGAGCCGGACCGAACCCTGTTTCACGGCAAAAGTCGCGAACGGCATGCGCACATTGCCCTCATCGATCGTCACCTCGCCGAGCGCCCTCGGTTCGCCGAGTGTTCCACCGAGCCGAAAATGCGCCGAGGCGACCCCGTTGAACACGGGCGTTCGCAACCGCATGAACCCCTCCCCCGTGACCTCGATTGCGAGGGCCCACGTATTGAGCGGTGGCGTCTCGACGGAAAAGTACGGCGGCCGCCGGGCCGCGCTGCCACCTCCGCCACCGCGCGGCAGAAATGCGCGCACGTCCTGAAGGAAGAGGCTGTCGCGCAGCCGCACGGTTCCGGTGATGCGCGGTGCGCCCTCCTTCGGTGTCTGCAACTTCAAGTCCAGGTCTCCGCGCAGGAGCAGTCCGGTCTGGCGCACGAACGGAAGGTTCTCGCCGCGCAACGCGAGATCGTAGTGCGGCGGGCCCCGCTCTGGCAGCTCGACCACGCCGGTGAGCGACACGGGCTGGCCGCCCGACTTCGCCGACACGGACCGGAGCGTCGCAGTGCGTCCCTCGAGGCCGACCTCGGCATTGACTTCCTGCAATACGCCCAGCGGCCCGAGCGGTCGCGAAGCAGCATCGCGCAACCGGGCGAAACCCTTGAGGCCGCCGCGCTCATATTTGACGTCGAGGCTGATCCGGCCCTGCGGCGCGAGCACGGGCGGCAGAAACCGGGTGAAAACGCTGATCTCCGCCTCCGGAATTTCGAGGTGCAATTGCGCGTTTTTTTCGAGCAGCGACTTCGGTTGCTTGTAGAGATCCGACCACGCTCCGTCTGCGACCGGCAGACGGCCGCTCGCGCGCACAAGCTGGCCTTCGACCTTGACGACGAACCTGCTCAGATTCACGCCGCCACGATCGGCCGTGAGTTGAACGTCCAGCGACTCGACCGCGGGGATTTCGCGTTTCACGCGTTTCGGATCGAATGCCACGCGCTGGGCGCGCAACTCCACGCTTCCCTCCGGGCGCTGCCAGGTTCCCTGCAAATGAAGTTCCGCGTTCGGCTCCTTGAGCTCGACGCCGGTCACCGCAGCGAGCTTGGGCCAGAACGCCGAATGCGGCGCGGCGGTCGCGTCGAGGGCAAGCGTGCCTTTTTCATCAATGCGCAGCAACGGACGACCCGCGGGCTGCAACATAACCGGCAGGTGGCCGACCGCGTTCAGCACCGTCGCCTCGCCCTCCGTCGCGCGCAACGCCTCGATCTGCAGGCCGTTCTTGTCGCCACGCGTGGAAATCATGATCGCGGCGGTGCGCTGTTCGCCGAGATCAACGGTCGCATCCAAGGTCAACGCGTACTGCATCGGCGCGCGATCCCACGTGCCGGTAAAGGCCATGAGGTCGATTTTCCACGCGGGCCCTTTCAAATCCACGAGGTCGGCCAACCAGGCGGAGGGGATGTTCCTGGCGGCCGCCTCGACGCGGCCGGTTTCGCCCCAGACGATCGAGCCGTTCAGGCTGGCCTCGTCGCCCGCGAGATGAATCGGCTCCAGTTCGAGTTTCGGCTTCCAGCGGATGGCGGTGGGTTCGGTCAGACTCAGCAGCGGCGCGTTTTCGCGCGACAACGCGAGCTCCTTTAGCCGGAGCGCGTCGCGATCGGCTGTGCCGCTAATCCGCAGTTGGGTTAACTTCGCGGCGAGCGTTGCGGTGAACGTTGCGGCCGCTGGACCCTGGCCGCGCCATTCCACTGCGAGGCCAAACGGATTCATGCCTTTGACCTTCACCTCGTCCATCCGCGCCTGGCCGCGGTGCTGCAGCGTGGCCAGCGGACCTTCGGCGCTGGCCTCAATCGTTATCACATCGAATTCGGGCTGGGCCGGAAGAAAGCGCGCCAGTGACTGACGTCGAATACGTCCGGATACTACGACATCCGAGGCGGCCTTGGCGCGGATATCCCAGCCGCCGCGCAACTGGAGCTGTTCTCCTTCGCCGGCCGCAATCGTGGCGCTCGACACCTCGACACGCGGCCACTGAAAACGTCCCTGCGCCGCCACGGCCGAGAGGCTCACGTCGCGCGCGGAGATGTCGCTTGCGCGCATCCGGAATTCCACGACAGAGGAGGCCCCGATGTCCGACACGAGCCGGGCTTCGCCCTCCGCCGTGCCTTTCGCCGCGAACCACGGCTGCCTTGCCAGATCGACCTTTAGGGCAAACTGCGCGGCCGCGCCGCCGCGGATTTTTCCGGACCGGTCAACCGTGACGGGTTCGCTCAGCTTCGCGTCCACACCGGGGAGAGCGGCGTGCAATGCCTCGATGGTGAATTCCTGCGGCGTGCCGTGACCACGCACGTCCACCGCGAGCGGTGGCGCATTCTTACCCGCCACCGGCTCGCCGCGGGCATGGATGTCGGTGACGAACTTTCCTTCGGTCCAATCGATCTTGGCACGCCCGCGGATTTCGCCGTAAGCGGCACCGAGTTTCACGCGGGCACCGGGCACACGCCAATCGTCGGCGAGAATCGAAGCCTCGCGCGGCAGCCATCCGGTCGGCGCGAAGGCCGCCGAAATCGGCGCGTGTTGATCGAACCACACGATTTCGCCGGTTATGGCCGGACCGCGACTCTCGAGTGTCGCGCTCGCCGGCTCGGTCGGGCTGCGGACGGACACGGCGATTTTATCCGCCGGCTCGTCGAATCGGGCGGTACCGTCGATTTTCAGCACCCGAAAGGTCAGTTCCTTCACCGTCAGCTGCCGGTCGTGCCAACCGGCGCCGGCCAGCGCCAGTTCGCCCCCGGACCACCGCACAAGACCCGGACCGGCGTCGGCATTGGGCAGCCAGCGATCGAGTTGGGTGGCGATTTGATTGAGTTTCGCGCGGAGCGGCACCCAACCGCTTTCGCGACGCGGCCCCGGGGTCGGCGTCCGCGGCTCGACCTCGACGAGCCACTTGTCGGCGACGATCTTGTTCGGTGCGGCCCGCCAGTGCTGCCAGGCCCAGAGCAAGGGTGTGGCGGCCTCGACGCGGCTGGCCGTTACCCGGACGCCGGCCCGCCTGACCTCGACATCGTGAAAGGCAAAGCGCGAATAGCCGACACGCTCATAGCTGCGAAAGGAAACGCCGCGGGACTTGGCCACCCAGCCCACCACCGCGCCCATCCAGAATGGAAGCGTGAGTATTACGACGCAGAAAGCCGCCACGAGAGTGGCCAGGAGGAGCAGGAGGCGGCGGCGCATAGGCGAACACGAACCCGGCACGCCGCTTCAAGCGGCCGGCGCCAGCCCGCTTCGCCGAAGGAGCGCGTTGAGGTCGGGGTCTCGACCCATGAAAGAGCGATACAGTTCCGCCGGATCCACGGAATTTCCCCGACTCAGCACTTTATCGACAAACTCCGCGCCCACCGCGGGGTTGAAAATCCCCTCGCGCTTGAACCGGGTGAAGGCGTCGGCATCGAGAACCTCGGCCCATTTGTAGGAATAGTAGCCCGCGGCGTATCCCACCGGCTCGGAAAAAATGTGGGTGAACCGCTTCACGATTGTTGGCGCCGGTGGCTGCGTCGGAATCAGGCAGTCGGCGATCGCGGCCCGCACCTTCGGCTCGACATCGGCCTCGCGGGCGAACTCCGAGGTTCGCATGTGCAGCGCCAAGTCCATTTTCGCGAAAGCCACCTGGCGCATCATGGCCGCGGCCGACCGGAAATTCTTGGCCGCGACCAGCTTCTTGAAGATGTCGTCCGGGATTGGCGCGCCGGTTTCATGATGACGCGCAAACAGGTCCAGACTTTCGCGCTCCCAGCACCAGTTTTCCATGATTTGCGACGGTAGCTCGACGAAGTCCCAGGCAACGTTCACTCCATTGAGGGACTTGATCTCCACTTCGCCGAGCAGGTGGTGCAGCAGGTGTCCGAATTCGTGGAAGATGGTCTCGACCTCGCGGTGCGTCAGGAGTGCCGGCCGCGTCTCCGTGGGCGGTGTCATGTTACCGCAAATCAGGCCGAGGTGTGGCGAGCGCGTGCCGTCCGGCTGCGGTCCACCGGTGATCAGATAATTCATCCACGCGCCGCCGCGCTTTGATTCGCGCGGATGCCAGTCGGCATAAAACGATCCCAGGTGACGCCCGCGGCGATCGCGGAGCTCGTAGAATTTCACCTCGGGGTGCCACGTCTCGACGGCGTCGCGGTCGCGGCGCTCCACCACCCGCAACCCGAAGACGCGATCGGCAAGTTCGAACAGGCCGGTGATCACGCGATCGAGTGGAAAGTAGGGCCGCAGCGCCTCTTCGTCGAAATCGTAGCGCGACTTGCGGAGCTTCTCCGCCCAGAACGCGATTTTCCACGGCGCCAGCGGGGCGACGGCTCCACGTGTTTGCTGCGCCTTGAATTCCTCGAGTTCGCGGCACTCGCGCACGAAAGCGTCCTTCGCGCGCTGCTGCATATCCTCCATGAATCGCAGCGCGTTGATGCCGGACTTGGCCATCCGCCGCTCGAGCACGAGATCGGCGAAATGCGGCTGGCCAAGCAGGGCGGCCTTCTCAGCGCGCAGTTCAAGGATGCGGCGAATCAGCGGAGTGTTGTCGTGCGGCGGTGCCGCGCCAACCGCGGCGCCTGCGGTCCACATCTGCTGGCGCAATCCGCCGTCGTCCAGGTAGGTCATGAACGGCTCCTGCGACGGCATGTGCAGCGTGAACCGCCAGCCGGAAACGCCTTTCGACTCCGCGCTGCGGCGCGCCGCGGCCTTCGCGTGTTCGGGCAGCCCACGCAACCGGGTTTCGTCGTCGATCACGAGCTGCCACGCGTTCGTCGCGTCGAGGACGTTTTCCGAATATTTTTGGGTGAGCTGGGCGAGTTCGGTCTGGAGCGCTTCCAGCCGCTGCCGCCGGTCGGGCGGCAGCTCGGCGCCGGCCTGGCGAAAGTCTTTCACCGTTTCCTCGAGGAACCGCCGGTGGATACCCGTCAGTTTCGAGGCGGCCGGAGATTCGCTGACGGTTTTCAACCGGCGCCACAGCTCGGCGTTCAGCGGAATGCCGGCGTAGAACGCGGACACGCGCGGGAGCATGGCATTGTGCGCTTCGCGCAGTGGCGGCGAATCGGCGACGGATTGCAGATGTGTGACCTTCGCCCACGCGATGTTCAATTCCTCGGTCGAGCGCTCGAGCGCAAGGAACGTGTTCTCATAGGTGAGACCGGCGAGATCGCGGGTGGCGATCTCATCGACCGCGGACTGCGCCTGCTGGAGCGCCAGCCCGATGGCGGGCCCAATCAGCTCCGGCTTCAGCTCGGACCAGCGAATGATGAAATCGGAATTGAGGAACGCGTTCGGCGTCATGCGGCGGAAACACCAGCCCCGCGAGGATTTTGTCAAACCGCAAAGTCCGCTTCGGGCACCATCCGTAGCGGAACGCGTGAGCGTTTCGCCCATGATCAGGTTCTCGTCGTGCACTTCACGGGCCGAAACGCCCGTGCCACCTCAATCCGCCAATCATCGCACTGCTCGGCGTGGCATGGGCGTCCCGCCCATCAGCATTAACTTAACACTCGTGCAATTTTTCTGCCCTCATTTTTCTGCCTGATTGGCTTATTTTGTTAGGTTTTCGCAAAATCGCCGTACGTGACCGTGACAGGAACTTCCTTAACCGCCGGCAGCCCCGTCTCCGCGAGGCGAACGGCCAGGTCATTTTGGTATATCGCCTCGTCGCAAAGCCGACCGGGTTGATTTTGACACTCGAAGGCAATCCGCATCACCCGATAATCCATTTCTGCGAATTCCTGCTGACTGATCGGACTTAAATCGAGCGGGCCTGCGATGGGCATCGTTGAAGTCAGAAAAATGGGGTCATAAAAATGAAAAGGAATGCTTTTCGGCGCTCCAACTTGGCCGTTTGCGTTAGGTTAACGCTGATGGGCGGGACGCCCATGTGAGCAGGTCTTCGTCGGGCACTTCACGGGCGAGACGCCCGTGCCCTGGAGTTTGGCCAATTTCCAGCGCCGACGGCGCGAGAATTCCTTAGCCCAGGCCAACGGCCTGGGGTAATTGGGGTCAGCGACGCGGCCTGAAAGGCTGCGACCACGCCTCCATTGGCAGGCAGGCTACGGAGCTTTCTCGGTAAGTCAGTCGGATGCAGACAGTGTCGTCACCTATATCCGCAATCAGGAGACGCATCACCAGAAAGTGACCTTTCAAGAGGAATACCGCCGCTTCCTCGAACGCTACCAGGTAGCCTATGATGAAAGATATGTTTGGGATTGAGCCTTGTCCCGGCCTTTCAGGCCGGAGCAATCGTAACCCTCAGCCCAGGCCGTTGGCCTGGGCTGAGGGACTACGCGCCGTTGGCGCTGAAAATTGGCCAAACTCCAGTCACGGGCGAGACGCCCGTGCTACTTCAATACCGCCAATCTTTTCCTGCTTCCTGCTCCCTGCTCCCTTCCGATTCGACAAGCTCACGGCCAACCGATTCATCGACCGGCCAAGCCTCGAGTTCGTCGAGAGGCTCCCTGCTCCTCGGCGCACGAAACGGACAACGAGTCCCTTCTTCGTCACGATTGCGCCGCACTCAGCCCTCGCCGCAATCACCACGTCGATGACAGGCCGAGTGCGACCTGGCGCGGCGACGCCGGCACGCCCGGGATTTCCTGAAACCGCGAATCCCAAAGATTCTCAACTTGGACCGAGAGCTCGAACCGCTTCCAGGCCGGTGGCCGATATGCGAGCGCCAGCGAGCTGATCACGGCTTCGTCGCCGCCGGTCGTCCGCAGGAGATTGTCGGCCTGGAGCCGTGCGACGTTGTCCATGCGCAATTCGAACCCGTGGCCCAGCCGCAGCGTGAACGCGAGCGTGAGGCGATGCCGGGCATAATTCAACGCGTAGAAACTCGCGTCGACCGGCGCGCCGCGATAGTCGGCGTCCTTCCTCAGCAGCGTGTACCCCAGCACCACATCGGCGAACGAAACCGAGCGGCGGGCGAAGGCTTCGAATCCAGTGACGTCGACGTCGACGGCATTCGCCGTCCGCGCCGTGACTCCGCGCCGAAAGGTCCAGTCGACCAGTGCATCGTCGCGCCGCCAGAAAACCGCGGCTTTGCCGTTCCATCCGGCGAATTCGCCGGCGACCCCAATCTCGGCGTTCCGGCTGCGTTGGCGGCCGAGGTCGGGATTGCCGCGAAACAGGCCCGAGGCGCTGCTCGAGTTCAGCGCCGTGTAGGTCGCCACCTGCGTGCCCTCGCTGTAACTCAGATGAACGCGGCGCAGTGCGCCGGTGCCATGCTCGCGCGCAATCTCGAGCACCGGCGACACCGCCGAACTGTCGCGATTGGTGTCTTCGAACGTCGCGCCGGCCTTGACCGCGATGCGTGCACGGTCCGCCGCCCGCCAGACCCGCTCTGGCAATAATGACAGCTTGGTAATCGTGCGGGTCCGAAACCGACCGAAGGTCAGCGAACTCGATTGCAGTTCATCGGCGAGCACCTCGCCGCGGTACGCGATCGCGAAGTCTCCCGCACCGTGACGCCCGCTTGCGGCCACACCGCTGGTCCACGTGGTGTGCTGAAAGGGATGAATCGGACCGAGCGGCGCAAACCGGTTGAACGCGTAATCATCCTTGTTGCGGCGATGAAAAACTCCGGCCTCGAAAAAACCATCCGCGCCAGATTCCTGGCGGTGATTGATCGCGAACAGCACGGTTTGCAGCCGGTCCGTCTCGTTGGAATTGAAAGGTGTGTAGAGGTTCGGCCAGCCGAAAAACTTCTCCTGATATCCGGCGAACAAGTCGGTCTGCGCGTCTTTGGCCGCAAACTGAAGCCGGCCGTTGAGCCGCGAAAACTCATGCTCACCGAAAGGGATTGCGCCATCCGACTCCGAACGTGCGAAAGCGACATCGGCCGCAACGCTGCGTCCCGCGATCTCCAGCGGCGAGCGATACCCCTGGTAAATTTCTGCGCGCCGGAGCCGATGTTCTCCGAAACCGACCGATGCGGCACCGCCGGTCTTGATCGGCCGCCACGCGTAGGCGACTGCCCCGGCGGTGGCGTTCGCCGCGCCGGTCGCCAGATCGGCACCGGTCAGGACAGCCGGTGAATTGAGCAGCGCAGGCGCGACCGGCACCTCCGCAAAATAGTGCCCGGTCTGTGGGTCCCACAGCGTGATCGCGCCAAGTTGAAAGCCGGTGTTCTCAAAGATGCCGCCGCGCAACGTGACGTCGGCCTGCCCTTCCGCGAGATTGCGCGCCTGAATATCGACGCCGGGCTCGTAGCGGAGAACCGAGACCGGCATCGCAAAGGTCGTCGCGGGGGATTGGTTGGCGACGCGGTCGGAGTAAACCGTCATCTCCGGCAGCGTGGCAGCGCCTTGGGCGAGGAGCGTCGCGGGCAACGCGACCAGCGCCAGCAGGATTGGAGGTTTCATTCCTTGAACGGCTAGCGATTCAGCCGCCAAAAACAAGCGCCTGTCTCAAAAAGATGCGAAATAAGTTAACAAGCAATTCGGACCCCAAAAAAACCCGGTCAAAGGACCGGGCCTGAAATGGAAAAACGGAAGCGGGCGCTTACTCGTCGCCGTCGTTGCCGATCGCCTCGACCGGGCAACCTTCGAGCGCCTCCATGCACTGGGCGATCTCTTCCTCCGTGGCCGGCTGTTTGTGCACAAACGAGTAGCCTCCCTCATCGTGGCGCGTGAAAAACGACGGAGCGGTCTCCCGGCAAAGATCACAGTCGATGCACTGCTGATCGACGTAGAATTTACCTGCGGCATTCGGAGCCCACTTGTCAGCTTTGTTCGCCATAAACCGTGGCACAAAGAGAACAATTACAGGCACTGTCAAGCGGGCATGGTGTCCGCTGTGATCACCATGTGCACGGCAGCTAAAACTGGAGCGGATTTGAGTTCGGCGGCTTGTGTTTGACGATGCCGCTACTACGGTTCCACCGATGCTTTCGGATCGGCCCTACATGCGCGACGATTACCAACGGGAACGGACGTCGTTTCTGATTTGGCTGTTGTCAGGAATCATCGCGGGGTTCGTCGTCCAGAAGGTGTTCCAGGTCTGGCTCGGCTCGCCGAGCTTCGAGCAGCTGGCGGCGTTGTCCGCATGGTCGATTCGGAATTTTTACGCGTGGACGCTGCTCACTTATCCCCTCCTTCACGACGGCGTCCTGCACCTGCTCGTGATGGTGCTCGGCCTGTACTTTCTGGGCCGGGAATTGGTGCCGCATTTGGGCGAACGCCGGCTCACGTTTTTGACCGTGGCCGCGGTGATCGCGGGCGGACTCGCTTGGTACGCGCTCAATTTCAACCGCGCCGGCCACGTGGTTGGTGCGGCCCCGATCGTGCTGTGTTATCTGATCGTTTTCGCCTGCCTGTTTCCAAACCGCGAAATGTCATTCCTGGTGTTCTTCGTCATTCCCGTGACGACGCGGCCAAAGTATCTCGCCTGGATTGCGCTCGCGATCGACGGATTCGGTTTTCTTTTCAGTGAAATTCCAGGCGGAAAATTTCAGAGCGGAATACCGCATTCCGCTCATCTCGGCGCGATGCTGGCGGGATGGCTCTACTACCGCTTTTTCCACGAGGCAAACTGGCTCGTGCTACGACGTTCGACCGAAATGGAGCTGCCACGCTGGATGACGCGGGCGAAAAAATCCGCGCTGCCGACGACGACCACGACTGCCAACGCCACCACGCGGGAAGACATTCGCGCCGAGGTCGATCGGATTCTCGACAAAATCAACAGTCACGGATTTGGCGCCCTCACGCCGGACGAAAAGCGCGTGCTGGACGATGCCAAGGCCCTGCTGAGCCGGCGCTGACGATGACCGGTCCAGGCCCCTCCTGCCCTCATCAATCCCACCACGGATGCCGCTCGCAGCTTGCAGCCGCGGCGCTTCAATGAACATTTCAGGCTTGTTCCCATCTAAACTCACCATGACCCGCGTCCCTGGATTTTTCCGCCGGTTAGGCGTTGTCTCGTTGTTCACCCTGGCGACGGCCGCGGCGTTGGCCGCCGGCGACCGCAAGGCGTTCTCCACCTCGTCCACGCTCAGCCAGGAGTCGAGCACGCTCGTGCGGCTGCTGGAGCAGGCGCACTACAACAAGGACGCGGTGCGGACGGCCGACTACGCGGACGTCATCCCGGATTACATGAAGGATCTGGATGGCCCGCGGCTGTTCTTCCTCGGCACGGACAAGAACGAGTTCGTCGAGAAATTCGGGAAAAACGTGTACTACAACACGGCATTCCTCGGGAATATCGATGCGGCATATGAGATTTTCTACCGCTACCAGTCCCGCGTGGAGACGCGGATCACCTGGATCTTCGAGGAGTTGAAGAAGGAGTTCGATCTGTCGACCGACGAGACCTATCGCGCCGATCGCACGAAGTCGGAATGGCCCGCCACGATGTCGATCGCGGACGACCTCTGGCAAAAACGGCTGAAGTTCGAACTCGTGGGTGAATTGCTGAACAAGAAGTCGATGGACGAGGCGAAGACGGTCGTCCGCAAGCGGTATGAGCGGATGCTGAAAAACATGGGCGAAATCGAGGGCAACGATCTCGCCGAGCTGTTCCTGTCGACGATCGCGCGGCTCTACGATCCGCACTCGACCTATTTTTCCGCGACGACGTTCGAGGACTTCGGGATCCAGATGAAGCTGCAGCTCGTCGGCATCGGCGCGCTGCTCGGGGTCGAGGAGGACACCTGCGTGGTGAAGGAAATCGTACCCGGTGGCCCGGCCGACCTTGGGCGCCAGCTGAAACCGAACGACAAGATCATCTCGGTGGCCCAGACGGGGTCGGAGCCGGTGGAAATCCTGGGCATGAAGCTGCGGAAGATTGTCGACATGATCCGAGGCCAGAAGGGCACGAAGGTGCATCTGGTCGTGCAGCCCGGCGATGCCACGGATGCGTCGGCGCGGAAGGAGATCGTCATCACGCGCGACACGGTGAAATTGAACTCGGCTCGGGCCCGGGCCGGCGTCTTCCAGCTGCCCGATGCCGAAGGCAAGAACCAGCCCGTGGGCGTCATTACCCTCCCGGCGTTTTATGGACCGGCCGAGGAAGGCGACACGGATGGTGAAAAGACCTCCGCCTCGAAGGACGTCGCGCGGCTGATCGAGCAATTGAAGAAGGAAGGTGTCCATGGCCTGGTGCTGGATCTCCGGCACAACGGTGGTGGTTATCTCACCGAGGCGATCGAACTTGCCGGCCTGTTCATCCACAAGGGCCCCGTCGTCCAGGTGAAGACCTACAACGGCGACATCCAGGTCGACAGCGATGCGAATCCAAGAATCGCGTACGCCGGACCGCTCGCGGTTCTCGTTGACCGGTTCAGCGCCTCGGCCTCGGAGATTGTCGCCGGCGCGCTCCAGAATCACGGCCGCGCCCTCGTGATCGGCGACAGCTCGACGCACGGCAAAGGCACGGTCCAGCAGGTGGTCGAGATGCGGCAGCTCGCGAAAGCGCTGGCCGCCTCACCGGTGAAGACGGGAGCCGCCAAGTTCACGATTCAGAAATACTACCTGCCGAGCGGCGCTTCGACCCAGCTGAAGGGCGTGGTGCCTGACATCGTGCTGCCGTCGATTGACGACTACCTGCCGATCGGCGAGGCCGACCTGCCCCGCGCACTCGTCTGGGATCAGATTCCCAGCAGCATGTTCGATGGCGGACCGCTGGATCCCAAAGTCGTCATTCCGCTGCGCCAGGCGAGTCTCAAGCGCCAGGCCGAGCTCGGCGAATTCGCTTATCTCCGGAAGCACGTGGACTGGTTCAAGTCACGTCAGGAACAGAAGCTCATTTCGGTGAACCTCGAGGAGCGGAAGAAGCAAAAAGCCTCCGACGATGCGTTTCGCAAGGAGATGAAGACCGAGCGCGAGGCGATCGCGAAGAGCGACTTCACCTTCAAGCCATTCTTCCTCGGTCCGCCGCCGCCGCCAAAGATCAAGGTGCCGAAGAAAGAGGGGGATGACGAAGAGGACAACGATTTCGACGACGACGACAACGGCACGTACGCGAAGGCGGACATCTTCCTGCGGGAGGCCCTGCGGGTCGTGAACGATGCAATCGCGCTGGGCCGGGACCGCGAACTGTGGGCGAGCAACCGGCCCCCCCTCACCGCGACCAGCGGCGGCTGATTTTTACCCCGGACCCTGGGAGCGCGGGCCTCCGGCCCGCAATTCCGTTGGGCTGAACGAGCCGACAGCCCCAGTGTGGCCTGGGCGTCTCGCTATAGCTTTACACACAAGTCGCTGCCAGCGGGCCAAATCATGGGCGAGACGCCGTGCTATTTCAAATCCATGCGGGCGAGACGCCCGCGCTCCCCGGTGATGCACCCTGTTTCCCAGGAGTCGGGGTGCCTTCTCACTGCGAGACGGTTATTGCAGGCGAGACTGCCGCGCTCCCACGCGAAACGCTCCGTCACAAGCGCGCGATCACAAAACGATCGCGGCCGGTGAGGTCGCGCAAGCTTTCGGCGCGGCTGAATCCAGCCGCGGTGGCCGAGCGAATCAATTCCTCATGGTGCGCAATTCCGGTTTCCAAGGCCAGCATGCCACCGGCGGCGAGGAAACGCGGCGATTCCCCAATGATGTGACGCAACGCCGTGAGCCCGTCCTCCCCCGCCGTGAGCGCGGTGGCCGGTTCGAATGCGCGGACTTCGGCCGGCGCCGCCGCCGTCTCCCCGGCGGACAAATAGGGAGGGTTGGAAACCACGACCTCAAACGGGCCGGCTGGCACAGCGGCGAACCAGTTCGAACACACGAACGTCACCCGCTCAGCCAGTCCGGTGGCAGCGGCATTCTCCCGCGCCAGCACCAATGCATCTTCGCTGACGTCGGACGCCGTCACCATTGCACTCGGGAAGGCCCGCGCCAGCGCCAGCGCAATTGCACCGGTACCCGTGCCCAAATCCAGGATACGAGCGGGAGGAACGGAACACGCGGCGACGACGTGCTCGACCAGCTGTTCCGTCTCCGGCCGCGGGATGAGGGCGCGGCGATCGACCTTGAGCTTGAGGCCGCAAAATTCCGTTTCCCCCACGATGTATTGAACGGGTTCATGCTGGGCCCGGCGGCGCACCAGCGGCCGAATCTTCTCCAGCTCGGGTTCGGCCAGCGGCCGCTCGAACTGGAGATAGAGCTGCATCCGTTTCAGCCCGAGCGCGTGCCCGATCAGCAGTTCCGCGTTGAGCCGCGGCGACTCGATTCCCTTCCCGGCGAAAAACTCCGTCGTCTTCTTGATGATCTCGAGAACCGTCAGCATCTCAGTCCTCGTCCGCCGCGGTGCGGGCCGGGGCAAAGCTGTGCCCGGTCAGGGCGGCGAGCTTTTCCTCGTAGTCGGCCTTTTGCAGCGCGGTGATGATCGCATCGATGTCACCCTCCATCACCTGGGGCAGATTATACAGCGTCAGCCCGATCCGATGATCGGTCAGCCGGTTCTGGGGAAAATTGTAGGTCCGGATCCGCTCGCTGCGATCGCCGGAGCCAATCTGGCTGCGACGCGCGGCGGCGTACTTCGCCCGTTCCTCGTCCTCGCGGCGCTTCAACAGCCGCGAACGCAACACGGTCATCGCCTTCGCCTTGTTTTTCAGCTGCGAGCGTTCGTCCGCACACGAGACGATCAGCCCGGTGGGCCGGTGCAGGATCTGTACCGCCGAATCGGTCGTGTTGACGCCCTGGCCGCCGGGACCGCTGGCGCGGCTCACCGTGATTTCCAGCTCCTGCGGATCGATCTGCACGTCGACTTCCTCCGCTTCAGGCAGCACCGCCACGGTCACGGTCGAGGTGTGAATCCGGCCGTTCGCCTCGGTCACGGGTACGCGCTGCACGCGGTGCACGCCGCTCTCGAATTTCAGCTGCTTGTAAACGTCGCTGCCGATCACGAGGAAGATCACCTCCTTGAAGCCGCCGCGCTCCGACATGGAGCTGCTCATCAACTGGGTCTTCCAGCCGCGTTTGTCCGCATATTTTGAATACAGCCGGAAGAGTTCGGCCGCGAACAGGCTGGCCTCGTCGCCCCCCGTGCCGGCGCGAATTTCCATCACCGTGTTCCTCGAGTCGGTGGGATCGGGCGGAATCATGGCGAGCAAGACCTGCTGGCGCAGCTCGGTGCGCCGCCGCTCGAGGTCGGGCAGTTCCGCCGCGGCGAGCTGGCGCAGGTCCGCGTCGGCGTTGGGATCACGGCCGAAACCGGCGGCCTCGGTGATCTCGCGGTCGAGCCGTTCGCACCGCCGGTAATCGGCCACGAGCTGGGTCAGCTTCTGGTGTTCCCGCGTCACCTCGGCGGCGCGCCGGGAGTTGTTGTAGAACGAAGGCTCCGCCATCTGCGCCCCGAGTTCGTCAAGGCGGCGCTGAAAAGGTGCGAGATCTGGCAGTTCGTCCATGGAAATTCGGGTGAAGAGCGGCCCGGCGATTTGCGAATTGCGCGTGCCGTCCAATGCCCTTGGGATGGCCGCGATCGCCCCGCCCGGCGGACTCGCCTAGCGGTGTTGATCAGCAATGGCCACGACCCTCTTCACGCAAAACACCATCGCCCTCATCTGGGACTTCGACAAGACCTTAATCCCGGATTACATGCAGTCGCCGCTGTTCCGGCGCTATGGCGTTGATGAAGCTACGTTTTGGGAGGAGACGAACAAACTGGCCGAGCACTACAAGCGCCGCGGCTATCACCTTTCTCCCGAGATCGCGTACCTGAACCATCTGCTCACCTACGTCCTCGCGGGGCCGATGAAGGGCTTGAACAGCCGCATCCTGATCGAATGCGGCGCCGACATTAAATTCTACGCGGGGCTGCCGGATTTCTTCGACCGGGTGAAGCTGTTCGCCCGTGAACGTCCGGAGTACGCGAAGCACGAAATCACGGTCGAGCACTACATTGTCAGCACCGGAATCGCGCCGATGATCCGCGGCAGCGCGATCGCCAAGCACGTCGACGGCATCTGGGCCTGCGAGTTCATCGAGAATCCGCTGCAGCCGGGCTTCCTCAAGCAGAAGGAGCTTTCGATCGATGCGACAGCGGAGATCGCGCAAATCGGGATGGTCATCGACAACACGACGAAGACGCGGGCGATTTTCGAGATCAACAAGGGCACGAACAAGAATTCCGCCATCGATGTGAATTCAAAGATGGCGGCCGAGGACCGCCGCATCCCGGTACAGAATATCATCTACATCGCCGACGGTCCGAGTGACGTGCCGAGTTTTTCGGTGGTGAAAAACGGAGGCGGCCGCGCCTATGCGGTCTACAATCCGGACAAACCGGCGGAGTTCGAGCAGAACGATCGGCTGCTGCAATCCGGACGGATTCACGGCTACGGACCCGCGGATTATCGGCCCGAGTCGAGCACCGCGCAGTGGTTGCGGCTGCACATCCACCAGATTTGTGATCGGATCGTGACGGACCGCGAGGCAGCCGTGGCGACGAAGGCATCGAAACCGCCGCGGCATCTCAACGCGACGCCAGAGGAGGAAGCGGCGCGCCGCGCCGCGAAGGCGCCGAAACAGGCGACGTTTCTCGAGTAGCGAGCGAGGCACCGCCGAAGGCTCGTCGTGCGGAGGTAATTGAAAACTTCTCATAATTGGCGCCTCGCTTAGCGTCCGCTACGCGGACGATTTCGGAGCCGTTGAATACGTGCGGCACCAATGCAATCGAGGACCGGAACACTCGGCTTGCGCGCCGATGGGTCTCGAACTTCAGGAGTCTTTAGGTGCACGGGTTCAGCAACGGCGTGTCTTGCCTCGGACAACGAGCACAAAAAAACGCCGGCCTTTCGGGCCGGCGTCGGAGATTGAATGGCGCTTTAGATCAGGGTTGGCCGCCCGCAGGGCTGACGTTGATGTCGGGATTAACCTGGTTGACGGGATTATTCGGCGGGACCGAGATGGGGGCGTTACCACTCGCGGGCGCGCCACCAGCGCTGATGTTGGCCTGCACATTGGCCGCGGCGCCCGGGGCGACATTAACCACGGCGGGGGAGTTCGCGATAGCCGTTGCATTGGCATTGATGGTCGCGACGACAGACGGAGCCGCAGCTATAACGGTGGGGTTCGATGCGACCGCACTTGCTGCCATGGCCACCTGGGCGGCGATCGCCGGCGCGGCCGCGATGACGGCCGGGCTCGAAGCGATTTGGGTCGCGGCCGCGGCAACGCGGGCGGCGGCCGCCGGATTCGTCGCGACAAGCTGCGAGGCAACCTGCACGGCGGCCTGCGCGATCGCCGCGGCCGCCTGCGGGTTCTGCTGGGCCAGCTGGTTGAGGCGATCGCCATCACCAGCGTTGGCGGCCTGCTGCACCTGTGCAGCTAAGGCCTGGCTCATCGGAGCGTTTTGTGCGACGGCAAAGGTCGCGGATAATCCCAAGATGCCGGCAAGAAGGATGGAGCGAGTTTTCATGAAGGTAGGTTCTAGGCCTGACTGCGGACGAATGGATGGTGCAATTGCATGACGGAAGCAAGAATGAAGATAAACGAAATCCCTGATTAGGATGGTTTAGGTATAAATCCCCTCCACGTCATGGTGGGTTCATCTGAGCGGAATCTTTCCGTGGCTCGCCAGGCGCCAAATAAAAAAACGCCGGCACGAGGCCGGCGTTTTGTTCAAGAGATGCGCAGGTCGATCAACCACCCGAGGGGCTCACATTGATCGTAGGATCGACCGGCGTCACCGGTGTCTTGTCTGGCGTCACCGGAGTCGCGGGGGTCGGCGGCGGTGGCGGTAGCACATTGGTTCCTGAACCGGCCGAGGCCCCGTTGGCAGCCGACTGAGCAACGGACGTCGAGTTCACGGTCGCACCCGCATTCGCGGAACCCTGGACGGCGCCCTGCGCCGAACTCGCGGCGATGTTGGCAGCCTGGGCTGGCACGACGCGCGAAGCTCCTTGCGCCGCGCCTTGGGCGGCCGCTCCGGAAATCTGCGTGCCGACGGCACTGGCGGACTGACCCGCTTGCATCGCACCCTGGGTGGCGCCGTGGGCGGCGGCTTGCGAAACCACCTGGGCGATTGCCGCGGCCTCTCCGGGTGATGCCGTGGTGGCAGCAGCGGCGGCGGCCTGCGCGACCGTTTGCGCGACGGCGGCTGCGCCGTTGGCGTCCGTGGAGGTTGAGGCGGCGCCTTGCGCTGCCGCCTGGGTCACGGTTTGCGCGATCGCAGTTACATTCTGGCCCGAACTTGCGGCGGCTTGCACCGCGCTGGTCACGATGGCGGCGGCCTGTTCAGGCGCAGCAGCGGCGGCCGACGACACCGCACCAGCCACGGCGGTCGGCACGGATTGCACGACCGTCGAAACGGCGCTGGCGAGTTCCCCGACGGCGAGCGTCGCCGCGGCGGCACCGAAGTCGGAGGGATTGTTTGCCACGACTGCAACAGCGGTGACCGCCACGGCGGCCGCCTGGTTGACCGCGGCCATGGCCGCGGGATCATTAGCGAGTGCGGCCGCGGTCGTCGCAGCGCCGTTATTGACGGTCGAGATCGAAATTCCGCCCGGCGAGAGCGTGATGGAGGGACCGCCCGCAAATGGAGTGATCGTCACCGAACCGTTCGCGGTCACGACCGTGTAATTCTGGCCCGCCACGGCGACGGTGTACACCGTGCCGCGGGCGGCCGCGACGCCCTTTGGCGTCCGGACGCCATAATTCGGATGGCGGCGATTTGGATCCAGCTGCGAAACGACACTGCCCTGCGTCAGGTTCAACTCGAGCTCTTCGTTGCCGATTTTCGACACCTGCACCGTCGTGTTCGCTTCGACGACAGCGATAGCGCCCGAGTACGCCTCGACGTAAACCTTCACGCCGGGACCGGTCGTAATCTGCGCGTTCGCGGCAAGCGTATCGCCTTTGTTGGCCGGCCGGCTGGCGCCGCCCGGACTGGATACGGTCGCGCCGGAGCCCACAATTTTAACGATTCTGGCTGACTGCGCCAAGGCGCTGGCGGCGAAAACGACGCCAAACGCGAATACCGACAACGCTAGCTTGAAGGACCTCATGGGAATAAACGCTGGGAGTTGAAGCAGGCGTGGGAATACACGCTCCGACACAGCCCGGATAGTCGCCGGCAGCACATTCGTTGCAACGCCTAATTGGGAGCGAGGAGTTGCCCATCGGGGGCTCTCACCCGACAGCGGTTTACTTTTCTTTCATCACATACACGCCGTCCCAATTTTCCCCGGGCGGCGCCGACTCGAACCGCGTCACCATCTCGCCATACACCAGCGACGGGTTGGATGTCACGCCCGGGTTCCGGCCCGGAATATTCGGTTCGAGCCCGGCACTGCGGCGGAAACACGCGAGGGCACGCTGCCACTCCTGCCGGTAGTAACACTCGAGTCCCTCCGAAAACACCCCGATACAGTCGCGCGCCGAGGGCGCGATCGATTCCTTCAGCCCGACGATTTCATGAATCGGCACGGGGCGGGCCCGTCCTTTCACAACGATGCGGCCGAGCGGGCGGAAGACGACGCGGTCGCCGCCGTGCTGCTCACAGGCGAGCCGGGTCGCCTCGGTGCACAGGTTGTACACGCCCCAGGTCTTCGCGCCCGATTCCATGCGGGCGGCGAGGTTCACGTCGTCGCCCATCATTGTATAATTAAAGCGGGTACGGCTGCCCATGTTGCCGATGATGCAGCGCCCGGTGTTGAGTCCGATCCGCGATTGCATATTCCACACAATCGGCGGCCACTTGTCGCCTTCGGCCTGCCACTTCGCCCGCAGCTCCGCGAGCCGGGCTTGAACCCGCTGCGTGGCGACACACGCCCGATACGCGTGATCCGGCAGCGCAATCGGGGCGCCGAACATGGCCACGACCGCGTCGCCGATGTACTTGTCGAGCGTGCCGCCCTCCTCCTGCACGATGTCGGTGCAGGCGGTGAGATACTCGTTCATCAACTCCACCAGCCGATCCGCCGGCAGCTGTTCCGAGAACGTGGAGAACCCCTGGATGTCGCTGAAGTACGCCGTGATTTCCTCCTCGTGGCCCCCGAGTTGCGGCGATTCGCCGGAGTCGACCATCCGCTTGACGAGTTCGGGTGACAGATACGTCCCGAACATGCCCTTGATCTGTTCCTTGGCGCGCTGCTCTGCCAGCACCCGTCGGCCGATCATGAAGACCTGGATGCCGCAGAATCCCAGCAGCGGCCCCGCCACCGGCACGAGCCAGCTCCCCTGCACCCACGCCGCGAGGGCGGCGGCCACAAAGGCAATCGGCAACCCGAGTGAGAATACGGCCTGCTCGACCAGCTTCCGCTTCGAGAAACGGATGAGCCCCGCCACGCCGAGGACAAATCCGCCGAGCCAGATCACGAGCGGCGGCACCGGCCGCACATAGTCCTCGGCCAGGACGTTCGCGATCACGTTCGCGTGCACGAGCACGAGCGGCGTGAGCGGCTCAAAGGGCGTCGGGCCATTGTCCGACAATGCGTCTGCGAACTGGCCCACGAGGAGGATTTTCCCCGTCAGGTCTTTCGGCCGTTCGCCTTTCTTGTCCTGGAAGAAGGACTGCAGCTGCGAGTGCAGCGTGCTGTAGCCGCGCAACGTGAACCCCGTCGCCGAGTGCCGGTAATTAATCTGGTAGCCGCCCGTGGCGTCGATCGGGATGCGCCGCCTGGTGCCCCCATTGTCCAGCAACACGGCGTCGCCCAGCCGCACCTCGACGTTCTCCGGCTTCATCTCCCAGTGCTGGAGCAGACTCTGCAGCGACAGCGTGGGATACAGGTTGTCGCCGAACCTCACCATCAGGGGTGCCACCCGCCGCACGCCATCCGAAGCGGGTGGCGTATCCACAAAACCGATCTCGGCGATTTGCGCGAGTTTGCCCGCGGGGACCAGCATCGCCGGGCTGGAGGGGACCTTCGACCGGTCGCCGATGACCCGCGGCAAAGGCTTGAGCCGTGCGTCGCGCAGCGCCGCGTCACCCGGCGGCAGGCCCTCACCCGCCTCCACTCGCATCGCTCCGAGCACGACCGCGCCGCCGCTCGCCTCGATCCCGTCGGCGAGGAGTTGATCGCGATCCGGACCCTGGGTGGAAAGAACGTTTCCATCCTTGGCGGGCGCCTCCGTGAAGAGGATGTCCCACGTCACCACGCTCGGCAAAACGCGTCCGAGGAGTTTGAGGAAATCGCCGTGCAGGTCGCGCGGCCACGGCCAGCGGCCAAAATCGCGCAGGCTCGGTTCATCAATCGCGATGATTACGACATCCTCCGGCGGCGGCGCCGGCCGCACGGTATCTCTCAACCGCGTGCGCACATCCATGCTGAGATTCTCGATTCGATCAAACCAGTCGGCGTGCGCCAGCAGCCAGGCGGCGGCGAAAAAAATCGCCGCGGGCAGGATGTGGTGTCGGGCGAAGGCAAGGCTGGACTTCATGCGCCGCCGCCAGCTTGCGGAGGGTTATGCGGCCACCAAGTCGATTCTTTCGAACTCCGTCGGGCATCCGCCCTGCCAAGCACTCTTCATTCACCGGCACGACGAGCACGACCCGCGAGTGTCCGGTCCGGCGGTTTGCCATTCATCGGCCCGGCCTGCCGCCGGAGGCTCGCCTTCGACGGAATTTTCCGCAGCGTCGGCCGCTAATTCGCCCATGGCGCTGCAACACCTGACCGACGAACAAACCCGCACCTGGACCCGCGCACAGAAGGATCGCTGGTGGTTTGAAAACATCTATCGCGGCGACCTGCCCCAGCTGACGATTCGCTCCGCCATCGCGGGCTTCTTCCTCGGCGGCATCCTCTCGGCCACCGCCCTCTACATCGGCGGCAAGACCGGCATCACGATCGGGGTCGGCCTCACCTCCGTCATCCTCGCCTTTGCGATTTTCAAGTCGCTGCACAGCGCCCGGCTCGGTCCCGATTTCACCATCCTGGAAAACAACTGCACCCAATCGATCGCGACCGCCGCCGGCTACATGATCACGCCGCTGGTTTCGAGCATGGCGGCGTACATGCTGGTCACGACCCGGATCATCCCGTGGTGGCAGATGCTGGTTTGGAACGCGATCATCTCCATCCTCGGCGTGCTGGTGGCGTTTCCGCTCAAGCGGAGGTTCATCAACGAGGAGCAGATGCCCTTCCCCGAGGGACGCGCCTGTGGTGTTGTCCTGGATACGCTTTACTCCGGGCACGCCGGCGCGGGCATGATTCGCGCCCGGGTGCTGGCCGTCACCGCCGGGCTGGCCGGCGGCTTGCAATTCCTGATGAGCGACGGGCTGCAGCGGTTGCTCCAGTTCAAGCTCCTGCGGCTGGACCGGTGGGCGGGCATGGCGGAGCCCTGGCATCTGCGGGAGCGGCTCGATGACTACTATTATCTGGCGGCGGCGAAAGCCCACTGGTGGATTCCGAAAATCCTCGGCACCGATGTGCGCACGCTGGGGCTGCGGGTCGGCCTCGATGCGGCGATGCTGGGCGTCGGTGGGCTGATGGGGATCCGCGTGTCCAGCAGCGTGCTGCTCGGAACGCTGGTGAACTTCGTCATCCTGGCGCCGTGGATGATCCAGCGTGGTGACATCGCTCCGCGCCTGAGTGCCGCCGGCCAGCTGATTCCGCTCAACCGGGCAGAAATCGTGAACCAGTGGTCACTGTGGTGGGGCGTCGCGATGATGGTCGTCGGTTCGCTGGTCTCGCTGCTGGCCAAGCCCGAGATTTTCCGCACCGCCTGGAACATGGTGTTCGGCCGGAAGAAGGAAACCGCTGCCGCCGGCGACGATCCGCTCCAGGACATCGAGCTCCCGCTCTGGGTTTCCGGCATTGGGGTGCCAATCTTCGGCGCGGCGGCCGTATACTTCACGCATTCGTTCTTCGGCGTGCCGTGGCACCTCGCCCTCTTCGCCCTGCCGCTCATATTTGTCCTCACCATCATCTGCACGAACTCGATGGCGCTGACCTCATGGACGCCCACGGGAGCGCTGAGCAAGATCACGCAGTTCACCATCGGCGCGATCGATCGCACGAATCCCGCCACGAATCTCATGACCGGCGGCATGACGGCGGAGCTCGCTTCGAACGCCGCCAATCTGCTCTCGGACATCAAGCCCGGTTACATGCTGGGGGCGAAACCGCGGCAGCAGGCCATCGGCCACGTAATCGGCATCTTTGCCGGCGCGCTCGCGTCGACGCCGCTGTTTTTCCTGCTCTTCCTGCCGTCCGGCGCGGACGGTGCACGGACCACCGCTTCAATCGTGACGGATCAATTCCCCATGCCGGGAGCGATGCAGTGGAAAGGCGTGTCGGACCTGATCTCCGGCGGATTGAAGAACCTGCCCGCGTCGGCCATCGTGGCGATGGCGATCGCGGCCGCCTTCGCATTCGCGTTCGAGATCGCGCGCATGGTCACCCGCGGCAAATTCCCGCTCTCCCCCGTCGGCATCGGCCTCGGCGTCGTGCTGCCGCCGGACGCCTGCCTGCTCATGTTCCTCGGCGCATTTGGGTTCTGGATACTCGGGCGCCGACACCCGGAACCCGGCACGAGGGGAAACCTGCTCTGGGTCGAGTGCTGCGAGCCAATCTGCGCCGGTTTGATTTCCGGCGCCGCGTTGATTGGCATCCTGAACGCGATCGTCAACGCCGTGCTGGGCTGACGCCGGCGTCGGCCGATGGCCCCGAGGGCGGGCCGGCCGGAGCCTCGCGGGGAGGCACGGGGACTCAGGGCAGCTTCACCTGGACCAACTTGCTCACCGCACCGAAATCAATCACCGCGGCCTCGGGGCGTTTCTTCAGCGCGCCGATCACTTTTCCCATGTCCTTCTTCGACTGGGCCCCCGTCTCCTGAATTGCCTCGGCGATCAACGCGTCGAGCCGCGCGGCATCGAGCCCCGGCGGCAGGTATTTTTCCAGCAGCTTGATCTCGGCATCGTTCGCCGCGACGAGATCGGCGCGGCCGCCTTTCTCGAAATCGATCCGCGCGTCGGCGAGATTCTTGACCGCCTTGCGCAGCGTGGCGATCACGAGCGGCTCGTCCAATTCCTTGTTCGCATCCATCGCCGCACGCTTGATCGCGGCATCGGCCGTGCGCAGCGCGGTCGTCGCGACCGTGTCGCGGGCTTTCATCGCGACGATGATGTCGGCGCGCAGTCGGTCGTAGGTGGGGGACATGGAAAGGGGAATAAAGCCGCCCGCGCGATGGCGCGCAAGCCACGGATGGCATCCCGTTCCGGGCCGCCAACTTTCCCGCCCTTGCCGCTCGTCACGCGGCGCGTTGGGCGGCAGGATGGCGCTTCATGACACCCCTGCCTTCCCGCAACGTATTGGGCGGACCGCTGAAACCATGTTCAACCTCGCCGCTCACCGGATATTTTCGTACCGGCTTTTGCGATACCTGCGCCGAGGATCAAGGCTGCCACACCGTCTGTGTCGAGGTTACGGCCGAGTTCCTGGCACACAGCCGCACGGCCGGAAACGATCTTTCGACGCCGCGTCCCGAGTATCACTTTCCGGGCCTGAAACCCGGCGATCGCTGGTGCGTGTGCGCAACGCGATGGCTCGAACTGGTCGAACGCGGAGTGCCGGCGCCGGTGTCGCTCGCGGCGACGCATGAACGTACGCTCGAGGAAGTGCCGATCGAGCTGCTGCGGCAGCACGCGACGGCCTGAGCCCGATACGGCCGCGACACGTGTTCCCCCGGTCTCGATCCCCGGCGAATCGCACAAAAAGCCCAATCTGGACGAGGACCCCGAGCGGTCGTCCCGTTTAGAAGCCGCGCAACTAGGGGCAATGTGCCCCCACAAGTCCGCGTGGCGCCGGCAACCTCCGTGACGCGAGCGGGATGCGCATTTCAGCCGGCTCAGGGCCTGGCCCGGCTTGCTTCACGGCGTCCAGTCTGAACAATTCGGCCTATTTTTACGCGATAATTTGATGTCAATAGGACCGCCACAGCGTCTTTGCCTCCGACCCAATCATGGTTGAGAAGCGACATCGCCCATTCCTGCTTTTCCTCGCCGCAATTTGCGCGGCGCTGGTTGGAATCGCCGTGCCGGTCCGCGCCGAGGTCTTGATCAGCGAGTTCCTGGCCGGCAACACCAGCAGTTTGCGCGATGCGGACGGCGCGCTCTCCGACTGGATCGAGCTCCACAATTCGGATACGGTCGACGCCGACCTGACGGGTTGGTACCTGACGGACAACGCCGCCAACAAGACGAAATGGGAATTCCCCGGCGTCAGCATTCCCGCGGGTGGCTACCTGGTTGTCTTTGCCTCGAACAAGAACCGGCGTGATCCCGGCGGGGAGCTGCACACGAATTTTGCGCTCGCCATCGAGGGCGAGTATCTCGGGTTGATCAAGCCGGACGGCACGACCGTGGCGGCGGAGTTCTCGCCCGCCTATCCGCTTCAAACCGCCGACATTTCATATGGCTTCGTGACCCCGCCGACGGTGCCGGCCGCACCGATTTTCTTCCGCGCCCCCACCCCCGGCGCGGCGAATGGGTCGTCCGGAGCGATCGCGCTCCTCGAAACGGTCCGCTATTCGCGACCTTCCGGACCGTTCACCGAGCCGTTCACGCTCGAGCTTTCTGGCGCGGGTCCCGGCCAGCACATCCGCTACGAAGCGATGCCTCCGAGCACCGCCGGCGCCGTGGTGCGCGAACCAACCCCGGCGTCCCCGAAACTCACCGGACCGCTCCTCGTGGATCGTCCGCTGCTGATCAAGGCCGTCGTCTTTTCCGACGATCTGTCGGCGCAGGGACCCGCGAGCGCGGCGCACTTTTTTCAGCTCGATCTTTCCGGCCCCGCCGGACTGGGGGCCTTTTCCACCCGGCTGCCGGTGCTGGTAATCGAGCAGCACGGATTTGGCGGACTGCTCAAGCCCGACGGCGAACGTCCGGCGTGGCTTTATGGATACGCGCCACGCAGCCCGGGCGAGCTGACCTTCGCGACTTCACCCGACATCGTGACCCCGGTGATCACGGGGGTGCGCGGATCCTCCTCCGCCAACTTCGCGAAGAAAAGCTACAATCTCGACCTGATCGACGAAGGGGGGAAAAAAGCCGCCCAGCCGTTGTTCGGCGGAGCCTCCTTCGACGAGTGGGCACTGGTGGGCCCATACCTCTACGACCCGTCGCTCATCCGCAACAGCTACCTCTACGCGCTGAGCAACAGCATCGGGCGCTGGGCGCCGAGGACCACTCCCGTCGAGGTCTTTCTCAATACCGACGGTACCGCGCTCGATGGGTTCGCGTATGTCGGCGTCTACGCGCTCACGGACAAGATCAAGATCGCGAAGAACCGGGTCGACATTGCCGAATTGCGGGCGGACGCAACGGAGGCGCCGGCCATCACCGGAGGCTACCTGCTCAAAATCGACGTGCCGGACGCGAACGAATACAGCTGGTCGACCGAACACGGGCTGGACATCGACACCATCTCCTCCGTGTTGGTCGCGTCGCCGAAGGCCGACAAGCTCAACCCGGCGCAGCGCGACTACATCCGCGGTTATGTCCAGCAGATGGAAAATGCGCTGCACGCCGACCGTGAGCGGGGCTGGAAGACGCACACGTATCTCGACTACATCGACCGTCCGTCGTGGGTCGACTTCCACATCCTCAATACTTTCTCCGCCAACCCCGACTCCTTCGAGCGCAGCGCCTATTTCCAAAAGGATCGCGGCCGGAAGATCGTCGCCGGGCCGGTTTGGGATTTCGACCGGGCGCTCGGCTCGACTGCGGACATGCGCTCCGGCTGGGATGCATGGCACGGCGAGAATGCGGCGCAACCGTGGCACTTTGGCTGGTGGGGGGTCATCGCCACCGATCCGGAATTCATGCAGGACTGGGTCGACCGCTGGCAGGGTTTGCGGCGCGACCAGTTCGCCGACCGCAGCCTTACCGTGCTGGCGGACACGCTGGCGGCCGCGATTGGTCCGGAGGCGGCCGCGCGCGATTATCGGCAATGGGAAGACAACATCAGCGAGTTCGGCACGCATGCCGGCGAGATCAACCATTTGAAGGACTGGCTGGTGAAACGGGCCCACTGGATCGACGACCAGTTCGTTCGCCCGCCGGCAGTCACGAGCAATGCCGCGACCGTTACGCTCGTCCCCGCGACCGACACCGAAATCATCTACACGCTGGACGGGTCCGACCCGCGGGCGCTCGGCGGTGAAATCGCGCCAAACGCGATCGTCACCTCGCAGCGCGTCGTCGTCGCCGCGAGCAGCAACGTGCAGGCGCGCAGCTACCGTGCTGACTTGAAGGATACGTTCCCCGGCAGCCCTTGGAGTTCGGCGGTGGGCGGCCCGAGTTCCTCGCCGCTTTCGCCGAAGTCACGCCTGGTCAATATTTCGAGCCGCGCGCAGGTCGGTTCCGGCGAAAACGCGCTCATCGCGGGTGTTGTCATCGCTGATACCGCGGGCAAACGCTACCTCGCCCGCGCCATCGGCCCCGGACTCGCCGCGTTCGGCGCCGACGGCACGGTGCCGGATCCGCAGTTGAGCATCTTCTCGTCCGAGGGCGTGGAATGGTTCCGTAACAACGGCTGGATGAACGGGCCGAATCCGACCCAGCTCGTGCAGATGACGCGCAGCGTGGGCGCGTTCCCTCTCCGCGACGGCAGCAACGACTCGGCGCTCGCGGTGGAAGTTGCCGCCGGAGCCTATACGATACAAATCACGACGCCAACCGGGCAGTCCGGCATCGGGCTCGCAGAACTCTACGAACTCGATGACAACGGGCGGACGGTGAACTTGTCCACTCGCGCGCAGGTGGGCAGTGACGACAGCGTGCTTATTGGTGGATTTGTGGTCCAGGGCGCCGCCCACAAGCGCATGCTGATCCGCGCCGTCGGGCCGACGCTCGCTGCCTTCGGCGTGTCGAACGCACTGCTCGACCCGGTCCTGACGGTTTATTCGGGCCCATCCATCGTCGCGTCGAACGATCGCTGGTCCGCCGGCTCGAGCGCGACCGCGGTCGTCGCCGCGAGCACCAGCGTGGGCGCCTTCGACCTCGCGGCCAACAGCGAGGACGCGGCCCTGTTTATTACGCTCGCGCCGGGCGCGTACACCGTCGAAGTGCGGGGCAAGGGCGATGCCGAAGGCGTGGCGCTGCTCGAGATCTACGAAGTGCCGTAGCCGCGCGCCGGAATTTGGAAGCTCGGATTTCTGCCGGCAGAAATCCGAGACCGGCAACACGCTACACGTAATAGCGCAGCTCGGTGCGATAGTACTCCAGTGTCCGTTGCAGCGCCGTCCGCAAATCGGTTCGCGGCTTCCAGCCGAGGGTGCGGCCAATCAGCCGGTCGTCGGCGTAATAATCGCCAATATCGATTTTCTTCCGGTCAGCCGGAAACTCGCGTACGACAAAATCACCGGCCCCATTGATCGCGACCAGGTGCTCGGCGAGCCGGGTCAACGTGACCGGCGGCGGACCGCCGAGGTTGAACACCCTCCCCTCCGCCTCTGGTCGCGAAGCGGCCAGGAGAAACGCATCGACTGCATCGTCGACATAGGTGAAGTCGCGGACCTGTTCACCGCCCCAGACTTCGAACGGCTGGCCGTCGAGCAGCCGTCGAATCCACACGCCGACGAATGTTTGCCGCGCATCCTTGACCCGCATCCGCGGCCCAATCGTGTTGGTGAGCCGCAACGCGGTCGCGCGGATCCCGTGCACGCGCGAATACAGCAGATGAAACGACTCGCCCGCGATCTTGTTGATGCCGTTGACGTCGACCGGCCGCAGCGGGTGTTTCTCGTCGACCGGCAGGTAATCGGGTCGGCCGTAAATCTGACGCGTGCTGGCAAAGACGATTCGAATCGCGGGATTGTACCGCCGGCAGGCCTCGAGAATCGCGAGTTGGGCCCGGCAGTTGATGTCGAGGTCGGTCTGCGGATCGGTCATCGAGTCCATGTGGCTCGTCTGGCCGGCGAGGTTGAAGAGAAAATCCTGGCCGCGCACCAGCCGGGGCAGTCGCGGCGAGTCCCGCACGTCCGCAATGTGGATCTTCACCTGGCGCGCGACGCCCGCGAGATTGCGCCGGTTGCCGCCATAATGCGGCGCCAGGCAGTCGACGATGGTCACGCGCGCGCCAAGCGCGACGAGCGTACGGGCGAGATTCGAGCCGATGAATCCAAGGCCGCCGGTGATGAGAACGCGCCGCCCGGAAAACCGCCGGCGAAAATTCGTGGAAGCTGGCATTCGCACGGCCGAGCAAACACGGACTGTGCGAGGTGCGCCAAGTCAGAAAGCAGCTGAATCGCCGCCTGGGCGCCTGCATCCTCGGGCCCAATACCGCGCATGCCCCACCTGAATCCCGGGCGGCCGTTGCGGCGGTGGCCACTAGGGCGCCGCCACGTCGAATTGTATCCGCCGCACTCCGATGCCGAGCGGACGCGGATCGCCGGCGACGTTCACCAGCGGCTGCGGCGAGTGCAACGTCACGACGCTGCGGCCCGGCGGGAGCTCGAGCGTGCCGACCCGAACGTCCGCTCGTCCATCCTGCAGCTTGATCGCCGGCGTGCGCTGCTCCGCCAGTACCGCCGTCAGTTCGCGCGGACCGACCGTCTGGACGTCCAAGGTCAGCTGCACGCGCAGCGGGTGGGGGTGCGGATTGTCGATGACGAGTTCCGGATCCTGCTGTGACCAGCACCAGCGTTCGCCCGTTTCCGGCACGGCCTCCTCCACATGCCAGCGCGCGCCGAACTCCGCCTGAAAATAGTACGGGCTGCGCCGGCGAAGCACACCGTAGTTGGCGTTTACGCGGCGGGAATCGGCGCCCGGCAGGTTGATATGAATCAGGGTGCCGACGAGATCCCATTCCCCCGCCAGCCGCGAGTTGCGCCGAGCCTCGTACGTGTGGGTCGCAAAGTATTGCGGTTTGCGCAGCAGAAACGCGTTGGCCCAGAGCCGCGACCACATGTCGGGAATCAACATGTTCAACGAGGCCACCTCCGGCATCGCTTCGATCTTGCGGACGTCGCGCAGGGCGAGCGTCACGCGCAACGGGGGCGACTTCAACGCGTGGAAGAATTGCGAGACGCTGCGCAGGTGGGCGAGCAGCACGAACGTGAGCAGCACGAAGGCGACGCCGCGCCACGGTGAATGTTTGCTACCCATCCAGCGCAGCCACATCAGGCTGGCCGGCAGTATTCCCGGAAAGAATACGGCGAGGAGCTTGTAGGCATCGTAGCTTGCATTGGTGCCAAGCGTTGCGCCACGGAACTGAAGATACGCATATCCCAGCAGCGCCGGACCGGCGAGGCTCGCGGCGCGCCATCCCATGATCGCTCGCTGGCGAAACGCGATCACCACCGCGGCGAAAAGGAGCACGGACAATGCGATGCGCCAGAACAAGGCCATGCCGGCGAGCGAGGGCGCGACACCGACGAAGCCGAGCCAGCCCTCCGGGGTGAGCAGCGGAATCCGCCA
>JAUSID010000256.1 GCA_030648295.1 Opitutaceae bacterium | reverse complement strand
GCACGTGTCGCTCATCATCTCCTTCCCGGAAGATACCAGCCTTCCCCCTATTTCAACGGGGTCGGCGTCCGCATTGCCCTTTTCGAAGCTTGCTCGGTGTTCATTCATATTATGGCCTGCGCGCTTCCTGACCCCCTGACGGGGCCTTTTCCTGGAGTGCTTGAACGGCTTCGTTGCCTCCACCGTCCCTCCAGGCGGTACCGGGTGGAGCGACCTTTCCCGGGAGGGCTTGTTCTAACTTCCCCACTGAAGTCCCATGGCTTTTCACGGCGCACTGAAAAATGCGGGCTAAGCCGTGCGCGATCACCATGTGCCGGCCCTGCCGACGCCGCCGCGCGGCGGGAACCGTGTCGGCGTCACCGGGACGAAGTGAACGTCAAAATCCTCCCGCCCCCTACGTGTTTTTCCCCCGCGACAACCTCGACAGGTTCGGTAGGGCTGTGTGCTCTGCGTCCCTGGCGCTCGCGCCGTAACGCGTCATTCCATGGCCTGCATCCTCCTCATTGATGACGACGACCTCCTGCGCAATGTGCTGTCCAAGGCGTTGACGCATGCGGGGCATACCGTCCTCCAGGCCGAGGATGGGGCGCAGGGGCTCGACATATTTCGCGCCACCAACGTCGACCTCGTGCTCACGGACCTCATCATGCCGGTGCGGGAGGGAGTGGAAACGATCATGACACTGAAGCGGGAACGGCCGAACCTGCCCATTATTGCGATGTCCGGCGATGCGAGTAACTCGGCGCTGTACCTGTCCATCGCGGCAAAAATTGGCGCGAAGCATATTCTGCCCAAACCCTTTACGCCCCAGGAATTGTTGCAGGTGATCGACGGCGTGCTGCCGAAACCCTGATCAACCGGCCCGCCCGCGGCCGCGCTTGGGCTTCGCCAGCGCCCAGCCGTACCAATGCAGCCCCAACCGCAAAACGAGTCTTGCTCCGGACGGGAAGAAACAACGGTTTCCTAGGAGTGGAACCCGTTCCGTATTGGAATAACGTCACCACTGAAAGGTGGACCGGTCTGCTGGCCAGCACTCTGCTGTCCAGCAGAGCCAACGCGGTTGAACCGTTCACTCGGAAAGAGAGCGGCTTGAGGAGTCCCTCGACAGGCTCGGGACCCTGAGCCGGTTCGACAAGCTCACGGCCATCGGGTCCTTCGAGTGAAAGGCCTCGAGCCGATTCGACGAGCTCACGGCCATCGGCTGGTTCGACTGAAAGGCCTTGAGCTTGTCGAAAGGCTTGTCGAGAGGCTTGTCGAGAGGCTTGTCGAAAGGCTTGTCGAGAGGCTTGTCGAACGGGCAAGCCGCGCCACCTCGACTGCATGGACCCGCTCAGCTTCGCGGCGAAACGCTCGCGGTGTCGTCGGACATGCCGCGGCGAATAAAGCCCACGCCCTCGTCGTCGGCCCTCACCTTGACGACGGCCTGGTGGCTCGAGTCCCGGCCGATGTAATCGACCGTCGCCGCCGCCATGATCGGGAGATATTTTCGCAGATCCTTGCTCTCGTCCTCCGCCGACGCCGTGACACTCCACAGTTCAGCCGGCGGTCTGCCCTCCGCGGCGGGCTTGTTTTCCCGCGCGCTGATTCGGAGGTATTTTTC
Organism: Opitutaceae bacterium; assembly: GCA_030648295.1. Classification (GTDB taxonomy): domain Bacteria; phylum Verrucomicrobiota; class Verrucomicrobiia; order Opitutales; family Opitutaceae; genus ER46. The sequence goes on along the minus strand of JAUSID010000256.1, from coordinate 37,972 downwards.
GTAAATCGTAATCTGCCGCGGCACGTCATCGTAGCCGATGAGCTCGGACCGCGGAGGATCGTAAACCGCGACGTTGCGATACGTCGTCACGCCGCGGGCATCCGTGACGGGAACCGTGTCGTAGCGCACGCCGCCGCCCACCTGCGCATAAACCGGGACGCTGACGCGCTCGATTCGGGTCCGGGGGGCTTCCATCCCGTAATCCAGCTCCACGATCATGTCCGCCACGTTTTCGTTCGGCGCCTCGTAGAGTCCCTTGCCGGAGAGTGCCGTCCGGACGTAGTCCGCGGCTTCCTTGTGGCGCAGATTCTCCTCGCCCAGCCCGTTCTTGCTTTTCAGCCGGTACGACTGGGCGCTGGCAGCTTTTGCCCGCGTCAGCGCGTCGACCTTGACCTCGTATCTGGGTGACGCGCAGCCAACCAGGAACACCGCGGCAGCGGTCATGGCCAGAAAACAACTGACGCACCGGGATGAAAGTGTCGTCATGAGTCGGTGGGTTCTCGGGGGCGAACGCACGGAGTAAAGGGCGCCGGCCGCGCCCCGGCAATCATGTTCCGGGCTTCACGGCCGGGGCCGTTGTCTGGGCGGGAGATTCGGATTTGGTGGGCTCGGGAACGCGGACTTCCTCGCCCTTCAGCCGCGCGAGCTCCTCTTCGAGGCGGGCTATTTCCGCCTCGGTCGAAAGCGTCTTTTCCCGCGATTCATCGAGTTCCTTCTTGCGCGCCAATGCCGCGGAACGTTCGTCGCGGAGTTTCTTCAGACGGTCGCTGGCGCCTTCGAGCTTCTTGCGCGCATCGTTCAACTCGATGTCCGAAATCCGGAAACCTTCGGCGACCGCGAGCTCTTCTTCCATCCCCGCCTTCATCCTGGCGTCCTCAGCCCGGCGTTTCGCCAGCTCCTGCTGGTAGGCGCGCTCCTGGGCCAGGCGGTCCTGCTCCTTGCGGTCCTTCGCGTCCTGGACCATGCCGATGATGCCACCGACCAGTGCGCCGGCGGCCGCGCCACCAATGAGACCGGTTCCGGTCCCCATGCTGCTGTTGCCGCCGACCACTGCACCCGTGACACCACCGAGGGCGGCACCCGTGCCGGCTCCGGTGGCAGTTTTGGACGGCGCCACGCCAGAAGAACACGCCGAAAGGCCGCCGACCGCCAGGGCGGTGACAACCCGGATAATGTGGGTGCGCTGGATGGCGCGTGGGAAATGCTGGGAATTCGCCATGGAAGAAACGTTGAGGCGCTGACGATTTAGACTCGTTATGCCTACAGAGTGTTCGTTTTTAGTTTTATTCAAACGCCACCTCGCGTTTTCTATGCCCCCTACGCCCGCGTTGCGCCCGGTTTGAAAATCCGGAGATCTTGAGGCATAAGGAGACCGGAGCAGCGCTGGATAACCCGTCCGAACCCTATTCCTATGATCTCGCGAAACAAGGGGATTTTTTCCTCTGATTTCCTCGTACCCACGCTTGGCATCATCGTGGCCCTGGTGCTGGTCGAACCGGTCTTTGCCCTGGTGGTCCGACCGCGGGCGGAACAAATCGCGTTGAAGCTGCGCGTGATGGCGGCCCAGGGCGCCTCCCGCGGTGACAACTCCGAGTCCCGCTCGATTTACGTGATCATCAAGGATCCGGAGCAGGAAACCGAAATCATTTTCGCGGTATGGGGCTTCATCATCCTCGGCCACAAGCTGCTGCAGGTCCGCGCGGAACGCCGGTTGTTCAAGCATGACTTCATCCGCATCCAGCCCGGCGAGCGCATCATCCCCGAGGATGCCCTCGACCGCTACAAGGACCTGCGCACGGCGGTCGAGCGCGAACCGCGCTGGCGCGATCGGTTGCTCCCCGAATGCATGCTCTCGGCGCTCCACCGTTTCCACGCGACGAACTCGATTCAGGACGCAGCCAATGCGGTGAAAGAACGCGCCGAGCTCACCGCCGATCGGCTCGACTCGTCGCTTTCGCTCGTGCGTTACATCGCGTGGGCGATTCCGGCCGTCGGGTTCATCGGCACGGTGCGCGGTATCGGCCTCGCCCTCGCGTTTGCCGAGGATGCGATCAAGGGCGACATCGCCCCGGTCACGGACGCACTGGGCCTCGCGTTCAACTCCACCCTCGTCGCCCTGCTGATTTCCATGGTGCTGATGTATGTGATGCACATCGTGCAGTCCCGCCAGGAGGCGTTCATTCTCGAGACGCAGACGTATTGCCGTGACAAGCTGATCGATGTGATGAAGGTCCCGGTCCGCGAGGAAAACACCGGTGCCTACGTCTGAGCTGTCGCCCCACCCCATGGCCACCATTGGTATTGAATTATCTGATGCAGGTTTCGTCACCGCCGCCTGCGCCGGCAGCGATCCGCGGCTCGTTGACGTCGTCGATCAAATCGGGTCCGCGGAATGGCCGGGATACTGCTACCAGGATGGCGCCAAATTGCTTTTTGGCCGCGCCGGCGAGGACAACTGGTTCGTTCATCCCCGCCGCGTCGTGCACACATTCTGGTCGCGGCTGGCCCACGAGCCTTCGCCGCTGCAGGGCGGGACGAAGCCGCCGTCGTTTTCGGAACTCGGCTTCTTCTTCCTGCGCGAGTTTGTCTCGCGCCTGAACGCGAGTGCCGGCCCCTACGAGCAGATCGTGTTCGCGATTCCCGGCGCGTATCTGAAGGACGCGGGGACCGCCGAGGAGAAGATCGGCCTGCTGCTCGGCATGGCGGGCGAGTTGAAGCTGCCGCTCGCCGGTATGATCGACCTGGCGTGCGCCGCCCTGTGCGATCCGCGCGCCAACGGTTTCAATCCCGCGCTGCCTGTCGTGGTACTGGACCTGCACCTGGAAGGCACCGATCTCACGCTGCTGACGACCGATGGCCGGCTGGAGCGGAAGGATTTCATTCACCTGCCGCAGTGGGGATACGCGCACCTGCTGAAACAGCTCACCGGCACGATGGGCAACCGGTTCCTGCGCCAGACGACCTTCGATATCCTCGAGGACGGGCGGATCGAGCAGACGTTCTTCCGGCAGACCAAGGAGTTCTTCGTCAGCGAGCCGCCGGAATTTCGGTTTCACATCAACACCGCGACGCGCGGTTACGAGATGATCGCGAAGCGCGAGCAAATCGCCTCCGATGCGCAGAGTTTCGTCGGCGGCCTCGTGCAGGCGCTCCAGTCGTTCATCAAGAATTCGCCGCACGCGTCTGAACCATGCACGATCGCGATCACGGATCGGGCGGCCCACCTGCCGGGCCTGGAAGCGCGGCTGCGCGCCGCCGGTTATTCGCGGCTGATGCGTCTGCCGCGCGGCGCCGCCGCGGCGGGTGCGGCCTGCATCGGCGGCCGCCGGCTCAAGGTCCCCGCTGACCTGGGCGACGTCGCGGTCGAGACATCGGTGCCGTTGTCCGATACGCGACGCTCGAGTGCGCTGCAATGGGACGCGCGCCTGCAGAAACATCGCGACTCCGGCCCGCCAGTCGCGCCCACGCACGCGATCCTCAACGGCATCGGACACGTGATCGGCACCAAGCCACGCTTCACCATTGGGCATCCCGATCTCGGCGCCGATGTGCCGTTGCCGGAAAATTTCAGCGGCGCGGACGATTGCGCGGTGCCGCTCGTGCACGAGGGCGGCCGACTGTGGTTCGTCGACGCCGGGCCGGGTCGCAGTCTCGCCGGCATGGAGACGCCCGCCGCGCGCACGCCGATCGACGCGGGCGATAGCCTGACCGTGAGGTGCGGCAATGCCACGGCGGAGATCCTCTTCGCCCACTGCCGGCCCACCAACGGCAGTCACGCCGCGTAGACGACCATGGCCAAGATTGCGCTCAAGCGTCGCGAAGCCGAGGTGTTCAGCATCTCGTTCCTCGACTGCATCTGCTGCGGTTTCGGCGCGGTGCTGCTCGTGTTCCTGCTGACGGTCGCATCGAAGACCAGTGTCGACAAGGCCATCGTCGACAACGTGCGCGAACGCGTGAAACGCGCGGAGAACGAGATGAAACTGAACAAGCAGGATCTCGACCGGATCGCGCAACTGCTCGCGGCCGCCCAACTGGAGTTGCAGGACATCAATTCGCGCAACGTGCAGGACCAGCTGAAGCTCAGCGACCGCAAACGCGAACTGCTCCTGATGCTGCAGCAAACGAGCGCGATGAAGGAGGCGCTCGACCGGCTGCTCGCAGACAAGAAGGAGCTGCCCACCGAGGAAGTGGCGCCAATTCCGATTCCGGAGATCGATCGCCGGCAGTACCTCACCGGCGTGAAGCTGCACGGCGAATTCGTCGTGTTCGTCGTCCGGTCTTCCGGTTCGATGCTGGGCGAAACCATCGACGATGCCGCTTCGCGACTGGGCGATTCCGACGACAAAAAGCGCGAGGCGCCGAAGTGGCAGCGCACCGTGCATGCGGTGCAGTGGCTGCTGGCCTCACTCGATCCCGAGACCCATTTCCAAATCCTGTTTTTCAACGAGGAGACGACACCCATTCTGCCAACGCGCGGCGACGAGTGGTTCACCACCAAGGACCGCAAGACCATTGCCGAGATCCTGAAGCGGCTGAGCGAGGTCGTGCCGCAGGGCGGCGCCAACCTGGAACGGGCTTTCACGGCCGTGCGCTTCCTGCCGCGGCTGCCTGACAGCATCGTTCTGCTGACGGACGGCCTGCCCACGAAGAGCGACTCCATCCCGATGGATGGCGACGTCGGCGAGGAACAGCGTATCCGGTTTTTTGAGATCGCGACGAAACAGCTTCCCCCTCGAATCCCGGTCAGCACGGTGTTGTTTCCGCTGCTGACGGGTGACCCCGGCGCGCCCGGAATGTATTGGGAGCTCGCGAATGCGACCCGCGGCGCGCTCGTCAGCCCGTCCAAATCCTGGCCCGACACATGATTCGCCGCCGCGTTGCCCAGACCTTCAGCCTTTCCTTCCTCGACTGCATTTGCTGCGGGTTCGGGGCCATCATCCTGATTTTCATTCTCACCATCGGTTCGCGCGAAAAGGAGAAGATCGAGAACCTGATCAATCTTCGCCGCGTGCTCGCCGCGCAGCTGGCCCAGCTGGCGCAGCTGAAGAATTCGAAGGACGATCTGGACCGCAGCCACAAGAAGATCGCCGTGCTCGTGACCGATGCGCGCAAGACCAACGATACCGTTCATGCGATGCTCGAGGATCTCGAGCAGCAGCTGCAAAACGAGAAGAAGGGCCAGCAGGCGCTCGTGGTCGACATCGACGAGTTGAAAAAGGAAATCGCCGCCCGGCAGAAGAAACCCGAGGTCAAGCTGCTGCCGGAGGTGAAGCCGACGCCGGTCGGGCTGCCGGTGGGCAGCAACTACATCGCCATCATCATCGACACCTCGGGTTCGATGCGCGACCCGAACCACGGCGGCTTGTGGCCGATCGTGATTCGCAAAATCGACGAGGTACTGGACGTGTATCCACAACTTGATGGCGTCCAGCTCCTCGACGGCGATGGCCGCTTCATCCTCAACCGCCGCGGCACGGGCACGGACGCGTGGCTGGCCGACTCGCCGGAGATGCGGGATCGAATCAAGCGGACGCTCCGGCGCTACGACCAGGACTCGATCAGCAATCCCGTTCCCGGCATCTACAACGCGCTGCGTTTCCTCCACGACAAGGAGAACCCGAACATGAAGATGGGCATCTACGTGTTCGGCGACGAATTCGTCGAGGTGGCCGATCCCGTCATTCGCCGACTGGAAGAGCTGAATCCGGCGGACGAAAACGGCAATCGCAAGGTCGTGATCAACGCGATCGGGTTTCCGACCACCATCCGGTACACCTTCTCGATGGGAAACACGGGCCTGAAGTTCGCGAACTTGATGCGTACGGTATGTTACCTCCACGGCGGCGCCTTCATCGCGCTGCAGGATCTGTAGCAGCCGAGGTAACGAGGCTGGGGGTTTCGCAGTTTCACCTGCTGTGAAAACCCAGGCGGATCACGTCTCCAATACGATGAATCGAACAGTCGATTCACAATAAAGAGTGTGCGCCACCTGGGAGCGCGGGCGTCTCGCCCGCAACCTTATCTATCGGCGGCGCACACGGCGTGAATTATAACGTATAACGTGAAGAACCTCGGCGACACCCGTGCATTGGTCCTTCGGATTGTCGTACCGTGGAGCCGCGGCGCCTCCGCCGCGGCCGATCGGATTCCGTAGCAGCCGAGGTAACGAGGCTGGCTTGTTCGGTTCACCAACCGTCCTCGGAAAAACGCTCAGCCCCACGTTTCGCGTCCACCTCGCCGCAGTGTCACTGGCGCTTCTCCCTGACGTCTGACATCTGACCTCTGACATCTACCCAGATCGGTCGTCTGGCATCCGCCGTCTGCCATCTGCCGTCCGTCGTCTGCACCTCTGCCCCGAGTTCCGCCCTCAGCCCTCCGCCGTCCGCCGTCTGGAGCCCCTCCGCCCCTCCGCATCGCCGCCCCATCTACCGGAATTCCGGAAGTTATCGCACTGGTATCGCGTCCGACTTTTCGGAAACTCGCTCGTGTCGCACCGCGAAACTGACGGGGCGAAGCTCGCCTTGGGAGCGCGGGAGTCGCGCCGCAGTGCGGTATCGAGTGCCGTGTTCAGTCTGCGAAGGAGACAGGCGTGACCTCTTTGCCGTCAGCAGGACTCATGCGACCGGTTTGGCATTCGCCGGCGCGAAAAGAAAGCATCGCGACGACCCAACATTGAATATGCGAGCCAGCGGGATTTTGTTGTTCAAAACCGTAGGAACGGACATCTCAGATGTCGGGCCCTGCCGAACCCCTTCCACCATACCGCGCAAAGACAAACTCAGTTGGTCCCAATAACACTGTTGGGCGAAAGAACATCGAACTCGCACCTGGGGTGCACTGCCCGTCCCATGTTTCCCCGACTGCGATAGAATCTCCCTCACTATGTCCGCCGCAGCAGATGGAAGAGATGGAGCGGAAGAGGTCGGCTTTCGGTGGCTACTCGCTGGCTTGGGTGCGCTGCCCCTGATGAGTTACCTTGCGCTACTCGGTTTCGCGTGCGCCGCGTTCATCAGTTGCGGTCGCTGGCCGACCATGAGTTATCCCGACCCGAAGAGCCTTGGCATTTCATTCATTCCTGCAATTTGGCTCATGTTTGCCGTCGCGGCCTGCGGCACACCTGTCTATCTCGTCACCGTCGTGCTTCAATTATTACACCTTCGGTCGTCGTTCTCGCGGGTCGATGCAGTCGGTTTGGCGGCATATACGGCGGGCTTGGCGCTTTGGATATTCGCCTCGAAAGATTTACTCACGTGGTTTCTTGACTGACAGAAAGGCCGAACCCAGTCGGTACAACCAACGACGGGATCTGTCACGCCGCGTGCGATCGAATGAAAAGCCGAATGCCCACTATGAAATCCAAAACCGAAGTCTGCACGCGGCGCGCCAGCTCCCGTCGTGGCTGACCTTCGTCTGGGCAAAGAGAAAGGTCCTGTGAAAATTCCTGGTCTCAGAAGTGACAACGAGAAAGTCGGTAGAATCGTATTTTTCGGCCGAATGCTGGATAAGGTGCGACTGCGTTCTACTGGACTGCTGCCGGCCGATTACTCCACGGGCACAGCAGATCGAACATCGTTCGATGCTCGCTGCACTAGATTTCTTTCTGTCGACTACGAGGAGCTTAGACGACGCGTACTTCAAGGTGGGACGGACGAAGAAATTCTCGAGTGGTGTTTCGAACGCGGTCGCAGGCCAAACGCGGATGAAATCGAAATATGGAATGAGTTTATGAGAAAGCGCGGCTGGTGCGATTCCGGATCTGCGGAGCTCGAAGAAGCAAAGCGAAAGGCAGGACTTGGTAGCAGTCCGGAAATTCAGACCTGGTTCGAGTTGCACGCAGCCGAAGAGTCGTGAACAAAAAGGCCCAACCCAGAAGGTTGTGTTGCGCGCAGCCGCACCACGACCTTTGTTGAACGTGCCCGGGAATAACGGGTGGTTTTCCTATGCGTAAAGTATTTTTCACCGCCTGGCCGGGAAAACCCTTGAGCGGACACCACGGAGGTCCGGCCCGCCAACGGATTTTGTTGTTCAAAACCTTGCGAAGGGACATCCCAGATGTCGGGCCTCGCCGAACGCCCTCCACCCTGCCGCGCAAAGACAAACTCAGTTGGTCCCAATAATACTGTTCGGCAAAAACATGCCGGCGACACTTCCATGGATCATCGGAAAGCGGCTGGTTGAAGCCGCGAAGAAAGATTTCACGTGGTTATTCGCGTTCACCGATGGCGTTACGGTCACCACGGACTCCAGCTGGCGTTTGCTCACGACTGAGGGCGTTGTTGTCACGTCGCAGGACGACGGACAGCTTTTCGGACTTCGCGAGCCGGTCGACGCCGGCGCTAGAGTGCTTGCTGTGATTTCCGACAGCACCGTTCGCGAGTCCCGAATGGGAGAGCGTTCCGGCGATCTTATCATCGATTTCCACGCTGGAGCCACTTTGGAGTTTCTCACGCTTTCGAGCGGCTTCGAGTCTTGGAGCGCGTGGTATGGCGCAGATGGAATTGTCTGCACGGATGGCGGCGCCATATCCTTCATCTCTCGTGAAAACGGAGTCTGAAGTGAAGTAGGTCGCGAGGGGACGGGGCTGAGCAGGTGTTATAACGGTATCGAGCGATCACCATCACGGCTTGCCCGCCTCTGGAGGGTTGGACGAAGACGTCGGCCGGACGGATCAGGCAATGATATATATAAAGCCAAAGTAACCGGAAATTACGCCGGTGGCACCGCGGCCGCCACTCGTCCTTCGCGTCCTTCGCGGCTTCGCGTGAGCTCTGCCTTGGCCGGCTGGAGCTTGTCGCACGCGAAGACGCGAAGACGCGAAGTCATCAGCCGTCGGCGCGGGGAAGCGCACGATTCAACCCGAAACATGAACATTGGCAGGTAGAGATCCAGCAAGCTGCCGCGCAGCCGGAGCCGGTCGAAACCGGCGATTACACCCGTGACATCGGCGCCATGCTCGGCCAGAAACTCCTCCACGCCGCGGCCATGATAACGAGAGGTCTTGATTTTCATCCCGTCACGCTACTCTCGCCCCGCCGAGCCAGGCATGGGTTGTGCGGCTACTGCTCCGCGACCTCGGCTCGGATCTTTGTGAACATCGAGGCCCACGTATTCTTGGGTCTTCATGTGCTTGTTCTCGCATTTGGTTGTTTTGGTTCACGCCACATCCAGGCGGATAGGCTCCCTTTACCGGGAGCAACCCGCGTCGCCGGGGAAAAGCACACTTTTCCCCGCTGCTCGAGCACGCAGCTATAATGTCTGGGCAAAACTATATCATGACAATCATGGGAATCGGTTGGTACAAGAAGGAGCATTGGGAACACCTTAAGCGCATCTCGGTGGACCAGGATACGCTTGAACACACGTGGGATGAATGGGCCGAGAATGCTGAGCAGAAAATGGTTCAGCTGATCAAAGATGGCCACAATGTTCAGAAGGTACCGGTGGACGTCCTAGAACTTGAACTGTGGTGCCGGGCACGAGGGAAGCCTTGCGACGGCGCAGCACGCGCTGAGTACATCACGCGGAACATCAAGTAAGAGCCACAGGGCGCCACAGTTTCACCAATGTCTTTTTCGCCGGATCACATTGCGGAAGTACTTCGCCAGCTCGGTAGGTTTATCGAGAGCATTCGCCCAAAGCCGGAGATCCGGGATCAGTTGGATTTTCGAGCTGATATCCAAGGTGCCGAGGTCTTCCTGTCCGAGGTACGGCCAATGTTTCAGAACCCCGGCGAGACTCAGGCTCACGCCTTCGCGAAGATCCGGTGGTTCAAATTTCGCAAGATGTGGAAGCTTTACTGGATGAGAGCCTCCGGAAAGTGGGAATTGTATGCGCCCGAGGCGTACTACTTCGATTTGGAGAAAGCACTAAAGGCGATTGCGAAAGATAAGCACGGCTGCTTTTTCGGATGAACGTTCCAACTCGAAATCAGCCGAACAAGTCGCCGCTATGAAGCCTTGTGAGGTCAAGAGGAAATTTTCCCGTTTTGGTTACATATAGATGTTTTGCTTTCTTAGTATAGTTACCCAGCCGGGGGTGCGGGGGCGGCGAGCGCCCCGCGGGTTGCAGATGACGATTTGACTACTGAGCCACGTTTCCCGTCTCGAACGCGAAAATTATATTTAGAGCCAAAGCCCACAACCGTCCCGCCGCGTGCTACCTCACCCACTCCGAAATGAAACCGCTCGACCACCCCATGTCCTCTCATCTCTGTCTGGGCAAAATCCACTCGCTTTCGAAAGCCTTCGGACTACCGTTTCCATTATGACTCGAGTTCAGGAAATTCGACAGCAGGCAAGCACGTTGTCCACCAGTGAGAAAGCCGAACTTGCGGCGGACTTGCTTGAAGGCTTGCCACCTATCCTCGACGACGAGGATGAAGGTGTCGCGGAAGCACGCCGACGTGACGAACAGATGGAAAAAGACCCAAAGTTGTCGATTACTTGGGACGAGCTTCGTCGTGGGCTCGGAAGGTGAATCTGCATTTTCACCGCGCGGTTCAGACCGACCTTAGGCTCGCGCTCGAATACTTCGACCGGGAAGGCGGCTCCAAGTTGGGAGATCAGTTTTTCGCTGAAGTACAGGCCACGAAAGATCGGATCGCGGCCCACCCGACTCACTTCAGCTTCTTTAAGCACGACATTCGTCGCGCTCGGCTTCACATATTCCGGTACCATTTCCTTTTTCGAATTGTTCGCGGTGAAGTGCGTGTCCTGGTGTTGCGGCACAATCGCCGGCATCCAGAGTTCGGATTGTCGCGGCATTAATAAAAGAGGCCCAAGGCGCCAGAGCCAAACGACCACGGCTGTCACGCCTCGTGCTCATCTTGAACGTTGGGCAAAGAACGAAAACTGTCCGCTCATGAAGCTTGTCCTCTCCGCTCTCGCGTTGGCTGCAATCTTCTGGCTTGGAGGCGCGGTCTTCTTCGCGAATCCCATCAATTGGCAGACCGACATGCATTGGCTGAGATGGGAGGCCCTTCTTTCAAACGGCGCCATAGTGTTCGGCGTCGCAATCGGGTGGTGGCTTGTGACTCGAAGGTATTTGATATCAATGAAGAAAAGGCCCAGCAAGTCGCCGCCAACGCCCACAGCCGTCATGCCGCGTCCTGATGTATGAGAGCACCAATGAAAACGAAGATCCCATTTCGTTGTGGTGCACGCGTCGCGCCGGCCGTGGTCGCGGCGCATCTCTATCAGAATGTCGAAACGTCGCGCAGTTTGAGCAAGATTTTGTCTATAGCATGAGCGAGCTACTCGAAACTCAAACTCCTCTCCGTGGTCTCCGCTGAAATCTCCGTGTCCTCTGTGTCTCCACTCCACTCCATTTGGTTGCGGCGCCAGCCGCGCTAGGGCGTTCGGCGAAAACCTATGAAACACTACCTCGCCATCCTAATGCTGTCCACGGTTGGCCTGAGAGCTGACGTTGAATTCTCAGGCTTTTTCATCACGTCCCAAGAAGCACTCTTTTCGCTCACTGACACAGAAGACCACCGCTCGTCGGGGTGGCTTAAGATTGGACAGTCTTTTCGCGGTTATACCGTCGTTTCGTTCGACGCCGGGTCCGAGGTAATCACCCTCAAGCGGGACGAGCGATCGTTGACGCGTCCGATACGCGCTTCGAAGGTGAAGGACGGCAAAGCCACGATTGGCGGCACGATCAAGTTTCAGAATGAGGAGTTGGATGGAGTGCGCGCGACCCTGTTCTTCGGTGAGGAATCCGTGTTTCCGCTCAAGAATGGAGTCACATTTCGGATCAAGCCGGAGTCCCTTCCCGATGGAAATATTCTGTATCGCGCGAAGTTCGTCGCTACTGGTGAAGATGGCGCAGAGCGGACGCTCTCCGCTCCCTCAGTTGTCGCCATTCCCGGCAAGTCCTTCGGCATTCAAATCGGGGATTTCGGATATTCGTTCACGCCGTAAATGCCCAACCTCCTAAAGTGGAGTAGGTCGCGAGCGGACGAGGCTGAGAAGGACGGCGGCAACCAACCCGGTTATTTCATAGCCAGACGAACCAAGGCCGCGGGCCGACGTCGTCTCAATCATCGCCAACGCATTTCCGGCTTTCGCCAGGAGCGCGTTTGTGCGAATAGTCGGCCGCCCCCCATACCCCATGACTGCCCTCCTCACCCTCTGGCTTCCGATCCTGCTCAGCGCAGTGGTCGTGTTCGTGATCAGTTCGCTCATTCACATGGTCATCAAGTGGCACGCCCCCGATTACCGCGGCTTCGCCAACGAGGATGCCGTGCGCGACGCCATCCGCGCCGGCAATCCGGCGCCCGGCCGGTATGTCGTGCCGTATTGCGCCGACATGAAGGAAATGGGCGGCGAAGCCATGCTGAAGAAATACCGCGAGGGCCCGGTGGGACACATCGTGCTCGCACCGGCGGGCGCGCCGAACATGGGAAAACATCTCGGCCTGTGGTTCCTTTGGAGCCTCGCCATCGCGGCGGTCGCGGCGTTCCTGGCGACGCGCCTTTTGGGACTGGATCACAGCCACGCCCGCGCGGCGGCCAAGCTCGTGGGCGCCGTCACTTTCATCGCCCACGGCTTCGGGACCATGCAGGAATCGATCTGGATGGCACGTCCCTGCTCATCGAGCGCGAAATATCTCCTCGACGCCGCGCTCTACGCCGTCGGCTCCGGCTGCGTGTTCCTCTGGCTCTGGCCCTAGCCCGCATTTTTCACCACGCTCGCTGCGGTTTCGGTGCTTGTTGTCTTCGGGAGATCGGCTGCCTCTCGTGCGGCTCAGAAACAGCCGGGCCGCTCTGGTCGCGGCGCAGTTTCCCGCGCCAGCCGCTCCGCTACTTGTGCTCCACCGTCGCCGCGCTCCGGCTCAGGGCCGCGAGCCGGTCGGCGCGCAGCCACGCGAGCGCGGCGTCATCCTTCTCCAGATACACCTGCCAGAAGGCGGTCGTCACGGCCCGGGTCCACGCGATGTGATCGGCGTTCGGCTTGTTGCGCGGGTTGAACCACTCGGCACCGGTCGCCCCGCCGTAGCCGTGATCGAGACCGTCGACCCAGACGAGGTATTTGTCCTTGCTCCTGCCCGCGCCGTGCGACCAGACGATGAGCGGGCGGCGGTCTTTGCCTTCTGGATACGTGAGGCGCACCGGCAGATCCTTGCCGCGTTTCGTGTCGTGCAGCACGAGCGCGTCGACGGCGGCGAGGGCGCGGTCGCCCGGCTGGTCCGGCGCGCGCCGCGCCCGTGCCGCGGCGTCCGTGGCGGAGGGCGCGGTGGGCGCGGTGGGGCGCGGCGCGGTGTGCGGCGCGCTGCAGCCGGCGGTCGCAAGGAAAACCGCGAGGACAAGACACTGACGGTTCATGGGGCGGGGAACGGTGCGGGGCGGAGCCGGTTTGGACGTCCGTACCGGGGTAAGCCGCCCGCTCGCTAGGATTGGGGCGATGGAGGAAATCGAACCGGCGTGCCTTGGTCGAAGAGGATGCGCACGGCGCGAATCAGGCATCGACCAAGCGGCGTTGCGCGTGCTCCAGCACAGCCTCGACCTGATCGCGTGTGACACCGGGAAACCACTCGAGAAATTCAGCCACCGTCGCTCCGCCCTCCAGATTCTCGAATAGCGCTTTCACCGGCACGCGCGTGCCCATGAAAAGCCAGGCTCCGGAAAATTTTCCAGGAATTCGCTCTACCGCCGGGCACTGGGACCAATCGAGCATGGGGCGACTAGAAACGAGGATTACGAAATCGGCAAGCCGTGGTCGTAGTCGCGGGTTTCCGCCGGCGATGGGTGAGGATGAGATCTGCCGATGCCCGCGAAACGGCTACGTCTACGACGAGCTCACGCCCAGCATCCGCTTCGAAGGCACCGCCAGGAAGAAGTCCTTCCCCACCGGGATCGACATCAGCTATGCGGAGCACTTGCGATGATTGCGGCCGTAGCGGGAACCCAAGGCGGCCGCACAGCCATCCGCCGGCCATTGCCACGCCCGACCGCGCGGCGGCACTGGCGGTGGCGGCGGCACCGCCGCTTACAGTTTGACCCCGAATCTCAGCGTGAAACTGATCGGCTGCTTCATCGAGTACGTGTTGGCGACGCGTTCGCGCGCCGGCGAGGTGTAATCGCCGTCGCGAGGGCGGAGTGCCGTGCCAATATAGGTGACACTGCGATCGTCGAGCAGGTTGTTCACCACGAGATTGGCCTGTACCTGCCGCTCGAAGAGCCGGAAGGAGTAGCCGAGCGTGCCGGTGACCGTATAGACGCCCTTCGGCGTATAGATCATCGTGTACGCCGTCCGATCGGGATCGTCGATGGCCTGGGTCGGATTCGCGGGATCGCGAATGGTGTCGTTCGCCCGATCACCGATGATCCGGCGGCCGTCATAACGCACGCCGAGCCCAAGCCGCAGGCCCTTGAGCCGGCCCGACTGCAGCGTGTAATCGGCGAACAGCTTCACGAGTTCCTGTTTCTGGTCGAGGATGCGGTCCTCGATCTGGCTCGCGCGAAACTGGTAGATTCCGTTGTAGGCGTCGGCGGCCGCCTGTGCATCCGGTGATCGGATACTCGCCGGGACCGACGTGTCGACCGTCGCGATGTTCGTCGCCCGGTCGACGACGGCATTCGCATCCATGGCGATCTGCCGGAAGGCCTCGCCGTGCGAATCGATGTAGGCGCGCGTCATCGCATTGGCGTCGTCGAGGTACACCCTCGGCTGGGCGAAACTGGCCGACAGCCGGAAACCCTTCGCCAGGTTGGCGGTGGCCTCGATTTCGTAGCCGATGCCGTGGCGCGCTGACAGATCGTAGTAAGTCGACGGCAGGGGCGTCTGGCCGCGGCGGTTGATGTCGTCCGTGCTGCCCTGCGGCGTGGCGCGGTAGAGGATGTTGATGGAGGGCCGGCTGAGCGACGCGGCCCGGTTGATTTCCTCGTTCTCGTAGTAGGTCAGCGAGAGGTTCAGCTTGCCCTGGAACAGCTCGATTCGCGTGCCGAAGTCGCGGCCCTTCGCGACGGTCGGCGGGACCAGATTGGAATCGAGCAGGACGTTGTACGCCGACGCGGGGTTGAAGGTCTCGGCATAATTCACGAACGGGCTGAGCCAGCGCGTGAGGTGGAAGACGGCGCCCATCGACTTCGTCGTCTTGTAGCCCTCGAGCGGGGGCGCGTTGAAGTCGTCCTGGAAGCGATCGTTGGCGTATTGCGGGAGCGGCCGGAAATTGCCGGCGCTGGTGGCGCGCGGCCGGGTCAGCGCCGGCTGCTCCGGGCCCGTCGGCCGGCCGGCGGCATCCTTGGGAACGTAGGTCAGCGCCGCCCAATCATCGGGCGCGGCCGGGCGGAGCAGCGGCGTCGCCGGATCCCAGTCCTCCGGGTAGTCGCCGCGGCGCACCTGCTGCTGCGAAGCGGAAAAATACTTGTCGCGGCGGACGGCGCCGAGGAGGACGAGCCGGTCGCGGAGGACCTTCCAGTTGAGGGCGGCGAGGCCGTACTGGTACTTCGCGTTGTTGAGCGTCTCGGTGTCATAGCGCGAGTTGTCGATTACCCAGCGGGGCTGTACCTGGGTGTCGGATACGCCAGGGTTGAGGTGGCGGATGGGGTTGAGGCTGAGATCGATGATCGGCCGCTGGGTCTCGCGCCAGTAACGGCGCACGCGGATGAACTGCGCGGTCTGGATCCACTGGGATTGATCCGCGCCCTGAGCGAGGCTGAGCCAGCGGTAGGACAGCGTGTAATTGTTGTCGTTGCTGCCGACCATCGTGTTGACCACGAAACGGCCGAACCGCGTGGCCTTCACGTAGGCGGCCGCGGCGCGGAAGTTCTCGTAGTTGTAATGGCGGAAGCCGCGGAAGTACGAGCCGTCGCCGTAGGGTTCGAGATAGTGGCGGTTCGGCGAGCCGTCGGGCAGCAAGCGATTGATGTCGATGTAGGCGTCGCGCGTGTCGCGGTTTTCCTCGCCGTTGACGAAGTAGGCCTGCCGGTTGACGTCGGCGGCGGCCTCGAAGTGAAAATCGCCGAAGCGCTGGGTGATGGTGAGTTGCAGGTCCTTGAAGCGTGAGGAAAGGAGCGGAGCGTCCGGCGAGATCGTGAACGCATCGCCGGGAACCCAGAACCGGGAATTGGCAAGCGCGGTGTCGAAGCGGTTGGCGGGCAGCCCATCGGCGTGGGACAGCGGCGCGTCCGCGCTGTTGAACGTGCCGCCGCCGCTCGCGCCGTAGGTGAAGCCGGCGATCGGCGTGGTGGCGGTTTCGCCGCCGCCACGGGTCATCGGCTCGCCCTGCAGATTCACGATCGCGTTCAGCCCGCTGTACGGATCGAAGACGTGGTAGTTCGAGCCGCGACGGTTTACACCGGCGGCGGTCGCGGCGTTGACCTGCGCCGTCGTCGCCGTGCGGAGCGCGACGGGCGTGTCGTAGGTGAGCGCGCCGTTCCAGGCGGATACGTGGTCGGTGAGGATGGTCAGGCCGGTCTGCTTCTGGATTTCGAGGTACTCGCCCTCGAGCCGGATCTCGGTGTGGCGGAACGGACGGTAGGTGGTGGTCGCGAAGGCGCCCTTGCGCCGGTTGAAATTCTTGTCGCGCCAGCCGTCGCCGTCGCCCCAGACGGCAGCGGTACGAAGCGCGGCCTTTTTCGTGATCGGGCGGTTCACGTCGACGGTCGCGCGGTAAGTATTCCACGAGCCGACGCTCAGCTGGGCGTCGGCGAACGCGCGATCGGCGCGAGCGCGCTTGGTCGTGGAGGAGCTGGTGCCGCCGAGCGTGCCGTTGCCGAACAGGATGGAGTTGGGCCCGCGGCCGAAGTCGAAGCGCTCGATGTCGAACGTATCCTGATCCCCGTACTGCGGGAAAAAATTCCGCTGCTGCGTGCCGGCACGCGTGCCGCGGGTGTTGTAGTAGGTCGAGAACGTGAAGAAGGTGGCATCGCCGACGTGCGGGATCTCCGACGAACCGGTGGACCATTCGGCGGCACTCTGCAGATCGATGAGGTCCAGCGCATCGATGAACTCGCGCGTGATCACCGAATACGCGGCGGGGGTGTCGCGGAGGTCAGTGGCGAGCCGGCCGCCGGCGAGCGAACTCGTCGCAACAAACCCCACGTCCTTGTCCGTCCGGACCTCGAAGGGCGAAAGTTCGACGACCGGCCCGGCGCCGGGCGGCGCGGGCGCGGCGGGCGCAGGGCCGACGGTCTGGCCCAAACTCGGGACGGGAAAGCCGGTCAGCGTGAAGGCGGCGGCGAGCGCGACGACGAATATTCGGGTATTCATGGGTGCGTGGGTGGGAACGCCGGATCGGGACTCGATCCGAAGAGCGCGCAAGGTGGAGCGTTCTGCGCGAGTGCTACCGGAAAGCCACCGGGCAGACGAGCCGTTTGTAGCCGTTGGGAAAAACGGCCTGCGTCACTTGGGAGCGCGGGCGTCTGTCTGATTTCGGATTGCGGATTTCGGATTGCGGATTGCCTGGGAGCGCGGGCGTCTCGCCCGCATGGACTTGAAGTGGCACGGGCATCGTGCGGTGGTACCGGAGCGCGGACGCCCCTCGACCACAGAGAAACGCCCATTCGTTCACTTCCGCACCTCCCGCGCTTTTCGGACTTTCAATGCCGGTAGGTGCGCGTTCAACTGCGCCGGCGCCATCCCGCTGGAGCCAGCGTTTGTTTGGCGTTGGAATTCCACCAGCATGTTCGAACATCCGCCGCCCATGAGCCAACTCGTCCTCTTCGAACAAAAGCAGGTCCGTCGCGTTTGGCACGGCGAAGCGTGGTGGTTCGTCATCGTCGACGTGATCACTGCGCTGACCGACTCGGCCAATCCCTCCGGCTACCTCAAGGATATGCGCCGCCGTGATCCGTTCTTGGGCGATGCTTTCAAAGGGGGGGGGCAAATTGCCCCCCCCCTTGCCCTCAAGGTTGAGACCGTGGGCGGCAGTCAGAAAGTCCTTTGCTGGCACACGCCGGGCATTCTGCGCCTCATTCAGTCCATCCCGTCGCCGAAGGCGGAGCCGTTCAAGCGCTGGCTGGCGCAGGTCGGCTACGAGCGGTTGCAGGAAATCGAGAACCCGGAAATCGCGGCCCGGCGGATGAAGGAGATTTACCGCCAGAAGGGCTACTCCGAAGCCTGGATCGAAAAGCGGATGCGCGGCATCGCCGTGCGCGACGAGTTGACGGACGAGTGGAAGAAACGTGGCGTCAAGGAGGACCGCGAATACGCCATCCTCACCGCTGAAATCAGCAAGGCCACCTTCGGCATGACGCCCTCCCAGTATCGCGAGCACAAAGCCCTCGCGGGTCCGACCGACAACCTGCGCGACCACATGACCGATTTGGAGTTGATCTTCACCATGCTTGGCGAAGCCTCGACGACGGAGATCGCGTGCAACACCGACTCCCAGGGGTTTCCCGAGAACAAAGTGGCGGCCAAGCAAGGCGGCCGGATCGCCGGTAACGCCCGGCGCGAACTCGAAACGAAGAGCGGTCGCCGCGTTTCGACGCGCGAGAATTTCAAGGAGTTGACCGAGAGCCAGCGCCGGCTGCGGGAAAAAGAAAAAAACGACGGGCCATGAACGAAGCCGAGACTCGCGCCGATCATATCGATCCTGCCTTGGAGGCCGCCGGCTGGGGCGTCGTCGAAGGCAGTCGGATCCGGCGCGAGTTTCCCATCACGCTCGGACGGCTTGAAGGCGGCGGCGGGCGGCGTGGGAAGGCGCTCACGGCGGATTACGTGCTGGAGTATCGCAACAAGCGGCTCGCCGTCATCGAGGCCAAGGCGTGGGGGCAGCAGGTGTCCGATTCTGGGATCCGCGCCATCCGCGGTTAAAAAGGTTTGTTGTCGGAGCTTGGCGGATTGCTGAGATTTTTTGACCGCGGATGACGGACAGCGGAAGCGGACAGCGGAAGCGGTCAAACTTTGCACTTTGTCATTTGACGGCTACGAACACGCTGGGCGTCGGTAGTGGTGCAAAGTGCAAAGTTTGACCCCTTCGACCTCCCTCGAATGCGGCGGGTGGGAGTTGTCTTTCACCGCGGCCACTCGCGGCTGAGCATCGGGACGAGCCGGTGTGAGGCAATGTCCGATTCCGGACAGAGATGGCGGAGATTTTGACCGCGGATTGCGCGGATCCGCCAGAGGCGGACAAGTAGCGCGGCATGCCCGCCTTCGGCGGGATAACAAACGCAATACGGCGCCTGCAATATCCGCGTACTCGCGTTATCCGCGGTTAAAATTGCCCTCGCGAGTACGGAACTTCCCTGCACCCCCGTAGCACGCGCCCCCTGCCCGTGGGTTGAAACCTGCCCTGGCAGGCTTGAACCCGCCGCGATCTCGTGTGGCTTGGCAGCGTGCTGAAGACGTTTCGCCGCGGCGAATATGCCGAGCTCATGGGATTGTATCTCCTGCAGGGCGCGGCCCTGGGGATGTGGTTTGTGCCGCTCAGCACGGTGCTCGCCGCGCACGGACTGTCGGCGCTCCGGTCGTACGCGTTCGCGACGTCGGCGGTGGCGGCGTTTGTGACACCGCTGTTCTTTGGCGCGGTCGCCGATCGGCATGCCTCTCCCGTCCGGGTGTTGCGCTGGCTCGCCCTGGCGACCGCGGTGACCATGGCGCTGGCGAGCACGGCCATCTGGATTGGGGCGGGCCCGGGCGTGGTGCTGGCGGCCATCCAGCTCCACGCATTGTGCTCGGCGCCGACGTGGAGCATTGCCTCGACGGTGGTCTTCGCGCGGATCGCGAATTCGCCGCAGCCCTTCGGGCCCATCCGGGCGATGGCGACCATCGGGTGGCTTGGCGGTTGCCTCGTCGTCAGCGCGCTGGGAGCCGATCAGTCCACGCTTTCCGGATACGCCGGGGCCGTGGTGTGGCTGGCGGTGGCCGGCATCACCTTCCTTCTGCCACTGGGAGCGGAGATGCGCGGAGCGGAGCGGCTCACCTGGGCCCAGCGCCTGGGCCTGGACGCGCTCTCGTTGCTGCGCCATCGCGATCATCGGGTCGTTTTCCTCACCACGGCGCTGGCCTCGATTCCGCTGGCGGGTTTTTATCCGAACGCCCCACTGCACCTCCAGGCGTTGGGCTTCGAGCGCACGGCGGCGTGGATGAGCCTGGGGCAGATCACCGAGGTGGTCGCGATGCTGTCGCTCGGCGCGTTGATGCTCCGCTGGCGGCTGAAATGGATCCTGGCCTGGGGGCTGATCTTCGGGGTGGTGCGGTTCGCGCTCAGCGCCTTGGACACCCCGTCGGGGCTGGTGGCCAGCATCCTCCTGCACGGCGGCTCGTACACGCTCGTGTGGATCACGGCGCAGATTTACCTCAATGAGCGGGTCGATCCGGCCTGGCGGGCGCGCGGCCAGGCATTGATGTCGATGCTGAACGGCGGCGTGGGCAACCTGGCGGGCTACCTGAGCGTGGGCTTCTGGTTCACCATGTGCGCATCGCACCGTGACCGGCCATGGACGATGTTTTGGGGCGGACTCTCGCTCGCCTGCGCGGCCCTGCTGCTGTTCTTTCTGGCCACGTATCACGGTCGCGGTTCCGGACCTCGGCGAAACGTCGGCGCAACACAGTGAGGACAGCGGAAGGGGTCAAACTTTGCACTTTGTCATTTGACGGCTACGAACACGCTGGGCGTCGGTAGTGGTGCAAAGCGCAAAGTTTGCCCCCTTCGACCTCCCTCTCTGGAACGTCGAGCGCCACCGCCGTCATGCCCCCAATATTGGTGTACAGCGAACGCTTGACGGACGCACGTCACCACCGACCCGTTCGCGCTCGCTCCGGACCGCCGCACAACCCGATTCAGGCCAACTCCAGCGCGAAATCCGCGATCCGCGACATGACCCTTTCGGCGGTCCTCAATGTGGCGAGTGTATGTCACTCACGGCACCCGACGCGCAGCGGAGCGGCATGGCGGTCAATGAGTGTTTGAAGGTCCTTGGCTGTTTTCACCAAAGAGTATGCCGACAGCTTGGCCGCGAACAGCACACCGGCCCGAACTGCGGCCGGTGGCTCGCGTGCGGAGAACAGGAGTCCGGCTACCTCGAAGGCCGGTTGGTGACGTTAACTCAAGCCGTAGATGCCGCTCGACCCGTTCAGGGGCTGCACGTATTGATACGAACCTGACGAACCTGACGTACTAAGGGCTGTGGTGTTTGCGGTGATCGCGACGTGACGTTTTATATCCGGCCATGCGACGGGTTTGGGTAATTGTGTGAATGGGTAATAAAGAAAATGGCTGAAGTCCGCAATCGGCTGCGTTGCCCAAGTTATATTATGGACCAATGCTGGGACATTCTTGTCTAATTCCCGAAACGCATCGAAACCTTCGTTCACTTTTTTGATCGCAACGGGAAGGACTAGGACTACGGCAAGGATTGAAGTGAGTCCGAAAGTCTTGCTACGGCACCAGAGAAAGGTCGCCGCCGTTTTCGGCCACTCTGTGACCCTTTCGAGGAAGCCGCCAGGGCCTGGGTCGCTCGGCGGCTCGGGGGCTATAAGGATTTTGAAGTCGTTGTTCATGATCCCGTATTTCTTCTTAAGCTGAGCCTTCGACGGTTTCTTGAACATAGAAGCAGCTTCTTGCTCCAAGAAGAGTTAAGGGGCAAGGCATCAGTGACAGAGTATGGTGGCCGAACCCTCTCGTAGGTCGGCCGGGAATCATGTCGTGGATCACGGATTTTGCGCCAGCGGCCCCGGCCCGGTGTACCGCCGATGAAAAGCGTCAGGTTGTGGCTGAGTGCCGCCAGCGTCCCGAGATTCAGTTTCGCGGCCAGCCACTGATTGCTGGCGGCGCTGCCGCGTTTCATCCGCGCGGCAATCGCCGCCCACCCGTTCGGGCTCCGACCCGGACCGCACAATCCGACTCATGCCAACTCCAGCACGAATCCGCGATCCGCGACATGACCCGTTCCGGTTTGCCTCAACTTTGCGGACGAGGAATCAAATTCACTCGGTGCTGTTCCGTCTGCCGCACAAGTGGAACGCCTTTGATCTTCGTTCTGCTTCGATCGGCAATTGTCAGTGTGTGCGGCGTCACGACTCGTGTCCGATGATCGTAGGCGAGCACCGTCAGCGTGCCGTCACTCATGGCCATCGCACAACATGCCGCCACCAACGCGGACCCGTCGTGCCGAACAAGATAGCGCAGGGTATCCGCTCCATCGGTGACGGTTTGCGCGAAACGTCCCGTGACGCGAACATACTTCACCCGGTAAGTTCTGCCCGGGAGTATCGCACGCACTTGGTTGCGTAGCGACACCCGCTCAACGAGTGCCTGCTCGTGCGTCGCGGGAGTTGTCACAGCAGGAAAGCTTTTCAGCACGTTATCCGCCGCGACCTTCGCCGCTTGCCTGGTCAATACCTCTGCTGGGCGCCGGGAGAACGTGCCATCATGCTCCTCGATCCAAAGCTCAAGCGCGGCCGTGTTGGTATCAGTCGGGAGTGCGTCTTGTGTATCCAATTCGATGTGCGCGTGCGGACCTTCAGACCAATGGAGGTCTCCGAGAAGTGGGGCCGGATTGCCACGCAATGGTGTGTCGATTCTTTCCAGAGCGGCGTTCCAGCCGACTAGAGAAAGGAGTTCCACTCGATGTGCGGCGGCCTTCTTCACAGCTGCTGGCGTGTAACCACTGGCAGAGACAATCGAAGGAGTGCCGGCGCGCACATCGCTGAGCTTTATCACAAGCTGCTCCACATGTTCGATGTCGAGCGGTCGCGTGTGTGCCTTCACTTCGATGCCAGCGATGACCCGGGGACCGGTCGGCGATTGATAGCGTAGCATAATGTCCACGTCTCGCGTAGTCCCTGCCGCTTGGTCCATCACCTGAGAGCCAAGCTCGATCTCCACATCTTGATCGGTCGATGCCATCGTCAAGATACCGACGACCAAGTGGACTTCATTGGGTGTTAGCATACCGCCACCAGCCTTAGCCTGCTCTATTATGGCAAGACTGCGCAGCAGGCGAGAAGGCATTGCTCTTGCCGCGCTCGGTCGACTTCCGCTCTCCTCTTTTCCCCTGCATGTCCGAGCCACCCACGCGCGCGGGTCACGGAACCACGTCGATCACGAGCCGCCGATAGCTGGCGAGAGTCGGCGCGCCATCGTCGCGCACCGCCAGCAGCAGGTGAATGCTCGCACCGGCAGCGTCGGCGGGAATCGCGAGCTTCGCCTGCTCGCTCGTGGCGCCCGTGAGCTTCACGGCGCCGCGGTGGGTTCCGGCCTCCGGATACACGGACCACTCGTGGGCCAGGGCATGGCCGTCCGGATCCGAGGAGCCTGCCGCACTCACGGCCAGCTCGGTGCCCGCCCGCGTGGTCAGACGCAGGATTTTCTTCGTTCCCTCACCGTTGAGCACCGCCCGCGGTGGATGGTTCGCCTCGGTGGGCGGCTGCACACACCAGTCCATGCGGGCGCGAAAATCGTTCTGCAGATCGGCCGCCCAGCGCGCGAGCGTGTGGTCGCGATTCGTGGTGCCGTCCAGTGTGTCGCGCAGGTTCGCCCAGTGATACGCCGGCTGCCGCGGCTCGATGTCATCGCGCACGCCGAACCGGCCGGCCCAGCCGCCCCATGCCGGCTGCCGCGGATCGCTCATGCCAGTGGGGATGAGGTAGGTGAACATCGGCGTGTCGCCTTCCTTCTGCCGGATGTTCGTGTTCGTCGGATACAACGCACCGAGCGGTCCGTGGCCCGTGCGCACATCGCGCTCGAGGTCGAAGCCGCCGGCCGTGGCGGTCAGCGGACCGAACCGGTGATACCAGTTGCCGCCGTCCAGCTTCGGCAATGACGGACACAGCCAGAACGTGAACGCCGGTGCGATCGCGTAGGTGTGGTCGCCGAACTTGTCCGCCGACGAGAGAAGAATCCGGCGCTTGAACTGCGCGTAGCCCTCCGGCCCACGTTCCTTCCGCACGCGATCTAGCGCGCGCTTGAGGCAGCTCTCAGCGCTGCCGCGATCGGTGCCCCAGTTCTGAAACCACACCGGCCGCGGGTCCGCGTGATCGACGGCGGCGATGATCAGGTTCACGCCGTCGTCCGTGTCGTCGTAGCCTGCGACGGTGCGCTCCCACAGGTGCTGCTTCGTCGGAAACCCTGCCGCGTTTTCGCCCAGCCGCGGATAAACCTCGCCATAGGCATCGAGCAGGCGGCGCACGATGCCGAGACCGGTGCGGACGGTGTTGCGGTTCTCGGGCTCGCGCGCGGTCGGACGGTTTGCGATGATACCTTCGATGTCCCACTCGTTCGCATAGACGAGGAAGCGCACCAGCGACTGCTCGTCATCGGGATCGCCGCCGGCATCGGTCTCGATGATGACACGCAACTTTTCCTGCGCAGCGAGCGGCGCGATCAGCAGAGCGATGAACCAGAGAAACCGGCGGACGGGCATGGATTGGAAATTCGCGGATTCTGCGGCCCGGTCGCGGCGACGCAAGGCCGGCGCAGCGGGGAATAGGTGTTTGGCGCAGGGCGTGACTCCGGGCGCCATCCACCGTTCAATGCGGGCCGCATCCCGATCCGGTATCAGCTGCCGTCGGGCGCGGAACTGCCGGAGCGGATCGGCGCAGTGCTGGCCGTGAAGCCCGATTTGGTCGCGATTGTGCGCTGCAAACGTAGACCGATTATTCTCCAATACTCGCCGCCAGGCGCGCGACCAGCGCCGGACTATAGCGAATTCCCTGCGTTCGCATCTTTTCTGCCATCGCCGTGAACGACGGAATCAAGCCGCCCTGCTTCGCCTTGAGCAAAACTCCAAGCGTGCCGGTGATTTTCAGCCCGAGGAACTCCGCATGATTGCGGCCGAGCTTTTCGTCGATGAGCACCAAGTCGGCTTTCCGCGCGCACGCCAGTTCGATCAAAGGCGTCGTGTTGGAAAAAACGATCACAGTAGCGCCGTCTCGCGCTTAAAATCGTCCTGCGTATCGGCCAGAAGCTCACCACCCTCTTGCATCGCAAGGAGCAGAAATTTCACCCGTGGCATCTTAAGCCAGCGCGCCGCCAAACCGGAGGATACGCGGCCTTCCCGAAACAAGGCCACGGCCGCGCGGTGCTTTACCTCGTCGCGAAACTCCTCCGCGCTCACATGGAGTCCGAGGAGCATTTCCTCCGGACAATCAAGATCTATGGTCGCTTGCATCGCTCCAATCCTCCACGGAAACCGGCTTTGCGCAAGCCACCGTTCCGGGTCGCCGGGACCGCGCCGCTGTTCACCGCCGCCTGTTACTCTTGCCGCGCTCGGTCGACTTCCGCTCTCCTCTTTCCCCCCTGCATGTTCGAGCCACCCACGGTCGACATCCGCACCCACCTCGACGCCGTTTACCGCACGGAGGGCGGGCGCATCCTCGCGACGCTCATCCGTCTGCTCGGCGACTTCGATCTGGCCGAGGATGCGATGCACGACGCGTTCGCTGCCGCCCTGCACCGCTGGCCGTGGATGGCCTCCCGGCGAACCCGCGCGCGTGGCTGATCTCGGCCGGGCGCTTCAAGGCCATCGATGCGCTGCGCCGCCGCGCGCGGTTCGATGCGTCACAGCATGACATCGCCGACACCTTGCATGGGGGTGAATCCGCCACGGCGGACAAGCCCGCCGCGGCCGCCGTCGACGACGAACTGCCGGACGACCGACTCAAGCTCATCTTCACCTGCTGTCATCCCGCCCTCGCGCCCGACGCCCGCGCGGCGCTCACGTTGCGTGAGGTGTGCGGGCTGACCACCGAGGAAATTGCGCGGGCTTTCCTCACTTCGGTGCCCACGATTGCCCAGCGAATCGTCCGCGCGAAGGCGAAGATTCGCGACGAACGCATCCCGTACCAGGTGCCATCGGGTGCGGAACTGCCGGAGCGGATCGGCGCGGTGCTGGCCGTGCTCTACCTGCTGTTCAACAAGGGTTACTCCGCGTCGTCGGGTCCCTCGCTCACGCGCGTGGAGTTGTCGGCCGAAGCCATCCGCCTCGGCCGCGTGATGCTCGACCTGCTGCCGGAGCCGGAGGTCACCGGCCTGGTCGCGCTGATGCTATTGCACGAATCGCGACGCGCGGCCCGCGTCGACGCCGGGGGCGAGCTCGTGTTGCTCGAGCAGCAGGATCGGTCGACGTGGAACCAGGCGCTCATCCGCGAGGGCATCGCGCTGGTGGAGCGCGCGCTGGCGACGCGACGTTTCGGGCCTTATACGCTGCAGGCCGCGATCGCCGCCGTCCACGCCGAGGCGCGCACGCCGGAGGCGACCGACTGGCGGCAGATTTGCGCGCTGTATGCGGCGCTGTTGGCGATGCAGCCCTCGCCCGTCATCGAGCTCAACCGGGCCGCGGCCGTCGCCATGCACGAGGGCCCGGCGGCCGGGCTGGCCCTCATCGACGCGCTCCTCGCGCGCGGCGAATTGCGGGACTACCACCTCGTGCATGCGGCCCGCGCCGATCTCCACCGGCGGCTCAGGCGCCGGGACGAGGCCCGGGCCGCCTACGGGCAGGCCCACGCGCTGGCGAAATCGGAGCCGGAGCAGCGTTACCTGGAAAAACGGATCCGCGAGCTCGAGACAGTAGCGAGTAGCGAGCATTCACCTCGCTATGCCACCTTCGCGGTCGATCTTTGCGACCATCGCGTCTTTGCGCCGGAACAATTCAGCCTCCACCGCAAAACGCGTTTTGCCCCGGACGGGAAGAAACCACGGTTTCCTGGGGGCGCGGGCCTCTGGCCCGCAAAGATCGAGTGGCTGCGGCTTCCCCATTCGGCAGGCTCAGGGCCCCGAGCCTGTCGCGGGGCAGCCGCAGTTTCGGTAGGATTGGCGATCGGCAGTTCTCTGCGGGCGAGGGCGCCCGCGCCCCCAGCACCACCGGCAGGTTTACCCGCCTCTGGCGGCGCCGAAGGCGACCGGGGATGCCCGTGCCAGTTCAATCCATGCGGGCGAGACGCCCGCGCTCCCAGGTGACGCACGCTGTTCCCTAGGAGTTCAAGCGCGAATAGACGCCAATTCACGCGAATGGAGAGGGCGTCCTGGGGGAGCATGGAAACAAGCAACCAAACGGTGAAAATCGTTTCACTTGGGTAATCCTCCCCTTCCTCCTCTGGAATTTGCGTCCATTCGCGTTCATTCGCGGTTGTTCATTGAATCGATCCCGCTACTCGATGCTCACACCTTTATTTCACAGCCGTGTCGAAATCAGCTCCGGCCGATCGGCTAGCTGATGAACGGTGCCCAATTCCGGGCCCTTCACCCACCCTCCACCATGAAATACATCTGCCTCGGCTATATTGATTCCAACGCGTTCGGTTCCATCCCGGAAGCGGAACAACAAGCGATGATGGACAGCTGCTTCGCCTACGACGACCAGCTCCGCGCGAACGGTCACTTCAAGGGCGGCGAAGCGCTGCAGCCCCCGAGCACGGCGATGACGCTGCGCTACGCCAACGGACGGGTCGTCGTCACCGACGGGCCTTTCGCGGAAACCAAGGAGCAGCTCGGCGGCATCATGATCCTCGAGGCGCGCGACCTGAACCACGCCGTCGATCTGATCTCGAAACATCCGGGCGCGAAGTTCGGCCCGTGGGAAATCCGCCCCGCCGCCGACCTGGGCGAGATGGTGCGGCAGAGCGAGGCGCGCCGCCGCAAGGCCGGCATATGAGCACAATTGGATCCCGCGAGGTTCAAGCCCACGCCGGTCGGTTCGTGTCGCACCACCCCGCCGCACATGTCAGGACGACCGAATTCAGCGACGGCGTCGCGTGCCGCATGTACATTATGGACTCAACTCCAGGTTTGCCATCAAGGTCAGTACGCATGCAGCGCTAACTTGGACATTTCACAGGCTGAAGGAACCCCCCTTTTTGGTCACAGAGCGCACAGAGCTCCGACACAGAGTTCACAGAGGAAAACCCTTCGATCCAATTTGGAATGCCTGCCCATTCGCATCAGGCGCATCCAAACACTTTGTGGCCTCCTGCTGCCTCTGTGTCCGAGCTCTGTGTCCTCTGTGACCCATGCCTTGGTTCGTCTGGCTATGAAATAACCGCGCGAAAGGCGGCCGTCTAAAAATCCACGCCAAACGTCGCAACGATCACGCGCGGCTCGACGGTGGCGATGCGCACGACCTGGCCGAGGGTTGTCCGCATGACCGTAACGGGATCGGATTCGTCGAGCACGTTGCGGATATTCAACTGTAGGCGGTAGGTGAATCCGCCGAGTGCTTTCATCCGTCCGCGGTAGCCGAGGAGCGCGTCGAAATAGAGTTCTTCCTTGCCGCGGTAGCGCTGATCGAGATCGAGCTCGGCAGCGCCGGTGGCACCGGGGCTGACGCCGTAGCCGACGGTCGGGGCCGCGCGCCAGCGCGCGGCGCCGCCAAAATTCAAGCCGCGAAAACGCCCTTCGCTCACGCGATAATTCGTGATCAGGTTGGCGCGAGCGGGACGAGCGCTGTCCGTCACGCGGCCGTCGACCGCGGAGATGAACGCCAGCGAGGCGCCCAGCGAGTTCGTGTGGAATTGTTGCAGCGTCTGGCCGTTGGGATTTGCAGCGCTGAAGGGCGCGGTGGCCCACGTGACGGGCCGCCCCTGCTCATCGACTTCGCCGTTCTTCGCGACGAGCGCCTGCCAGACCGGTTCGCGCTGGCGGAGCCAGTCGAACCATGGAGCGCCGATGTCGGACTCGACCGCGGTCGACTTCGAACCGTTGACGCGGATGTTCCAATTGCGCAGCGGCGTCACGTTCAGTTCGACCTCGTAACCCTTGCCCTCGAAGTTCGACATGATCCAGTAGTTCGACTGGCCGGCGGTGCGGAACCCGAGCCGGTTGCCGTCGACGATGTTGATCGTGGGGCCGGTGGGATCGAGTTCGCGATACCGGTTGTCGACATTGAACATTTGCCCGCGCGCCGGATCGTTGATCTGATTCGTCGCGCGCTGGGGACCAAGCGCGTTTTCGTATTTGTTCACGCGCAACGTCACCTTGTCGGTCCAGAGATCAAAGCGCACGCCGTAGTCCTTGCCGTCGCCGCTCGCGCCCGGGATTTCGTTACCGAACGGATCGTAGCGGCCCTGGTTGAGATCGAACGAGGTCGACTGATTGTAGAACAACGTGAGCCATTTCAACGGGCGGGCGACCACGCCGAGGTTGCGATTGATGCCGGTCTGCGGCGTGCCGAAGGGCCCGTAGGTGACGTCCCACATCGAGGGAAACAGCCCGGAAAAATCCTGCGTGGTCGACGCAGCGTCGACGATCTTGGATTTGGCGGTGTCCTTGCGATAGCCATACGTGAGCACGAGCCGCGATTGCTGCTCGCGATCCGGAAGGAAGAAGCCCTGCCACGCGAAGATGAACGCCCGGTTGCGGTTCTTAACCCCGGTCGGCACGCTGCTGCCGCCGAGTTTCTTGCCGCTCGTCTCCGAAACCAGCGGGTGATCGAAACCCCAAAGCGTGAAGGGGCGGTTGTTGGCATCGAGGAGGGTGACATCGCCCGTCATCGGAATCGGTGCGCTGGCAGTGTCGTTGGGGCCATTCAAATAGTGGCGAAACTGGGGCGCGCGACTCGCGTTCGTCGCCCAATTTCGGGTGATGCGGGGCGTCAGCGTGATGCCGGGAATCACGGGGTCGTCGAAGATGCGACGCGTCCAACCCTGCTGCTGCCGGTGTTCGTTCTCCGAGCCGGTGTAGAGCCCGGCGAAGCGGTGACGGCCGAGCCATTTGAAGAGGCGGTTGCGTTCGCCCAGTTTGCGCGCCGCGTCGAATTCGTAGGACAGCGTCGCGCGCCAGTCTTCGCGGCCGTAGAGATTGGGAATATTCTGCGCGACGCCCTGGTAATACAGCTTGCCCACGTTCGGATTCGGCGTGGTCGTGCCCGGCAAATAGCGGTTGGCGTCGACGTGGAGGTTGAGAAAATCGCCGGAGCCCCCGCCCATCGAGTGGAGCCGGTGGTTGTAGGCGCTCTCGTGATTATAGGCCAGTTCGACGAAGAGATTCGTGAACAGCTTCTGCTCGAGAATCGCGGTCTTCGTGATCCCGCCGAGGATGGTGGTGCGGCTGGTGCCGGGCATGTTGGCCTCGAACGAATAGATGTTCGGATCGAGGATGTTCCACACGTCCCCATCGTAGGTTGCATTGGTGCCGGGGAGCGTGCTGGGGTTCCTGACCGTGACGGAGTTGTTCCAGTTGCGCATCGGCTGGCCGTCGTTGGTGAGGACGGGGACGTTGCCGGCGCGGTTGAAAATGACATTCGACGCGATGTTCGTGAAGCTGGTGTTGTCGTAGATGGGCTTCGCGGTGGTGTAACCGCTGCCGGCAATCTTGTCCGCGTTGACCCAAAGCGAAACGAAGTCAGCGGGCGGCTGGCGGACGGCGCGGCTCCAGTTCCGGCTGTCACGCTCACCCTGCAGAATCAGCGTCGTGTTCTTGAACGGCTGGAACGTGAGCGCGCCGTAGATCCGTTCGTCGCGATCGAGGTTGGGTTTTTTCTCGGTGTATTCGCGCTTGGAGAGTCCCATCAGCCGGATCGCGAGCCGGTCCTTGATGATCATCTGGTTCGCGTCGAACGTGGCACGCTTCGAATTCTCGGAGTCGAACTGGAGCGTGAAGCCGTATTTGTTGCGCATGGCCGCGCGGGCCGGCGTGGCGTCCAGAATTCCCGCCGGGCTGCCGAGGCCAAAGAGGATGGCGTTGGGCCCGCTCGCCACTGTCACGCGCTCGATGTTGAAGTTGTCCGTCGGATTCTGGGCCTGGAAGAAATTGCGCGAACGCGTGCCGCCGCCGATGCCGCGGACGCGGCCCGATTGCCCGGGATCGGCCGCGGCCGAGCCGGGGACGAAGGGCACGTAGTCGTTCAGATTTTCGACGTTGGCGGTGTAGACGAGCGCCTGCTCGACGGAGTTCAGGCCGAGATCGGCCATGAAGTCCTTCGTCAGGGTTTCGATCTGATTGGGGACATCCTTGAAGTTGGTGCGCAGCCGGCTGCCGGCGAGGGTTTCCGTTGCAATCCAGCCGGTCTCGGTGTTCTCGCTGATGACGAAAGGGGACAACTCGACCGGGGTTTCCTTCGCGCCGGAAGAGTTTGGACTGCCGGCGGGTGGTGGGAGGGTTTGCGCAGACGCGAGCGCCGAAAGGCCAAGCGACGCGAGGGTCCGGATGCACGAAACACGAATCGATGCATTCATGGTAGGTAGGGGAACAGAAGCGCGACAGCGCCTGCCGATGGGATTGGGGTGCCGGTGAGACTAGCGCGTTCCCCCGCCCTGCGCTAGAACGATTAAATGATTTTGGGGGACGATTGTAGGGTCGCCATGGCGGCGCAGACGGGTTGGCTAACCACGGTTCCAATTCGTCCATGACCAACGGCACCAGTCTTCCTCGGCTCCACGACAAGGTCGCCCTCATCACCGGCGCGGGCCAGGGCATCGGCCGCGAGATCGCCCTGCGCTTCATGAAGGAAGGCGCGCGCGTGATCGTGGCCGACTTGAACGAGCAGCGTGCGTCTGCCGTCGCCGCGGAGATTGCCGCCGCCGGCGGCAATGCGCTTGGTCTCGAGATCGACGTGACGCGGCCAGCGATGATCAGCGCGGTCATTGCCGAAACGCTGCGGCGTTACAGCCGACTCGACGTGCTCGTGAACAACGCCGGCATCGGCTCGAACGAGCCCGTGCTCGAGCTGTCGCTCGAAGAGTGGGAGCGCAATCTCCGCGTGAATCTCACCGGCACATTCCTCTGCGCGCAGGCGGCGGCACGCGTGATGGTCAAACAGGGCGGCGGTCGAATCATCAATATCGCGTCGATCTCCGGCCAGCGTGGCGGGGTCGGCCGGGCCGCCTATGGCGCGGCCAAGGCGGGCGTGATCCAATTGACGCGCGTGATGGCCGTGGAGCTCGCGCCGCTCGGCGTCGGCGTGAACGCAATTTCCCCCGGACCGATCGACACCGAGCAAAGCCGCGGCACGCATACGCCCGATACGCGGCGGGCCTATCTCGATCGCATCCCCCTCAAGCGGTATGGCCGGGGCGCGGAAATCGCCGCGGCGGCGGTCTTCCTGGCGTCCGATGACTCGAGCTTCGTGGTTGGCCACATCCTGAATGTGGATGGCGGGTTCGATGCGGCCGGCCTGATTTTCAACGACAAAAAGTAACTCGCGCCGCCGATCACAGCTTGGGGTGCATCGCCATTTCCAGTGAAGAAACGCCACGTCGTCCTTTCACTCCTCGGTCTCCTGTCCGTCATCACGTATCTCGACCGCATTTGCATCGGGGTCGCGGGCCCGCGCATCCAGGACGAATTGAAGCTCACGCCCGAGCAGTGGAGCTGGGTGCTCAACGCCTTTCTGATCTCCTACGGCCTCTTCGAAATTCCGACGGGGGCGATGGGAGATCGGATTGGTCACCGGCGCGTGCTGACGCGGATTGTCATCTGGTGGTCGGCCTTCACCAGCTTGACCGGCGCGGCCGGGAGCTTCGTCGTGCTGGCGATCACGCGGTTCCTTTTTGGCGCGGGGGAAGCGGGCGCCTATCCCAACATGTCCGGCGTGATCAGTAATTGGTTTCCGATTACGGAACGCGCGCGGGCGCAGGGCATCGTGTGGGGCGCGAGCCGGATCGGCGGCGCGCTCTCACCGCTGATCGTGGTGCCGTTGATGGTGCTGCTCGGCTGGCGCGGGACGTTTTACGCGTTCGGCGGTCTCGGCATCCTCTGGGCGATCGTGTGGTTCACCTGGTATCGGGATCATCCGACCCGGCAACCGGGCGTAAGCCGGGAGGAGCTGGCGGAAATCACCGCGGGCGGCGGTGCACCGGCGGCGCATACGGCCGTGCCGTGGGGAAAGCTCTTCCGGTGCCGGCAACTCTGGCTGATCATGGCAATGTATTGGTGCTACGTCTGGGGCTCCATTTTTTACCTCGGCTGGTTTCCCACTTATCTCGTCAAAGGCCGCGGACTCACGGAAGCGGAGATGGGCGTATTCGCTTCGCTGCCGTTCATTCTCGGCGCGATCGGCAACGCCCTCGGCGGGCGACTGGGGGATCGATTGGTGGCCCGATACGGATTGTCGCTCGGGCGGCGGCTGATGGGCACGACATGCCTGCTCATCTCGGCCGGATTCCTCGTGGCCACAGCATCGACGACGGGCAGGATGTCCGGCGTCGTGCTGCTCGCGCTCGGCTTTGGCGTGATGGATTGCATGCTGCCGTCGGCGTGGTCGTTGTGCGTCGATATCGGCGGCCGTTATTCCGGCGCCGTCAGCGGCGCGATGAATACCGCGGGCTCGGCCGGCGGCTTCGTGTGCACGTGGATGTTCGGCCAGCTGGTCGGCGCTTATGGCGACTACAACACGCCGATGTTCCTCATCGCCGGAATGGTTTCGATCGCAGCGTGCCTTTTCTGGCTGATCGATCCGACGAAACCAATGTTTGATCAACCTGCGCCGACGGCCCCGACGCTCGCCGCGCCCGCCGTGTAATCATGCGCCCCGGCATCGGCTCCTGCACTCATGTCTGGTCGGTGGGCGTGCCCGGCCATGCGCCGCCGCAGCCGATCTGCGCCCCCACGCGGCCGATTGATTCTCATGGAAACTCGCAACCTCGGCAAAACGAACCTCAGCGTGTCACGAGTGTGTCTCGGCACCATGACCTTTGGCGCCCAGACCGACGAAAAAACCGCGCTGGAAATGGCCGGCATCTGCCTCGAGGCGGGTGTCAACTTCTTCGATACGGCAAACGTCTATAATGCCGGGGCTGCCGAGACCATCCTCGGCCGGGCACTCCGCGGCCGTCGCGATCGCGTGGTGCTCGCCACGAAGGTCGCCGGCAAAATGGGCGACTTGCCGCACGAGGTCGGCTTGTCCCGCGCGGCGATTCGACACGGCATCGAGGAAAGCCTGCGCCGGCTCCAAACGGACTACGTCGACATCTATTACCTGCACTGGCCCGATTACGCGGTGCCGGTCGAGGAGTCGCTGGCAGCCGTGGCGCAGTTGGTGCGCGAAGGAAAGGTGCGGCACATCGGCGTATCCAACTACGCTTCGTGGCAGGTGTGTCGCATGCTCTGGCTCGGCGAGCAGAACAGTGCTCCACCGATCGCCGTGACGCAGCCGATGTTCAACCTGCTGGCGCGCGGCATCGAACCGGAATTCCTGCCCATGTGCCGCGAATTCGGGCTCGCGACCGTCGTCTACAATCCGCTCGCCGGCGGTCTGCTCACCGGCAAACAAAAATTCGAGGCGCCACTGCCGGGCACACGCTTCGATCTCATGAAAGGTTACCTGGACCGCTACTGGCATGAGACAAATTTCAACGCGCTGCAGGAGCTGAATACGATTGCGCGTGATGCCAACCGTTCGCTCGTCAGCCTCGCGTTGAACTGGGTGCTGCACCATTCCCCCGTTGACTGCTTGATTCTTGGCGCCTCCAAACTCGCGCATCTTCAGGAAAACCTCAGTGCGATTGAGGAGGGTCCGCTGCCCGCAGACGCGGTTGCGGCCTGCGATCGCATCTGGGAACGGCTGCGTGGACCCAGCCCGAAATATAACCGGTGACGCTGGCGCGACAGTCATGAATCCCTTGCTCGCTCCGATTCTTGCGGCCGAGGACGAGGAGTCAGACGCTTTCCTTCTCCGCTATGCTTTCGAAAAGTCGGGCATTGCGAATCCGCTGATCGTGGTCGGCGATGGATTCCATGCCGTCAGCTATCTCCGTGGGGATGTGCCGTATGACAATAGAGCGCAGCATCCTCTGCCGGTCATGGTGCTGCTGGATTTGAAGATGCCGCGGATGAGCGGATTCGATGTGCTTCGCTGGCTGGCGAATCAGCCGGCCGAACTGCGTGACATTCCAGCCTACATATTCTCGTCGTCCCCGGCTGAGACCGACCGGCACATGGCAACCCAGTTGGGGGCACAGGACTACTTCGTGAAACCGCACGATCTGGGTGAATTCGTCGCGGTCATCCGGAGTCTGCCGATCGCCCGCATGGCAGACGCGAAGTCGAAAGCCTGAAATGTCCGCTAGCGAGCGGCGATGGTTGGGAGTATTCTTTCTTCCCCCAACATCGCCCTCAAGACCCACCCCCATGCCCTCGAAATCCAAATTCAATCGGAAGTCTGCTGCTCGCAAACCCGCCCGGAAATCCGCGGCAAAGTCAGTCGCGAAGCCAACCAAGTCCAAGCCGAAGAAACCCGCGAAAAAACAACGTGCGAAAGCGGCTGTCGCCGGACTCACGGCGGTGACACCGCATCTGATCTGCGCCGGCGCGGCTGATGCAATCGAGTTCTACAAGAAAGCATTCAACGCCTTCGAGGAGGGGCGGCTGCCGGATCACGACGGCAAGGTCATGCATGCCGTGCTGCGCATTGGTGGCGCGCCCGTGATGCTTGTCGATGAAATGCCCGAATGGGGCGCACTCGGCCCGAAGACGCTCAAGGGTTCGCCGGTAACGATTCACTTGTACGTCGACGACGTGGATGCGGTCGTCGCCCAAGCCGTGGAGGCCGGAGCAAAAGTCACGATGCCGGTGGCCGACATGTTCTGGGGAGACAGGTACGGCAAGCTCGAGGATCCGTTCGGACATCGCTGGTCTGTCGCCACGCATCTCCGCGACATGACTCCGGCCGAGGTCGCGGCAGCGGCGCAAAAAGCGTTCGCGGAGATGCCGCCACCGCCTTCTCCCGCAAGCTAGGGCACACGGATCTTTTAGATTGTGCCAACGACGAGTTCGACCCGCGTCAGTCGACATGTGAACGCACCGCGCGCGATGGTGTATCGCGCGCTGCTCGATCCGCACGCGATCGCAAAATGGAAGGTGCCGGCCGGGATGACCTGCCACGTGCACCGGTTCGAAGCCTGCGAAAGTGGCGCGTTCCGGGTTTCGCTCACCTACGACGCGCCGACCGGCACGGGCAAGACCACCGCGCATACCGACACCTACCACGGCCGGTTCCTGAAACTCGTACCGAACGAGCGGGTCGTCGAACTGGTCGAGTTCGAGACGACCGCTCCCGAGCTCCGCGGCGAGATGACGATCACGACCACGCTGACAGACAAAGACGATGGCACCGATGTGCTCGGCGTGCATGAAGGTCTGCCTCCCGGAGTCTCGCCCGTCGACAACGAGACCGGCTGGCGGGAGGCGCTCGCCAAACTCGCGGCCCTCGTCGAAGCGGATTTGAAACGAGCGCCGGGGTGAACGATCGCATCGAGATTATCCACTGGTTGAACGCGAACAATTGGAAGCCCGGCGCGGTTTCTCACGCCCCGGGGAATCGACTGAACGTTTGATTACAACTGGCCGCCTATGCGCGCTTGGTACTGCACGCGACCAACGGTGACCTGGAATCGTTCTCGTGGAGTGAACCATCGATCGCCATCAGCAGTTCCTGAAGGCTGAACGGCTTGGTGAGCACAGCATGGCTGCCCATTGCGGTCGCCAGTCGCAGGCAAAACGAAGGAGCGAGGAAACGGTTATTGCCCGCCATCGCGATAATCCGCGCATTGGGCTGCAGCGACTTCGCGGTCCTGATGACTTGCAGCCCGTCGATGTCGTCCAGGATGACGTCCGCGAGAATGACGTCGAAACGGGTCGTCCGCAGCAGTGCCAGCGCTTCCTGGCCGCGCTCCGCCACAGTAGCGTGATGATGCGCGTTTTCCACGATGGCAGCAAAGTCGCTTCGCTCCGTGTCGTCATCGGCGACAATCAGAATGGAGAAAGGCTTCATGGTGGCGGGTGAACGAGGGCGGCGATGCAGCGGAGTAACACGCCTGTCACGGTGGGATGGAAGAACGCAAACTACCGGAATTCCGGTAGATTTAACCCTTCACGACCGTGGTCTCGATCGGTCATGCTTCCGCCGGGGAGCAAGCCGTCCCGCCTTTGAAGGGATGATCGAAACCGCGCGGATTGGTGCGCCGGTCACGGCGCAGATTGGCGAGATGACGCCTCGGCATCGCCTCTAAAGCCACTGACATGAAATAAGCGAGTGCCGACGACGTCGTCACCGCGAAAAATTCAAACTAGGTTCGGCCGGCCGGCATCGTACACCCTCGCTGTACGCGCTGTGCGTGACGCCAAACTCGCGTTTTGCACAAAATCACCGAAACTTTTCCGCTGCCACCGGGTTATAGGACACGATTCTTCCGCCGCCCCCTTGAGCCATGAAATTCAAAGCCGCCGTGCCGGTCGTTTCCACCGCCGATGTCCGCGCGACGATCGACTATTATGTCCGCGTACTCGGGTTCCGGGAGCATTTCGTTTTCGGTGATCCGCCCGTTTACGCCGGGGTCGAACGCGATGGGGTGCTGCTCTACGTCACGCACGACCCGCAGCTGGCGGAAACATTGAAGAGCGACTCCCTGCATCCCGATATCTTTCTCTGGGTCGAGGACGTCGATGCCATGTTCAACGAGCATCGGCAGCGCGGGGCCACGATAATCGAAGCGGTCTCCGATCGCGCGTGGGACGCGCGCCAATATGTCATCGAAGATCCGAACGGATATCGTCTGAAGATCGCGGAGCCGATCGACTGAGAACACCTAATG
This sequence comes from Opitutaceae bacterium, assembly GCA_030648295.1. Classification (GTDB taxonomy): domain Bacteria; phylum Verrucomicrobiota; class Verrucomicrobiia; order Opitutales; family Opitutaceae; genus ER46. The sequence goes on along the minus strand of JAUSID010000256.1, from coordinate 560 downwards.
GAAAGTCGTCCGCCCATCACCCTAATCAAATCTCCCATGCCTGAGTACTACGCCGGATGACGATTGCCGTCCGCGGCCGGCGCCACTCAGAACGATCGATTTCGTCCACACCCGACCCGAAGCACACCGACTGCGCCTGGCTGCGGGCGGGGTCAGGCCGGGGGTCATGCTTTACCATTTACCTCGACCGCGAACGATTGCAGGCGGAGCCGCGCGGGACGACGAGATCGAAAACGAGGTCGGAAAATTCGCGCGGACGTGGACATCGACGCTCCGCGCGGTCGACTAGCCGGGAAATTTCACACTCTGCTCCGCTGCGAACGCACAGCGTGTTCGCTTGTGCCGTGCGCCGGCGCACGCTCCACGTTTTCCCGGCTAAGGGCAAAACCCGCCGAAGGCGGGTTAACCGCGGCGGCTTGTGCGCCTCCGGCGCATTTTGCATTTAGCCCGCATGAACGCGGGGCGCTCGCCGGACCAGTGGGATGTTGGCGGTCAGACACGGCTGAAGACCATTTCACGGGTGAACTATGCGGGCTAGGATGGCCTGCCCCGGCCCGCCG
>JAUSID010000249.1 GCA_030648295.1 Opitutaceae bacterium | reverse complement strand
CCGGCCCGAGTATTGGGGCAAAACGACGGGGTCAGGTTGCTAATCTTTCACTCAACCGTTTAAAAATCGCCGCCGCCGGCGAGGTTGGCTGCCGCGCGACGGCACCGACGACCTGGCTCACGCGGGTGGCGCGGCCCATTTTCAATCGCTCCGCGAGCCAGCCGTTGGGCGCGTCGGTCTCCTGTTTCATCCCTGCGGCCACGGCGACTTTCCACGCCGCACCGTTTGGCTCGTCGGCCACCGTCGCCCGCTGCTTGGCGGCCGCTCGCAAACACGCCTGCAACGGCGCTTCGCAACGCAAGCTCCGCACCTCGTGGGTGGCGGAAAAGGGGTCAAGCTTTGCATTTTGCACTCGGCGCCAAGAAGGTTTGAACCGGCGCGCGGCGGCCAATCCCGGCCGCGCCCGGCGCCGCGATTACTTGGTTTCGCTCTGCACGTATTTGTCGCCGATGTAGCCGGCCTGGCTCATGCCGGTGAGGGCAACCAGTTCCCAGGGCACGGGCCACAACGCGCCGAGGAGGATGCTTTTCACGATGAAGAGGAAGAGCACGATGATGTCATGACGCCGGGAAACGATGCGTTGATTAACACACGACCGAAATGCCGACGAGCACGATATCTTTCCAGCCGCCCATTCCGCGGCGACTGGAAAGCCGCCCTTCTGCAAGAAACCGCGTCCGGCTGTGAGGATGGATCAGGATGGTGTGCCGCTGGGCTTCGCGCCGCGGATCCGGCCGTGTACAATCAGCGCGGCGCCGGCGATGATGAGGAAGACGGAGTAGAAGGTACCGCGGCTGAGTCCCAGGATGAGCGACGCGTCGGGTTCGCGGAAAACTTCACTGATCATCCGGACGATCGCGTACATGATCAGATATTCGCCCACGAGACGGCCGCACTGGGTGCGGACGATGTCGGTGCGCCAGAACCGCCATTGCGCGAACGCGAGGAGCAGCGCGCCCTCGAGCGCGGCTTCGTACAATTGGGACGGATGGCGCGGGAGCCGATCCGCTCCGGTCTCGGAGAAAATTACCGCCCACGGCACATCGGTCGGCTTGCCCCAGAGTTCGCCATTGATGAAGTTGGCAATCCGGCCGAGCAGGATTCCGACCGACGCGGTTGACGCGATGAGATCGGCAATGTGCAGAAAGGGAATCTTTTGGCGTCGCGCAAACCACGCCATCGCGATCGCCACGCCAATGAAGGCGCCGTGGCTCGCCATGCCGCCCTCCCAAACGCGAAAGAACGACAGCGGATCGCGGGTCATCATCTCCGGCTGGTAGAGAATGAAGTGGCCCAACCGCCCGCCGAGGAGCGTGCCAATCACGATCGCGACCATCAGGTCGGAGACCTTCGCGGCGGGCAGCAGCGAGCGGCCACACGCGGCATAACGGTACAGCAGCCACGCGGCCGCGAAGAAGCCGAGCACGTAGGCCAGCCCGTAGTAGCGGATGCCGAAATTTTCCGTGAACCGGATCAGGAACGGACTGAGGTTGTGAACCCAATAGGCGAGGCACATGGCGGCGGGAACCGGAACGTTCACGCGCGGGTTACCGGCGCGCAAGCCCTTCCAAGCAGCAAAACTTCCTTGCGACCACGCGGCAGTCGGTCGCTATGTTCCGGGCATGAGCGAACTCAAGCGCACGCCCCTGCGTGAATTCCATGCGGCCCATGGCGGACGACTCGTCGACTTTGCGGGGTGGGAGATGCCGGTCCAATACCGGAGCATTCTCGAGGAACACAAGTCGGTGCGCCGCGCCGCCGGACTTTTCGACGTCAGCCACATGGGCGAGGTCGACGTGCGGGGGCCCGAGGCTGGCGCGTTCCTGAATTATCTCGTCACAAATGACGTCGCGAAACTGTATCCGGGCCGCGTCCTTTATTCGCCGATGTGTTATCCCAGCGGCGGCGTGGTCGACGACCTGCTCGTCTACCTGCGCGGGCCCGAGGATTATTTCCTCTGCATCAATGCCGGGAACATCGACAAGGATCTGGCCTGGATGCGCGAACAGGCGGCGAAGTTCAAGGTGACGATCACCGATCGCAGCGCGGATTACGCGTTGCTCGCGGTGCAGGGCCCGCGCGCCGCTGAGATTGTCCAGTCGCTCACCGGCGCAAAGCTCGGCCTGGTGAAATACTATCACTTCACCGAGGCGACCGTGGCCGGCATCAACTGTCTCGCCAGCCGCACCGGCTACACCGGTGAGGATGGCTTCGAGTTGTATCATTCTGCTGGAGACGCCGTCGCGCTGGCCGGGGCATTGCTCGCAGCCGGCGTGTCACGCGGGCTCGAACTCGCCGGGCTCGGCGCCCGCGACAGCCTCCGGCTCGAGGCTGGTTATCCACTCTACGGCCACGAGATCACGGCTGATATTTCGCCGCTGGCGGCGGGCCTCGGCTGGACGGTGAAGCTCGATAAGGGAGCCGACTTCAACGGCCGCGCGGCGCTGCGGGCCGAAAAACAAAACGGCTCACCGCGCCGGATCGTGTTCTTCAAGACCGGCGACCGGCGAATCGTGCGCGCGGATACTCCGGTGCTCGGCCCCGACGGGGCTGCCGTTGGCCGCGTCGTGTCCGGGACGCTGTCGCCGATCCTCAATGAGGCGATTGGATCCGCGCTGGTCGATGCGCGCAGCGTACCCGCCGGCGATGCGGCGCCGGGCGCAGCGCTGACCGTCGACATCCGGGGCACGAAGCTGCCGCTCCACCTCGTCAAGCCGCCCTTTATCGAATTGAAGAAATCTTAACTTGTCGGCGGGGCGTGATGTTGGACACTCACGGCTCGCGCCGATCCGCCCTGCACCAACGAGCCATCATCCTATTTCCCAACATGAGCAACATTCCCGCCGAGCTCCGTTACGCAAAATCGCACGAGTGGGTGAGGGTCGAGAGCGACGGCACCGCGACGGTCGGAATCACCGACTACGCGCAGAATTCGCTCGGCGACATCACCTACGTGCAGGTGCCGAAGGTCGGCGCCAGCCTCAAGGCGGGTGAAACGTTTGGCGTCGTCGAATCGGTCAAGGCCGCCAGCGATCTCTATGCGCCGATCGCCGGTACCGTGCTGGCGGTGAATACCGCGCTCGACGGCGCGCCCGAGACCGTCAATCGCGCGCCCTACACCGACGGCTGGATGCTCAAATTAAAACCGGCCGATGCGGGCGCAACGGCCGCGCTGCTGGACGCGGGCGCGTACTCGAAGCTGGCCGGGTAAGTCGTTGCGCCACTCGCGCCCGGGCGGGAATTCGTCACGCCGAATTGCGTCGGCGGCGCAACGCGAGTCGGCGCCGTCCGTCTTTTCTCAAACACGTCTCGCTTCGCCGAGTTCAACCCGTAATCTGCCCGCTCCAACTCATGGTGTTAATGGCCCGCCTTCGTGTCTTCCACCTCATCATCGGCGCCGCATTGCTGGCCGGCGGCTGCTCGAAACACGAACCGGCCCCGACGGCGGACGACGGCACCAGGAGCCGAAAAAAGGGCGATGCGGTGGCGAAGGGCTCGACTGAATCCGGCGGGGGCGAACGCCCGGCTGGAGAACGCAGTCGCGGCGGCGAGGGCGGACGGAGCGGCGGAGGCAAAAGCGGGCGTGGCGGCGGTGGTGGCCAACCGCAGGCGGTCGAGGTCATCAATGTCATGCGGCGCGATCTCTCCGAGTCGCTCAATGTCGTCGGCTCGATTGCGCCGAACGAGTCGGCCACCATCCGGCCGGAGATGAGCGGATTGATCCGCTCGATTCACTTCGACGAGGGCCAGCGCGTGCGCAAAGGCGATGTGCTGGTGAAGATCGACGACTCCGAATTGCGCGCGCAACTCGCGCAGACCGAGGCGCGGCACAACCTCGCGAAGCTCAATCTCGAGCGCGCGGATAACCTCCGCCAGACGCAGTCGAACACCCAGGCCGATGTCGATCGTGCGCGCAGCGAGTTTGTGGCGGCGCAAGCCGAGGTCGCGTTGCTGCGCATCCGGCTGCAACGCACCGACGTGAAAGCGCCGTTCGACGGCACAACCGCCGGCCGCACGCTCTCCGTTGGCGACAATGTGAATCCGACGACCGTCATCACGACCATCTCGGATCTGAGCCGGCTGAAGGTGGAATTCCAGGTGCCCGAGCGTTACATTTCGAAGGTCCGCGCGGGAACGAAGTTCGCCGTGAAATCGACGACCCTCGAGGCACCGAAGCCCGTCGAGGGCGAGGTGTATTTCGTGAATGCCGTTGCCGATCGCAACACGCGTTCGAGCGAAGTGAAGGGTTTGCTGGAGAATCCGCCGGCGATGTTGAGACCCGGGACGTTCGCCACCATCGAACTAATCCTTGAAGTGAAGAAGGGCGCGCTGACGGTGCCGGAAGGCGCGATCCTCGTCGATCAGCGCGGACCGCAGGTGGTCGTGGTCCGCGATCAAGGCACCGACAAAGTCGCGGCATTCATCCCGGTCGTGCTGGGCATGCGCGCGCGCGGCCTCGTCGAAGTGTCGCCGGCCCGCGGGCAGCTGACGGAAAAAGACATCGTGGTCGGTGCGGGCGTCGGGTCGCTGCAACTTTTCCAGGGCGGCCGGTTGGAGCCGCGGCCGCTGCGGGCGGAGTTCCGCGTCGACGACTGAGCCATGATCCTCTCCGACATCTCCATCAAACGGCCGGTGTTCTGCCTGGTCGGGATGATCCTGATCATGATTGTGGGTGTGCTCGCGTTTCAACGGCTGCCGATCCGCGAATATCCCAACACCGATTCGCCGGTTATTTCCATCGACACCAGTTACCGCGGGGCGTCGGCCGAGGTGGTGGAGTCCAAAATCACCGAGGTGATCGAGAAAGAGGTTTCAGCCATCGATGGCCTGCTCGTCATCCGCTCGTCTTCGAGCGAGCAACGCTCCCGGATCAGCCTCGAGTTCGATGTGAAGCGCGACATCGACGAGGCGGCCAACGACGTTCGCGACAAGGTATCCCGCGTGCGCAGCCGGCTGCCGCAGGAGGTGGACGATCCGCAGATTTCGAAGGCGGATTCGGAGGCCGACCCGGTGATTCGGCTTTCGTTCAACTCCAATCGCCACAGCCGGCTCGAACTGACCGAGCTCGTCGACAAGCTGGTGGTGCAGCGAATGCAGACGATCCCGGGAGTTGCCGGCATCGAACTGCGCGGGGCGCGTTACGCCATGCGGCTGTGGGTTGATGCCACGAAACTCGCGGCGCATAATCTCACCGTCTCGGATCTGGAGCGGGCGTTGCGGCAGCAGAATGTCGATCTGCCCAGCGGCCGGATCGAGGGGCTCGCCCGCGAGTTTCCCGTCCGGTTGCGCGGCCGGATGGACAACCCGCGCGAGTACGAGGAGATGATTCTCGCCGCGCGAGGCGGCCATCAGGTGAAGTTCAGCGACATCGGGCGGGTGGAACTCGGGTCGAGCGAAAGCCGGAGTTACACCTATTTCCGGGGCCGGCAGGCGGTGAGTGTCTCCGTGCTGCGCCAGTCGCAGGCGAACATGCTTGATGTCGCCGCCGACGTGAAAGCGCTCATTCCCATTCTCCAGGCCGAAATGCCCCAGGGCGTTGAGATCGCCACCTCGACCGACTACAGCACCTTCGTCGAACGTTCGGTGCACGAGGTGTACAAGACGTTGTGGCAGGCCGGTGCGCTCGTGATCCTGATGATTTTTCTGTTTTTGCGCGACTGGCGGGCGACGATGATCCCGCTCCTCGCCATTCCCGTCTCACTGGTGGGCGCGTTCTCGGTCATGCACCTGCTCGGGTTCACGATCAACATCCTGACCCTGCTCGCCCTCGTGCTGGCCGTCGGGCTCGTGGTCGACGACGCGATCGTGATGCTGGAAAACATCTACCGGCGGATCGAGGAAGGAGAAAAACCGATCCACGCCTCGATCTTCGGCGCGCGCCAGGTTGCCTTTGCGATCATCGCGACGACGCTGACGCTGATCGCTGTCTTCATCCCGGTGGCGTTCCAGACCGGCCGCACGGGGCGGCTGTTCTACGAGTTCGGGATCACGCTCGCCATCTCCGTGACCGTCTCGGCCATCGTGGCGCTCACGTTGTCGCCGATGCTGTGTTCGCGCATCCTGCGGCCCAAGCGGGTCGCGGGCAGGGCGCAGCATGGCTGGTTCTATGAACATACTGAGCCGTTCTTCGTGTGGGCGAACCGGATTTTCGACCGGATGCTGGGCGCGGCGCTGCGCTGGCGGTGGCTGGTGCTGATCGCGGCGCTGGGGTTCGCGGTCGCGGGGCCGTATCTCTACACCAGGCTCCAGCAGGAAATCGCGCCGGCGGAGGACCGCGGCCACTTCTATCTCAGTTTCACTCCCCCGGTCGGCGCCACGCCGGAATACAACGTCATCTACACGCGCCAGATGGAGAAGATGGTGATGGAAATCCCCGAAATCGAACGCACGTATCATAGTGCCGGCGACGGCCGCGGATTCATCTCCGCGACCCTGGTGCCCTGGGAACGGCGCACCCGCAAGACGCAGGAGATCGTGGAGGAGATGCGGCAGCGGGTGCGCCGCGAAATCACCGGCGGCCAGGCGTCCGCCTCCTCGATCCGCGCCTTCGGGGGCAGCCGCCGCGGCTCGCTGGGTTCAGGCGTACAGCTCGTCCTCCAGGGCAGCGATTTCGACAAGCTGCAGGAACTGGGGCAGCAGGTGCTCGAGATTACCCGCAACAGCAAGCTGTTCCTCATTGGCCGAATCGATCCCTCCCCGACGAAGCCGCAGCTCGACGTCCGGATCGATCGCGCGAAGGCCGCGGATCTCGGCGTGCCGGTGTCGGACGTGGCGGCCACGCTCGAGACGCTGCTCGGCGGCAGGCGCGTGACGCAATTCCAGCGCGGCAACCAGCAATACGACGTGCTCGTGCAAATCGAGGATGCGAATCGCACGCGGCCTTCCGATTTGGGCCGGCTCTATGTGCGCTCCGCCGGCGGTGCGCTCGTGCAGCTCAGCAATCTCGTGACCTATGAGGAAGGAGTGGTGCCGGAAAGCTTCCCCCACTTCAACCGGCTGCGTTCCGTGACCGTCTCGGCCCAGCTGGCGCAGGGCGTCACGATTGGCGATGCGGTCAAGTTCCTCACCCAAGAATGCCGGCAGCTGATGCCGCCGGGTTATGCCTTCACCTGGGATGGCGAATCCCGCGAGTTCGTCGACAGCGCGCAAGACACTTACCTGCTTTTCGGGCTCGCGCTGCTGTTCACCTTCCTCGTGCTGGCGGCGCAATTCGAATCCTGGATCCACCCGGTGACCATTTTCACCGGCATCATCCTCGCGATTTCGGGCGGGCTGATCGTGCTGTATTCCACGCGGTTTTGGGGCGCGCCGATGACGGATAACATCTTTTCGCGGTTCGGCCTGATTCTGCTGATCGGGCTGGTGGCGAAAAACGGGATCCTGATCGTGGAGTTCGCCAACCAGCTCCAGGTCGAAGGCAAGAACGCCTTCGATGCGGCGTACGAGGCGTCGACGCTCCGTTTCCGGCCGATCCTCATGACTTCGATCTCGACCGTGCTCGGGGCCGTCCCGATCGCCTTTGCCTCGGGCGCCGGCGCCGAGACCCGCAATCCGATGGGCATCGTGGTGGTCGGCGGGTTGAGCATCGCGACCTTCCTCACCTTGTTCGTGATCCCAATCGTGTACATCCTGATGGACCGGATCTGCGTGAAATTCACCGGTCGGTCGAGTGCGCACGGACTCATCCGCGCCGCCGAGATCGATCGGGAAACGATGGGGGCGGCGGCAACGCAGCCGGTGGCCGCGCCGTAACTGCAGTTGTGATACGACGAAACGGGTCCGCGCTCGTGATTGCGGCTCCCGGCTCGTTCTCGTTCCTCGTGCTCTTCCTCGCCGTGGACTCGCCCGGTCGAGAATGAGGACAATCGCGAGCGAGAGAACGATGCGATCCCCACCAGCACCGCTGACTGGCGTTACCGTGGCTTCATGGGCGGAGGTGCCGGCTTGGCGCGGTAAAAAAAATGTTTGGGTGGCCGAGTGGCGGAGCTCGTGACGTTTCCGGCTCGCGTCACGGTTGGGTGCGCCTTCGCTTGAGACGCGATTTACCCCGTCGTTACCCCCCACGAGCACCGCACGCTCCGACGCCATGAGATGATTTGGAAACTGCTTCCGTTGCAGGCCGGTCGCCTGTGCGGCCGTCTGAGTTCCATCCCGCCGGAGCGGGCGGGCGCGGGCCGCTCGAAACTCCTCGAACCCCTGGCCATGAAATCCCTCCCGCAATTACCTCCCGTCTTGATTGCGGACGATGATCCGGACGGTCGCTTTCTCACCCAGCGGCTGTTGCACAAGGCGGGGGTGACGAACCCGATTGTCGCAGTGGAGAACGGCGAGGCCGCCATTGCGTACCTGCGCTCAACCTGTCCCGCAGCCGGGGGCAAACGGTGCCAAAAGCCCGTCGCCGCTTTCATCGACATCAAGATGCCCGTGGTCGACGGATTCGGGGTGCTCCGCTGGGCGCGTCGGAAAAAAGCGCTCCGCAAAATGAAAATCTTCATGCTCTCGAGCTCCGACCTGGACGCGGATCGGGGGCATGCGGCCGAACTCGGAGCCGACGGATATCTGGTCAAATACCCCACGCCCGAGACGTTCTCCGAGCTGCTTCGCCCGACGTTGCTTCTCGCTACGGCGTCGTGACGGCGCGTTGACGCTGCGCCCCCGGCGGCGAAGCCGACTCAAACGGCGCAGCGGTACGCCGCGATCTTCTCTTCGTCCACTTCGACGCCGAGCCCGGGGCCGTGGGGAACGCGCAATTCGCCGTTGGCGACGGTGAACGGCTCCTGCAACACGGTGCCGTCGACAAACTGCGGCCCATTCAAGGCGGCAGGATATTTCAGATCATAGGCGCCATAGAGCAGCAGCGAGGCGGCGAGCGAGCAGTCCGTGTCGGTCAGTCCGCTCCCGAGAAACATGAGCCCGTCGTTCAGGACCATTTCGATCTGCTTTCGCGCCTCGGTCAGGCCGCCGCAGCGCGCGACCTTCATTGCCACGCCGTCGAGCAGTCCGAGCGCGATGAATTCCCGCAGCTCGACCGACGAGACGATTCCCTCGTCCATGATAATCGGCAGTGCGCCCTGTTTTTTCAGCCGTTGATAACCCGTCAGGCGGTTGGCCGGCAGGGGCTGCTCGAGCACCGGCACACCGAGGTCGGCCAGCTTCGGCATGACTGCCAGCGCAGTTGCCTCGTCATAGCCGCCGTTCGCGTCGGCCCACAGAAATCCATCGGGCACGCGGCGTTTCACGATCCGACACAGCTCGAGATCGAAAACCGGATCCGGCGCGACTTTCACGTTGAAGTGTCGATACCCGCGGGCGAGAGCTTCCTCGATCGAACCTTCGACCTCGTCGAGCGATCGTGGATTCAACGTCCAGCTCAGCGTGATCGTGTCGCGTCCGCGGCGGTTCCAGCGCTCGCCCGCTGTTTTCCGTTCCAGCCGGCCCGTGAGATCGAAGAGCGCGAGATCGATGCCGGCCTTGCAAATGGGCTGCCCGGTGGAAAATGAAGGTGCGATCGTTCGCGTCATCATCGCATCAATCTGTTCGCGATCGAACGGATCGAGCTGGAGCAGCATCGGCGCGAGATGCCGCGTGAGCGTGGAATAAACCGAGTCCAGCGTCTCGTAGCTCCAGCGCGGGCTGGGCACGCTCTGGCCCCAGCCGATGGTCCCGTCGCTCGCCGTGATTTTCACGAGCACGGCGGGCCGGCCGGTGGGCTGGCCGCGGGCGCCCTCGAAGAACTTGAAGCGGCCGACCGTCGGGTAGACGAGCGGGAAGGCTTCGATGCGCTCAATCGTGACGGCTCCGCCGGAGCGGGATTCCTGGACAGAAGTCATAGGGCAGCGTGCGGGATGAAAACGCGTGGTGCCACACCGCGCCGAACAGTGCAACCTTCCGCACGCGCCCGAATTCCGACGATTCCAGTTCCGCCGCGGCCGCGCGGACTATTTCCGCTGCGTTGCAATCGCGTTCTTCAACGTCGTGGCGAGTTCCACCGGTTTCCCCCGGCCCCAGTAATGGAGAAAGATTATCCGCGGAGTCTCCTCCGTCATGTGATGGTGAATCGCCACGATGGCGATTCCGCCGGCGCGCAGCTCCTTCAGGACACCCTGGAGTTCGCCGCTGGTGGTGGCGAAATCCCCGTCGACGACGGCATCATCATCGCTGCCGGCGAACGCGGCCCACGTGTTGACGCCCATCTCCTTGCCCACCTTGCAGCCACACTCCATCGCGACCTCGCGGCCGAAAACGAATTTCGCCATCCCGGAATTCTGCTGCGCCTTCGCGTCGAGAATCTTTTCCAGCGGTGCGGCGCTGACGCGGCTTTGGGCCGGCAGATTCCGCGCGCCGAATGATCGTGCCGGCTCGGCGTGGATGGCGCGAACCTGCTTGATGGCGTCGAGGGCCGATTTCACTCCCGTTGCCAGCGCGGTCGCGGTGCCTTCGCCGCCGATGTGCATGAAATACACCTTGGGTTGATCGAAGAAGAAATGATTGTGCAGCGCGGTGACCGCCAGACCGGATGAGAGGGCCGCGCTCATGACGGAGTTGACCTCGTCCTCGAACAAAACGAGGTCGCCCATGACCATGGCCTCGGCATTTCCGCCGGCGGTGAACGCGGCCCAGCTGGTGAGACCCATGAACGGCGGCATCTTCCATCCGTCGACCGTAACCGCAATGTCGGTACGTGGGGCCGATACCTTGAAGACACCCTCGGCGTCATTGCGGGTACCTTTGAGTCCGGTAATCTTTTCAATCGTCGAGAAGTCGAACGGCAGATCCGCGGCGCGGAGCGAAGCTTCGCCAGCGCCCGACAACACGAGCGCGAGCATCAGGGCCGAGCGGCGGAAGGTGGCGTGAGCTTGGAGGAGGGGGAACGTCATGCCGCGTAGGTAAAGCAGGTTCGCCCCCGCCGCCACTTGGTTGACGCGATCGGAACAGCCGGTCGACTCGGCGCGGGTCGCTGCCGCGGGAATCCGGATCGCGGCGAATCTCCGTTACCGGGCGACCACCGGGCCGCTGCGCAGCGCCGCGAAATGCCGCAAGACGGCGGCTCGCATTTTCTCGCGCGCCGCCGGCGTGTTCGTGTGACCCGACGTGATGTCGTTGAAAATCTCCTTCGGCGCGGTGAGCGCATTGTAGGCTGCATACACGCTCGTCGGCGGACACGTCGTGTCGATGAACCCGACGGTGAAGAAACCCGGCGCCTTGGTTCGCGCCGCAAAATTTACCGCGTCGAAATAGCGCACCGCGGCGACGACGTTTGCCGGCGGCGTTGACCCCGTGGGGATGAACTTCGGCCAGCCCGCGATCCGACCCGCCAGCGCGCCGGTGTGGTCGCACATGGCGGGCACCCCCGCGACGAAGAATGTGACGCGCGGATCGAGCCCAGCCGCCGCGATCGCCTGTGCGCCACCCTGGCTCGACCCGGCCACGACCACGGTTCGTCCGTCCCATTCGGGCTGCGCCGTCAGCACATCGATGGCACGGACGAGCCGCAGGAACATGCCGAGGAAGTAAACCGTGTCGCGCGACTCGCGCCCGCGCACGCGATAATCCTTCAGCGTGCCGGCCGCGAGCGCGTCGTAGAATGCTTTTTCGCGCCCGTTGGGCAGCCCGTGGGCGTTCAGGTCGATCGCGATCGCGCCTTCCTTTGCCCAACTTGCCGCGGAGCCGAGATTCGAGCTGCTCACCCCTGCGCCATGGACGGTGAGGACGGCCGGATGGCTCCGGGGTTTTGCGGCGGCAGGGCGTGCCAGATAGCCGGATACAGCGGCGCCGACACCGTCGGCCTGAACATCGAATGTCTCGACGCCCGACCCGGCCGACTTCACGGGGGTGAGTTGCGCGTTCACAGGTACGGCGGCGAGTTCCTTTTTCTTTGCGGCCCAAAACGCATCGAAATCGTCCGGAGCCGGCGCGCTCGGCTTGATGTCAAGCGGCGCGATCCCCGCTCCGCCGGTGGCCGTGAGTTTCGTGCTGCCGACCTGAAGATTCGCGCGGCACTGCAGGAACCCGGGCTCATCGAGTGTGCCGCTGACCTTCGCGATCCCGTGCTCGATTTGCGCCCGGCCCGTCCGTGGCGCGCCAAATCCATCCTTCGTCAGCGTCCACTCGATTTCGCCGCGGTCCGCCGGTTGTCCGGCCTCGGTCAGCGTGACGATGAACGTGATCGTTTCACCGCGCCGATAAAGTGCGTCCGGTCGATCCGCGGCGACGGCGAGCGCGTGGCGCGGAGCGGCGGCGGTTTCGGTGGCGAACGGTTTCGACGCCGGGACGCAAAACAGAGCCGCGGCGAGGAAAAGCAGGGTGTTGCGCATGATTCGATTTCACGCCGTCCACGCGCCGCGGCGATAACGAAAGCGCCAGCCCGGGCATTTCCCACTCATCTCGTGCATCGAGCCACACTCGGCCCGATGATCATTCCTCGATTCGTTCCATTTCGTCGCCAGCCGCGACGATCTTGGTGGCCGCAAAAAAGCGCAAAAATAATCGGTCCGGCCGGCGAAAATTGCGCGGGCGCCTATTGGCGCAACGAGAGCTTCAATCGCCTCCGATTTTTTGTGCCTCTTTGTGGCAATTCTGCGTGGTATGTGCCCAGCGACGCCTACAACACCGGGCGCTATGAATTCAGCCGCGGTCCCAACGGCGCGCTGTTCGGCGACGGCTATCGTCATCGGATCAACGAGAAGCTGACGGCCCGTTTCCAGCTCAACATCTCCAACCTGCTGGACAGCGACAAACTGCAGTATCGGAACTTCGGCACCTATCGGCCGGGCAACATCGCCAGCAATCCGTTGATCCAGATTCCAAACCAGATCACCATCCCGGATCCGCGCAAGTTCACGCTCTCGGCCACGTTCGACTTCTAAGTCAGTTCCACGAGAGACCGATGAATATCGAGGGAGTGTCCGCTCAGCACGGGCACTCCCTCAATTTGTTTTCCCTGGGAGCGCGGGCGTCCCGCCCGCCGACGCCTTGGCGAAGGCGGGTCCCCCCGCATCGATCCGGAGATCGTCAGTTTGCGGGCGGGACGCCGCGCTCCCAGGAAGAACCTCGATTTCCAAACGCCGGCCTCTTTCTCGTTCTCTTAATCGTTCTCTTTCTCCCGCCTTGGATTCGAACGCCCCCGCGAACGAGAAACGAGTGGAATTCCCGTGAACGTCGGTCACATTGTGCCCACCCCATGAACTCACCCCCGAGGCTCAGCCTGTCCGTGTTGTCCTTGTTCGCAGCTGGTGCGCTGCTGGCCGCTTCGCCCGTCGCACCCGATGGCTGGCAGACCTCCGCGCCGCGCGACGAGATTCGTCCGCAGTTCTCGTATGCGACCGGCGGCGGTCGCGAGGGCGGCCGGCTCGTCATCCAGGCGGATGTGCGCGAAGGGCTGCAGGGACACTGGCGCCGCACGTTCCCCGTGCAGGGCGGCCGGCATTATCGTTTTTCCGCGTCCCGACGGACGGACAACATTGCGGTTCCGCGGCGCCACGTCGTGGCCCGGTTGGTGTGGCAGAACGATGCGGGCCGGAGCGTGCCCGTTGACGAGCCGGTCGTGAGCACGCATCTGGTCGGCTGGAAGGGCAGCGCGGAACCCGAATACCCCTACGACCGCGCGACCGACGCCGAGGGATGGACGGAAGTTTCGGGCACCTATCGCGCGCCGGCGACGGCGACCCGGGTGCTGGTTGAACTGCATCTGCGCTGGGCGCCGAATGCGCGGGTCGAGTGGTCCGGCGTGTCATTGACCGGAACGACGGCGCCGGCGGGACGGCCGGTGCGGCTCGCGGCGGTTCATTTTCGCCCGAGTGGAAAAAATCCGGCGGAAAACTGCCGCCAGTTCGCGCCACTCATCGCCGAGGCCGCCGCGCAGCACGCCGACCTCGTCGTGCTGCCGGAGACTTTGACGTATTATGGCCGGCATTACACGATGGCCGAGGTGGCGGAGCCGATCCCCGGGCCATCGACGGAATATTTCGGCGGCCTCGCGCGCCAGCACAACCTGTACATCGTGGCCGGGCTCAACGAGCGGGAGAAGCACCAGGTTTTCAACGTGGCCGTCCTCATCGGGCCGGACGGCAGGGTCGCCGGCAAGTATCGCAAGGTCGCCCTGCCCCGCACGGAAATCGAGGCCGGGGTTTCGCCGGGCCGCGAATATCCCGTGTTCGAGACGCGTTTTGGCAAGCTCGGCATGATGGTGTGCTACGACGGGTTTTTCCCCGAGGTCGCGCGCGAGCTGAGCAACCGCGGCGCGGAGGTGATTGCGTGGCCGGTGTGGGGCTGCAATCCGGAGCTGGCCCGCGCGCGCGCGTGCGAGAACCACGTTTACCTCGTCAGCAGCACCTATGAGGACATATCCAGGAATTGGATGCTGACCGCGGTGTATGATCACGCCGGGGTGCCGATCGCGAAGGCGGAGAAATGGGGCACGGTGATCGTCACCGAAGTGGATCTGGATCGGCGGCTGCAATGGCCGAGCCTGGGCGACTTCAAGGCGGAACTCCCGCGCCACCGGCCCGAGACGGCCGGCGAAGCGGCGGCCGTGGCCCACCGGGAACCGGCATCCCAATGAGCAAGGTGATTTCGCGCGCGGTCGCGCGCCTCGGCGCATTCGCCGGCGTCGGCGCACTCACGGCGTGTCTGACGGGCGCGGCGGAGCTCCCGCCCGTGCGGCACGTCGAGCTGCAGCCGCTCGTTGCGCAGGTCACGCGGTTGCAGGATGCGCTCGATTATCTCGGCGCCCCGCTCGCCGCCGGCGAACACGCCGCACTGGCGGAGGCGGCGAAAATGTCCGATGCCGGCCGCGCCACGGCGCGGATCCAGGAGATTCTCGATCCGCACTGTCTGTTTGGCGTCTTACTTAACCCGGCCATGCGAATGAATGTTTACCGCGGACCCGCGGCGCCGGACCTGGTGGAGCAGGGGTGGCGCGTATTTCTGATCAAGGTCGAGAATCACGCCGGCAGCACGGCCGTGCTGCAGGTAAGCAGTCCGAATGCGCAGCGGATGTACAATGCCGAGGCGGGCGCGATGCCCGCGCGTTGGCTCGAGGTCGGCATGTTCAGCAGCCAGCCGATGCTGCCGAACCTGAGCGGGCTGCCGCTGGAGTATCGGATCATCCAGCTCTACAGCCGGGATGCCGGCCGGCGCAGCGCCCGGTTCGAGTTCAGCGCGCCGACTGGCGGACAGGACCAGGGCGGGGTGAAAAATGAAATTGGCGTCAACTTCGAGGCGAAGCCGGCCCGGGCGGTGACCTTTCGCGTATCTGACGAAAAGGGACAGCCGACGATCGCGAGTTTCCTGATCAAGGACAGGCAGGGCCGCGTCTACCCGTCGCCAGCCAAGCGGATCGCGCCGGACTTCGCCTTTCACCACCAGGTTTACCGTGGCGATGGTGACGTGATGAAGCTGCCGGACGGCACGTATGTCATCGAGGTGTCGCGCGGCCCGGAGTCGCTGCCGCAGACCACGACGCTTGCGGTCAACGCGCGCACGACCACGGTTGAGTTTCGCACGGCGCGCTGGATTGATCCATCGGCGAGTGGCTGGTGGTCGGGCGATCATCACATCCATGCGGCGGGTTGCTCGCACTACGAGAAGCCAACCGAAGGCGTTCGGGCGGAGGACATGATTCGCCATACCACCGGCGAGGATCTCAAGGTCGGCGCGAACCTGACGTGGGGACCGGGATTCGATTACCAGAAACAGTTTTTCTGCGGCGCCATCGACCAGGTCTC
>JAUSID010000229.1 GCA_030648295.1 Opitutaceae bacterium | reverse complement strand
AGCACTCCGGACTCGTCCCGCTACACAACCGCATTCCCCTATGAGACGCGCCGTCTCCAAGTGCCCAAGCAGCCTCCTTCTACCCAGTCGCGGGTGATAGCTTAACGCCTAATCAAATGACGTTATTGATGCACGTTCCCTTAGTTGAGGATGCGGCACTGGCCGCTCGTCGACATAGAGGGGTGGGGCCGCCCCGCGAAAATTGAGCAGTGAGCCAACCGCAAGTGGTCCGCGGTCTGGCCGTTTCCGGATCAGATCAGTTTCTCGTCGCGACTTGCTCGCTGCCATTTCGCACGGCAGAGTCCGGGCCATGGTCAAGAAACTCCTCCATACCCGGATGCGCGTGAACGATCTCGAGCGCACCGTGAAGTTCTACCAGGACGCGCTCGAGCTGAAGATCGCGCGCCGCAGCGTGTCGCCTCGTGGCGCGAAAATCGTGTTTCTGCAAACTCCGAACAGCGACGAGGAGATCGAGATCTGCCAGTTGCCGAACAGCCCGGGCGTGCAGGTGCAGCCGGACCTGATGCACCTCGCGTTCGAGGTGGACGATCTCCGCGAGTTCACCCGCAAGCTCGAGCAGAAAGGATTCAAGCTCAGCGACGGGCCGACGCCGACCAGCAGCGGATCGACGATCGCGTTCATCGACGCGCCGGAAGGCTACGAGATCGAGTTGATCGAGCGTGCGAAGTAGAACGCCGCGCCGCGCGAAATGCCTCCCGTCGGCACGGAAAACGTCGCAGTGGCGCCGCCCGCTGACCGCGGCGGCCGCGGCAGCATGCTGGCGCCGGGTCCGGCGGGCTGGTCGGACACGTGGCTCGACGCGCTCGCGTTCGGAATCGGGCTCGGGGTGGCGTGGTGGTTTCATTGGAACACGACCGACCTGGTGTGGAGCCTGTGGCTGTCGAGCCTGCTCGTCGGGTATGCGATGATTCTCTGGCTCCTCACCGCGCCACTGCGACAGCTCGGCGCCGGGATCATCGGGGACCGGAGCGGCGTTGCCAGCGGGGCCGCGAAAATCGGTGCGCTCGCTCTGATCGGCGTGGGCACACTTTTTGGCATCGCATTTTTCACCGTGCACTTTGGCGGGTTCCACTTCGTGCATTCGGTCTTTCTCAACGCTTTCTTTCCGGTCCGGGCCGATCGGCCCGGTGGCCTCGTGAACTGGGCGGTCTATCGCGATGTGTTTTCGCACTACTGGATGTTCCTGCCGGCCGCATTTCTCGCCGAACGCCATGCGTTCGCGCAGCGTGAGGATCCGGCGGATACGGCGGTGACGCCCGCGGCAATCGAGGCGCGAAAGGCCAAAGGCGATGGCATGACGGCTCCCTATCGCAACGTCATCCGGATGCACCTGCTGATCTTTTTCTTCGCCTTCGCGCATTTCGCGCGGCTCGAGCAGTTCGCGGTATACGCGGTGGTATTTGCGGTTTATTTTTTTCCGTGGCGCGTGTTGCGAAGGAAGCGGATGCCGCCGGCGGCATCAGGAGCCAGCGCCATGTAGGAGACAGGCAGTAGTGACTGGCATGGGAGCGCGACCGCCCCCGGTCGCATCGCCATCGTTGCGACGTTCGTGTTCCCAATCGCCTGCAAGCAGGGGCGCAAATCAGCTTTTGAGCGGTTTGGAAAGCGGCACGCTCTGCTGCCGAATTGGTTCGCCGTGGCTGCGGCATCCTGCCGCAGAACGGATTGGAAGCGCAAGCAGACGATCGAAGGATTGAAATTGCCAGCGTCGTCACCTCCGCTGCTACCAAAGCCGGACGGAAAATCCGAACCATCTGCGGCTGGAAGCCGCAGCCACTTTGCTGCCATGGCTGCCGAATTGGTTCGCAGTGGGCGAGACACCCCATGCCACTTCATCCCGTCACCGTTTTCCCATGACGCCGCTCCCAGGCGAAGAGGTATTGCTGCGCCAGCCCGGCGAGTGGTCCGAAATGCACCCGGCCGAACTGCGCGAGTTGCGCGGGCCGCCATCGTTCGAGCGCGTACCGGCGCGCCATGGTCTTGAGGATCCACACGTCGACTGGAAACGACTCGAGCCTCCCCGCGCCAAACAGCAGTACGCAGTCCGCCACCTTCTCACCCACGCCGGGCAGCGAACAGAGCCGCTCCTTCGCGGCGGCGTAGGGCAGCGATTCGGTTTCCTCCAGCCAGCCGGGGCTTCGCGCGAGGACCTTCGCGGTCTCGGAGATATAACGGGCGCGAAAACCGAGCAGACATTGGCGCAACGTGGCCTCCGGGATTTCGGCGAGTTCGCTCCACGTGGGCAGCCGGTGAAACACGGCGCTCGCGGTCCTCGCCGGTAAATCGCGACGAGCAACAAAACTTCCCGTGGCCATCGCGATGGGCGCGCCGTGCCGCTCCGCGAGCAACGCGACCATTTGTTTGATTTGCACGATTTGTTTTGTGGCGCTGCACAGAAATCCGAGCAGCGTCTCCCCCAACGGCTGCCGGAGAATCCGCAGTCCGTGGAATGCGATCAGGCAGCGCGCCAGGTGCGGATCGCTGCGCCACGGCAGCGTATCGGAAAGCGTGGCGAAATCGCGGCCGGTCGCAAAATACTCGTCGAGCGGCAGCCGCACTCCGGCTGCGATGGAAGTGGGAGCGCTCCACTCGACGCGCTCATTTTCATCGCGCCGGAGCCGAACGACGTTTTTGCCCCACACTCCAAGCCACTCATCCGCCGCGAACGGCCCGCTGGCGCTGGCGGGACCGCGCGCACCTGGTGCGCTGCCGGCTCCCGAACCGCTGGCGGTTGCGATCCGTTGCCATCGAAACGCCTGCCCGCCGTCGAGAATTTCGGAGAGGACGTCAGCCGATAGTGCCGGCAGTCCATTGACGCGTTCCCATGCGGTCCAATCCGATGCAGCCGATGACACGGCGGGTCCACTGCCCACGGCGGTCATCGGGCGCCTCGCTTTCTGATCCAGGTGAAATGGAAGTTCAAACCTGCTCCGTTATGAAAGGTGCCTTGTTGGTCAGACTGAGGTAAAACCGCGCAGCGGTTTTCTTAACACTATCGATTCAGTGGACAACCGCGAATGAACGCGAATGGACGCAAATTCCAGAGGAGGATGGGGAGGAATGCCCAAGTGAAACCGTGGTCACCGATTGGTTGATCGTTTCCATGCTCCCGAAAGACGTCCTCTCCATTCGCGTGAATTGGCGTCTATTCGCGGTTGAGGCTGAATTGTTCCGGCTTCGTGCGATAACGAGCATCGCCCGAACGCGCCACGCGGGTGACAAATGCGGGCTACTTCGTGGGCTTTTCCCACAGGAAGCTTTTGTGCTCCGCCAGCACGCGTCCATCCGCCGCATGCAGGCTGAGTTTCCACGCCACGGGGTTTGCATCGCTGCCGTCCGGCCAGTCGGCGCCCGTCAGCCCAAGCTGAAACACGTTTTCCTTCGGCGGCACCGTGGCTGAAAACTTGAACGTCTTCACGTCCGGTGAATCGGGCCGGACGACCTGGACTTCGAAACGCGCATCGGGAATCGCCGTGGCCGACTTCACGCGCACGAGGAAATAATAGCCGGCGCGTTCGCTCGGCTGCGTGCGCACGATGATCTCCCGACCCGGATTTTCCCCGCGGCCGAAATATTCGCTGATCCGTTCAAACGATTCCGCGTCCCGCCATCCCGGCCACACGCGCTTGAACTCCACCTCGGCCGCGCCGGCCACCGTGGCCGCGACGAGCAGGAGAGACAGAATCGAAGGGCGGAAAAGGCGCATGCGCGTATTGAGCGGGTTTACGGCGAGGGAGCAAGGTGGAGGAAGACGGGAAGACGGGGAAGACGGGGAAGACGGGGAAGACGCGGAAGAACGCGAGACGCGGGAGACGCGAAAATTTGGAAACGGCAAAAAGAAGAAAGAAGAAACGCGGAAGATGGGGGAGACGGGGAAGACGCGGGAGACGGGAAGACGGAAAGAACTGAAGACGCGGAAGACTGGGAAGACGCGGAAGACGGGAAACGGCAGAAAGAAGAATCGGCGCGCTTGTGTAGGTGGCGCGCTTGTCGCGCCTCGGGGAGGGGTGACGATCCTGCGTGCCTGCCGATCCGGGGCCACCGAGTTGCGCGGCCCATTCGACTCCGCTCAGGGCCAGCGAGCGCGCGATCTGTGAGTACGCAGTCGCTATCGTTTCTAGAATCGTAGAAACGCGAAAGTTATTGTGAACAGGTCAAGCTTGCCCGCCTTCGGCGGCGCCGTAGGCGGCCAGGGTTTTCCGAACGCGTGTTTCGTGGCTTGGGGTCTCTGGTCTTTGGTCTCTGGTCCTTGGTCTGAGGCTGCGCCTCGCTAGTGCTCCAAATGCACCAACTGGTATCGCCGCGTGCCGAGCAGGGAGGGGGGCCAGCCTTTCACGGCGGAGTGCAGCAGGTAGGTCTGCGCGCCATGAAAGAGCGGCGCGATGGGCATGCCGTCGAGAAGCCGCTTCTCGGCCTGGTCGAACAACGCGTGCCGCGCGGTCGTCTCGACGGCCTTGTCCGCTTCGCCGAGCAATTCGTCGTACTTCGCGTCGGTCCAGCCCGTCCAGTTGTAGCCGCCGTCCGCAACGAAGAGGCCGAGGAAATTCGACGCGTCGGGAAAATCCGCGACCCACGAACCGAACGTGATCGCGTAGGCGAGCGTCTGCTGGTTTTGCAGCCACGTTTTTTGCTCGAGCCGCGCCACGTTCACCCGCACGCCGAGTTCACGCTGCCACATCGCCTGGAGCACTTCCGCGACTTCCGGCTGCAACTCGTCATTGCGGCATTGCAGCTCGAAGACGGGCAGCCCGGCGCCGCCAGCATGGCCCGCGTCCGCGAGCAGCTGGCGCGCCGTCGCGATGTCGTGCGGCACCTGCACCGAGCCCATGAATCCCCCGATGCCGGGCGGCGTGAGCCGAACTGCGGCGGCGCGACTGCCGCGCAGCACGTTCTTCGCGATCGATTCCCGATCGAGTGCCATCGACAGCGCGCGGCGCACCCGCGGATCGTTGAGCGGGTCGCGCGTCGTGTTGAACCGCAGGAAAACCGTCTGGAGAAAGGGATCGAGCCGCAGCGGGTTGTCGGCCGCCGTTTTTCCGCCCTCGCGGCGCCACGCCGCCACTTTCGCCAGCGGCAGGGTGAAAGTGGCGTGGATCTGGCCGGCGCGGAAATTCCGTTCGTCGACGTCGGGACTTTCGGTCGGATAAAACGTGATCCCGCGCAGCTTCGTGTTCGCGGCGTTCCAGTAGTTGGGATTGTGCGCGACCACGATGCGGGCGTTCGGCAACCACTCTTTCAATGCGAAGGGTCCATTGCCGACCAGATTCCCCGGTCGGGTCCAGTGCGTGCCTCGTTTCGCCACCGCGCCGAATTTATCCAGGACGCGGAGGTTGACCGGATACGTCGAAGGTTGCGCCACCAGCATCGGAAAATACGGCGTCGGCCGCGTCAGGTTGACGACGACCGTCCGGTCGTCCGGGGCGGACACACCGATGGACATCGCGTCGGTCACCTGGCCCTTGTTGAAGGCTTCGGCGTTCTTTATTGGATACAGGTAATACGCGTTCTCGGCGCCGATCGCGGGCGTGAGTAACCGCCGCCACGACTGGACGAAGTCCGCCGCGGCGAGCGGCGTGCCGTCGGACCACTTCAGTCCCGGCCGAAGATGAAACGTCCACGTGAGCCGGTCGGCCGAAGCCTCCCAGCGCTCCGCCGCTGCCGCCACGGGCTGGGAGGTCTGCTCGTCGAGCACCGTCAGCCCCTCGAAGAGCGCCATGAGCACGTTTTGATCGGAGTACGCCGTCACGACGTGCGGATCGAGATCGGCGGGTTCCGCGCCATTGCCGAGCAGCAACGTCTGGGTGCGAACTCCCGCCGTCGCCGGCAATTCGCGCCGGCCGCAGGCAGCCATGAACAGTCCGGCGAGCAGGATTGGAATCGCGAGGCGCACGCGCATGGCGGCAGCGAAACCACATCGGGCTATCCAGGCAAAAACGTTTTCCAGCCCGACCTATTTACGTTGCCACCGCCGCTCGCTGCGGATGTTTTTTCCGACGAACAACCCCATGCAATGGTACTACGCCGTTAACAACGAGCGCCAGGGGCCGGTGCCCGACGCCGAGTTTGAATCGCTGGTCGCAACCGGAGTCATCAAGGGCGACACGCTGGTCTGGAACGCGGGAATGTCGGAATGGAAACCGTATGCCCAGGTAGCCGCGAGTGGCGCCGCCGCAACTGCGACCGCCGTCACACCGGGGACGGGGGACGAAATGGAGGTGTGTGCCGTCAGCGGAAAACGCTATCCGCGGCGCGAGATGATCAATTTCGAAGGCAAGTGGATCGCGGCCGAGCACCGCGATGCGTATTTCCAGCGGCTGCGCGAAGGGGTGTCGCAGCCGGGCGGCGACGCGGTGCCGGGTCCCTATGGATACGGCGGATTCTGGCGGCGCTTTCTCGCCCGCTTCGTCGACGGACTGATCGTGGGCGTCGCCGGCGTGCTCATCGGCGTCGTGGCCGCGATGCTGATCATGGCCGACCCGCAGAATACCACCCGGATGATTCTCATCCAGGTCGTGACGCAGCTGATCAGCCTCGCGATCGGCATCAGTTACGAGGTGTTTTTCATCCGCAAATACGATGCCACGCCGGGCAAGATGGCGCTGGGTTTGAAGCTCCTGCGCGTCGATGGCTCGAAGCTCAGCGTCGGCCGCGTCATCGGCCGCTACTTCTCGCACATCATCAGCGCCCTGCCGCTGATGATCGGTTACATCATGGCCGGCTTCGACGAAGAGAAACGCGCGTTGCATGACCGGATCTGCGACACGCGCGTGATCAAGACGAAATGACGCCCGGTTCCGCGCTCGCGTGTCCCAACTGCAAGCGCGTGCTCGAAACTCACGCCTGGCACGATGCCACCGCGGGCACCTGCCGGCGCTGCAACACGGATTTCGAGTTCATCGCTTTCCCCGCGTTGACCGCGCGCGCGGCGCACGTCGCGGCCCAGGCGGCCGGACTCGACGGCGATTCGGTGTGTTACTTCCACGCGCAGAACCGCGCCGAGTCGATTTGCGAGGAGTGTGGGCGGCTGCTGTGCCCGGTGTGCGTGATCGCGTTCGCGGGGAAAAAAATGTGTCCGACCTGCGTGGCGGCGACCCGCGCTTCCGAGGCGGCGAACGTGGTCGGTTATCGGACGCTTTTCGACGGCATCGCGCTTACGGTTGCCGGCCTCCCGCTGCTGATCTGGCCGGTGACGCTGGTGACGGCGCCGGTGGCGTTGGGAGTGGTGATTTATGGCTGGAACAAGCCTGGCAGCCTCGTGCGCCGCCGGACGCGGGTCCGGCTCGTCATTGCCGCCGTCCTGGCGCTGCTGCAAATAGCAGGGTGGGCGACGTTCTTCATCTTCCTCTGGCTGCGCTGACGATCATGGCCGCAACGGATTCACGCTATGTCCGGCTCACCCGCAACGCCACGGGTCTCGGCGCATATTCGAGTCTCTGGCTCACCGACGACCACATGATGGTGGTGGTCTCCACCGGCTACTCGGATCTCTACTCGCGGGTACAGCTGCGTGACATCAAGGGGTTCTTCATCACGCCCGGCGGCCGGCGTTTGTGGTGGACGGTTTTCTGGGGCGTGGTCACCGGCATTTCGACGCTTTTTCTCCTGAACACGCTCACGCTGCGCGGCACGCCGGTCATCTTCGGCGTATTCGTGGGGTTGGGACTGGGCGCACTGTGGTGGAATCACCTGCTCGGACCCGGCTGCCACGTTTACGTGGTGACGGGGGTACAGACGGCACGATTGCCCGCCCTCGTTCGGCGCAGGAAAGCGTTGCGCGTGATCGGCCGGCTGCGGCCGCTGATCGAAGCGGCCCAGTCGGATTTGGCGGCGCAATTGTCAGCCGGCACCGCGACGCCTTTTGCGGCGAACGCCGCCGCCGCCATTCCACCGGCGGCCAGCGCGAACGCGGAGGCGACCGCGCGTGCGTCCACAGATGAGACGCGTGACTCCCCGCCCGCATCACCAGGCGACGGCAATGCCGCGCCGACGACCGCGCCGCCGCCGGCGCCACCGGGCACATGAATGTACCGCCGGCCGTCGTTCCCGCCGCCGGCGCGAAGCTGCACGCGCGGCGTTGCGCGCGCCATCCCACGCGCGAAGCAGCGGCGCGTTGTCCGTCGTGCCGCGAATTTTTTTGTCGCGAGTGTGTGGTCGAGCATGCGGGGCGACTGCTGTGCTCGGTCTGCCTCGGGCGCGCGACGGCCGCGGCCGAGAAACGCCGCGAGCGTCTGGCCGGCGTGCGGCGGCTCACTTGGACCACGACGGGAGTGCTCGTGCTCTGGGGCGTTTTTTATGCGACCGGCGCACTGCTGTTGAAAATCCCGGCCGAGTTTCACGATGGCACGATGTGGCGCCGCGCGGCCGCGGCCGTGAGTGAGCCATGAAGACGAACCCCCGGCGGCGCAGCGGCGCGGAACTCCCGGCGATCGAGCTGATCGAGGAGGCGGTGCATTTGCTGCGGCGCGCTCCGGCGGCCACGCATGCGATCTATTTCTCCGCCACCGGGGGGTACATCGTCGCACTGCTGTTCTTCTGGGCGTACATGACATGGTTTCAACCGTCCGGGGAGGTGGTCGCGTGGGCCGCGCTCGGGCTCGTGGCGCTGTTCACCGTGATGAAGGCGGCGCACGCGGAATTTTGCGCCCAACTCATGGCGTTGCGGATGGGCACTGGGATTGCTCCCTGGTCATGGCGCCGGTTGAGCGGACTCGCGCTCGTGCAACTGCGCGTGCAGCCGTGGGCGCTGGTCGCGTGGGTTCCGGCCATGCTGCTCGGCGTGCCATTTGGCTGGGTGTATGCCTATGGCCAGAGTGCCACGGTCATTGGCGAGTCCGAACACCTGCACGATGACGCGGTGCAGCAGGCGAAACTGTGGCCGATGCAGAATCATGCGGCGCTGCTGTTGCTCTCGGTCGTTTGGATTTGTGCGTGGGTGAATCTGGCCGCGGCGTTCTACGCCGTGCCGTGGCTGGCCAACCGGCTGCTCGGGATCGACAACATCTTCGGGCTCTCGGGCTGGGCGTTCGCGAACACGACCTTCCTCGCGTGTGTGACCGGACTTACGTGGCTCGCGGTCGATCCGCTCGTCAAGGCGTTCTACACGCTGCGGGTTTTCCACGGTCGGGCGCGGCGGACGGGCGAGGACGTGCGGGTGGAATTGCGGCTCGCGCAGTCCCGTGTTGCCCGCGCCGCGGGGGTGTTGTGCCTGTTGCTGGTGGCGCTGACGCCGCTCGTGCCGGCCCAGCCGGAAAGAGAAGGGCGGGCCGCGGCGCAGGGCAACGTGCAGCCGGCGCAACTCGACGCCGCGATCAACACGGTGCTCGCCGGCAGCGAATTCCAGTGGCGAATGCGACCGCTGCCCGGCCCGCAGCTGAAACCCGAGGGACCGGTCAAACGATTTGTGCGCCAGGGCGTGAAACTGCTCCGCGATTCGATCCGCTGGGTGGGGCGGCTCGCCCGGAACTTCGCGGATTGGGTCCGGCAATGGTTTCCTGACCGTCAAGATGCGGCCGAGCAACGGGCGGCAGCCACCGTGACGGAGGTCGTGCGAATCCTGCTGTATGGGTTTATCGGATTCGCGCTGCTGGTAATCGGGTGGCTGGTCTGGCTGATTGTCCGGCGCGTCCGACACGAAACGGGTCTGGCGGTGGCAGCGCAGCCGCTGGCGGCGGCGGCGGCGCCCGACTTGCGCGATGAGAATCTCCACGCCGCGCAGCTGCCGGCCGATGAATGGCTGGCGCTCGCGCGCGGGCAGATGGCGCGGGGCGAGTGGCGGCTCGCGCTGCGTGCGCTGTATCTGGCAACCCTGGCGCGGCTGGCGCGGGAGGGCTTCATCACGCTGGCGAAGTTCAAGTCGAACCTGGACTATGAGCGTGAGCTGCGCCGGCGGGTGTGGTCGCGGGCCGGGGTGGTGTCGCATTTTGCCGCCCGCCGCCGAAGTTTCGAATCGGTGTGGTATGGCCGGCACGAACCGGGGGAGGACGTCGTACGCGAGTGGCTCGCCGAACTGGAGCGGCCGGGCGCGCCATGAGCCGCAACCTCGCGCGGGTCGTGCTGGGTCTCGCGTTGGTCGCCCTCGTCGGCGCCGCCGCGTTGCTGCTGCGGTTGCGCGTCGCGCGCGGGGATGTGTTTCCGCCGTACTCGACCCTGCGCGCGGATCCGCTCGGGGCGCGGGCCTTCCACGACGCGCTGGCCCGGTTGCCGCAGCTCCACGTCGAGCGACGGTTGCACCCGCTGGCCCGCGTCGAACCGATGCCGCCGAGAACGATTGTGCTGGCCGGCATCGATCGCAGTCACTGGGCACGTTTCACCGTGGCCGAACTCAACGCGCTCGAATCGGCGGTGCGCGCCGGCTCGCGGCTGGTGCTGGCGATGCGCGGGGACATCCTGACGGCGGAGGAGCGGCGGATGGCGCGCGAGAAAACCGCGGAAAAAGCGGCGAAGAAAAAGCGCGCGAGTTCGAAGTTCAAGCGGACGGCCGAGTATGGCGACCTGCGGCAGCGCTGGGGAATTGCGATTAACGATCGCAAGGTGGGACCGGCTGACGCGGGCGCCATCCGCGCCGCCGACGCGGATCCCGCGTTGCCCGAAACGATCGCGTGGCGGAGCGATCTGTCATTCGACATCGAAGGCGGGGCGCCGTGGCGCGCGATCTACCAGCGCGGGTCGGCGGCCGTGCTGCTCGAGCGGCCGTTCGGCCGCGGGACGATCGTGATGGCGGCCGGTTCATACTTTCTGAGCAACGAGGCGCTGCAGCGCGATCGCGCGACGGCGCTGCTCTCGTGGCTGGTCGGACCAAACCGGCACATCGCCTTCGAGGAAGGGCACCTCGGCGTGATCGTGGAACCGGGGATCGCCGCGCTCGCGCGACGGTACGGATTGGGCGCCGCGTTTTTCACGCTCCTATTGCTGGCGGGCTTGTTCATCTGGCAGCGCGTCGCCGCGTTTGTGCCCGCCGCCGAATCGGAACCGGCGGGGTTCGCGCTGTCCTATAATCCGGCCGCGGGGCTCGAGGCGCTGCTGCGCCGCTCGGTGCCGGTGGCCGAGCTGGGCACGGCCTGCCTCGACGAATGGCGGCACACCGCGTCGCCGGCGGAGCGGCGGCGCGTCGATCCGGCGCTGTCGGCGCTGCCGGGAAAAACCCCTCCGGTCCTGGTGCACAACACCGCCCGTCGCGCGTTGCAGCGGCGGTAAGCGGCCATCGCCACGCGTATCCGAATTTCCATGAGTCCTACGATTGAAAAACTGAAAACCACGCTGGCGGCGGCGCGCGCCGAGGTCGCGAAGGTCGTCATCGGGCAGGACAACGCCGTCGAGCTGGCGTTGATCACGCTGCTCACGCGCAACCATGCCCTGATCGAGGGCGTGCCGGGCGTGGCCAAGACACTGCTCGTGCGCACCCTCGCCTTCGTGCTCGGCGTGCCGAGCGGCCGCGTGCAGTTCACCCCCGACCTCATGCCGGCCGACATCACGGGCACGAACGTGTTCAGTCTGCAGACGAACCAGTTCACGTTGATCCGCGGCCCGGTGTTCACCGGATTCCTGCTCGCGGACGAAATCAACCGCGCGCCGGCAAAGACCCAGGCGGCGCTGCTCCAGGCCATGCAGGAGCGCACAGTGACGATCGACGCCGACACGCATGTGCTCGACCCGAATTTCACCGTGTTCGCGACGCAGAATCCCGCCGACTCGGAGGGTACGTATCCGCTGCCCGAGGCGCAGAAGGATCGCTTCGTGCTGAAAATCAAAATGGAGCCGCCCTCGCGGGAGGACGAACTCACGCTCGCGCACCGGATGCTCGGACAGGACGCACCCGAGGCCGTGCTCGCGTCCGGAGCGGTGCAGCCCGTGCTCGCACCGGGTGAACTCGCAACCGCACGCGGCGCACTGGCGGAAATCACCGTGCGGGAGGAACTGGTCGGGTACGTGGTCGATCTCGTCCGCGCGACGCGCTCGCACGAAAGCGTGCTGGTGGGGGCCGGCCCGCGCGCGACGCAGGGGCTGCTGCTGGCGGGGCGAGCCCGCGCGGCGCTGGAGGGCCGCGATTACGCGACGCCGGACGACGTGCGCAGCCTCGCCGGCGCGGTGCTCGGCCACCGGCTGATGTTGCGGCCGGAGTTCGAGATCGAAGGGCTGAGTATCGATGAAGTCGTGACGCGAGTGCTCGAGCAGGTGGCGGTGCCGCGGTGAGGGAGACAATGAAACCGCGCTTCGTTCCCGGCGATCGGCTGCTGTGGCTCGTGCTCGCGAGCGCGGTCGTGGCGCTGGCGGCCGGACCGTGGCCCGAGCTGACCCCGGTGTGGCTGCTGGTGCTGGCCACGGTCGTGCTCGTAGCGCTGCTCGACCTCGCGCTCGCGCTTTCGCGCATCCGGCTGCCAGCGATCAGCATTCCCTCCGTGCTGCGTTTCATGCGCGACCATGAAGGAGTGGTGGAGGTCACGTTCGAGCTCGAGCCCGGCGCGCCGCGCCGCGTGCGGTTCGCGCTCGTGCTGCCGGAGGGTTTTTCGGCCGCGGTCGATGAGGAGTTCGTGGAACTGCCCGGGGGTGCGCCGCGCGCACGCATCACCTGGCGGTGCACGCCACGGCGGCGCGGCCGGTTTTCCGGAGCGCGGGTCGCGCTCGAAACGGGGTCACTGCTCAACTTGTGGCGGGTGCGGGCTCGGGCAACGCTACCGTGCGACATCCGCGTGCACCCGAACCTGCTCACCGAGCGGAAACCGCTCGCGGCGCTTTTCCTCGCGCGCGGCCGACCGGGGGCGAGGATCCAGCGGACGCTGGGCCGCGGCCGCGAATTCGAGAAGCTCCGCGAGTACCTGCCGGGCGACGGCTTCGATGAAATTCACTGGAAAGCAACGGCGAAGCGCGGCCGGCCGGTGACGAAGGTTTTCCAGGCGGAGCGCACGCAGGAGGTGTACGTGATCATCGATGCATCGCGCTTGAGCGCGCGGCCCGTCGTGCATGCGAACGTGCAGCAGACCGCGCTGGAACGCTGCGTTACCTCCGCGCTCGTGCTTCTGATTGCAGCGCAGCGGCAGGGCGATCGTTTCGGACTCGTGGTTCACGACGATCGGGTCCGGCGGTTCCTTCGCGCCGGCGGCGGGGCCACGCACTATGCGGCGTGTCGCGATGCGCTCCTGACCGTCGCATCGACGGAGGCAACGCCGGACGTGGCGGAGATCATGCGTTTCCTCCGCGCGCGGCTGCGGCGCCGGGCACTGCTGTTTTTCCTCACCGATCTGACGGATCCGGTGCTGGCGGAGGATTTCGCGCGCCACGCCGGACTGATCGCGCGGCAGCACCTGGTCCTCGTGGGCCAACTACGTCCGCCCGGGGTGGCGCCGCTGTTTTCCGGCGACGACGTGGCCGACAACGAAGAGATTTACGCGCGGCTCGCCGGCCATGTGCGCTGGGCGGAGACGCGGGCGCTCGCGCAGAAACTGAAGCCACAGGGAGTCACGGTGAGCGTGCTCGAGAATGAGACGATGGCGGCGCAGCTGGTCGCGCAGTACATGCGGGTGAAGGAAAGGCAGGCGCTGTGATCGTCGACCTCGCAAAATTCGTGGCGCAGGAAAAACCGCGTTGGGAGCGGCTGGATCAGATGTTGCACGCGATCGCGCAGGATCCGTGGCGGCAGCTGCCGGTGGCGGAGGCGCGCGAGCTGGAGTTGCTTTACCAACGCGCGTCGGCGGATTTGGCCCGCCTGGCCACGTATGCCGCGGAACCGGAGGCGAGGGGATATTTGGAAAATCTCGTGGCGCGCGGGCATGCGGAAATTCACGGGGCGCGCGATGCGAGCGGCCGGTTTCGTCCGGTGAACTGGTTCGCGCGTACGCTGCCGCAAACGTTCCGCCGGAGGTGGCGTGCCTTCATGCTCGCTTCCGCGCTTACGTTCGTGGGAGCGATTTTTGGCGGCGCTGCCCTCGTTTTTGATCCGCAGGCGAAGGAAGTACTGATGCCCTTCAGCCATCTCCAGGGTGAGCCATCCGAGCGTGTGGCGGAGGAGCGCGCGGGTCGCTCCGTGGAACTCGACGATCGGAAGGCCCAATTCTCCGGCATGCTGATGACGCATAACACGCGGGTGACGCTCACGGCCATGGCGCTCGGGATGACGTGGGGAATCGGCACGTTGATCCTGATGTTCTACAACGGCGCCGTGCTCGGTGCCGTCGTGCTCGACTATGTCACTGCAGGCGAAACCCCTTTCCTGCTCGGCTGGCTGTTGCCGCACGGTGCGGTGGAAATCCCGGCCATGCTCATTGGCGCGCAGGCGGGTTTCGTGCTCGCGGGGGCGTTGCTTGGCGGCGAGCGGCGGCCGCTTGCGGCGCGGCTTCGCGCCGCCGCGCCGGATGTGGTCACGCTGTGTTTTGGCGCGGCGTTGATGCTCGTGTGGGCGGGATTCGTGGAGGCGTTCTTGTCGCAGTATCACGAACCGGTGCTGCCATACGTGGTGAAGATCGCCTTTGGGGTCGTCGAACTGGCCGCTCTCGCCTGGTACCTTTCGCGTTCGGGTCGCGAGCGCGGGACGGAGGTCAACCCATGAACGGTGAGCGGCTTCACCAGGTTCGTGTTCGCACGCCGGAGGGCGTGTCGTTCGCGTTTCGGATCGCGAGCCCGGTCCTCCGCGCGGGCGCGACCGCCATCGACATC
Source organism: Opitutaceae bacterium (assembly GCA_030648295.1). Taxonomy (GTDB): domain Bacteria; phylum Verrucomicrobiota; class Verrucomicrobiia; order Opitutales; family Opitutaceae; genus ER46. The sequence continues at coordinate 4,563 of JAUSID010000229.1, read as the reverse complement.
GGCGTCGTCTTCGCCGTCTGGTCGGCGCTCGCGGTGCTGGTGTCGCTGCTGAAGCTGGTGAGCGCGGACATCGCCGGGTTGGTGGCAACGGTTTTATATTTCCTGCTCTCGCAGGGCTACATCATCGCGGCCGAGTGGATGTGGCGCGGACAATCCATCGGCAAACGCGTGATGCGGCTGCGCGTCGTCGATGCGCGTGGATTGCGGCTGACGTTCGCGCAGGTCGTTTTGCGCAACCTGCTCCGGTTCATCGATGCGTTGCCCGTGATGTATCTCGTCGGCGGGGTCGCCGCGCTGCTTAATGCCCGCGGACAGCGGCTCGGCGATTTGGCGGCCGACACGCTCGTGGTGTGGGAGCCGGCCGAACCGGTCCCCGATTTTGCGGTGCTGCAGGGCGAAAAGTACAACTCGCTGCGCACGTACGGCCCCGCGGTCGCACGGCTCCGTCACGCCGTGTCACCGGCCATCGCCCGCGCGGCGTGGAATGCGCTCTCGCGCCGCGAGGAGTTCGAGCCCGCCGCACGCGTGCACCTGTTCGCGGAGCTGGCTGGACATTTTCGCCACGTGGCCGCCGCGCCGGCGGAGTTGACGGAGGGCTTGTCGGATGAACAGTTCGTTCGCAATGTCGTCGACGTGCTCCACGTCAGCCGGGTTTGAACCGGATTTCCGCCCCCGGCGCGATTTTCGCTAAGAAACCCCGCGGCTGCACGTCATAGCCGGAGAACCTCATGTCCACTCAACCCCCGAATACTCGGGACCTGACGCATGAAGACTCCGGTTTTCTCGCTCGCACCTTTGCCACGCATCAACTTCCGCTCACGCGCTACGCCACGCGGCTGCTGGGCGATCCCGACCGGGCGCGCGACGTCGTGCAGGACACGTTCCTCAAGCTCATGGCGCAGCCGCCGGGCTCCGTTGACGGCCACGCGGTGGAATGGTTGTTCACCGTCTGCCGCCATCGCGCGCTCGACGTGCTGCGCAAGGAGGGCCGGATGAAGCGGCTGGACGACATGCACGCGGAGCGGATCACGGCCGTCGACCCGTTGCCGGGACGCGAAATGGAACGGCAGGAGACGCGGGCCGCGGTGCTGCGGCTCATCGACCGGTTGCCGCCGAACCAGCAGGAGGTCGTCCGGCTCAAGTTTCAAAATGGATTTAGCTACAAGGAAATCTCACGAATCACCGAGCTGTCGGTCACCAACGTGGGATTTTTGATTCACACCGCCGTAACGCGGCTCCGCGCCGAATTCGCGGCACAGCGGCCGTAAGGACTACCCATGACCAAACAATTTCAGCTGACTCCCGACGATCCCAAGCTCACCGCGTACGCGCTGGGCGAACTCGAACCCGACGAAATCGCGGCCGTGGAGGCCGCCGTGGGCAGCAATCCGGAGCTGCGCGCGGTGGTCGACGATATCCGGGTGACGGCCGCGGAAATCGAAAGTGCGCTTCAGGCCGAGGCCGCGGATGCGCTGCCGCAGGCGCCGGCCGAAAATCCCGTCCCCGTATTTCAGTCGCCACCGGATGAATACGAACACGTCAACGGCCGCAAGCGGCCGTCCGCGCCGGCGCGGCTGCTGCGATTTCCGCAGCTGTACTATGTTGTGGGCGGACTTGCCGCGGCGTGTTTCGCCATCATGGCGGCGCTGCACCAGCCGCCACCGCCGGTCGAGAGGCGGGTGTACCGGGAGTATGATCTTCGCGCCGGCGGCGGAACGGCGGCGGACGCAAGCGCCGTCGTGGTCGCGCTGCCAGCCGCCGCAGATCAGGACCCATCCGCGATCCGGCCCGCGCCCGGTTTGCTCGAGCAGGTCGATGCAGCGCGGAAGGCGATTCCACCGATGCCGCCGCCGGCTGGCACGCTCACGCTCGGTCCCGGACCGGCCATCACGTTCAACGATTCGCCGGTGACGGCGACGCCTCCGTTGCGTCCCGGCAGCATGGTCTTCGCACCGGCCGGGAGCGGCGGATCGCCGGCGAGCGCCGCGGGATTGCGTTTGCCCACACCGACGCAGGTTGCCCAGAGCAAACGCGCCGCCGAGGAGGCAAAGCGACGTTGGGGAACGGATACCGCGACGAGCGGGACGGTCACGCTGTCCGAGGGCACGGCGAAGGGGCTGGCCAGCACTTCGGTACCGGTGAGCGCGGGTGGAACCATGACGTTTGGCTCCGCCGGCAAGGGCAGCTCCGCGGTAGACGCGCGCGGCTTGGCTTTGGGCTCCGCTGGCAACTCCGGGACCGACATTCTTGGCAGTTCGTTGATGCCGCGCTCCTCGCCGACAGATCTGTACCCAGGTCCGCGGAGACGCGGGGCGGAGTTCGAGCCGCCCATTTCCCCGCTGCCACGGTCGGAGCACAACACCGAGTCCTACGCTTTCGTACGCGACAATGAATTCCTCGGCGCGGCGCAGAATCCGCTGTCCACCTTTTCGATCGACGTCGACACGGCAAGTTACGCCAACGTTCGCCGCTTTCTCCAGGCGGGGCAGCTGCCACCGGCTGACGCGGTTCGAATCGAGGAACTGATCAATTACTTCCCTTACCGTTACGCTCCGCCACCGGCGAACACGTCCGACGACAACGCGGCGCCGTTTGCCGCCGCCATGGAAGTGGCCGACGCGCCATGGGCGCCATCGCACCGGCTGGTTCGGATCGGTTTGAAAGGCCGCGAGGTCGCGGCCGACGCGCGGCCCGCGGCGAATCTCGTGTTCCTGCTCGATGTGTCCGGTTCGATGAACCAGCCGAGCAAGCTGCCGCTGGTGAAACAATCGATGCGGCTGCTGCTGGGAAAACTCCGCACCGACGACCGCGTTGCGATCGTCACTTATGCGGGCAACTCGGGCCTCGCGCTGCCGTCGACGCCGGTCTCCCGCTCCCGCGAGATCATCGATGCGCTCGAGTCGCTGCACGCGGGCGGGTCCACAAATGGCGCGATGGGCATCCAGCTGGCCTACGACATCGCGAAGGCGAACCGCGTGGCGGACGGCGTCAACCGCGTCATTCTCTGCACCGACGGTGACTTCAATGTCGGCGTCACCAGCCAGGGCGAACTGGTCCGGCTGGTGGAGGAGAAGGCGAAGTCCGGCGTGTTTCTCACCGTGCTCGGGTTCGGGATGGGCAACCTCAAGGACTCGACGCTCGAGGTGCTGGCCGACAAGGGCAATGGCAACTACGGCTACATCGATACCGCGCGCGAAGCGGAGAAGCTGCTGGTCGAGCAGATGAGCGGAACGCTCGTGACCATCGCGAAGGACGTGAAGATTCAGGTGGACTTCAATCCGACGAAGGTCAGTGCGTATCGGCTGATCGGTTATGAGAACCGGATGCTGAAGGCCGAGGATTTCAACAACGACAAGGTCGATGCGGGCGAGATTGGCGCGGGCCATACCGTGACGGCACTTTACGAGGTCGTGCTGGCCGCGTCGGATGAGAAACCGGCGGTGGCGATGGCCGAGGAGTCGAAGTATCAGCCGCGGGCCGCCGCGCAACTGCCGGCCGCGATTGCGGACGAGTTGCTGACGCTGCGAATCCGCTACAAGGAGCCGGGTGGCGACGTCAGCCGGAAACTGGAGTTTCCGCTGAGGGATAACGGCGGCCGGTTCGAGGCGGCGTCGGCGGACTTCAAATTCACCTCCGCGCTCGCCGCGTTCGGCATGATTCTGCGCGATTCGCCCCACAAAGGCGCCGCGACCATCACGCACGTGCTGGAGTGGGCGACCTCCGGTGCCGCGAGTGCACTCGACGATCCGCGCGGTTATCGCAGCGAGTTCCTGGACCTGGCCCGCCGCGCGCAGGCATTGTTGGTGAAGTGACAGCTGCAGGCGGCAGACCTGGGACACTACGTCTTTCGTCCTGGAGGTGAAAACATTCACCGCGACGGTCTCCAGCCACCGTAAAGGCCCACTTCAAACGCGGTTGCGTTGCCGTTCCCGGTTTCGAATGGGTCGTTTACCGACCTATCGGGATGTCGCCGACCCGGGTATCGTCAGGAATGCAGGAACTCCCTCCAATACTGGTGGCAGAAGACGACGACGATGATTTCTTTTTTCTACGCCGGGCGATTCGAACCGCGGGAATCGAAAACCCGATCCTGCGATTCCGTGACGGCGCCGAGTTGATTAAATTTCTGGAGCAGATTCCGCGCTCCGAAGTCGGCCCGGCTGCTGGTTCGCCCTGGCTGCTGCTACTGGACATCACGATGCCAATGATGAACGGCTTCGAGGTGCTCGGCTGGCTCAAGTCCCACCGCCGGCTGCCTCGCGTCCGCCCGGTGATGCTGTCCGGTTCATACCGGCCGGATGACATTGCGCGGGCGACGGCGCTTGGCGCGATCGATTATCTGCTCAAGCCGATTACGCCGGCGGTGCTCGCCGGCGTCATGGCGAAAGGGCTCGTGCCTTCGCTCCAGGGCTAGCCGGGAAATTTCACCTTCTGCTCCGCTGCGGCCGCACAGTGTGTTCGCTGGTGCCGTGCGCCGGCGCGCGCTCCACGATTTCCCGGCTAAGGGCATTCTGCTGGCCAGCAGAATGCATTTAGCCCGCATGAACGCGGGGCGCTCGCCGG
>JAUSID010000224.1 GCA_030648295.1 Opitutaceae bacterium | reverse complement strand
CAAGGTGTTTGGACGCGCCTGATGCGAATGGGCAGGCATTCCAAATTGGATCGAAGGGTTTTCCTCTGTGAACTCTGTGTCGGAGCTCTGTGCGCTCTGTGACCAAAAGGGTTTTTTCATTCAGCCTGTGAAATGTCCGGGCTAAGACTCGTCGTCCTCGATGCAGACGAAAAAAATCTGCCCTGCCGGGTGCTGGTTCGGCCCCCAAACAGGACTGCCTCGTGCCGAACAATGCGGTCGAGCTGGAGATTTTCAGCGAACGCTGGTTCATGTCGGACGGGGAGGTTTCGCTCGAGGTGCCGGTCGGTGCCGTCGAGGTGCGGATCGAACGCGGACTCGAATATCGCCGCTTCAAGCAGACATTCGATGTGCCACCAGAAGGTTTGACGCGCAGGCCTGTGATCGAAAGTTGGATTGACCTTCGCGCCCGCGGGTATCGCAGCGCGGAGAACCATGTTCACGTCGATACGCGACGCCTGGCCGCGATGCTGGCTTGTGAAGATCTGGACTTCGGGAGCTCCCTGACGTGGTGGCGGGGACCCGATCCGAAGCGACCCATTCCGCCCGGCGACGGACATGTCCGAGTTTTGACGTTTGCCGGCCGGAGATCACCCACGTCGATTTACGATGCCGAACTCGAGTATTCCTGGGGCGCTGCATACCTCACTGGCGCCATCCGCCCGCTGTCGATCGAGCCGGTACCGGAAAGACCGAATCTCGATTATCTGCGCGCGGGGGTGAAGGCGGGCGCGATTGTCCACTACCAAGGCGGCTATTCGCGCGAGGTATTGTTGGACGCGTTGCTCGGCGTGGTTCACACCGTGAACGTCTGCAACAACAATTTCGGACTGCACAGCTTCCAGCCGCGCAGCCGCAATTCAAATCTCCTCCGCGTCGACGGTTTTCCGGTTTATGACGACACGCCGGAAGGGATGATGAAGCTGAACATGGAATCGTACTACCGGCTGCTCAACTGCGGGCTGCGGCTGGCGGCGGGGAAGCACGTGACCGACAATGTGACCGGCGAGAGATACGTGGCTCGCGCCTGGCGCGAGGAGCCGCGCAATGCGTCGCTCACGATGCGCTTCGCGTTTTGAGGAATGGCTGCGCGAGCTGACTTGGTTCGGAGCAGCGAGCGTGAGCGAGCGGACATCCATCCACTCGCGCGCGCTCGTAGCCACGAGGCTTGGTTATGCCTGGGGGCCTTCGTGCTTGCTTGCTTTTCATTGCGGACCGCCCACGCCGGCACTGTTTACATCCATCCAAGCAGCGCGTGGCAGATTTCGAGCTGGCGGTATTTCAAGGGCACGCAGGAGCCGCCGGCGAACTGGCGGGAGCGGGACTTCGACGACTCCGCATGGAGCAGCGGCAAGGCGCCGTTGCGGTTCGAAGTGCAGCTCGCGACGCGCGACGGCGAGTGGCGCGACGTTGACGCCACCGTCGACACCGAGGAGATTGCGTCCGGCGATAATCACCGGATCCATCGGATCATGTTCTCGCAAGTCCAGGAAGCGCGCCACGCCCGAATTCTCCTCTGGGGCACGAATCCGCACGTGAAGCAATATGGCGGGCGCTATACGCCGACGGAGTTCTTGGTGATTGCCGCGCAGCCGGCCAAAGACGGAAAACCGCCGAATCGATCCGCCCGATGATCGCACACCGGCACCTCCACTCGCTCATTCGGCTGGCCGGCAGAACGGCTGCGTGCCTGGCGCTCGCGTGTCCGTTCGTCCATGCCGCCGATTCGCCCAAGCTCAAAATCGCCGTCGTGCAGATGGCGTTTGCGCCGACGCTCGACGGCAACCGCGATCGGATTGTCGCCGGCATCGGCGACGCGGCCGCCCGTGGTGCGCGCGTGGCGGTGTTTCCCGAGGGCGCGTTGAACGCGCGCGCCGGCGATCCGCCCGCCGCGGTCGCGGCGGCCCTCGCGCAGGTCCGCGGCGCGGCGAAACGTCATGGCGTCTACGTCGTGCTTGGCGGCGTGAATCACTCCGCCGCGCTGAAGAAGATGGTCAACTGGATGCGCGTGTTCGGGCCGGACGGCGCGGAGGTGTTTCACTACGACAAGCTCTTCAATAATCCGCGTGCCCCGATGCCCGGCGTCTTCCGCATCGATGGCGTGCCGTGTAGCGGCATGATCTGCGCGGACCGCTGGCTGCGCGGCGTGGAGGAGATTCCGATCCAACAGGGCGCGCGCGTGACGTTCGAGCTGTCGAACAACTTCGCGTGCGAGTGGGTCGAGTCGTTCGGCTGGTATTGGAACGTGCCGCGCGCGCTGCGGAACAACGTCTGGGTGATCATGGCCAACACCGTGGACAGCACGATTTGGGATGATCTCACCGGCATGCTCGAGTCGCGCCACATCGTCCGCGGCACGCCGAAGCCGGAATACGGTCCGGTCGAGGTGGACTCCCCGTTCTCCGCCAACCTCGTGGCATCGACGACCGCCGAGCGGCCGCTCATCGTCGCGACGCGCCGGGTGGCGACGGTGAATCCGCATTTTCAGCGCCGCCCCGCGTCGCTCAATCCGCAGATGGAGCCGTGGTATCGGATTGGGGCAGCCCTGATTGCGCCATCAGAGAGACCAGGGACCAGAGACTAGGGACCAGAGACCGAATCCCGAATTATTTTTCAAGCACCATGAAACACTGCCTTTCTCCTCTCGCCTGCCTGATAACGCTGCTCGCGTTTCCCAGCCTTGCCCTCGCGGCCAGTCCGGGGCCATGGGACGGCGCGAACTTCAAGGGACGAATCGCGCACAGCGCCGATGGCAACGCGAACGACGAGGACGATTGGGGCGCGTTTCCCGTCGCGTTTGCGATGATCGATGCCTTCGGGTTGATGGACCGCGTCGTTCACGTCGACTACAACAATATCCTCCAGACGAAGGATGACCGGTTCTACCGCGAGATGACCGACAGCGTCCGCGGATCCATTGAACGCTACCGGATGCCGGCGAGCGTGATGTTCGACTGCCAGAAGGATCTCGAGGGCGCGATCGAGAGCATCAGGAAGGCGATCAACGCATCGTCTGCCGACAACCCGCTTTATTACATCCTCGCCGGACCGATGGAGGTGCCGCTGCTCGGCATCAAGCGCTCCGACCCGGCGAAACGGAAGCACATCTACTGCATTTCACACAGCGTGTGGAACGACGGCTATGCGCAGCCGGAGAAGCTGCACCTGCACAAATATACCAAGCGCGACATCATCGAAACCGGCGTGAACTGGGTGCAGGTGAAGCCGGGGAACCTCCTCGCCGATTCCACGCGCACGAGCTCGACGCCGGAACAATGGGCGAAGTGGCAGTGGATGCGCGACTCCGCCGACCAGCGGCTCGGCTGGATCTTCTCGCGGCTGCAGGTGGAGGGTCGCTGCGATGTCTCCGACGCGACGATGACCTATTTTCTTCTGACCGGCGACGAGGAGGCCACGACGGAGAAACTGAAGGCCCTGCTTGACGACAAACAACGACCCACGCCGGTGAGCGCGCGGAACGAGATCCGGATTGAAGCGGAGAATTTCCAGCGGCTGGAGAATTTCATGGCGGAGCGCCGCAACGATCGCACGGCGTCGCACCGCGTTTCCGTGCAGCTTTCCGGCGCTAAACAGGGCAGCATCACCGGTGCGCTCAATCAGCCGTTCGCGCCGAGTAGCGGTCAGTTCGACGTCGAGGTGCGGTATTTCGACGGGAAACAGGGACGGTCCGAATACAAGCTGATGGTCGGCGGCGCGCAGCGCGGGGACACGTGGACCGCCTCCGCCGACACGGATAGCTGGCAGAGCCGGATGTTCAAGGGTCTCGCGATCAAGGCCGGTGACGAGATCAAGGTGGTGGTGAAAGCGGATGGCGCGGAAACGCCGAAGCTCGACTATGTGCAGTTCAACGCGGCGAGCGCCGCGAGGAATGCGCCCGGCACCACGCGCTCCGACTCCCGGCCGTCACACGCGCGTTTTACCGCGACGGGACCGCTCGACGTCAAGGACGCGCTGCCCGGCCAAATCATCGTGGCCGGAAAGACCCCCGGCTACCTGAAATACAATGGTGGCGGGCCCGCGTTTCTCTGTGGTCCCGACAATCCGGAGCTATTCCTTTTTCTGGGTGAGCTGAACAAGGACGGCACGCGATCGAAGGGCGAACAGCAGCGGATCATCGATCGCTTGGTGGCGTCGGGCGCGAACGCGTTCCACGTCATCCTCTGGCGGATGAATCGCAGCAACATCAAGAACGAAGGCGACGACAAGCACTGTCCCTTCGTCGACCACGATCCGGCGAAGCCGCTCAACGACGCCGTGCTGGCGCAATGGGAAGGCTGGATTGCCCAGTTCGAGGCGGCCGGCGTCGTGGTGCACGTCGACTTCTACGACGATGCGACCGACGTCGAAAAAATCGGTTGGACCCTGGACAAGGACGGCAACCTGCACCCGGACGAGCACCGCTTCATCGAGGGGATCGTCAATCGCTGGAAGCGACTCAAGAACATCGTGTGGAGCGTCGGCGAAAGCGTGAACAAGCTGCCGCGCACGCAGATTCCGCACATCATGAAGACGACGGAGTTGATCGCCAAGACGGACAATCACCACCACCCGATCATCCTGAGCTTCGTCGCGCCGGACACCGGGGAAAAGGACATCGGGAAAGACTTTGTCTACCCCGGCGACTTTTATTCGGATCCGAACGTCCATCTCATCACTTGGCTGCACGTGCTGCCGCACGGTGATGACTACGAGGCACAGCACGAGGCGTATCTGAGGTGGTCGCGCGTTGGCTATGGCCGGTTCATCATGATGAAAAACGAAACCGAGCGCTTCCCGCGGACGCAGCCGCAGAGCCGGATTTACATGTGGTCCAGCGTCATGACGGGCCAGCACACGATGGAGTCAGGCCACGATGTGCTGCGGCGCGGCAATCTGCTGGACGCGGATGGCCACATCGCGCGTTTCATGGAGCAGACGGATTTTCATACGATGCAGCCGTCAGATTCGCGTGCGGCGCAATCGACCAAGTGGGTGCTGGCCGGGCGCGATTCGTATATCGCCTACACCTACGCCTATGAAGGGGCGATGGGACTCAAGGGACTTCGCGCCGGCAACTATCGGCTCCTCTGGTTGGATACCGTGACCGGCAAGTCCGTCACGCGTGACCAAGTGTCGGTTTCCGGCGGCGAGGCCGCCTGGCAGAAACCTGCCGAGCTCGGCAACGAACTCGCGCTTTACGTGAAACGGCATGGGAGCTGAGTAGAGTTCCGGACCGCGAGCGAATTTCCGTGCAAAGGGACGCCGCGTTCGCGCCGCTGCTGTTCGGCACCACCGCCCTCGATTGGGCCCTCGGCGCCCGTATCAGTTCGGCAACGACGGCGCGGGCCCGGCGCGGCTGGCTGGTGGCGAGCCTCGCGTCGAACCTCAGCATGCTCGGGTTCTTCAAATACGGAAACTTCCTGCTGGAGAACTTCACCTGGCTGCTCGCCCAGGCGGGCATCCAATACCAGCCGCCCCATCTCGATCTTTTCCTGCCCATCGGCATCTCGTCAGCTCGCGCTCGTGGGCAGCTCGCCGTATCCAATTCTCGCGCACCTCGCGGCGGACGAGTCGTTTCACGGCACCGTGCTGCTCGACATCGTGCCCGCGATGTACCTCGCGCCCGCCGGCAGCCCGCCGGTCGAGGCCTCGGAGAAGGCGCTCCGCCGGTATCACTCATGGAACCACGCACAACGCTGGAGCCACGGGCTGGCCGTACCCCTCGAAGGTCACGTCGCCTTCCTGCGGCTGCCCGTGACGGGGCCGCTGGCCGGGCACGAGGAGAAAATTGCGCCTCGCGCCGCGACATGGGACCGGCTGGTCCGGGAGAATGCGGCGCCGGCGATCCATTTCGCGGACCACGCGGACCTGCGCGAATTCCAATGCCCGGAGTACTCGCATCTCTCCGCGCCGGACTCGGTCGAGTTCACGCGCCGGCTCGTGCCATATCTGCGGGCGGCAATGCAACCGGCGGCGGAAGACGGCATCATCGCCGCGGCTGCGAGTTCGGTGCCGCCAGCCGCGGAGGAATCGCCTTAGACCCGGACTTCCGTGTTGAAGATGGCCTGGCCACGCGCGGCGGCCCCGGCGTCGAATGATCCGGCCGGCGGGGCCGGCGACTGCAGCGTCAGCTGCGGATGTTGCCGAGTCCGGCGCGCGCCGCGAGGTTGCCACCGGGCCCCTTCGGGGGTCGGAAGCAGGAAAACTGCCGGGCGGCCGGACGCGATTCCCTGACACGTATTCGGAATTTGATGCCGGTCGTCGCGGCGAGGGTGTCCGGGCGCGCCGAGTTTCGCCTGCCGCGGCCCTGGCCAAGATCCACGTCATGGTACGCAAAATATCGGTAGTTAAATGCCGCCGCGTCTGGCTTCATCTGGCCGCGTAACCGCTCCGGCCGATTTTCAGCCGGAGCCGGCGTGGTGCAGACCCCTGAATCCCCTGCGCCCTTACCCCCAAACTAAATGCCCTCCAGCGAAACGAATTCATTCCGCGCTCGCGAAAGCCGTCGCGATTTCATCAGAAAAACCACCGCGGCGACGGCATTGGTCGCGAGCGGAACCCTGCTTGGAACGCGGGTGTTCGGCCAGGGTGCCGGCAGCGGTGTCGCCGTGGTGGTGGACACAAGCGACGCGACGACGAAGACACCGCCCGTGCAGTGGGCGGTGGGACAATTACGCTCAGCGCTCGAGGCTCGCGGCGTCAGCGTGCGGCCATTTTCGCGGCTGGCGGACGTTCCGGCGGACGCGGAGTGCATCCTGGTTGGGAGCCGCCGTGCGAGCGTCGTCGCCCAGGCGCTCGCGAGTGCGGGCGTGCCGGTGCCTGAAGCCGCCGAGGCATTGGTCCTCGCGCGCGGGCGCGCGGCGGGCCACGCCGTGCTGGCCGTGTGTGGCTCCGATGGGCGCGGACTGGTTTACGCGCTGCTGGAGCTCGCGGATCGCGTGTATTATGGCGACGCGCCGCTGACCGTGCTGAAAACGGCCAGGCTCGTGGAGCAGCCGGCCAATCCCATCCGGAGTGTGGCGCGGCTCTTCAGCAGCGATGTCGAGGACAAGGCGTGGTTCTACGACCAGAAGTTCTGGACCGAGTATCTCGGCATGCTGGTGGCGCAGCGGTTCAACCGGTTCAGTCTCACCCTCGGGCTCGGCTACAATGCGCCGCGCAACGTGCCGGATTCCTATTTCTATTTTGCGTATCCATTTTTGCTGACGGTGCCGGGTTTCAACGTGACGGCGCGCGGGCTGCCCGACGCGGAACGGGAGCGGAACCTCGCGATGCTGCGCTGGATTGGCGCGGAAACCACCGGCCGCGGCTTGCATTTCCAGCTCGGGCTCTGGACGCACGCGTATGAGTTCGCCAATAGTCCGAAGGTCAATTACCCGATCGACGGACTCACGACGGAGACTCACGGCCCTTATTGTCGCGCCGCACTCGAGCAGCTGCTGCGCGCGTGCCCAAGTATCGACGGCGTCACGTTCCGCTGCCATTCCGAGAGCGGGGTCCCGCAGGGATCGTATGAATTCTGGCCGATGATCTTCGAAGGCGTGGCGCGCTGCGGTCGCCGCGTCGAGATCGACATCCACTCGAAGGGCATTGAGCACAAGCTGCTCGACATGGCGATTAAGACGGGGATGCCGGTCAACGTGTCGCCGAAATATTGGGCCGAGCACATGGGGCTGCCATATCACCAGGCCGGCATCCAGAAAGGAGAGAAGTTCCAGCGCGTGGCGGGCAAGACCGCGACGATCGAGCAGGAGCGGCGTTTCACCCGCTACGGTTATGGCGATTACCTGCGCGAGGACCGCCGCTACGGCGTGCTTTACCGGATGTGGCCGGGTACGCAGCGGTTTCTCCTGTGGGGCGATCCGGCGATGGCCGCGGGGTACGGCCAGCTATCGCATTTTTGCGGCTCGCTCGGGCTGGAGTTGTGCGAGCCGCTCTCATTCAAAGGTCGGATGGGCTCGGGCCTGCCGGGTGAACGAAATGGATACGCGGATACGGCACTGCGGCCGGCGGGAGACTGGCAGAAGCATCTCATCACTTACCGGGTGTGGGGCCGGCTCCTGTACAACCCGAAAACGGATGCCGACGGCTGGCGCCGTTTTCTGCGGGCGGAATTCGGTCCGGCGGCGCGCGACTGCGAAGGCGCGCTCGCGCAAGCCAGCCGGATCCTGCCGCTCGTGACGACGGCGCACCTGCCGTCCGCGTCGAACAACAGCTACTGGCCGGAGATTTATACCAACATCCCGATCATCGGCGGGCGGTTCACCGCCGTGCACGCGATCGATCCCAACCTGTTCTCCAGCATCGACGAATTCGCCGATGAGCTGGTGAAGGCAACGCGGAGCGGGAAATATTCTCCGCTCGACGTCGCCCGGTGGCTCGAAGCACTCGCCGATGGCGCCGACGCTGATCTGGCCAAGGCGAAAGCCGCGATTAGGCGGCCGGCCAGTGCGGCGTTCCGGCGGCTGGCGATCGACGTGGCGATTCAGAGCGGAACCGGCCGGTTCCTCGCGCAGAAGCTGCGCGCCGGCGTCGCTTACGCGGTGTCTCAGCGGAAGAAATCGAGCGCCGCCCTCGAGCAGGCGGTGAAGCATTATCGCGCCGCACGGGACACGTGGCAGAAAATCATCGACGTCAGTAGGACGGCCTATCGCGATGATCTCACCTATGGCCGCGAGCCGGTCTTGCGCGGACATTGGGCGGATCGGCTGCCGGCGATTCAAAGCGACCTCGCGGCAATGGAAAAGGCATTCAGCCAGTTGCCTGCGAACGTCCCCGCCCAGCCGGATAAGGCGGCGGCGCTGTTCGCGAACGCGCTCGCATCCGCGACGAAACCCGGCCAGCGGGCGCGACTCGCGCATGTGCCGCCGGCGTCGTTCCGGCGCGGAGAGCCGCTGGCGATCGAGCTGGGGGTGCCGGCCCGCGAATCGATCGCACAAGTGCGGTTGCATTACCGGCGCGTCAACCAAGGCGAAGAGCCGCGGGTCGTCGACCTGACGCGGCAAGGCAACACGTTCCGGCAGACCATTCCGGCCGAGTATACGGACTCGCCGTACGCGGTGATGTATTACTTCGAACTACACTCTAACGACGGACAGGTGTGGTTGAGCCCGGGACTGGCCGCCGACCTATCCAACCAGCCGTACTTTGTCGTGCGCCAGACCTCGTGAGCGTTGCGGACGCCGGGCGTTTGGTCGACTGCATCGCGAGTGAGGCCGCACCACGCACTTCTTCGCCGCCATGGCCGTCACCAGCTTTTGAATATATCTCTAATCCACGTGCCATGAGGGCATCGCAATGCGAATCCTAGTTATTGAAGACGACCAACGCGTGGCGAGTTTCATGAGGCGAAGCCTCGCAGAAACTGGCTACGCGGTTGATTGTGCCTACGACGGCGAAGAAGGCTTGGCGCTGGCGTCCGCGACCGACTACGACGTGATCGTCGTCGATCTGATGCTGCCCAAATGCGACGGCCTGACCGTTGTGAAGACGTTGCGGCACCGCGGAAAAATGATGCCGGTGTTGGCGGTGACGGCCAAAGGCACGGTGCACGACCGGGTGACGGGATTGAATACCGGATGCGATGACTACCTGGTCAAACCGTTCGCGGTGGCCGAATTCATCGCCCGGGTGCGCTCGTTGCTTCGCCGCGGTACGCCACAGCCGCCCAGATTCCAAGTCGGTGATCTTGTCCTGGACGCGACCACACGTCGGGTGAGTCGCGGCGGAAGGGCCATCGAGTTGACTCCAAAGGAATTTGCGTTGCTGGAGTACCTGATGCACAACGTGGGGCAGGTGCTCACGAAAACGATGATCGAGCAGCACGTCTGGAACTACAATTTCGACAGCGGGACGAACTTGGTGGAGGTGCACATGAGCCATCTCCGCAACAAAGTGGATAGAGGAGTGGAGCCCTCCCTCATTCAGACGGTGCGGGGGGTAGGCTATGTCCTGCAGGAAACGGGCGCCAACCCTGGATGAGGATCAATTCCAAAAGCATCCGCTTCCGACTGATCGCCTGGTATGTCCTCAGTCTGGGCGTCGTTCACTTCCTTGTGGCGATGGGGCTATATCAGACGGTTTCGGCGAGGCTCCATCATGAGTTGGACGAACGATTGAACACGTATGCGACCTGCCTGGTGGATCTGTTGCCCAGAGACCGCCCGTCGAGATTAGCGGAAATCGGAAGTGAGAGGGCCGCCCTAATCGCGTTGGGACCGGATCTATATGTCCGCGTGGTGGACGGAACGCAGCAGGTAATTTTTGAATCCACCCGTTCACCGGCTGCGGTGGCCGACACGCTTCGGTCTGCCTTTGCGATGCCGCCCAATCTTCCGCTCAGCCTACAAGTCGCGGGTTCCGGAACGTGGCGGATGTTGCGGAGAGAGGTGAGTGAGGAGGGCAAGCTGCTCTACGTGGGCGTGGTGGGCGTGCCACTCCGCGAAGTGCAGCAGACGTTGACGCAGTTCCAGTTCGTCCTGATTGCCATCGTGCCGGGCGTGCTAATTCTGGCGAGTTTCGGCGCGTGGCTGGTGCTAAACCGGGCGCTGCGCCCGCTCCGCGAGATGATTCGGACCGCCCGGGCGATTCAAGCCCAGGAACTCGACCTGCGATTGCGGGTGCCTGAGACGGACGACGAGATGCAAGGGCTGGCCGAAACCTTCAATGAAATGGTGGGGCGGCTGCACCGGTCGTTTGCCCAAATGCGCCAGTTCATCACCGACGCCTCGCATGAATTGCGCAGCCCGCTAGCGGTGCTCAGGGGGGAAGTGGAACTGGGTCTGAAAGCCCGGCTCGACGCGAACCGATGCCAGGAAATTCTGGGGTTGTGCGCCGTTGAGATTGCCCGGCTGTCCGGCTTGGTCGAGACGCTGTTGTTTCTTTCCAACGCCGACGCGGAGAAGGCCGCGCTGGATTTCAAGCCCGTCAACCTCACGCGCGTGATGGACGAGATGGCCGAGCAGACGCGGATTCTTGCCGAAGCCAAGGGCGTTGAAGTGACTCTCGTAAACGGGCATGGGATCGTGATGCCGGCGGATGAGATGCGAGTCAGGCAATTGCTGCTCAACCTCGTTGGCAACGCGGTTAAATTCACCCCGCCAGGTGGCCGGATTACCTTGAGTTGCCGGTCCGTGGACGGACAGGCGGAGTTCGTTGTGCGTGACACCGGCATTGGCATCGAACCAAAGCACCTGCCGCATGTTTTTGACCGATTCTATCGCGCAGACAGGAGCGATCCTGGCGCTGGGGGTGGTTACGGGCTTGGACTTTCCATTTGCCGATGGATTGTGGAGGCCCATCGGGGGACCATCCAGGTGGAAAGCGTACCGGGCAAAGGCAGCGCGTTCACGGTGCGCCTGCCTTTGGCTGATGAAAAATTAAGCCAGACTTCAGGAACCCTTCACCTTGGCTCGCTAGGGTAGCGCCTCGTGTCACATCACTCATGATACAACACCCTTATCGTCATTGCGCTGGGGCGGGGTCGTCCCCGGTAGTGAAGGCCAGGTGGCGGGGTGGCACCAGCGCCGGGTGCAACCAGCGCCCGCGAGCCATCTCATGGGGCATAGTGACTCCGCGCTTACGGGAAATGACGAGAGCGGTGACGCTCGTTATCGGTTTTTGCGCGTTGCGTCTGCCGGCTGCGGACGCCGGGGAGATCACGGGCACGGTCAAGTTCATCCACCAGGCGCTGTCTGACGCCGTGGTCTACATCGAGAAGATCGAAGGGAAGACTTTCACGGCGCCTCAACAACCTGCGGTGCTGGACCAGGTCAGGCTCACTTTTGTGCCGCATGTGCTGCCCGTGCTGGTCGGTACCAAGGTCAGTCTCCCGAACAACGATGTGGTGTTGCACAATGTGTTTTCTCCACGGAAGGACAAGAAGTTCGATCTGGGCACGTACCGGCCTGGGTTGGCCAAGACGATACTGTGTGACAGCGCGGACGTGCTCCTTTTGCTCTGTCGCGTTCATCCCGAAATGTCGGCGTTCATCGTGGTGGTGCCAACCCCCTACTACGCCGTGACCAATGAAAAAGGCGCCTACCGCATCACGGGCGTGCCGCCGGGCAGTTACCGCCTGGCCGCCTGGCATGAGGCCGCGCGCCTGAAGACCGAGGATATCGTCGTGCCAGAGCGCGGCGCGGTTTCCGCGGACTTCCTGATGAAGAGGTAACGCCTTAGCATGTGCGCCAACACCTCGAGCCCTCCACGACGTGCGCGCCGATTCGGAATCCAGGGAAAGCTCACCTCCCTGTTTGTCCTGTTGTCCACTATTCCGCTGCTGGCGATCGGCAGTTACGTGATCCGCACCCAGGTCGACAACTTGAAGGCCGAGCAATTGAGGAATCTGAAAAACGACGTGGCGGAGTTGAGGGAAAAGGCGGCATCGTTCTTGGCACGCGTCGAAGGTGAAACGCGCCTGCTGTCCCGCACGACGGAAATTCAACGGTTGGCGGAGAACCTGCAATGGGACAGCCCCGTGCGCCAGCCGGTGGCACACGCCGCCGCGCAGGAACTCCTGGGTCTGCTGAAGGACACGTCGGCCTACGTGCGAGTCAACCTGCTGGATGCGACCGGCCAGGAGCTGTTGGCTGTAGTGTTTGAGGGGGGCAAACCGCAAGCCGTGCCGCCGGATCGGCTGGCGACCCACCCCTTCAATTTCTACGTGTACGCCACCGCCGAGATGAAGCCGGGCCAGATCAAGTTTTCCCCGTGCGAAATCCGGCATCCCGGGACCGGCAGAATCGTTCCCGCGATCGACTGCATCCTGCCGTTGTTCAACCAGCAGAATTTGCCGACGGCGATCCTGGTGGCCAGCGTCGATGCGGCGAAGTTTTTCGAGCTTTTTAACGTGCGCCGTTATCCGTCCGGAGTCGTCCTGGTCGTCAGTGCTGAGGGGCATTACCTGTACCACTCGCAGAAGAAGACGGACTGGAACAGGCTGCTCGCCCTTCAAGAGGAGGAGAACCTTCTCCACAACTACCCGCCCGCGATCGTCAGCCGCATTATATCGGGCTCGCCGGGCACGATTACGGAGGTCCCGTCCCGGGTCATCGCTTACGCTCCCCTGTTCTCGGTCGGCAACGGCGGTGGCAGCCGTCATTTCTTTATTGCCGACGTGCCAACCGCGACGGTGTTCGAGGCGATTCGTCCACTGCAGACCCTGTTCATCCTGGGCTTGCTCGGCATCGGCGTGTTGTCCGTGCTGTGCGGGCACTGGATGGCGCGACGGTTCCTGCGTCCCATCCAACAGCTCATCGTCGGCACGAACGTTCTCCGGGAGGGTAACCTCAATTACACGTTGGTCCTGCAAACCCGGGACGAGATTCAGGACTTGGTGGACAGCTTCAACGCCATGGTGGCGCATTGGCGGGAGAAACGCGGGATCGAAGACAAGATGAGGCAGTTCATCACCGACGCGTCGCACGAACTGCGCACCCCTCTGGCGGTACTCAGAGGCGAGGTGGAGCTCGGTTTGAAAGGCGAGCCCAGCCCGAGCCGTTGCCAGGAAGCCTTGGTGTCGTGCGCAACCCAGATCGAGCGGCTTTCGCGCCTGGTGGACACGCTCCTGCTGTTGTCCAATGCCGATGCGGAGAAAACCGGCCTGGATTTCAAGCCGGTTAATCCCACCCGGGTGATGGAAGAGATGGCCGAACAGGGTCGAATCCTCGCTGAGGACAAGGGCATCGAGGTCACGATCGTGAACGAGCAAGGTGTCGCCCTGCTGGCCGATGAGATGCGACTCAGGCAACTGCTCCTCAGTCTCGTTGACAACGCGGTCAAATTCACTCCGCCGGGTGGCCGGATCTCGTTGAGTTGCCGGCCGGTGGACAGACAAGCCGAGTTCGTCGTGAGTGATACCGGCACTGGCATCGAACCGAAGGACCTGCCGCATATTTTCGACCGATTCTATCGGGCAAACCGGAGCGGTCCTGGTGCTGGCAGCGGCTATGGGCTTGGACTGACGATCTGCAAATGGATTGTGGAGTCCCATCGCGGCACGATGGACGTTGCAAGCACCCCGGGCAAAGGGAGCACATTCACCGTGCGCCTGCCGCTGGCTTAAGAAAGATTAAACCGTGCTTCAAGGTCTCTTCACATTGGTCATGTTCCTCGTTGCCGGACGGTGGCTGGGCCGACTTCGGCGCATATCAGTTCTGCGGTGGTGACGCTTCAGGTGGTGGTTGGGGTGATTCCTAAAAGGCAAAATCCAAGCGGATCCAGAAGTTGTTCGGACCGTCTTTGCCCACCAAGTCAGCGCCTCTGTGTTGGGGAAAGACCTCCGCTTCCAGCGCGATGGTGATGTTAGCGCGCGGGGCAAAAATAGGCCCGACTAGCAATCTGCGAGCGTCGAGCGAGCCGTTGTACCCGACTGCAGCGAAGTCGGCCGGCCCGACCGGCCTCAACTTGCCGCCGGGTTCGTCCGCGTCCAAATCCTCGTACACGGCACGGACCATGAACCACGGGAAGAGCATATACTCCGCCTTGATGAACCAAGTCCGGACATTTGTACTCTCGGTGGAACCAATTGTCCCCCAAGGCTGATCATGGTGACCGTGGATATAACCGACTGCGAAATCCAAATCCTGCCATATGAAGCGGGCTGCCCCGCCTAGATACGAGAAGTGGTCTTTAGTGGCATCGGCGGTGTCGGGCGTCCAGGAGCCAAAGTAGGCGAAATGTTCCAGCAGCAGGCCATTGTCCACCGAGTCGCCGTTCGGCTTGGTCGCGGTGGAGGCTTCTGCTTTTTCATTAGCGGCAAGTTTGCCCAGAAAATCGCTTCCGAACGGTTTATACTTCAGCTTATAGTAAACGTCCTTGTGCGTATCGACGTCAAAACGGCTCGGGCCGGTGCCGTTGGCCACGCCAGCGCCCCAATAGAGCCGTCGGACCAAAATCCCGTTCAACTCGATCGCGGGCTGATTGTCTTGCAGGCGAAACCCGGTCGTCGACTTTCTCACTCCAGCCCCGTCCAGCAAATGCCAGTCGCTGAGCTTGCGGTCGCCCCAAAGCGGGTGCGACCGGCTCACGCGGGTCGCGTTGCTATAGCTCAGCAAAAACTGCTGATCCAGGATGCCAATGCGTCCCGAGAGAAGATGGTCGGGCACGCCTGCCCACGACATAAAGTCGTTCGCGACCAAACAGGCCTGCACAATATCCGCGGCACCGGCCTGCATCCACTCGGCTTCCGCAAAGAATCCAAACTGATCGTCAAAACGTCCGCCCAGCAGCAACTCCAACTCGTGCGGAAACTCGAAGCTAGCGCGACTTCTGCTTGTTGCGCCACCCGGCCCCTCGCCGCTCGACCATTGGATATGACTGACGATCCGAAAGCCCACCGGCGGCAGCCCGGGCATTGAACTCGGCCACATTGCGTTGGGAAACACCCCCTTCCACGCAGGCGCACCGAGGGCAGCCGGCGCTTCCTTGACCAGGGATGCATCGGCATCCGCGAACCTGTATCCGTTGAGGCGGAACGCCTCGCCAATGGCATTCAACTTGGGGATCATCACGTGGCACGTCTGGCAGCTCGTTCCGTACCGGCGTGAAAACGGAGGGATTGCCTGGACGTCCGAGCACAGCCACGAGCCGCCAACCAGCGCTGCCAGCCAACTGAGCAGAAATCTTGTCTTCATAACACGGTCGCCTTTCTTTCTTCTTGGGGTTAATGACACGAGAGCACCGTCGCGAGCGAGGTCAAGAGCCCGGTCCTCCGCCGTCGCCCCGCCGTGGTATACACCGAAAAAGTCGCCGGCCGCCAGTTCGCCCCGCCAGCCAAAACCCCGGTCATGGACCGAAAGAGACTGATCTTCATTCCCCACCTCCTGCCCGTGCTGGTGGGTTGTGGAGTCCCATCGCGCCACGATGGACGTTGAAAGCACCCCGAGCAAAGGGAGCGCATTCACCGTGTGAATGCCGCTGGCTTAAGAAAAATTAAGCCGTTCTTCAAGGTCTCTTCACTTTGGTCGGCTAAGATTGTGGGGTGAAGACCAATCGTTGCTACTGCATAACCCTGATCCGAAATTACCTTTTGGCTCTCGGCCTGACCGTCCTTTTGCCCGCCGCCCATGCCCAGGTCAATGCCGATGCCGCCAAGACGCTGGCCACAAAGCATCTCTGCCTGGCCTGTCACCAATTGGAGGGAAAGCTGGTGGGGCCGGCGTACCGCGATGTCGCCAACAAGTACCGGGGGGTTCCGGACGCCCAGGCGAAGCTAATCGCCAAGATCAAGAAGGGCGGGCAAGGCGTTTGGGGACAGGTACCCATGCCGCCGATGTACGTTCCGGACGAGAACCTCAAAACCATCGTCGCCTGGATTCTTGGCAGCGCCGCTCCGGTGACCGTTGCCAGCGCCCCGGTGGTCGCAAAAAAGTAGCCCGGTGGACGGTGGTTCCCCGGTCCCGTGAAGGCGGTAGGAAGTCGAAAACCCAAGGATCGTCCGCCGTGAAAAAGAACACCAAGCCGGTTCGTCCGTCGTATCTTCGCGCATTATATAATGCGTGCTTTGCCGTTCCGCAAAACTACAAAATGCAAGTATAATAAGAAATATGAAAAATTCACCATCACGCATATTCCCGACGATGGCGCTGTTGGCCGGCGTCCTTGGACTGGGGGTCTGCAGCGACAGCTATGCTGTTTCGACGTTCGCCCGCCAGACCGGCCTCGCATGCGCCAGCTGCCACTTCCAGACCTTCCCGGCCCTTAGCGCCTTCGGCCGTTCGTTCAAGGCTGACGGCTATACGTTGATGGGCGTACAGGAAACGGTGAAGGGCGATAATCTGTCGCTTCCCGTTGTGCTGAATGCAGGCTTGGTGACCAAGTTGCGTTATCAGAAAACGAACGGCGACGATCCAACAAGAGACACAAATAAAGGCGAACTCCAATTCCCGGACGAACTGGCCTTGCTGATTGGTGGGCGGGCCGGTGAGCACATTGGGTTTCTGCTTGAATTCTCCGCCCTGTCGGGCGAAGCCGGTGTTGGAGCGCTCAGGGTTCCGTTCACTCACAAGGTTGAGAACACCACGCTAAGCATCGTTCCATTCCTTGGCGATAGCGCCGGTCCCGGCCTGGGTTTCGAACTGCTCAATACGGGCATCCTGCGTCCGCAGCGGGTGGGCGAAGACCGCAGCGCCTACTCGGCCGCGCAGTACCTGGGCCTTGGCGCCGGGTCAGCCGAGGGCGTGGCCTTCGCTGCCAGTAACGAATGGGGGTTTGCCAACCTCAGCTTCTGGGCGCCGAAATTTGGCACCTTCGGAGTCAGGGGACTCGCCCCCTACCTCCGCGTGGCGGTTACGCCGCATTTGTCTCCTGACTGGGACACCGCCATCGGCGTGATGTATCAATCCGGCACTGCAAGCAGCAACGAGGATGGCTCGCCGGTGGACTATGTAACCAAGGGGATGGCTGTAGATGCGCAACTACAGGGTCAGGTAGGCACCATGCCCCTCGGCCTCTACGCGGTCTATGCTCTTGCACCTTACGATGCGAAGAGCATCTACAATAAAAGCGGACCAAACGACAAGAACGCATGGTCATTGCAGGGTCAACTTGGAGTCATTCCGGATCGGTTGTCACTCATGCTGGGCTATCGCTCCGCCGACACCGGCGCCAAAACCAGGAATCGGGACAATGCCACCACGTTGGGTTTCCAATACAAACTGGTGCAGAACACGAAAATCGAGGTAAGCCATCGTATGATGAGTGGCAACAGGTTTAGTCCGAAGCCAGGAAACGGCGACCAACTCACCACCCTGATGCTCATGTTTGCGTACTGATACTGATATTGTAATATCCTCCAAAGGAAGACAGCGGCCGTTCCCCGCCGCGTTCCACCGTTCCCGGTTCAGCAGCCAACCGAAACAAAGATCATCAACATGGGGCCGAAAGAAACCGGCGACCCCACGTTCAACTCCCCGGCTGTGCCCGGCACGTCGCTTCTTATGTTCCTGTTCCGCGCATGCACGTGCAGGCATGCGCGGAATACTCATTGTAAAGTGAGCGATTTGCGCCGGCTGGAATCGCCGCCGGTTTCAACGCCACTCATGCCGCAGAAAACGGGGCGAGAGCTCCGGTTTGATTCTCGAATGCGCTCCTGACATAGTGCGCAGCTTGCCACCCGATGCCCGGCCGTGAACCAAGCCCAGAACAAACCGACTGCGGTCGAAGATCACTCCCCAACCCAAGGCCGGATTGCGTTGGAGTCGGGTGCGACGGTGGCGGTGATCGGTGGTGGGCCAGCGGGCGCATTCTTTGCCATTCGACTGTTGCGGCGGGCGGGGAAGCTGGAGCGAGCAATCAAGGTTGTCATCTTCGAGCGGAGACATCAGCCGGGGCTCCTTGGCGGTGGCATTGGGCCGGATTGCTGGAAGGGCTGCAATCATTGCGCTGGTTGGATTTCACCCCGGCTCAGTGACGTGTTGCGCACTCTGGGCTTGGAGCTGCCCGAAGGCGTCATTCAAAGCCGCATTCGCAGCCTCACGATTCAGGGTTACTGGAAGAACATCACGCTCGAGGTGCCGGCGGGGCGGGAGATGTTTTCCGTCTATCGCGGATCGCGCCCGAGCCGGCGGCGCGACCCGCAGCAGAATCTGGATGGGTTTCTCTTGCAGGCCGCACAGCGAGCCGGCGCCGAGTTGGTCGGCGCCGAGGTCACCGGAGCCGCACGCTCGACGACCGAGAAACCCCTGGTCACGTATCTACAGAACGGCATCGAGAAGGAACTGGAGGCGGACCTGTTGGTGTTTGCCGCGGGGGTTAACAGCAAACCAGGCCAGCCCGTGGAGGACAGCCCGCTGTTCCAGTCAATCCAGCGGCTACTGCCCGATTTCAAACCGCCACGTCTGCGCCGCGCGCTGATCTTTGAAATGGAGTTGGAACCGGGGAAACCGCCGTGGCTGGACGAGGAAGTCTATTTCGTCGAATACGGTTCGAAAGCCCTTCCCCTGGAGATGTGTTCGCTGGCGCCGAAGCGCGGATTTCTGACCGCCGTGCTGGTGGGCCGAAGCGTGGATGCGGCGCTGGAACCGGATGTCTTGCGGGGGATCATGAAACAGTTTTTCGATCTGCCACAAATCCGCACCCTGGTGCCGCCGCGGACGCAATTACGGCTGGCCTGCATGTGCAACCCCAACATGGTGGTCGGCTCGGCGCACAACCCATGCGGGCATCGGGTGGCAGTCATTGGCGACCTGGTCACGGCGCGGCTTTACAAGGACGGAATTCTCTCGGCTCAACAGACCGCCCGCGCGCTGGCCGCCACGGTATTGGAGGGGGGGGTGGACGAGGCAAGTCTCCGGCGTGGTTACGGCTCCGTGTTGCGGCAGTTCCGCCGGGATAATCGTTTTGCGGCGTTGGTGTTCCTGCTGCATCGGCTGGTATTTGGTTCTTCGGTGCTCAGCCGGGTGCTCTATCAAGCCGTGCTCACCGAACGGAAGAACACGCCGGCGCCGGAGCGGACGCTCGAGCGCATCCTCTGGAAGATCGCCAGCGGCGACGATCGCTACGAACAGGTCTTTCGTCTCATGATGCGACCGTCGGTTTGGCGGTCCGTCCTGATCGGCGGAGTTGCGGTGACCGTGAGGAATTATCTCGCGGAATTGGTCTTCGGTTTGTGTTGGGACGGCTTTGGTCGTTTCACCACTGGCGTAGCACGGGAACGGCTGGAAGAAAAGCGGGCGGCGTTTGTTTCCCGGATGGCGGAGATCCACCTGCCCGTGCCGTCCCACTTCGAATTTGAGCGGATGTACACCATCAAGATCCGAGCGCCGCAATCGGAAGTGTTCGAGGAATTGGGTCGGTTTGGCGAACTGGATCGGGGGTATCTGCATCCACGTTGGATCCGGATTCAACGCGTGGCCGGAATTCCCAACGCCCGTGGTTGCACCATCGAATACCAAGTAGCTCTGCCGCGCTTCTCTTTCCGCTTGCTTCTCGAGTGTCTCGTGGACGAGCACCTGGCCGTCTATCGTGTCCAAAACGGGTTCGCGCGCGGTGGTGTGTTGGTATTTGAATTGGAACGGTCGCGGCCGGACACCTGCCACCTTTCCATCTACGCGGCCTTCAATTTCCAGCGGGGACGAAACCTCTTGTCCCGTCCGGCGTGGTGGGTGGTTCGGCATCTGTTTCCCGCCTTTGTTCACGACGTGATCTGGAACCACGCCCTTTGCCAATTGAAAGGTCGTGTCGAGGAACAGCATCAAACCGGGCGGCTTCTTCTCCATGAGGAGGTTCACTTCGGGTAGCGGGAGCTTGGGTGCGCAGCAGCTGTAGGACTTTGCGTCGGGCGACTAACGCAGGAAAAGCGGCGCAAACTCATCAAGGCATCGTCGGGGATGTTTTCGCCTCGTTAGAAAGATCCCTTCAATCCCATCGACCACATGGCGCCGATGTCGTTGCGGTCGCGAAACCGTGCGTGCAGCGGCGTGCTTGGGCCGTACCGTTTCGAGTCATCGCTGGCCGCGTTCAGATTGCGGATGGTGGCGAACACCGCGATTTTCTTGCGCAGGTAATACTCACCCTGCACCTCGATGTTCAGAATCTTCGAGGTGTACTCGTATGTGCCCGGCTCGATGCCGCGGCCGGTGATCTGACCGTCGCGCTGGCGCCCGCGATAATTCCAGCTCATGCGCAGGTTGTAGCGTTCACGCGTGAGGCTGGCGCCCCAGTTGTAGACCCGCGGCACGAACCCGTTGAAGTTCGCGCTGGCCTCGCCGATCGCGCGCAACGCGCTGGCATTGGCAAATACCTGCACCCCGCGCGCCCAGTGGGGCAGGAACGTGAGCGCCTGCTTGTAATCGAATTCCAGCCCGGTCATGCGCACGGTGCTCGTGATGTTGTGCTGGGTCGACACGAGGTACGGGTCGTAAATCGCTGGATCCAGCCCATACAGGGCGAGGAACTCGGGCGTGGCGTCGAAGGTGGTGTTGCCGAAGAAATTTTCGAAATCGCGCCGGAACGCGCCGAGGGAGAGCTGGCCGACGCGTTCGAAGTAATATTCCAGCCGCACCTTCACGGTCTTCGCGCTCCACGCCTTGATCGCCACGTTGTTGACCGAGATCCGATTATTCGTGCTCGGTGCGTTCTCGGTGTCAGGCAGCGTCAGCCCGCCCGCGTATTGATTGAAATCCGGCCGGCCGACCGACTGGTAATACGCCGCACGCGCGATCAGGTTCTCGCGGACGTTGAAGCTCGCGTTGATGCTGGGAAACAAACGCAGGTATTCCTTTTCCGCGCGCGTGCCGCGATCGAGGTAGGTCAGCTGCGACACGCCGAGCGCATCGCTCGAGGGCAGGATCGTGAGCGGCCGGCCGTTGGCGCCGAGGATGACCCTGCCGCTGGCATCGCGCTGGAAATTTCGCGTCGCATCCGTCAACGGGCCCTCCGCTTTCAGGTTGGTCTGCTCCGCGCGCAACCCGCCCACGAGCCGGAGCCGGCGCTCGAAGAAAGCGACGTCGCCGCGCAGGAACGCCGAAGAGATGATTTCCTCCGCGCGCTTCGAGTTGCTCACGCCCGACCGATATTCGTTGTTCTGGTTGAGAACGAAGTAGTCGGGATGCGCCTGATACAGCCCCCAGTATTCCTCGTTGCTCACCCATTGAATCGGCGGGAAGCCGAACCCGCCGGTGCGCTGCGCGGCGACTTCGTCGAGGACGATCGCCGCATTGTCGTCGCTGCCCAGTGGATCGAGTGGCGTCGTCGTGGCGCGCCCGTCTGCCCCGCGGTACGTAAACGTCGGGGTGCCGCCCCGGAGATCGCGGATCGAATTGCGGACATCGACGCCGGACTTGAGCGTGACCGGCACCCCGTGCACGTCGAAGTCGCGGCGCAGGCTGCCATATGCGCTGCGCTGCACGTCCTCGGTGTGGCGCATGTTCCCATTGCTCGACGCCAGCGTGTAGTTGCTGAGCTTGTACGGGTCGACGGCGTTGCCGTTGGTGTCGGTCACCGTGATGGTCCGCGGCCGGAGATAGAAGATGTCATCGAACGAAACGGTGACGCCGGTGCGACGGGCCTGGCTGGCGCTGAAGTAGCCCTTATCGTTGTCACTGTAGACATTCGACGCATGGGACAAACCGGCGCCGGCCTCCGCCTTCCACACTGGGCCCTCATGCCGCCAGACGAGCGTTGGCATCCAGGTGGTGCCGGCCTTTTGGCGCGCCTCGTTCTGCAGCCGCATCTCGCCCGCGCCGGGCGCTCCGCGCGTCGACGTCGGCGTGAAATCGCCGGGCAGCACCCGGTTGGTCATGAAGATCAGATTGCGATAGCGAAACGGCTTGTCGGAAAACGCATATTGGAACGAGAACGCGATCCGGTCGTTGCGCGTAAGCTTGTAATCCAGCGTCATGCCGGCCGACGACCGGTGGCTCAGCTTCGCGCCATCACGCACCTGATAGTCGCTCAAATACGGGCGGTCCGGAGTGGTGTCGGGAAAATTTCCCGGTCCCGCGGCCGACGGCGTGCTGGTCGTCGCGCCCGCTCCGCGCCACGTGTTCTGCATGAAATCCAGCGGCGTGTATTGCGTGCTGTTGCCGCCGGAAAGCGTGAAACCAAAACGATCGTTCACCGGCTTGACGTATGAGAAGTCGAAGCCGGGATAAATTTTCCGAGTCTTGCCGGTGATCGGGCCTGGTGTCTTGTGGAAATCGCGAGCGTTGTCGCGCATGAGCAGGTAAACGCTGCCGTTGAACACCGGGCGCGAGCGCTCGAAGGCGCTCCGCGGAACCATGTTGATCGAGCCGGCGAGTGCGGAGCCGGGCGATTCCGGGGTGGGCGAGTGCAGCACCTCGATCCGCGAGATGTTGTTGAGCGAAACCTGATCGAGCTCGACGCGACGCGACGTGCTCGAGCCGGCGCCGCCCGCCAGGTTGAAGCCGCCAATCGTAATCGGCACGTTGTTCGGCGGGACGCCGTTGAGCATGAACGTGCGCGCCTCGCCGCCGACGGAGTTGATCGCCATCCCGGGGAGGAATTTCAGGAACTCGCCGACGTTGCCGTCCGTCACCGCGCCGAATTCATCGGCGGCGACGACGTTCTTGATGCTGTTCGCGAATCGCTGCTCGTTGATCGCGATGGCGGCGCCGTCCATTTCCCGGGAGGCGCCGACCACGAATTGCGAGAGCCTCACCACGTCGTCCCTGGTCGTGCCGGGGCGCTGGCCCGTCTCCAGGTTGAAATCGCGCTGCGCCACCGCACCCGGCCCAACGTCGACGATCGCACTCTGCACATCGAGGCCGGTGAAGAAAACGCGGACGCGTGCCGTACCCGCCGGCACGTTCGTAAGACGATATTGGCCGGTCGTGTCGGTGAAGGCCTCGAGCCCGGTGCCTTCCACGGTCACGCGCGCATTTTCGAGGTACTCGCCGTTCCGCAGGTTCAAAACCCGGCCTTCAATCGTGCCATTTGCCACCGCCTGGGCGGCGCACGGCAACGTGGTGAGCAGGGCGAGGCTGAGCGTAAGCAACGAGCCGATTGGTCGCTTGGTCTTCATGGGGTAGTCTTACCGGCATGCGCCTTTGCGGTGGCGTCGGCGCCGTGCAGGCACGCAGTGCCGAGGTTGAGGTTCGGTTGGTCCGGTGATCGGGCTGGAGGCGCAATATCACCGAGGGGCGCAGTGAGGAAATGGTGCACCGCTCGCTGCGACAAGATAATAACCCCGCCCGGCCCGCGCATGTCTTCGAAGCGAACCGCTTCGCGCTGAAAAACCTGCTCTCGCCGCTCGAGGCTGATGGTTGGCCAGCGTGGGCAATGAAAGCGCCAGCTGGATGGAGAACGGGTTTGCCCCGGCGCGGGTTCTTCCCTGCCTTGGCTGCGCCCCGAAAACCGGCGGCAGCTTTTCCCCCTCCATGACCTGCAATGTTCACGTCCTCGTGGCGACGCTCGGCGCGGTGGCGCTGGCGCGCGCCGCCACTCCGCCGAATGCGCACGACCATTTAGCCGTCACGGCGGCGACCGCCACGGCAACCGCGGTCGCGCCCGAATCGGATTTCTGGAAGTTCGGCATTTACGGCGACAAGGCGCCGCAGCCGAAAACCACGACACCAGTGGTCACGCAGCTGCCGCTCGCACTCCGACCCGGCGATCGGGTGGTGTTCATCGGCAACACGCTGTTCGATCGCGGCGCCGATTATCCGCATTTCGAGGCCTCGCTCCAGGTGGCGAACCCCGAGTTGAAGCTGGTCGTCCGCACGCTCGCATGGTCGGCGGACGAGGTGGACCTGATGCCACGGCCGGCGAATTTCGGCGATTTGCATCAACACCTTGCGGTCCAGAAGGCGGACGTGATCTTCGCCGCGTTCGGGTTCAACGAATCGTTCGGTGGCATCGAACGGCTGCCGGACTTCCGCCGCCGGCTCGCGACGTTTCTCGGCGGGCTGAAGACACGCGCCTACAACGGCCACACGGGTCCGCGCATCGTGCTGGTGTCACCCATCGCCAATGAAAATGTGAAGGGCGTTCCCGCCGCGGACATGAACAATGCGAGGCTGCGCGCCTACACCGAGGCGATGGCCGAGGTCGCGGCGGAGCAGAAGGTCGGTTTCGCGAACGTCTTCGAGGCGACGAAGGCGGCGCTCGACGATCCGAAAACGGACCTGACGTTCAACGGCGTGCACCTGGAGGACACGGGGTACGCCATGTTCGCGGACCGGCTGTTCAGGGCCGTGTTCGGGCGCGAGCGTCCGAACGCCGACCCCGGACTCGTCACGCTTGTGGCGGACAAGAACCGGCAGTTCTTCCGCCGCTACCGGCCGCTCAATGGCTTCTATTACACCGGCGGTCGCAACAAGGATTATGGTTACCTCGATTTCCTGCCGGCGATGCGCGGTTTCGATGTGATGGTGCAGAATCGCGACGAACGCACCTGGGAAGTGGCCGCGGGCAAGACAAGCCGCGGCGCTCGCGTTGACGATTCGAATGTCCCGCCGATGCCGCCGCCGCTCGCCAGCCGGGGCGCGAACGAATGGCTGACGCCGGCGGCCGAGTTGGCGGCGTTCAAGATCGATCCGCGGTTCGAGGTGAATCTCTTCGCGTCCGAGGAGGAGTTCCCCGAGGTGGCGAAACCCATCCAGATGCGCTGGGACACGAAGGGCCGGCTGTGGATCAGCTGCTCGACGACCTACCCGCACGTCTATCCGGGCCGCGAACCCGCCGATCGCATCGTGATCCTCGAGGACACGGATCAGGACGGGCGGGCCGACAAATGTTCGGTGTTTGCGGAGAACCTGCACATCCCGCTGAGCTTCGAACTCGCGGACGACGGCGTGTACGTTTCGGAGCAACCGAATCTCACGTTTCTCAAGGATACGGATGGTGATGGCCGCGCGGATTTTCGCCGACAGATTTTCACCGGCTTCGGGACCGAGGACTCGCATCATTCGCTGCACGATTTCATCCGCACGCCGGACGGCGACCTGCTTTTCCGGGAATCGATCTTCCTGCATTCGCAGGTCGAGACGGCGTACGGACCGGTGCGGTCCGACAACTCGTCGTGGTTCCGGCTGCGCACCGACACGCAGCGGCTGACGGCGTTCGGCAGCTACCCGAACACGAATCCGTGGGGCGTGGCGTTCGACGACTGGGGCCGCCACGTGGCGAGCCATCCGATTTATGCGAACGCGTTTCACGCCACCAATCCGCCGTACCCGAAACAGCACGTCGGCGCGGGCGCGCTTCCGGCGTACTCCGGCACCTGCGGACATGAGTTTGTTGATGCGGCGATCTGGCCGAAGGAAATGCAGGGCGGAATGATCAAGGCGCGCTACAAGCCGACGAACCGGATCGAAATCCATGAGTGGGTCCAGCAAGGCGACCACTTCGAGGAGCGCTATGTGACGGACATGATATTCTCGACCAACCTGAGCTTCATCCCCGTCGACGTGAAATTCGGGCCGCGCGGCGACCTCTACATCTGCGACTGGTACAATCCGATCAAGGGACACATGCAGTATTCGCTGCGCGACGAGCGCCGCGATCGGCGATCGGGCCGGATCTGGCGTTTGGTGCCCAAGGGCGCGCCGCTGCCGGCGGCGCCGGTGTTCAGTGGGGCGTCCATCACAACGCTGCTCGATTTATTGAAGGCGGCGCCGTACCGGCATCGCGATCTGGCGAAGCGTGAACTGGCCGGGCGGGATCGGGCGGAGGTCGCGCGGGCGCTCACCGCCTGGGT
This sequence comes from Opitutaceae bacterium, assembly GCA_030648295.1. Taxonomy (GTDB): domain Bacteria; phylum Verrucomicrobiota; class Verrucomicrobiia; order Opitutales; family Opitutaceae; genus ER46. The sequence goes on along the minus strand of JAUSID010000224.1, from coordinate 8,163 downwards.
CGCGGCCCTTGATCCCAAGGATCCGCGATTTCGTCATCATCAGCTGGAGGCACTCTGGACCTATCGGACGATGGGCGCGTTGAACACCCGGCTGCTCGAAGAGTTGCTGGGCTGCGAAATGCCGGATGCGCGCGCCGCGGCGACGCAGCAACTGCGTTACTGGCACGCGCAAATGCCGTCAGCGTTGGAACGATTGCGCGCAGCGGCGAACGACGAGAGCGGATTGGTGAGGATGGAAGCGGTTATCGCCGCCAGCTACATCGGCACGGCGGGCGCGCTCGACGCGGTGCTCGGTGTGCTGGCAAAGCCGGCCGATTCGCACCTGCGTTATGCCATCCGCACGTCACTTGAATCGGAGGCGCTTGCCCGGCACTGGAACGGCAACGAGGCCTACGTGGCCGCGCACCCGGAAATTCCGAAATTCATCAAGGCGCAGACCCAACCAGCGCGCAATCGATCGGGCGTCCAGACCACGAGCCCGGCCGACACGCGTTTCGATCAGCAGCGCAACCTGAAGACGATTGAGATCGCGACCGTGCCGGAGCGAATGCTCTTCGATGTCACGCGCTTCGAGGTGAAGGCCGGTCAGCCGGTGAAACTCGTGTTCCGGAACCCGGACGCCATGCAGCACAATCTCGTCATCGTGAGGCCGGGCGCGCTGGAGGAGGTGGGAATGGCGGGCAACGAAATGGCGAAGGACCCGGACGGAATTAAGAGAAATTTCGTTCCGAATTCCGAAAAGGTGCTGCACGCGACGAAGCTGATCGATCCGAACACCAGCGTGGTGATGCGGTTCACCGCGCCGAAGGACCCGGGAAATTATCCGTACGTGTGCACCTTCCCGGGCCACTGGGTGATCATGAACGGAATCATGCAGGTGACGCCGTAGCAGCCTGTCGGTCCCGCTTTGAAGTCTTGTCGCGAGCTGAAGTTATTCGCGCGAACGAGCAGCCCGCGTCGACAGGCTGCTTGGCCAGCGCTGCGCGTTGGTATCCCTGGGAGCGCGGGCCTCCGGCCCGCATTTGTGCCGCAGGTCCGGGAGTTCCACAAAACCGCAGAAGCGGTTTTGTCCTAGCCTAAATTTCACGGATGAGGGGTGGGCGGATCGGTAAGCTATTGGTGGACAGACCAGCGTCCGGAAAGGTCTCCACTACATTTCTGAGTTTGTATCGCGATGCGGGCGGTCCGTTTTGTTCACTTGGGCCGAGCGGATGCGCGGCGGCGGTTGCGGCGGCAGCTCCCAGCCGAGTTTTTCCAGGATCAAGCGATGCTCGCGCTCCGGTTGCGTGTAGCGCGGCAGCACCAGCTCGCGGCCATCGGCCAGGGGCAGGTGCACATCGAGCATGAGGATGCCGGCGAGCGACTCGAGCACGGCGCGCGGCGTCAGGCCAGGTGCGTGGGCCATGAGCCGCCGGCGCAGCGTCACGCTCAGGCAATAGGCGAGGAAGCACACGAGGATGTGCGCCTCGATCCGTCGCTCGCGGTGGTGGCGGATGGGGCGCAGCTCCAGGTCGCTTTTGAGCGTTTTGAACGCGGCCTCGATTTCGGCCAGCTCCATATAGCGCTCCCAGAGCGGGCCGGCCGTGTCGCCGGCACGAAAGCCACGCAGGAGGTAATGGCCGTCGCGCAGCTCGGCCTCGCGCAGTTTGTCTTTCAACAGCGTGAAGCGAAACGTGGCGCGGCTCACCGGTTCACCCGCGGCCGGGAGCGTGATCGCGACGAAACTCCACGCCTTGCCCGCGGTTTTGTGCGCGGCGCCGAGCTTGTGCAGGAGCGTATCACGCTTCCATGGACGCTCGCGCGTGCGCCGCAGGGCCCGCAGGGTGCGCAGCAGCCGGGCCAGTTTGCGCCGGCGCATCGCGCGCTCCTTCGCGTGGCGGCCGCTGCTCTTGGCCAACACGTAGACTTCGTCGCCGCGGGCGAGCAGTTTCACCTCGATGGTGGCGCGGAGTTTTTGCCAGGGCAGTTTTTCGAAGTCGGCCCGAAACTGCTCCCAGCGGGCGCGGGGCGTGCCCACGAGATAACCGACGGGCGGATCGCTGCGGCGCATCTGCTCGAGGGTTTCTTCGGTGGGAATGCCGCGATCCATGATCCAGATTCGGCCGGCCTTGCCATACTGCGCTTCGATTTTTTGCAGGAAGGCGTGCAGGGTGGTCTTGTCGCTGGTGTTGCCCGGCATGATTTCGTAGGCGAGCGGGAGGCCTTCCGGCGTGAGCACCACGGCGAGGACGATCTGGCGGCAGTCGGGGCGGTGATCGCGGCTGTGGCCGTGCCGGGCTTTGGGCGCGCCGGCCATCTCGCCTTCAAAGTAGGAGCTGGTCAGGTCGTACAGCAGCAGATCGTGGGTGGCGCCGAACAGATCCTTCCAGCGCGCCTGCAGATGGGTGAAGAGCGCGGCGCGGTGCGGATCAATTATATCGAGACACTCGTAGAGGCGGTTCTTGGCGGCGACGGCGAAGTCCTCATCGAGCAGTTCATCCATCGCACTGGCCAGAAACCAGCGGCGGTGCAGGTGCCACTTGCTGCCGGGAGCGACGAGCTGGCGCACGGCGAGCAGCTCCAGCACTTTGACCCACGGCACCTCGGCTTTGCCCGCGGGCAGACGCTCGCGCCAGAACTCGCCCAGGCGCAGCTCATCCCAGAGGCGGCAGGCCAGCCAGCAATCGCCGAAGACGCGCGGGTGCTCGAGCGTGAGCTCCGACAACTTCACGTGCAGGCCGTTGAGCACGTCGGACGGAATCGCGCGGTCTGCGGGGAACAGCGCGATTTGTTCGGGGCGCTGGGTCGTCTCGTCGAACGCTTCGAGTTGCTTGCGCCAGGCCGCTTGCTGCGTGTCGTTGATCTCGCCCAGGTAAAACACGGTGCGTTGCGTGACCCGTTCGCTGCGCAGCCGGCGGTTCTCGACGATGCTCCAGTAGCGGTGCACCTTGCCGTCCTTCTTGCGGGTGTTGAAGCGCAGAAACATTCGAGCTCGCCGACGACAATAGCATCGCTGCGCCGCGGTCGGGAAGAGAGCAGGTCTCCACTGGCGGCGTTTGGAAAACGCGCGGCTTGCGGGACTGCGGGTTACGTCGCACAGAAATCGAAAAACCGCGAAAATCGCCTCTCATCCGTGAAATTCAGGCTAGCGACGATTCCGATTAGCGCTCATAGTTGCAGAAATTATTGCAATGGCTGATAAGACAAACAAAACCCAAGCGATAAAAAGGAATCATGTACTAGCTGCTGACGCAGGCATCCAAACCAGGCTCGGCGCAGTCATTCGGGCGTGTCGGCACAAGTTGGGGGTTACGCAGGAGGAACTGGCGTGGCGGGCCGACATGCATCGCACCTACCTTGCAGACATCGAGCGCGGTGCGCGCAACATGACGCTGCGGAGCGTCGCGAACGTCGCGAAGGCGCTGGAGATCACCATTGGTCATCTGTTCGCGCATGTGACTGCGCCGTTTGGATCTGCACCGCGCGGCGGCGAGGAACCCGCGCCGGAGGAGGTGCGGAACATTTTACTGGTGGAGCACCACGCGGCGGCGGCAACGGCGACGGCGCGCGCGTTCAAGCGGGCGGGGCTGGCGAATCCACTCAGGATCGTCCGCGACGGAGAGGCCGGGTTGGATTACCTGTTCGGTACCGGCCGGTATGCAAAGCGGAAGCCGATGCGGCCGCAGTTGATTATGCTCGTTCTCGACCTGCCCCGGATGCCGGGGTCGGAGTTCCTCCGACGCGTCAAGGCCGACGAGCGCACGCGCGACATCCCCGTCGTGGTCCTGACAGTTTCTCACCGACGGCGTCACTAGCGCCTGTGGCCGGCTGAGCGCAGAGAACGACATCGGCATCACGCTAATACGGACTTCAAGTTGCTTCAGGGGCAGGCCAGCAGCGCAGCGGGCCTGGTTGTTCGAGACGGTGCCGCGACATCGATGAAGGGCGGTGGCATCTTTGCCAACCGCATCAATTCGGTGTGCGCGCGCAACGTTCGGATCACAACCCTGCCGTTCGATTGTCACTTATAGTCTATTGTGCAGGCTGTTACACTCGGCCGAGTGGCAAAAAAACACCATGTTCCAAAGACTGACGCAGACATCCAAATGAGGCTCGGCTCAGTCATTCGGGCGTGTCGGCGCCAGTTGGGGATTACGCAGGAGGAACTGGCGTGGCGGGCCGACATGCACCGCACCTACATCGCGGACATCGAGCGCGGGGTGCGTAACGTGACGCTGCGGACCGTCGCGCATCTGGCGAAGGCACTGCAAATCACCGTTGGAAATCTGTTCGCATATACCACCGCGCGGCCTGGAACCCGGCTTCGCGTCGGCGCGGCGACGGCGCCAACTGAGGTGCAGGACATTTTGCTGGTGGACCACAATGCGGGGGATGCGGCCATGACGGCGCGCGCGTTCAAGTGGGCGAAACTCAGGATCGTCCACGACGCGGAGGCTGGGTTGGACTCCCTGTTCGGCACCGGCCGGTATGCCAGGCGGAAGCCGGTGCGGCCGCAGTTGATTATGCTCGGTCCCAACCTGCCACAGATGTCGGGGTTGGAGTTCCTGCGACGCGTCAAGGCCGACGAGCGCACGCGCGACATCCCCGTCGTGATTCTGACGGTTTCGGAATGACCGCGTCATTATCGACTTCGGCCGACTGCCGTGGCCCTTGGCGCCAAGGGAATGCGCACCTCGATTTCCGTGCCGGCGCGGCGACCGGATTTGATCGTGAGGGTGCCGCCCACGCAGGTCGCTCGCTCGCGCATGCCGAGCAGACCAAGGCCGCCCCTTCTTTTTCGTCTGGCCGAAAAATGATCTGAGTCGAAGCCGATCCCGTCGTCCTTGATCGTCAGCAGCACCAAGTCGTCCTGCGTCGCCAGTTGCACCGTCACGTGGCGTGCGCGGGCGTGCTTCTGCACGTTTCTCAAAGCTTCCTGAAGAATACGGTAAAGCGCCAACTCGATGTCGGCCGGCAGCCGCGCGGTCAACTCTACGCAGGCCTGCTTGACTGACACGCCCGTCCGATCCGCGAACTCCGTGCTGGTTGCGTGCATGACGGCGACCAGACCCAGCTGGCCCAATACACTGGGCCGCAGATTGCGCGAGATGCGCTCCACTTCTTCGGCCGCCTTGCCGGCCAACTCGCGAAGCTGCATCGCCTCTCTTTTCGATGGCCCGTCGCGCACCGAAAGTGTGTCCGCCAACACCTGGCTGCGAAAGAGGATGGCACAAAGAAGCTGGGTAATGTCGTCGTGTAATTCGAGGGCCACGCGCCCGCGCTCGTCTACCTGCACTTGCACCACGCGATGCGTCAACGCCCGCAGCAGTTCCTCGGTCCGCCGGGCCTCCGTCAGGTCCGTCACCACCATGCCGATGGTTGCGCGGTTGATGCCATCCTTTGCGGTTCGGCGAATGGAGATTTGCACGGCCATTTGCGAACCGTCGCTGGCGTGTAGCTGCACCTGGATTTTGGACCCGGAGTGGCCGGCCCGTTTGAAGAGTGAGCGGAGGGTGGCCCGGTCTTCGGCGGAGAGAAAGCGGCGAAAGGAACTGCCCATCACCTGCCCCAGCGGGCATCTGACCATTTTGGCGAAGCACTGGTTGGCGTAGACGATCAGCTTGTCCGTCGTCAGCGTCAGCGCCCCTTCGTTCATGGATTCGATGAGCAAGCGGTAGGCGTGCCCGGCGCCTTCCAGCGTGAACACCCGGAGGCCCTCTTTGCCCGCGGTCACCACCGCGTCCACTTCGCCGGTGCGAATGGCGCGGAGCGTTTCCTTCGCTTCAGCCAGGCGCACGCGGAGTTCGGCGAGTTCGCCGGCCTTCGCCGCGCCAGAATGGTCTCGGCCCGGCAAGCGGGAGGGTGCGCGGCCGGAGGCGAGCTGTTCCCGCTTGGTTTTCACAATGCGGTTTCAACTTTTGTCACCAACTCCAACTCACCGAACAGCCGGGTGATGTTCGCCAGATTGCCGATGAAACGGCGCGCCGGCAGTGGAAATTCCTTAACGAGCGTCGGAGTAGCGACGATCTGGTTGTCGCGCGCCATCTCGGGTTGCTGATAGACGTCGATCACGTCCAAGTCGTACTTATCCTTCAGTTCCGCTTCGCACAGTTGATAGACACGCCGGAGGGCTTGACGCGAACGGGTGGTGGCCCCCGCCACGTAGAGTCGCAGGAAGTGCCTTCCCTCGGGCCTGGCGGCCATGGCCTTTTCAAAGGCGCGGGTGGCGCGGCTGGTCTTGTTTGTTTTCAACGGGGAGTCCGGGTTAATCGGCCGCGCGCAGATCCAAGCCGACGAGCACGCGATCGAAGTCGGAAAGGTTGCCGATGACGGTTCGCACGGGTGCCGGCAATTTGCGCACCACCGTGGGAACGGCCAGGATTTGGTCGCCCCTGGCCAGGTGCGGCTGCTTCAACAGATCGATTATCGTGATCCGATAGCGGCCTTTGAGGTGGGTTTCGCAAATCTTCTTTAGATTCGAGAGCGCGGTCTGCGATTTGGGCGTCTCGTCCATCACGTAGAGGCGCAGTTGCCAGAGTTTGCCGGGCCGGCGGCGCGAAGCGGAGGCACGTCGCTTCACCGTTTTGGTTTTCATCAGTTTTCCCTCCCATGTCTGGACCTGCCCCGTGTGCTGGCCGCCGCCTTGATATCCGCCTGGCGCAAGAGGCCCGATGCCGCCCGCTCGGTGCCCAGCACGGAAGTGCGCGTGCCGACCTGTTCGGCAATGCGCCGCAGTTCCAAGGCTTCGGATTCGTAATCGGTGCGCAGCCCGCTGATCCTCTGTTCGAGCGCCGCGCGTTTGCGCTCCACTTCGCGCTTGAGCGTGGCGGCTTCCTGCTGGTTGGCCAGCACGTCGGCTTTTTCGAGGGCCGCTTGCGCCACGCGGGCGGAGCCGGTCAACACGCCGCTGACCCCGATGTAGGTGTCCACGAGGTCAACGCCCCGGTCCGAAATCAGGAACTCGCGGATTTGGTTCGAGTGCGACATGCCACGCGCCTTGAGCACGTAAAGCACGCGATTGCGTTCGCCGTTGCCTTCGACGTCCTGCAACAACAGCCAGGAGTCCATGAGCGAGGACATGGAGGCTTCACTTTGTTGCAGCGCGTGGCCGCCCTGTGTCAGACTGGTGAAGAGCGTGGTGACTTGTCCGGCCTTCAAATAATCAACCAGCCGCGTCACCATTCCTCTGCATTCGGAGGGGGTGCCTGCATCCATCATGCTGGTAATGGGGTCCATGATGACGACGTGGGGTTGAAACGCGGTGATCTCCTTGAACATCGTGGCCAGGTGCATTTCCAAGCCGTAGAGCGAGGGCCGCGCCGCGTGAAATCGCAGCAGGCCGCGCTTGACCAAAGTCTCCAGGCGCAACCCGATGGAATGCATGTTGCGGATGATCTGGTTGGGCGATTCCTCGAATGAGAAGAAGAGGGTGCGCTCCCCGCGCCGGCCGGCGGCGTGGGCAAAGTTGGCCGCCACGATGGTCTTGCCGGTGCCGGCCGTGCCCGAGAGCAGAATGCTGCTGCCGCGAAAAAAACCCCGCCCGCCCAGCATCGCGTCGAGCCGCGGGATGCCGGTGCCAATCCGCTCGATCGAGATCTTGTGATTCAGCCCCAGCGACGTAATCGGCAGCACGCTCAACCCGTCTTCGCCGATCAGAAAGGGAAACTCGTTGGTGCCGTGCAGCGCGCCGCGATATTTTACGACCCGCAGATGCCGCGTGGCAATCTGGTCATCGACCCGGTGATCGAGCAGGATGACGCAGTCAGAGACGTATTCCTCCAGCCCGTGGCGGGTCAGCTGGTCGCGTCCGCGCTCGGCCGTGATGACCGCGGTCACCCCCTTGCCCTTGAGCCAGCGGAAGAGCCGGCGCAGTTCGGCGCGCAGGACCGCCTCGTTGCGCAGGCCGGCAAACAGCGCTTCCAGCGTGTCCAGCACCACGCGCTTGGCGCCGATGGAATCGATCGCGTGATTCAGCCGGACGAACAAGCCCTCCAGGTCATACTCGCCCGTCTCCTGGATTTCACCCGGCTCGATGTGGACGTAGTCGATGACGATTTTTTTGCGCCGGACCAGGCCCGTCAGATCAAAGCCGAGCGACGCGACGTTGGCCTTCAACTCCGCTTCCGTTTCTTCGAAAACCATCATCACACCCGGCTCGCCGAACTGCGCCGCGCCGCGCACGAG